>JBDKFG010000046.1:0-37623 GCA_039798785.1 Verrucomicrobiota bacterium | reverse complement strand
TCAAAATTCAAGATTCAACAGAACGCGCACAAAATCAAAGATTTAACATTCAAGATTGAAGACTGACTCACAGTTTCAGCTTCGGAATCGAGGTTTAATCCGATCTGCGGCAAGATTCTGGCCGGGAACGAAATTTCGGCAAGCCGGCGCTTCTCTGTCCCAAGGGCGTTGAATTCCGCTGCGCGGATGTAAGATCGGAGAAACCAGGAATACCCGCTCATGAATCCAGATGACATGCCCCCAGCCTCGCTTCTCCCGGAAGGCTGGCGACTCCCCAAGGATGACGAAGCCTTGGCGGCGGAGTGCGAATTCGAAAGCTTCCGGGCAGGCGGCCCCGGGGGCCAGCATGTCAACACCACGGATTCAGCGGTTCGGCTGCGCCACCGGCCTTCCGGCCTCGCCATCGTGGCGCGCGAGTCCCGTTCACAGCACGACAACCGGGCCGACGCCTTGCGCAAGCTGCGCGAAGCCCTGATCAAGATCACCTACAAACCGAAGAAGCGTCACGCCACCCAGCCGACCAAGGCCTCGAAGGCACGCAATAGCATCGCCAAGGCCCGCCGCTCCGATGTCAAGAAGGGGCGAGGAAGGATCCGTGGCGAGGATTGACGCGACCGCACCCGAGATTGTCCGCCCAGCCCTTCCACCCTCAACCCCGATTCATACCTCATGGCTTTCATCTTCCGTCTGATCCTGTTTCTGCTGGTCAACGCCGTGATCCTTTTCACCATTTCGCTTCTCTTCTGGGCGACCGGCTTGGATCAGAGTCTCGGCCATGGCGTCTGGGCTCTGCTGGTTTTCTGCCTGTTCTGGGGCATGGGTGGTTCCCTGCTCTCCCTGATGATGTCGCGTTCCAACGCCAAGCGGCTGTACCGGATCGAGCCGATCCAGCCGCAGACCAGCGATCCGACCGAGAGAGCTTTGATCGGACGGGTCCACAACCTGGCGAGA
Source organism: Verrucomicrobiota bacterium (assembly GCA_039798785.1). GTDB lineage: Bacteria > Verrucomicrobiota > Lentisphaeria > Lentisphaerales > Lentisphaeraceae > CAMCSH01. The sequence goes on along the minus strand of JBDKFG010000046.1, from coordinate 36,672 downwards.
CGCGCCGGCATGAGCAGCATGCCGGAGGTCGGCATCTTCCATTCTCCCGAGCTCAACGCTTTCGCCACGGGATCTTCCCGGGACAGCGCCTTGGTGGCGGTTTCCAGCGGCCTTCTGGAGAACATGAATGCGGAAGAGGTCGATGGCGTCCTCGGCCATGAACTGGCCCATGTCAACAATGGCGACATGGTGACCCTGACCTTGATTCAAGGCGTGGTCAATGCCTTCGTCATGTTCTTCGCCCGTCTGCTTGCCGCGGTGATCGACAGCGCCCTCCGTTCACGCGGCAGGCGCGACCAGGGCGGACGCTCCTGGGTCTATTCGCTTGTCGTGATGATGCTCGAATTTGTCTTCGGCCTGCTCGGGATGATGCTGGTCACCTGGTTCTCCCGCTGGCGGGAGTTCCGGGCCGATGCCGGCGGCGCCGAATATGCCGGCAAGGAGAAGATGATCGCCGCCTTGCGCCGCCTCCAGCAGAATCGCGACATTCGTGACCCCCGTCGCGATCCCAAGCTCAATGCCTTCATGATCTCCGGCTTCGGTGCCTTGCTCTCCACCCACCCGCCACTCGAAGCCCGCATCGCCCGTCTTGAAGCCCGCGACTGAGCTTCTTCGTTGAAACTGAAGGCAGATCAGTCAAAAGAGACAGGGTCGGGCGACTCGTCAGAACTCGATCTGCAGAGAAGCTTAGGCAGGATCCTGTCATAATCATTCAGCCCAGAGAGGTCGCCCATGCATCGTTCAGGCCCCGAAAACCGCCTTCCCGGACTCTTCACTCGTGAGCATCGCTTCGAGCTGCCGCTCGATTACGGCCGCCCGGAGGGGCGCAAGATCAGCGTCTTTGGCCGCGAGATCGTCGCCGCCGGGCGGGAGAATGACAAGCTGCCGTGGATGATCTACTTCCAGGGAGGCCCGGGCTTCGCCGGCAACCGTCCTTACGGCAAGGGCGGCTGGATGGGCAAGGCGCTGGAGCGCCACCGCATCTTCATGCTCGACCAGCGAGGCACCGGCCTGTCGACGCCGGCGAGCGCCCAGACCTTGGCGCGCTTCAAGACTCCGGCCGAACAGGCCGAGTGGCTGAGCCACTTCCGCGCCGACAACATCGTGCGCGACAGCGAGGCGATCCGCAAGATCCTGGCGGGTCCCGAGGAGAAGTGGAGCGCCATCGGCCAGAGCTACGGCGGCTTCTGCATCATGAGCTACCTATCCTTGGCGCCGCAAGGGCTGAAGGAGTGCCTGATCTTCGGCGGCGTCCCCTCTGTGACCCGGCATGTCGACGATGTCTACCGCGCCACCCACGTCTTCTGCCAGGAGAAGACCGAGGCCTATTACGCCCGCTATCCGCAGGATGTGGAGCAGGTCGCCAAGGTGATCGAGCTGGTGCGGCGCGCGCCGGTGAAGCTGCCCTGCGGCGAGATCCTGTCGCCCCGCCGGGTGCAGATCGTCGGCATGGAGCTGGGCTTCACCCGCGGTCCCGAGGCGCTGCACTATCTCTTCGAGCAGGCGATGGTCGAGGGCGCCGCTGGCCCCGAGCTGAGCTACGTCTTCCTGCGGGCGATGGAGAACATCCTCGCCTTCGGCAGCAACCCGATCTTCGCCATCTTGCACGAATCGATCTACACCCAGGGCTTCAGCAGCCGCTGGTCGGCGGAGCGGATGCGCCAGGAATATCCGCAGTTCGACGATTTCGGACGCCGCCCCTTCCTCTTCTGCGGCGAGATGATCGGGCCCTGGATGTTCGACGAGTTTGCGCAGCTGCAGCCGTTGAAGGCCGCCGCCGAGATCCTCGCCGCCAAGGAGGACTGGCCGGCACTCTATGATTCCGCCCAACTGGCGAAAAACACCGTTCCGACCGTCTGCGCCGTCTATCACGACGACATGTTCGTCAACCGCCAGTTCTCGCTGGAGACGGTGAAGGCGACCGCCAACATGCGGGCCTGGGTGACCAACGAGTACGAACACTGCGGCATCGGCACCAGCGGCGAGCGCGGCTGGAACACCCTGTGGAGCATGCTCCGCGGCGAGAGCTGATCGGAATGCCGGAAGGAATTGGCGTCGACCATTGTCGAGGATTCCACTGCACCCCGGCACGCCAGAAGCATCTTTAGCCTATATTCCATGGGTCGAAGGGTGGTTTTCGACTTAGGGGAATGTCTGAGACTTTGCAGCTGGCGACTTTGATAGGCCAATAAAACCGCCCCCTGTACAAGGGGGCGGTTTTTTCGCTTTTGGCAAGGAAGAGGATCAATACTCTTCTTTGTTGCGCGAGTAGCGCTTGCGGTCGTTCTCGGTGAGGAGCTTCTTCCGCAGGCGGAGCGACTTGGGGGTGACTTCGACGAGTTCGTCTTCGTCGATGTATTCCAAGGCGCCTTCCAGGCTCATCTTCTGGGCCGGGGCGATCTTCAGGGCGCGGTCCGAGCCGGAGGCGCGCATGTTGGTCAGCTGCTTGGCCTTCTGGAGGTTGACGACCATGTCGCCTTCCTTGGCGTTTTCACCGACGATCATGCCTTCATAGCACATGGTGTTGGGGTCGACGAAGAAGGTGCCGCGGAGCTGCAGGCCGTCGATGGCGAAGGCTTCGGCTTCGCCGGTGCCCATCGAGATGAGGACGCCGTTGCGGCGGTGGGGGAAGTCGCCGCGCATCGGGGCGTATTCGTGGAAGGAGTGGGCGATGACCGCTTCGCCCTGAGTGGCGGTGAGCAGCTTGGAGCGCAGGCCGATGATGCCACGGGTGGGGATGCTGAACTTGAGCAGCTGGCGGAGGCCGCCGCCGCGGTGGTCCATGCTGATCATCTCGCCGCGGCGCGAGCCGACGAGCTCGATGACCTTGCCGGCCATGCCGTCTGGCACTTCTACGGTGAGGATTTCGATCGGCTCCATCTTGACGCCGTCGATCTCCTTCATGATGACGTGCGGCTGCGAGATGGCCAGTTCGTAGCCTTCGCGGCGCATGTTCTCGATCAGGATCGAGAGGTGGAGGACGCCGCGGCCGGAGACCTTGTAGGAGTCGGACGAGAAGTCTTCGAAGCGCATCGCGATGTCACGCTCGGCTTCGCGCTCGAGGCGCTCGCGGATGTGGCGGGTGGTGACCATCTCGCCTTCCTGGCCGAAGAGTGGGGAGTCGTTGATCTTGAAGAGCATCGAGATGGTCGGCTCGTCGAGCTTGATCGGCGAGAGTGCTTCGGGCGCCTCGTTGTCGGCGATGGTGTCGCCGATCTCGATGTCGGTGATGCCGACGACGGCGCAGAGGTCGCCGACGTTGACTTCGCTGACTTCCTTGCGGCCCATGCCTTCGAAGACGAAGAGCTGCTTGATCTGCTTCTGCTGAATGGTGCCGTCGCGCTTGATCAGCTTGACCTGGCCGGGCTTGAGGGTGCCGCGGAAGACGCGGCCGATGGCGATCCGTCCGACGAACTTGGAGTGGTCGAGGGTGGTGGCCTGCATCTGGACGGTGCCGAGGAGGGCAGGGGGGGGCGGGACGTGTTCGACGATGGTGTCGAGAAGGTCCTGCATGTCGGGCTTGACGACGCCGAGTTCCTTCGACATCCAGCCGCCGCGGCCCGATCCGTAGAGGACGGGGCAGAATAGCTGTTCTTCGGTGGCGTCGAGTTCCATGAAGAGGCTGTGGGCCTCGTCGAGGACTTCGGCGGCGCGGGCGTCGGGCTTGTCGACCTTGTTGACGACGATGATCGGCTGACGGCCGAGGGCGAGGGCCTTGTCGAGGACGAAGCGGGTCTGGGGCATCGGGCCTTCGGCGGCGTCGACGAGCAGGAGGACGCCGTCGGCCATTTTCAGGACGCGTTCAACCTGGCCGCCGAAGTCGGCGTGTCCGGGGGTGTCGATGACGTTGATCTTGACGCCTTTGTAGGTGATCGAGATGTTCTTGGCGAGGATGGTGATGCCGCGCTCGCGTTCGAGGTCGTTCGAGTCCATGACGCAGGTAGCGACCTGTTCATTTTCGCGGAAGATCTTGGATTGCTTGAGGATGGCGTCGACGAGCGTGGTTTTCCCGTGGTCGACGTGGGCGATGATCGCGATGTTGCGGATTTTGGAGGTGGGCATTTTGTTTTTCCGTGGGCTGTGAGCGGCTCGGAAAGTAATGCAGGACGGCATCTTGTCTTTGCAAGATGCTGAGAATTCTTCAAAAAAGATTGGTCATTTGACTTGTCAAGAGTTCAAGGATAAGCTAATTAGATCCGAGCGAAGAGCTCGATGAGTGCAATTCGGAACCTCAAAAAAATAAAAATGGTGGGAGCAAAATCATGGCTGAAAAAAATGTGAAGAGCGAAAATGGCGCCAAGAAAAGCGCTGGCCGTGCGAACCTTAAAAATCTCCGCGAAAGCTTGAGCAAGCTTAACAGCGTGCAGCTGAAAAACTTCTATGCCGGACTGAAGAACATCGAAAGCCACAAGCGCGCAATCGATGGCGCTCTGAAAGATGTGGAAGGCAAAAAAGCCAAGAAGATTCAGAAGGAAATCGCCAAGCTGCAGAAGCAGCTCGAAGCGACCAAGAAGTGATCTTCCCCCGATGAACAGCGAGGATCTCAACATCCTCCTGGACGTCGCGCTCAGCAAGGGATGTGACGAGCTCGAAAAACAAGGCTTCGTCCATCCCTTCGCTATTTCCCTTGGTCGGGATGGCGAGATCCAGGTCAGCGGTGAATTCAAGGCTGCGGAACTGAGCGGCGATCCGGAGCATTTCCTTGCCGAATTGCATGCCACATTGGCGCTTTCCTGCGCGGCAGGAAAATACCGTGGCACTGCGGTCGGCTGCCAAGTAAAAGTGGTGCGTTTCAAAAATGAAGGCGCAGTGACTGCAATTGAGGTTCTGATTGAACATCAGGATGGAACTGCGGTTGATTGTTTTTTGCCCTTCAAGATGACTGCCGGTGGCAAACCGACCTATGGCTCAGTTTGGTCGATTGCAGCGGAAAACCGAAAATTCATAAAGAATTAGGTCATGTGGAAGCAGATCTTGGCGGTTTCCCTTGGCGCCGCCGTCGGCGCCTGTCTGCGTTGGGCCTTGTCTGAGGCTTTGAACCGTCGCTTCCCATCTTTGCCGATGGGGACCTTGAGCGCCAATCTCCTGGGCGCCTATTTTGCCGGACTGACCGTCGCCTGGCTTTGTGCCTGCCCGCAGCTTTCGCCTGAATGGCGACTGCTTCTTGTCACTGGATTTTGCGGCGGCTTGACGACTTTTTCGACATTCTCGCTTGAGCTCACAGAGCATCTGCAGGGGGGGCGCTTGGGTCCGGCTGCGGTCCTGGTCGCCACACATCTTCTCGGCTCCTTGCTCCTGACCTGGGCGGGCTTTCTCACCGTTCAGGGTTGGCGAGCCTCGTGAAGACTTGTCCTCGGTGCGCTTGTCGCTGCCGCCTGGATGCGGTGGTCTGCGAACGTTGCGGGGCGCCCTTGCCTGAATCCGGCCCGCGGCTCGGGCTGGTGAAGGAGTTTCAGGCTTTGCGGCGGGATGCTGATCAAGAAGTCCCTCCGCCCCGGGGAAGCCCCTGGTGGTTTGCGCAGATTCCCTTGCGGCCGTCACCACGCAAAGGAGAAAAGCGGTGCTGTCGTTGCGGCCAGGGCGATCTCGGCCTGCGCGAATGTCTGGTGTGCGGCAAGCCCCTCAATGTGGCGACGGCTTGGCCTCGGATCCTCAATGTCAATCTGGAAAACGGACACCCCAGACTCGAAGATGCACTTCTGCGACTCGAGGATCTTCTCGGGCGCGCCCGCTTTCACGAAGTCAGGCTGTTGCGCATCATCCATGGCCATGGCTCAAGTGGTCACGGCGGACTCATCCGCATCGAAGTCCGGCGGCAGCTGCAAAAACATATCGAAAGAGAACAGGTAGCTGCCTGGCATGCCGGAGAGACCCTCAGCCCTGGAACCCTGTTGTGGATGCGCTTGTCGAAGCATGGAGCCTGTCTCGGGACTGCAGATGTGGAGAATCCCGGGATTTCATGGGTTGAGATGGATTGATCTTGGAATTGATTTTTTTGTTGTATCCTAAAATAATTCCTATTCCAGGTGCCAAGTGCGGAAACATTCTTCTCCGGCATCTGTTTAAAAGGCGGCCTCGGACATTGCATCCTGCGATGAGTCGAATTTGAATTTGAAGGAGATGAACGATGAAAGCGCTTCTTGGCAGCTCCCTGATCTTAATGCTGGCACTCTGCTCCCTGGCGGACTCGAAGGCCCCGGTGGAAAACCCCGACGAGAAAAAAGGCGCACCGGTGACCGAAGGCGAGATCCGCCAGGATGCCGACTGGAGCCTGATGCCGGCCTGGGCCAGGGGCTCGAACCTGAGCCAGATCGGCTATCTCGTGCAGCCCGCCGGCCAGACTCTCAATCTCTCCGGGCGCATGCTCGATCTGTGCACTGTTCGGGACGGCAGGTTCGTCGTCGCCAAGACCGATCGCGGCCTGGCCGTCATCGATGCCGCAAGCTTCAAGGTCCTCCATCAATACGACCAGTCGACGCTGCTGCTGACCAGGGATGCGGCCGGACGGCTCCGCCGCAGCTTCCTGTCCCTGCCGGCGGAGAAGCCTTCTTCCGTGCAACCGCTGCCGGCGGACGGCTGGCAGCCGGAGCCTGTGCCGGAAGCCAAACTGCCGGATCTGGGCTTCCGCCGCAGCAGCGAGCTGAGCGGGCTCGACCCAGCGGGACAAAAACTCCTGGCCTCCGGCAGGATCGCGGTGCAGGGCAAGGTGGAGGCGCTGTTCGAAGGCGCTGGGCATCTCTGCCTCCAGCTCGGCTCCTGCCGGATCTACTGCAAGGACGGCAAGGAGGAGGGGCCCCTCCTCCGCCGCCTGCTCGGGCAGGAGGTGTGTTTCAAGGGACGCTCTCTGGGCTTCCGCGACGGCCGTCTCGTCGTCATCGGCGCCAAACTCGAAAAGGATTCCCAGCGCGGCACGATGTACGGCATCACCGCACGTCCGGACCAGCAGGGCCTGCTGGTCAGCGTGCAATCGGGCCTGCTTCATTGCGAGATCGATACGCAAGGAGGCCTGGTGCTGCGCCGGGACATCGACCTGAGGATCCCCGATGAAGAGGCGGCGGCGGCAGGCATCGACCTCGCCTATCTCAAGCGCAAGGGCTGCGACCCGATGGGGGTCGCGATCTCCGCCGACGGCCGCTTCGCCTACGCCGCCCTGGGCATCGCCAACGCCGTCGCCGAGATCGATCTTGCCGAAGGCAGGGTGCTGCGGCGCTTCCCGGTCGGCGTCTGCCCTTACGGCGTCGTCCTCAGCAACGATGGCAGATCGCTCTTCGTCAGCAACTTCGGCGGCAGCCGGCCGGGCAGCAAGGACCTGGTCGAGGCGAGCGGCGGCTCCAAACTGGCGGTGGACAGCCGCTCGATCGCCTTGCGCGGCAGCGTCTCGGTGATCGATCTCCCCGCCGGTAAAAGCGCCGGCGAGATCGTCACCCGCATCCACCCCGCGGCGATGGCGCTCAGTCCCGACGGCGCGAAGATCTACGTCCTCGACGCCAGCGGCGACGGCGTCAGCGAGATCGGCGTGGCGCAGCGCAAGGTCCTGCGGCAGTTCAGCACCAAGCCCGGCGACGAGCTGCCCTTCGGCAGTCTGAGCAACGGCATCGCCGTCAGCGGCGACGGCCGGACCCTGTTCACCGCCAACGCCGGCAACAACGCGGTGGCGATGATTGATCTCGCCGCTCCGGTTCCGGCCAAGCCTTTCGCCTTCATTCCCGCCGGCGGCTTTCCTGGGGCCATCGGAATCAGGGGCGGCGAGCTCTTCATCGGCAACGTCCTCGGCTTCCGCGGCGATCTGCAGAAGGTGGTGCTGCCGCGCGAGCAGGCCCGTCTCGCCGAAATGACCGCGGTTGCCGAGAAGAGCTTCCACCTCAGCGAGATCCTCCGCGCCTCGGCGCGCGGCGAGGCGGGCGCGGCAGCTCCCTTGCGTCCGGTGCCGGCGCGGCTCGGCGAACCTTCGCCGATCAAGCATGTGATCTACATCATCAAGGAGAACAAGAAATTCGATCAGGTGCTCGGCGACCTCGGACGCGGCAACTGCGACCCGAATCTGGTCGAATTCGGCCGGCAGAGCACGCCGAACATCCATGCCCTCGCCGAGGCCTTCGTCATCCTCGACAACTACTACTGCAACGGCGTTCTCTCCTGCGACGGCCATCAGTGGGCGACGCAGGGCCTCACCACGCCCTACCGCGAAAAGGACTGGGGCAACATCCGCGGCGAATACAGTTTCGGCCGCGACCCCCTCTGCTTCGCCGGCTGCGGCTTCATCTGGGACCACGCCCTGCGCCAGGGCCTCTCCTTCCGCAACTTCGGCGAACTCGGTGACGGCGTCGCGCCGGACAAGGCCACCTGGTCGGACAACTACCAGGCCTGGCGCGACGGCACCTGGCAAGGCAGGATCAAGGCCAGCTACAAGCACGAGGCGATCCGCCGCTACAGCGACCCTGACTTCCCCGGCTGGGGCATGAAGATCCCCGACCAGGTCCGCGCCGAGGTCTTCCTCCGCGCCCTCGCCGGCTACGAAAAGGCCGGCACGATGCCCGAGCTGATCACCATCTACCTTCCCAACGACCACACCGAGCACGGCGCGCGCAACAATCCGACGCCGCGCGCCTTCGTCGCCGACAACGACCTGGCCACAGGCCGCATCGTCGAGGCCTTGTCGAAAAGCTCCTTCTGGAAGGACAGCGTCGTCTTCATCAACGAAGACGACCCCCAGACCGGCGCCGACCATGTCGACGGCCACCGCTCCTACTGCCTCGTCGCCGGCCCCTACGTCAAGCGCGGCGGCCAGGTGATCAGCCGCTTCTACAACCAGACCTCGGTGCTGCACACCATCTGCCGCATCCTCGGCATGCCGCCGATGAACCAGACCGTCGCCGCTTCGCCCTTGATGGATGAGTGCTTCACCGAACAGCCCGACTTCCGTCCCTACACCCTGCTGCCGGCACAGGTGCCCCTGGATGAGCTCAATGGCCAGGTGCACGCCTCAAAGACCAATGCCGAACTGGCTCCCTTGACCGAGAAGCTCGACTTCTCCGCGCCCGACCGCATCGACAAGGATGCCCTCATGTTCTCACGCTGGGTCTGGTCCACGGTCCACGGCGAAAAGCCCTTCCCGGTCGAATTCACCGGAGCCCACGGCAAGGGTCTTGCCGCCTTGGGCTTGAAGATCGATGAGTCCCAGGAAGAAGAGGAAGAAGAAGAGGAAGAAGAAGAGGAAGAAGAAGAGGAAGAAGAAGAGCGGAAATAATGATTTCTGCGGTTCAACCTGGTTGCTGCGGCTTGGGGGCTGTAGGCGCCAGCTGGACCTTGCGGACCTTGCTGTTGAAGTAGGCTCTTTGAGTTTGTTCCGCCTTGGTGGCGTACTGTTGGACGACGTTCAGATGTTGGCGGAAGTCGCGGCGGAAGGCATCCGCCTGCTCCTGGGGCATTTCATCCTTGATGGCGCGGAGCTGGCCGAAAGCCGGGACGGGCTCGGAGGGTGTGGTGCGGAGGTGGCGATGGACCACTGAAACCCCATCGGTGTAGACCCGGTGGATTTCGACGCTGGAGATGGCGCGAGTCGAGGTGTTGGAGAGCCTCGGCGCATTTTTGCAGAAATCCGAGAAGTCGCAGAACAGGTTGTAGTTGATGAAGACGAGGCAGAGTTTGTCGGTGATGCAGCAGAGACCGATTTCGACCAGTCCGGCGAGGATCGGGCGGATGCGCTCCTCGGGGATTTTGAGATTGTTCGAGATCTCGTAGACCAGGTCCGCGAGGGGGACTTCGACCTGGCGCTTTTCATTGATGGTGCCGTGGGCGATGGAGTAGAGGCGTGCCTGGTTGCAGACTTCGAATGTGCAGTCGGAAGCCAGAAGCGGATGGACCAAGTTGTCCATGGCGCGGAGACGCTTGGTCAAGGCGGTGACGATCTTGCCGAACCAGGGCGGAATCAGATTCATCTGCTGCTGCAAGGTCTCCGGAGTGATGACCATGCAGGTCGTGTCGACCAAAGCGGTGACCGTGGCGGAGCGGAGCTCGTCGGAGATCAGAGCCATCTCGCCGAAGACATCGCCGCGATGGAGTCGGGTGAAGACTGTCTTCTTCCCGCCGATGCGTTTATGGACTTCGACTTCCCCTTCGATGATGACATAGGCTTCATGCCCGGTGTCGCCATGTCGGATGATGTCTTCGCCGCTTTTAAACTGGTGTTTCTGGGAGATCGCCTGGCCGGACATCAGTCGGTCGATGGCGGTGGCCAGCTCTTCGACGCTCTGGTAGCGACGTTCTTTCTCGGGCGCCATCGCCTTGACGATGATGTGGCAGAGTTCTTCGGGCAGCATCCGGTCGGCGGCGGCTTCTTGCGGAGGCACGTAGTCGCAGTGCTCCGCCATGTAGACCATGGTTTCGAGACTGACGCCGTCGTAGGGTGGCTTGAGGGTCATCAAGTGGTAGAGGGTGGAACCCAGAAGGAAGATGTCGGAGCGGCGGTCGTAGAGCGAGGAGTCGCCGAGAGATTGTTCAGGCGACATGTAGGCGGGGGAGCCCTTGACTAGGCCGGCGAGGGTTTCGTCGAGGCGTTCTGGGCGGTAGCTGACGGTGCTGTCGGTGACCACTTCCTCGGGGCCGTCCAGAACTTTGGCGATGCCCCAGTCCATCAGCATCACTTCACCGTAAGAGCCGATCATGATGTTGGCCGGCTTGATGTCGCGGTGGACAATGCCGCGGGCGTGGGCGTAGGCGACGGCGTCAAGGACCTTGCGGAAGACCGAAAGGAGCTTGAATGTGGTGTAGTACTCGGTAAAGGCGGGATCGCCGCTCTTGATGTGCTCGATGATCTCCGACAGCGGGTCGCCTTCGACGTATTTCATCGTGAAGAAGGGCTTGCCTTCGTCATTGATGCCGAGGGAGTGAACCGGGACGATGTTGGGGTGTTCCAGCTGACCGGTGATGCGGGCCTCCTCGACGAAGGCGCGGCACTGGCCGGCGTCGTGGGCGAGATGATCGTGGAGGACTTTCATCGCGACGCCGCGGCGGATGCTGCGGTCGGTGACCTCGTAGACCACGCCCATGCCGCCCTTGGCGATGACTTTGTTGATCTTCAAGGAGCGGCCGGTGTCTCCGTCCTTGAGCTCGCGGGTGAGCCGGCTCATCTCGTCTTCGTTGGCGGTATCCATGCGGGCTGGAACTCCATTTTCCCACAAGATACCCTCTTCCGGCTTTATGCTCAAAGCCGCAGAGAGGTTTTTTTGATCTTAAAAAGATCAGGTTTCCTCTTGCGGTGCCGATCCCTTCGGATGTATCTTGGAGTGGGGAGAGGCGAAGGAAAATCCAGAAGCCCCCCCACAGAGAAATAAGGAAGAGCACCATGGAAATCATCGTCTCCGCCCGCCACATGGATCTTACCCCCGCCCTTCGTGAGAGCGTCGAATCCAACCTCAATAGCATGAAGGTCTCTTATCCGAAACTGAACAAAGCGGAAGTCGTGCTGAGCTCGAACAAAGGTCACTGCAAATGCGAAATCATCCTTCATGGCAACAAAGTCAATCTGGATGCGCACGCGGAGACGGACGATATGTACAAATCCATCGCCCTCGCCGTCGAGAGACTTGATCGGCAACTGGAAAAAAGAGTGGAAACCTTCCATCATAATCACAAAGCAAAGCACCTTGGCGAGGTCGAAGCTGAAACCACTCGAGTCGAAGCTGAATGAACGACGCTCTCCCCTAAGCAGCTCTGAGATCTCCGGCTGAAAGCCTCTGAAACGACCGCTTCGGACAAGCGCTTGAGACAAGCAGTCGGGCCATGAGAAAGCGAGACGCCCCCCCTGAAGGAGGGCGTCTTTTGCTGTTCACCGGAATGGCACTTGCAATCCGCCGCCATTCTTTAACCTAGATTGATTCCGCAGCTGGGCTTATCTGAGCTCAGTTGAGTTAACTTCGAAGGAGTTGCGGATTTTAGCCCAGTCCCCTTGACGTGCGTTGCGGATTTTGAACTCGGGAAAACCACCCCTTCCTCAGCGGCATGTCTACGGCGCGAGCAGCATGCTTGCGCGGCGCTGCCGCGGCGGGCTCGAACAGACTCTGCTGCTTGAGCTGGGCGACCGCGAGCACTCCCGTCTGAGTCATCCGCAAAAAGCGCTCAAGCGAGCGTATGCGGCTTCTTTTGTTTTTGGTGCTGCGGAGTTTCAATCGAGCTCTGATCGATGACCTCATTGACGCAAAAAGCTTCATCCTAAAAACCGCAGTTGCAAGGTTGAAAGGTTGAAATGTTCATGTGCTTGCGTTTCAATCTTTCAACCTTTCAACCCGGTTCCACTCCTCTACTGCGGTTTTTAGGTTCATAGCAGCATGTCACCAACGTCTTGGGTGGTTCTTCAGGAGGAGGAGGGTTGAGTCGCATCGGACACAGACTCGGAATCTAGGTTGAGTGATTGGAAGATAGAGCTGCAGCAGCAATCTGTAAGAACAAAACGGAAGCACCATGTCAGGCTTCTGCATTGAGTCGCTCCTGACTTGTGCGGAGATCATAGTCCTTGCTTTTTTTCCTGATGCTCAATGTCTTGCGTTTCAATCTTTCAACTCACAAGTCTCACAGGCTGTGTTTTCTAGGTTTAAGGCTGCAGTGGGTCACGTCCGTATACCCAGAGGAGAGAGGCAAAGCGCGTCAGGGGCGGGTTGGGCGACAGGCTGAGGCTGCGCGGGCCGGCGGCCTCCCGTCCCCAGGCGACCGAGCGGCCGTCGAGGATCAGCTCCCAGTCGCCACCACGCAACTGCAATTCGGCACGGTGCCATCCTGAAGTGATCGGGAGTTCTTGCGGCCAGCCGGGAAGAGCGAGGTGGAAGGGAAGGCGGCCTCCAGCTTCTTGAAGATGGAAATCAAGTCGTAAGGATGCGTCTCCTTCAGGCAGGGCGCGGCTGATCTCGGCGGCGTCTTTCTCGGGGCTGAGGAGCCAGACCTCAGCCTTCCAGGAGCCGTTGGAGTCCCAGTCGTCGAGATTTCCGGCGAAGAGGGGACGGACCCGGACCGCGGCGTCGAGGGTCGCGGCTTTTTCCGAGGGAGCGAGGCCGCGGGGATCCGAGGGAAGGCGGAGGATCTTCATTTTGCGGAATTGCACCCGCCCGCCTTCGCTCTCGAGCATCAGATGCCCTTGCCTTGGCGAAGCTTGGTAGCCGCCGGAGACCAGCTTGCCGTTGACTTCGAGCTGGATCACGCCGTCGATCGCCGTGATCCGGTAATGATTCCACTCACCTGTCGGCTTGGCGCGGAACTCCAGCGGGAGGGAGCGCATCCCGCGCCGCCAGATGGCGAATCGCGGATCAGGCGTCAGTCGCGAGCCGTGAATCGCGAAGACGTCTCCATGGCGGCTGTACCAGTCGGTGTTGTGATCGAAATTGCAGACTTGGATTTCGATCGCGCGGGGGAACGGTTCGCCGAGCGCGGGCAGCGCGTCGGACCAGATGAAGAAGCCGGCGTTGGCCTCCATCCCCCGACGGTCGAAATGGCGCCATTCGAATTCGCAGACGAAATTTTCATAGACCTCGGCGCTGCGGAGGACTCCGCTCGGCCGGCCGCTGCACTCGACGACATCCGCGCCGTCTTCGCTTTTGACAAAGCGGAAGGTGCCTGCGGCACAGTTGACCTGTCGCCAGTCGCGAAGAGCTCCCATCGAATCCTTTTCCAGTAGGGGCCGCCAGTCGAGATCATCCTGGGGACGGGTGGTGGCGACTTCCACGACTCCTTCGGCGAGGGCTGGGCGTCCATTCCAGGAGCAAGAAGAGCTGAGCAGCAGCAGGGGCAGGAAGAGCAGGCGCATCGGATTCTCCTTGGCAGGGTGGATGGACTTCAGCCTAGCCGCTGAGAGGGATCTTGAAAGCCGAAGATGCGATCTTCCCCCCGGTCAGCGCCGGATCAGCCGTGCGGGAAGGCGGAGGTCGCGACAGGTCCCGGAATCCTCCTTGGCGAGGAGCAGTTCCACCGCCCGGGCGCCGATGCCCTGGCAATCCTGCTGGATGCTGAGGACCGGAATGACATAGAAGTCGAGATTGGCATCGTTGTCGAAAGTCGCTACCGCCATCTCCCGCGGCAGATCGCCGAAGCGTGATTTCAGGGCTTTCAGTCCGCCGCGGAGATGGCCGAGGCTGGAACAGAACAGCGCAGGCGGAGGCCGCTGATGTCGGTCCAGCCAGTCACGCATCATCGATTCCCCCGCTTCCTGATGGTCGTCGCCGTGCAGGATCCATTCCTGGCGCACGGGGAGGCCGGCGGCCTCAAGCGCCGCCAGGTAGCCTTGGAATCGGTGACGGTTTGACGAGTTGTCGGGGCGCCGGCCGAGGTAGAGGATGTCACGGGATTTCTCAAGGAGTAAGGCGCAGGCCTCTTGCGCTGCCGCGTAGGCGTCGGTGGCCACGGAGGAAGCTTCGATCCCGGGGATTTCGCGGTCGACGAAGACCAGCGGCGTGCCTCGGGGGCGGTGTTCGAGCCAGCGTTCCGCCGGCAGGATGCTGGCGATGATCAGGCCGTCGACGTTGCGGGCGATCAGGTTCTGCACCGCCTCGATTTCGATCTCGGGATCTTCCGAGGAATCGACGATGAGAATCTGAAAGCCTTTGCTGCGGGCGACCTCTTCTACCCCTTCGATCAATTCGGCGAAAAAGGGGTTTGAGATGTGGGGGACGACCAGTCCTATGGTCTCGCTGCGACCAGTCCGTAGGCTGCGGGCCATAGGACAAGCCCGGTAACCTTCGCGTGCTGCCACTTCCTGGATGCGGGCTATGGTCGCTGGGGCGATCCGCAATGCCTCCGCCTTGCCGTTGAAGACGGCGCTCGCCGTGCTCGGGCTCACGCCTGCCAGTTCGGCCAGTCTTTTGAGAGAGGTTTTGGGGGTCATCAGCCTAGTCCTTGGATTGATTCTGCTGCAAGGATACAGCAGGTCAGGAAAGGCACCAGTCGGATAGGCGTTTCTCGCCTCTCATCAGGCCTTCTTTGGCGGATGAGGATGCAAAAGCAGGCAGCCGGTCAGCATCAGGAGCGAGAGCAGGAGCAAGGGCCAGGGGCCTCCGCGGCGCCACAGCGAAGTCCGCTGCTCGAGTGAGATTTCGGACTGAGCAAGTCCGACCTCGCCGCGGCGTCCGTCGAATTCCGCCTTCACTTTGCCGTCGGCGTCAATCACTGCGGAGAAGCCGCCACGCGCGCCGCGCAGGGCCACGATGCCGTTTTCGAGACAGCGCCAACGCATCGAATCGAGATGCTCCTTGGCCACTCCCGGCCAATCCAGGGTCGGGACCAGCAGCAGGTCGAGACCGGGTTTGCTGGCCAGTCGGACAAAGCCGGCGTAGTTGTCGTCCTGGCAGATGACCGCACCGAGGCGCAGTCCGGAGCTTTCAAGTCGCAGCGGGCCGCCGCTGCCTTTGTCGTAGACGCCGTCTTCGATGCCTGGGACGAGATGATGCTTGAAATAAGTCCCCAGCACCTCTCCCTCCGCACAGAGCTCGAGGGCGTTGCGGCGGCCGGCCAGATCGCCGTAACCCCAGGCGAGGATGAGGCGGCGGTCGCGGGCGAGCTGCCGCAAGGCCAGGTCTTGAGCTGAAGGAAGGGAGTCGCGGCTGGTGAACAGCTCTGGCAGAACCACGATGCAGGATTGCTGGGGGCTGCCTTGAAATCCTTCCAGGAGCCTGGCGATGTCGGGGGAAGTCAGCCTTGCCAGGGCCTGGCTGCCGCCGCCGAGGCCGGCAAGTCTGAGTGTCCGTCCATCCGGTTCGATCCCCAGGCGTCCGAGCAGAGCGAGAACAAGGCTGAGAAGCAGTGCGACAGCAAAGGTTTTGCGGCCGGCCTGGCCGAGGAAGGCGAGGGCGGCGATCGCCAC
Organism: Verrucomicrobiota bacterium; assembly: GCA_039798785.1. Lineage (GTDB taxonomy): Bacteria > Verrucomicrobiota > Lentisphaeria > Lentisphaerales > Lentisphaeraceae > CAMCSH01. The sequence continues at coordinate 20,831 of JBDKFG010000046.1, read as the reverse complement.
CCAGGCGAAGGCGAAAATGACGGCGAAGCCCTGGCCGAAATGGCGCACCAGGCCGAGGGCAGGGCCGTATTCGATCCAAGGCAGAGCGAGGCTCTGGGCCTGGCCGAACAGCGGTACGGCAGCCAGGAGCCCCGCGTCGAGCAGCAGCGCCGCCGCGGCGAAAGCGGGAATCAGCAGGAGCGGAGTTGCCGAGAGACGGCGGCGCAGCTGGAGCCATAAATAAGCAAGGAGCAGGCTCTGGACGAGGGCAAAGAGGAAAAGGATGAGCAGCACTGCCGGCGTGAGGATGACGCCTAGCATGCGGCAGGCGGCGAAGGCGAAGGCGTGCAGGAGAATGGCCCGGCGCAATGCTTTCGCTTCCCGCCCTTCGGCTTCGGCACGGCTGAGAAAGGCGAGGAAGCCGCCGAAGGCCAGCAGATAGAGGGGTATCATGTAGGGCACCCGGTAGGCCAGTCCGGCAGCAAAAGCCGTGCCCATGGCGATCACTCGGAGCAAGGAGGCTGAGGCTGCTGTGCTTAGCATCGGATGGGTTCAGAGTTCCGCGTCGGGGAGAGACACTGTGAAAGAGAAGTCCGAGCCTTTTCCGGTTTCGCTCCGGAGCTGCAGGCGCCCCCCCATCAGATCGACCAGGCGCAGGCAGATCGACAGGCCCAGGCCGGAGCCTCCGTGGGTGCGGGCGGTGGAGCTTTTCTCCTGAGTCCAGGCTTCGAAGATCGCCTGTTGACGTTCCAGGTCGATGCCGGGGCCGGTGTCGCGCACCGAGAAAGCCCAGCGCCCAGTTTCTGCGCGGCTGGCGAGGAGGACGATCTCTCCTTGGTGGGTGAATTTGGCGGCGTTGCCGAGGAGATTGACCAGGATTTGTCCGAGCCGCAGGCTGTCGCCCTGGACCAGGGCGTCATCTTCCTGCATTTCGAGACGGAGCGATACGTCTGGACGGGGATGGATCAGTCGCAGGCAGGCTTCCAATTCCTGGCGGAGCATGAAAGGCTGCGGATCGAGAATCAGGGCGCCTGCTTCCAGTCTTCCGAGGTCGAGAGTGGCGTTGATCAGGCGCACCAGGTGTTCACAGCCGCTGCGCAAGTTGCCGATCAGCTCCTTCTGGAAAGGATCCATCTGAGTCCCGGCAAGCAGTTCGAGAAAGCCTGTGATGCCGTTGACCGGGGTGCGGACCTCGTGCGAAAAATGGTTGAGAAACTCCACTTTCGCCTCCAGGGTCCGGGCTAGGCTTCTGGCGGCGTGGCGGACGGCGCTGACGTCGCGGAAGAACCAGACGCGGCCGAAAACGATGCCGTCATCCCTGAGCATCGGGGTGGAGTAGAGCTCGAAGATCCGGCCGTCGCTGCTGCTCAGGTCGTCGTGCCGGGCGGAGACGGCGACCAGCGGCGCAGCGACGTTGGCGACCCAGGCCCGGAAGCGGCGGGGCTCGGTGAGCTGGTCGGCAAGCTGCTCGAAAATCTCTTGCGCCTTGCAGCCGGCCGCGAAGGGGCCCAGCTTCCACAGTTCCTCCATGCGGCGATTGACAAAAAGCAGCCGTCCCTCCGCGTCGACGGCGAGGATGCCGTCGAGCGAGACTTCGGCGATGCCGGAAAGAGTGGCGTTGCGGACGGCGAGGTCACGGCGCATCTGCTCCAGCTCTTTTTCGCGGCGCAGGTCGGCCAGGCAGCGACGCACGGCGGCGCCGATGTTGCCGAGGAAGGAGGCGTCCTTGACCAGGTAGTCGCGGGCGCCTTGGCGCATCATGTTGACGGCGATCTGTTCGCTGCCCATGCCGGTGGCGACGAAGAAAGGAGGGAGCTGGTCCTTGCTGCGCAGTTCCTGGACGATCTGCTCCGCGTCGCTGTCGCCGAAGCGGTAGTCAAGCAAAAGGAGGGTGGGCGGGCCGCGGCGTTCGAGGAGTTCGAAAAGTTGGCGGGGCTGATGGCAGACTTCCGCCGCCAAGGCTTCGCGGCCGAGCTGACGCCGCAGGAGTTCGGCGAGAGCCTGGTCGTCTTCGGCAATCAGCACCCATTCCTCAGTCATGGCGAGACCTCAATTTCGGGATCAGGCAGGATTTCAGGAAATCTGCCAGGGATTTGACGTTCTCGGTGAATTGCTTGTACTCCACCGGCTTGCGCATGAAGAAGCTACATCCGCTTGCATAACATTCCTCGGCTTCATCGGGATTATCCGAGGTGGTCAGGATGATGACGGGGATCTGGCGGCGGCCCGGCTGGGCGCGGAGGTGGCGGAGCATTTCGAGTCCGTCCATCACCGGCATACGCAGGTCCAGCAGGATGACGAGGTGGGCTTCCTGGCCTTGCCTGGCGATTTGTTCGAGCTGTTCGAGACCTTGCCTGCCGTTGGCGGCACGGGAGACCTTGAGCAGTCCGTTGCGGCGCAGGTTCATCTCGATCAATCGCGAAATGGCGTCGTCGTCGTCGACCAGGAGGATTTCCGGAATCTCAGCCATGGGGTACCGCATCGGGGAGGAGGATCTTGAAGGTCGAACCTTGGTTGACTTCGGATTCGACCCAGAGGCGGCCGCCGTGGCGGTCGATGATCCGGCTGGCGATGGTCAGGCCGAGACCTTCTCCGTCGGCGAGATCGGGGTGTTGTCGATAGAAGCTCTTAAAGATGTCGCGGAGCTTGTCGGCGGGGATGCCTACGCCGTTGTCGCGGATTTCATAGATGGTGGCGTCGCGGTCGCGACTGGCGCCGACGCGGATTTCCGAGGCGCGGGAGGGGTTGCGGTATTTGATCGCGTTGGAGATGAGATTGGTGAAGACCTGCTCCATCTTGGCCCGGTCGCAGGTGCAGGAGGGCAGGGGGTCGACCAGGAGCATGGCTCCGGCGGTCTGGGCTTGGAAGTTGAGGCCGTCGGTGACATCCTTGAGCATTTCGTTCATGTCGACGACCTGGAGCTCAAGGGGGGCCACGCCGACGCGGGAGACCTTGAGCAGCCCCTGGATCAGGGAGTCCATCCGGGCGGTGCCCGAATGGATGTAGTTGATGGCGCCGGGAATGTCCTTGGCGAGCAGTTCGTTGATCTTCGGCTGCGAGGCGGGAAGTCCGCTGGCGGCGAGTTCGTCGCTTAGCATCGAGACGGTCATCTGCAGTTCCTGGGCGAATCCCTGGACGCCGACCAGGGGCGTGCGGAGGTCGTGCGAGAAGGTGTAGAGCATCTGTTCGAGCTCTTCGTTCTTGCGCGACAGGAGTTCGTTTTTGGCGGCGAGCTGGCGGTTGCGCAGCTGCACCTGTTCCTCGAGGAGATTGGAGAATTCTTCCGCCTTGGCCTTGTCCTGGCGGAGGAGAAGATCGCGGTTGCGGAGTTCGACCTCCATCCGTTGGAAGGCTGAGGAGAGCTCGTTGATCTCTTCGAGCAGTGAACTCTTCGGCAGGCGCCCGGGACGTCCGGCCTCGACGTCGCCGGCAAAGCGGGTGAGGATGCGGAAGTCGCGGTCAAGGCCGGAGAAGAGCCGGGAGGCGATGAAGAGGAGCAGGGCGAAGGAGGGGACGGTGACCAGCAGCGGGAGGAGAAAACCCATGCGGTAGGTGTCTTCGCTCTCCTTGTGCCGGGCGAGCAGCGTGTCGCCGGCGTGCTTGAAGAGATCGGGGGCGTCGCCGGCGAGACTGCGCTCGACGGCGAGAATGCCGAGGGCGTCCTGGCGGCGCCCGTTTTCCACCATCTCGATGGCTTGCTTCAGCGAGGCGTAACGGCGCTCCATGGTGGCTCGCCAGGAGCCGTCGCGGAGCAGCACCTCTTCAGCTCTGCCGAGCCAGGAGGCGGCCTCGGCAGAAGCGCTGCGGATCTCCGCCTGGATCGCGGCCGTGTCGGCACGGAAAGAGGCCGCCGGAGCGTCGAGAGAGGCCAGCCGTTCCACCTTGGCGGCGATCCGAGCCTGGTCCTGAGCCAGGGCGGCGAATTCGCCGATCAAGGCGGCGTCCTGTTCGGCGATGTCGCCCCGATGGCTCTGCAAAATGTGATAGAGCCCCACCTGGGCCAAGACCAGGATGACGAAAATCGCAAAGACAATTTTCAGTTTGGACAGTTGGGAACGGACGCTTTTCAATGCTCTCTCCTTCAAGCAGGGCGCGTGCACCCGGCCGGCATCTATTTTAGGTTTGCAGGAGTATTTCGCAAAACCCGTGCCGGGGGTTTGCCCAGAGGGTCGACAACTGAATCGAGAGCGCTCCACCATCGCCTTTCATCAAGGGCGCTGCCGATCGGGAGCTGAGACAGCCGCAACCCCAGTTCGCGGAGTTTGTCGTCGCCCGTGCTTTCAGGCGCCAGCACGACCATGCCGTAACAGGATTCGGTGTAGGCGAAGGTTTTCAGCCTGCCTTGTTCATGGGGCTGGCAGATGAACATCTCGTCTTCGCTCATCACCACTGAATCGACCTTTCCGGCCTTGAGCCATTCCAGCCCGCGCAGCCCGCTGCCGGCTTCGACGACTTCCGGCATCGGCAGATTGCGGAGGCGGAAATAATCAAGCGCGAGTTCGCAGCCGAGAGGGTCGCCGCGGCGGCTCACCGCGATCCTCCGGATCGGCTGGTAGCTCAGAAGCGAGCTTCTCCACATGTCGCCGCGGCGACTTGTCCGCAAGGAGGCAATGGTCTTCTCCGGCTCCGCCAGCCGGACGATCTGGGCCCTGCGCCGCAAGGGCTCGCCGGAAAGATCGGCCTCGAAGGCGATCACCTTGCAATGGCTGCCAAGGACTCGTGCGGCTTCGGCCGCCGACATCACCAGGATGTCCAGTGTCTCGGCGCGTAGGGCGGCGGCGAGGTCATCGGGGCGGCTGTGTGAGCAGGCGACGGTCTCGACGCGGCAATCCTGGGGGGGCTCCGCCAGTTTCGCGGCAATGTCGTGGAGGGAGACCTTGAGTTCGCTGGTCGCCGCCAGGCGCAGCTGGCGCGTCGCGGCCACCGGCGCCTTGGGTAACTTGAAGAGAGCCCAGGTGCGCATGGCCAGGTCGGCCAGCGCCATCAGCACCAGATTGAAGATGACGAGGCGGATGAGCGCCTCACGCAGTACCGGAGAATGCCACTTCAAGCTGAATTGCTCCCAGACCTTCGAGAATAAGGAGGATGATGTAGGAGGCGTCCTTGCCGCGCCGTTGCAGCAGGCCCTCGCCGCTGAGCATCGAAAGGGCGATGCCGGATTTCATCTTCAAGGCCGTCAGACTGGCGCATCCTGCATTGACGGCGATGGTGAAAAGCTCACGCAAGGCGTCGAGCACAGACGGGTCGTATACGCTCGCTTCCTCGCCGAGAAAACGGCCGGCGATCACCAGTCCGGTGTCCGCCGAAGTGCGAAGCGAGACGCTGGCCTGCAGACTCGGCGAATAGACATCCTGGAGATGATTGAAGGAGGCGTCCTCCAGGGGGGGGCTGGGTTCAGCGCGGATGACCTTCACCCCGATCATTGACGAAAAGGTTTCCGCCGCAGCCAGCGTGAAGGCGTTGACGACTTGCTGGCGCAGCCCCGCGTCCATGGCTTCAGCCTTCGTCCATGGTGATGGCTATGTCGAAACGTCCGGACCCCGGCGCATTCATCGGGATGATGATCCAGGGGGTCGCGATGTTGGCGAACATCCGCTGATCCTTGCCCTGAAGGACCGTCGGCAGGCCGAGCTGGATCTTGTAGCCGGAGAGCTTTGCTGCCGCGGCGCCGGCGATGATGTTGAGAATCTCGCCGATGCCATCCAAGACCTCGTCGTCAACCGCAGTGATCTCTTTCTCCAGGAAGGAGCCGACGGTCTTGCAGGCCACTTCCTTTTCCATGGTCAGCATCATCGCGCCTTTGACCGTGCCGGAGAGGCCGATCACGCCGGTGATGTCGGTGACATCGAAGACTCCCATCTTGACGGCTAGGTCGCCGGAACGCACTGGCGTCACCTTGAGCATGGTCTTGTAGGTCTGGATCGTCGCTTCGATGCAAGGGTTGATGTGTTCGCTTTTCACGGATGGCCTCCAGGGGGGATTTCGTTGGCAAGGCAAGGTCGATCACCTAAACGTCAACGCAACTGCGATGCCAGCCCCCTAGGCACCGCGATTCGGCTGTCCATGTCGGTTTCGGCGTCGCTTCTCCCGACATCCTGGATTGGATAATGTAGGGAATTGCGATCCCGCTTCGAAGAGCTGCTCAGGCCCGATCTCTCCGGCGCACCGGGTCTTGAAGTGCAAATCCAATGTCTCGCCGCCTGGGCCGAGCTCCTTGCCAGATCATCCTTCTCAGCAAGTCGATGCCTCCCTGGCGACAGGCTTCGCCCTGATCCATGTACAAATCGGGTGATAGGCAGCGCGACTCTCCCTTTGCGACAAGGGCCAAGGCGGCGGGTGAAGTGCCGAGGGCGTCTTCATTTCCGCGCCAGGATGGCATCTGCAAAATTCCCGGATATTCTTGGCGACGTAGAAAACAACTAGGTGATACATGTCTGAGTCTGCCAAGAAAGTCCTTATCCACACCTATGGCTGCCAAATGAACGATCGTGATTCCGAAGCGGTGGCGATGGATCTCAAGGCGCAAGGCTTTGAGCTCACCGAAGAGGAGAAAGACGCCGATGTCATCCTCTTCAACACCTGCTCTGTGCGCGACCAGGCGGAGCGGAAGGCGATGGGCAAGATCGGTTTGATCAGCCGCCTCAAACGCCGGAAACCCGAGCTCCGCATCGGGGTGCTCGGTTGCATGGCCCAGTCGCGCAGCGACGAGCTGATCGAGAAGTTCGATCACGTCGATTTCGTCGTCGGCACCGACCAGCTGCACCGCGTTCCCGAAATGCTACGTCAAGTTGAATCGGGCGCCGGACGCCTGGTCGAAATCGGTCTGTCGCGCGACATCCTCGAACGTCTCGCCGCCCACCCCGCCGGAGAGATCAGTGCCCAGGTCAGCATTCAGCGCGGCTGCAACGAATATTGCACCTATTGCATTGTTCCCTTCACCCGGGGCCAGGAGAAATCGCGTCCCGCCGCTTCGATCCTGGCCGAGATCCGCGGTCTTGCCGATAGAGGAGTCCGGGAAGTCACTCTCCTCGGGCAGAACATCACCGCTTACGGTCTTCTGGAGGCCCGTCGCGAACGCAGCTTCGATCCCTCCCGTTCCCCCTTTGCCGAGCTGCTCCGCGCCGTCGCCGCCATTCCCGGCATCCGGCGCATCCGCTTCACCTCGCCCCACGCCAGATACTTCAATCAGGATCTGATCGATACCATCGCCGCCGAGCCGAAGATCTGCCGAGGCATCAACTTCCCCCTGCAGTCGGGTTCGGACAGCATCCTGAAGCTGATGCGTCGCCGCTACACCGCCGCCGAGTATCTCGGCTGGGTCCGGCGCGTCCAAGAAAAAGTTCCAGAAGCGCTCTTCTGCACCGATCTGATCGTCGGCTTTCCCGGTGAGACCGAGGCCGACTTCGAGGCGACTCGAAAACTTTGCGAAGAAGTCGGCTTCGACCAGTCCTTCATCTTTCGATATTCCCCGCGCAAGGACACTCCCGCGGCCCGGATGAGTGACCAGGTTCCTGAAGAGGTGATGGAACGCCGTCAGCAGCTGTTGATGGATGATCTCAATCGCCGCCTCGAGCGCCGCAACTCGGCAATGGTGGGCAGTGTACAGGAGGTCCTGGTTGAGGGGCCGTCGAAGCGCAACCCGGAGCGTTGGAGCGGGCGCAGCACCCACAACAAGATCGTCATCTTCGATCCTCTTCCCGGCTTGACTGCAGGCACCCTCGCATCGATAAAAATCGAGCGCTCGACCTTGCAAGCTCTCTATGGAGATTGTGTCGGCTTTGAAGCTTGAGCTAGATGTTGCAGCTCCAGTTTGACTTTCGATCGAGCAGCCCATTCAGGATGTCCAGGTCAGACCAGTTGCGGGCCATCATCTCCGCCACGCCCAAGGCCAGGGTCATGCCGGCGCCGCCGAAGCCGTTGAGGATGCGGATCGAGGCGCTTACGTCGTGGCAGAAGAAGGCGCCGCCGAAACGCTTCAGGTAGTGGCCGGCCCAGCGCTCGAGGGGCTTTCCCGACGGCAAGGAGAAGGCGGTTTCGAGCTCGCGCTCGATCAGGGAAAACACCTCTTCGTCGAGGAAGGAGTTCTGCGCCTCGTCGCTGTAGTCATGCGAGTCGCCGAGGACGAGATTGCCGAAGCGGTCCTGAGAGGCGAGGAGGTGGACGCCGCGCTCCCAGATGCGGGGATCGCGACGGTTCATCTCGTCGCGGACGGCATCGACGCCGGGGATGTCGCGGAAGCAGGGGTAGAAGGGCAGGGAAAGGCCGCTCCACAGCACCGGCCCGAGATCGAATCCGGGCGGAGCCTGGCGCTTGAACATCTGCAGCTTGCACAGCTTCAGCGACTCGGCTTGTGCGGCAAAGACCTGAGGGAAGAGCTTGCGCGGCTCCTGTCCCTCGCAGAGGACGAAGCGTTCGGCCCGGATGCGCCGGCCGTCGGCGAGGACCAGGGTCTTGTCGTCATCGAAGGCGACGGCGGCGGAACGGAAGGCGGTGGCGCCCTCGGCGAGGCAGCGGGCCAGGACGGCGGGGATGGCCTGGCGCGGGTCGATGTTGATCTCGGTGTCGGAGAAGAGTCCACCGCGGCAGAGCTCGCGGCGCACCGCGGGCGACTTCGCCGCAGCTTCGTCCGGGCTGAGAAGGCGGGTCCGGTAGCCCTTGGCCTCCGCTCCCGCCTGGAAGGCTTCGATGACCGCCAGCTCCGCGTCGGTCTGGACGGTCAGAAGAGAGCCCGTGGCCCGCTGCATGCAGCCGGAGCCGGCGAGCGCCTCGAGCCAGAGATCGCGGCTGAGCAAGGCGGCTTCGAGACGGGGTCCGGCCGGCTGGCCGATGGGGCAGAAGAAGCCGAAGTTCTGCACCGAGGAGCCATGCGTCTCGCGCTCCTGGCCGACGATGGCGACACGCAAGCCGCGCTTGAGGGCGACGAAGGTCTGGCTGAGGCCGGCGACGCCCATGCCGACGACGCAGAGATCGAATGCCAAAGCCGGGCTCATGGAGAGTTTTCTGTCAGGGCGTCTCGCCTGCGGCGAGGCGCCGGTTGATCTCGTCGATCACTTCCGGCAGGTCGGAGAAGCGCTCGATCACGTAGTGGGCTCCGGCGGCCTTCATCTCCTCGGTGGCGAGGGCGAGGCGGCGCTGGCGCTCGCGCGTGGGGAGAGCGGTGTACTCGTCGAGATTGAGGCCGAGCATGTTGCCGGTGGCGGTGATGCCGATGCTCCAGGTCTTGGCGGCGAGGCCCTCCTGGATGTCGGAGATGGTGTCGCCGATCTTGATCACGGCTTCCGGCGCGACCTGCATCGCCTGCATGGCGCGCAGGGCCATGTCGGGCGCGGGGCGTCCGGCCGCGACTTCGGCGGCGCAGATGTGGAAGGCGGGCAGGATGCCGGCGGCCTCGTAGGCCTGGAGGCAGATGTCGGTCATCTCGCGGTTGTAGCCGGTCGAGGTGGTGAAGATCAGGCCGCGGTGCTTGAGCTCGGCGACGGTGGCGACGACGCCGGGGATCAGGGTGCAGAAGGAGGGGAGGACGGCGAGCTGCAGGGGGATGAACTCCTGGAACATCTTCTCGACGTCGGCTTCATTGACCGGACGGCCGTACTTGGCCTGCCATTGGCGGGCGACGGAAGGCTCCTTGGTCATGTGGCGGATGTGATCGCGCTTGTGCTGGCCCATGGGGCGGCGGGCTTCTTCGAGGGTGGCGGTGACGCCGTTGCGGCGGAAGAGCTCGACGAAGGCGCCGGCGGGGGCGCAGGAGCCGTGGTCGATGGTGGTGCCGGCCATGTCGGAGCAGATCATTTGGATTTTCATTGGGGGCCTGGGGGTTGGGTCTGGAGTTCAGAGCGGTTTTTTTCGAGGTGGTGCCGGGCCATGTCGCGCAGCTTGGCGAAGTCGAGAAGTGGCGTGTCGACCCTCTTCGCCGCTTCGTCCCAAAGGCGCAGCTTGAGGCTGTCGGCGAAGAGCGGGTCCTGTTCGAAGGCCGCGGCTTCCTCAGGGCTCATTGCGCCGCCTTGATGCCGCAAGGTCTCGAGGCTGGCGGCGCTGAGCCGCGCGAGGTAGGCGGAGTCGCGGCTGACGAGGTAGCGCTTGGCCCGGACGTGGTTGCCGACCAGGCCGCAGATCCGCGCAGAGAAACCGAGGCGCTTCAGGTAGGCGGCGCCGAGACGGTCGTGGTGGTCGACCCCGTAGCCTTGCATGGAGCGGGCGCGGGTGGCGTCGACGCAGATATGGCCGAGATCGTGAAAGGCGGTGGCCAGGACAAGCTCGTCGTCGGCGCCCGCGGCGAGAGCCAGTTCGGTACCTTGCGAAAGGTGTTCGAGCTGGGAGATGGCCTCGCCGATGTAGTCTTTTGTCCCTTCGCGCTGGCACAGGGCGAAGAGCTCGTCGAGGCGCTGGTCGAGATCAGTCTTCATGCTCAGGCTTTGATGCTGAGCAGTCCCATGCGGCGGCTGACGCGGGCGACGGCGCCGAGCACGTCCTCGACGTCGCGCAGCGACAGGCGGCCGATGTTGCCGAGGCGGAAGCATTCGGCGCTGCCGACCTTGCCGGGATAGATGACGTAGCCTTCGTCGTTGAGGCCGGAGTAGAACTTCTCGAAGTTCCAGGCCGGATCCTGGGGGTAGTGGAAGGAGGAGATGATCCAGCCTTGCACCTTGGGATCGAGGAAGAGCTTGTAGCCCATCGCGGTCATGCCTTCGATCATGCGGCGGTTGTTGGCGGCGTAGCGCTCGGCGCGGGCGGCGACGCCGCCTTCGGCTTCGAGCTCAAGCAGAGCCTGGTGGAAGGCGAGCATGGCGTGGGTCGGCGGAGTGAAACGGAACTGCGAGGTCTTCTCAAGGGACTGCCACTGGTCGTAGAGGTCCAGCACCAGCGAACGGGCCAGGCCCTGGGTCTTCTGGAAGGGCTCAAGGCGGGCGATGACGTAGGCGAAGCCGGGAACGCCTTCGATGCATTTGTTCGAGGAGGAAACGAGATAGTCGATGGCGCATTTCTTCAGATCGCAGGGCACGGCGCCGTAGCTCGACATGGCGTCGACGTAGAAGAGACGGCCGGCGGCGCGGACGACGGCGCCGATTTCTTCGATCGGATTGAAGATGCCGGAAGTGGTTTCGCAGTGGCACATGCTGACGTGGCTGATCGCCTTGTCCTTGGCGAGAATGGCGTCGATGTCGTCGGCGCGCGGCAGCTCGTTCTCGGCGTAGCGAAGCTCCTGCACCGCGACGCCGAGGACCTGGCAGATCTTGACCATGCGGGCGCCGTAGGCGCCGTTGACCACGACCAGAACCTTGCCGTCGCGGGGAACGCAAGAGGAGATCACCGCTTCGAGCGAGAAGGTGCCGGAGCCCTGCATCGGGATGCAGGTGTATTCGCTGGTGCTGGCGCCCCCGATCTCGACCAGGCGGCGGCGGATTTCCTTGATGACGCCGACAAAGCCGCTGTCGCGCGAGCCGAAGTCACGCAGCATCGCTTCCTTCACTGTGCGGCTGGTGGTGAGGGGGCCGGGGGTCCAGAGAGATTTGTCGCGCCATTCGTTGTTGAATTTCATTTGGGGGATCCTCAGGGTTGCTGATGGATTCACCATATCCTGGAAGCAGCAGGGTTGTTTTTTTGAAAACTAAATAGATATTATTTTATCTAATTAATGGAGGGTGTTTTTATGATTGAGATATCCTGGATCCGGGTGCTGCATCGAGTGGCGGAATTGGGTACAGTCAGCGCTGCCGCTCGTTCTCTTGGGGTGACTCAATCGGCTGCAAGCCAGATTCTGACTAAATTGGAGAAGCAAGCTGGTCTCAAGCTGCTTGAGCGCAGCCGAGGTCGCGTCGATCTGACTGAGGCGGGCAGGGAGCTGGCTTTGCTGGCCGATCCGATCTTCGTCCAGGAGGAGCTGCTCATCAAGCGACTCCAGGAGATGCGGCAAGTCGATGATCTGCAGCTGCAGGTAGGGGCGGGGCAGACCTTTGGCGACTATTATTTGCCGACGGCCTTGCGGCAATTCAGCCGTCAATATCCGGCGCAGCGGCTGGAGACAAGAATGATGGCGACTTCCGACTTGGAGAAGGCTCTTTTGCGGGGTGCATGCCATCTGGCTTTCAGTTCGGTGTCACCTGTCGATCCCCGGCTCAGCCACAAGCTCGTCGCTGAGGAGCGGGTGGTGGCCTTGGTTCCGCCTGATCACCGGCTGGCCAAGCTTAAATATGCAGATGAGAAGGATTTCGACGGCGAGCTCTTTCTGCAACATGAAGGCGGATCCGGGATGAGTTTCGTTCTGGGGCGGATCCGTGAGCGGCATCCGGGAATTCGACTTTATCCTGGCCAGAATGCCAGCAACGAGGCGATCATGGCGGGAGTCGAAGCCGGGGACGGCATCGCTTTGATGTCGGAGAGGGCATCCGCGAGGCAGGTCGCCTCCGGCCGTCTGGTGGCATTGCCGATCGGGATTCGGCCGCTGCGGCGCAATTTTTACGCGTTGCATCTCAAGGAGCAGAAGCCGTCGGAACCGGCTCTCCGCTTGATTCGCATCGTTCAGGAGCTGTTTTTGCCGGTCTCACATCGCACTGTCTGAGCATATCGGCCTGGTCATCGAAAGATGACTTGAACAGGTAGAGCTTTTCGCTTCAGCCTAAAAGCCGCAGTTGAACAAGCTGGGAAACACAGCTTGTGAGTTGATAAGGTTGAAGCGCAAGGCATTCAGCATCAAGAAAAACGGCGACGACTGCGATCTCCGCCCCGGTTTCATTGCGGCAGCGGAATCTAGCTTCAGCGGTTGGCACCCCAGATGTTGCGCAGCCGCTGGTGCAGCGAGGGGGGGACTCCGTAGATGCGCAGGCTGAAGCCGTAGCCGGGGCGTTGCCGCGAATGGATGCAGGCGTCGGTGATGCCGTGCTCGCGGGCGAAGTCGTTGAGCTCGGAGAGAAGCAAGCCGCGAATCTGGCCGCGGCGGGCCGAGGCGAGGCCGCGGGAGATCTCCACGGTGGCATCGCCGAGAGGCAGGAAGGCGAGGAGTCGGTGAAGCATGGCCTCATCCTTCGCTAAGCTTCAGCCCGAGTGGCAATTCGTCGCCGAAGAGCTGCTTCGATTCGTCGCGGCTGTCCTCTTTGACGAGGTGCAGATGCTCGAGCTGGGCCTCGTTTTGCCCGAGGCTCGAGAGGACTTGGCGGATCTCGTCGCGCAGGGGCTCGGGGAGGTCGAGTGCGGCATCGCCGCGCAGCCCGGCGCCGCGCAGGAGGCAGAAGGCGAAGGGCTGGGCTTGCTTTTTCACTGGGGCATCAAGGAGGAGGCGGAGCGCGGCGCTTGCCGCAGCGGCGGGGAGCACGAGGTCGGCTGGGCCGTAAGCGAGGCGCCTGGAGAGCAGGCGTCCGAGAGTCCACAGTTCACCTTCGTCGAGTTTCGGGCTTCGGCAGGCGAGGGCGGCGGCGTGGCGAGCTTTGGCAGTCACCGGCATGAGCTCGAGCGAGCCGAGGCAGCGGATCAGTTCGCGGCGTTCCTGTTCCGGCGCTTTGGGGTCGGGCCTCCAGGAGCTGCCTTCGTAGAGGCGCCTGACAATGGCGTGCTGCATCTGTTCCTGCTGGCCGCGCTTGAGGCCGCCGGAGCAGCGGCGCCAGAGAGTCCACCATTCACTGGCGGCCTGGGCGTCCTTGGGGAAGCTGGAGCCGGAGTGCCAGCGGGTCCAGAGGCGGCGCAGTCGCAAGTCGTCACCGGGGTCGCCGAAGCCGGGGCGTAGGCACCAGCCGAGAAGGTTGAGGCCGCGGGCCTCGCGGGCCGCGTCACTGGCGAAATGGGGCAGGAGTTCGATAAGGGCGTCGGCAAGTTGGCGGAGGAGGGGGAGGGGCCAATCGCCGCGAGGCAGGCCGAGAGCAGCCTCGAGCTCCTTCATCAATCCTTGGCAGCGGCCGGAGCTCCCTTCCGGTCCCAAGGCCGAGTGGAGGGCTGTGATGGCGGCTTCGATGGCGTTTTGAGGCACTGCGGCGCTTTGCTGGGTGGGTGCGGCGGCGCTGCCTTGGTGGACGGCGCGGAGGTCGAAGGCGAGCTTCCAGCGGTGGCCGCTGGCGGGGGCTTCGAGCCAGAGGTCGAGAGTGCCGATCTCGTTGGTGGTGGCGCTGAGACGGACCTGGACTTCGCGTTTTTCCGCCTTGCCGAAGGCGACGACGGTGCGCAGCGGCGGCAGCAGGCTGAGGTCCTCGGCGCTGCCGATGCGGACGCCGAGTCCGTCGCCGAGGCGGGTTTCGGAGGCTGCTAGAAGGAAGCTGACCGGCTCGTTGGCGCGCACCGCGAGCGGAAGTTCCGGGGTGCAGGTGACTCCTTCAGCGGTGTCGCGCGGCAGGATGCAGGCGAAGTCGCGGCCGCTGCTGGTTTCGAGGGCGATGAAATAGGCGCGTGCGATCCCTCCTTGCACTCGCGGCCCGATGCCCTTGCGGGCGAGGCCGTGTGCAGTGGCCCCGAGTGCGACGGCGAGGTCGAGGTCGCGCGCCGGCAGTTCCGGCACGGGAGCCCCGGACCACTCGGCGAGGGCCTGGCTCAGACGCTGGCGGAGGAGCTCGGGTGTGAGGCTGCCGCCGTTGAAGAGGACTCGGTCGGGCAGGAGGGGGGAGCCGTCCTGGGCCGGATTGGCGCCGCGCAGGAAGGCGAGAAGCTGGCGGGTGACGGCGGTTTCCCGTTCATAGGGGAGGCCCAGATCGCGCAGGCCTTGGCGGCGGGCCGGCCCGGGGGCGTCAAGTGCGAGGAGCGGGAAGAAGCCCTCCAGGACGAGTTGCCTGACTTCGTCCCGGCCCAGACTGGCGCGGAGGGAGCCGCCGACCAAGGAGGATCCTTCGCCTTGGATCACCAGGTCGAATTTGTCCGGCGCGTCGGCGGCGAGCAGTCTCTCCTTGGCCGTGCGGGCCCTGGCGCCTAGCTGGGCGAGCTGGCGACGGCTGAGTTTTCGTCCGAAGCGTTCCTGGGCGAGATTGGCGATGGCTAGGTCGATGTTGTCGCCACCGAGAAGCAGGTGCGAGCCGACGGCGCTGCGCCGCAGCGTTCCGGCCTCGGCGTGATCGATCAGGGTGAAGTCGCTGGTGCCGCCGCCGATGTCGACGACCAGTGCGCGTTTCCCTGGCGGCAGCTGTTCCTGCCAGTCAGGTGCATGGGCGAGCCAGGCGCAGAAGGCGGCGAGGGGCTCCTCAAGCAGAACCGGATGGGGAAGTCCGGCCTTGCGGGCGGCTTCGACGGTGAGCTCGCGAGCGACTTCGTCAAAGCTGGCAGGCACGGTGAGCAGCACCTGCTGTTCGGCGAGGCGGCAGGGCGAGCCTTCGGCGTCCTTGACGCCCGAAAAAGCCGCATCCCAGGCGGCGCGTATGTGGCCGAGATACAGGGCCGAGGCTTCCACCGGCGATAGCTTGTCGGCATCCTCCAATTCTTCACCCCAGGGGAGTATGCGAGCGCTGCGGTCGACGCCGTTGTGGGTGAGCCAGGATTTGGCCGAGCTGACCAGACGCTCGGGCAGGGCGGCTCCGTGTTCCCGTGCCCACAGTCCGCAGATCACCGCTTGCTCGCCCCAGGGAAGGGGGCAGCTGTCGCGTTCAGACAGCGGCGGCAGGAAGGCGAAGCTCGGCAGCCCGGGGCGCTTGTCGACTTCGCCGCGGGCGGTGCTTTGCGGCAGGGGCAGGATGTGGATGCGCCCCGGTTCCGGGCTGTTCAGGTCCGCGTAGGAGATGGCTGAATTGGTGGTGCCGAGATCGATGCCGACGATGAAGCGCATGGAGGGGGTCCTGGGTTGTTCCGCCGCAGCTTAGCACCAGTGGCGCGGAATGAGGCGCCGAAGTCGAGAAATTCGTGCCGGATCCTCGCGACTCAGAAGCCTCTGCGGATTCCCGAAACAAAAACGCCCCTCGCTTGAGGGGCGCCCGAAGGACTGGGTCCAGCTTTCAGCGACGGACGCTGGAGCGGAGATCGGCGAAGAGCAAGTCTCGGCGTTCGCGGGCTTCCTGCTCCGACTTGGTCTTGAGTGACTTGCGGATGCGCTGCTTGGTCACGCCCGAGGGGTAGATGGTGTAGTGGACGAACCAGGTGCCGTTGTTGTTCCAGAGGTGGTGGTTCTTGTTGCCAGTTTCGTTGCGGATGGCCAGAACGGTGTTGCTCATGGTGTCTCTCCTTCTTGTGTTCGTGTTGTCTTGACTCCTCTAAGAATACTTAGTGTCAGAAAGACTTCAAGGTGCGCTACGAAGTTCAAAATCTTGTCTTTCCCTTTTATTTCAGGCATGTTTATACGAAATTCTCGAGCTTATTTCCGGGGTGAATTTCGAAATTCGAATATGACAAGCTTGGGTTTTTACGGAATCCGATGATTTGAAAGTGTGTCAAAAAAATCAATTTATGACACGGAATGAAGGTGCTTTGGCTTGCATAGACAAGAGATGGTTGGGGTGTCTTTATGGGATGTTTGTGGCTTGCTCAGGCGCTTTCGGGAGCTTTGTGGGACGTGAGGTTTGACCTGAAGCTTTCCGTGGCAGGCCGGCCTCGCCCCATACAAGAAGTGCATGACGAGGGCGGTGGATCGAGAATTCGCCCAGGCGGCTGCCGGTGCAGCTCTGTCATGTCTGAAATCACTGAGTTGCTTCGGAGGGGGCAGGCGACAGCTTGCCGAAATCCCCAGGAGGTCATCATTGTTCGACCTGTCTCAGTCGAATTGATTCTAGATTTGAAGACTTGTGACACGCAAAATTTCTGTTCGCTCTTGCGTGAATCGAGCATCGCGGTTATGATGGCAATCGTTAAACTAGGAAAGTGTCGATACACCATGTCCAAAGTCCTTGCACAACTCAGCCTGTCGCCCGTAGTCGTAGTACGACTTATGGGGGGGGGCTTCTTTGCGAGGCTCCCCTGAGGCACAGGTTTTTCGAGTCGCTCGAAAACCGTGCCCGATGGAGGCGAACCATTTCCTTCTTTTCGTCCCTGACCAGATTTTTTCTTTGGTCGCATTTTCGTCCATGACATCATTCCCCGTACTGAGCCCCAGGAGTTCCCCATGACTGCAGCAGAAGCCTTGATCAAATGCCTCGAGAAACACGGCGTCGAATACATCTTCGGCTATTCCGGCGGCGCCGCCATCCCGATCTTTGACGCCATCATCACTACCAAGACCAAGATCGAACTCATTCTCGTCCGCCACGAACAAGGCGCCACCCACATGGCCGACGGCTACGCCCGCGCCACCGGCAAGCCCGGCGTCGTCCTGGTCACCTCCGGCCCCGGCGCCACCAACACCATCACCGGCCTGATCACCGCCCAGATGGACTCCGTGCCCATCATCGTCCTCACCGGCCAGACCATCACCCCGATGCTCGGCAAGGACGCCTTCCAGGAAGCCGACGTCTTCGGCATCTCTCTGCCCTGCGTCAAGCACAGCTACCTGGTCAAGAATCCCAAGGAGCTGACCCGCGTCGTCAACGAAGCCTTCCACATCGCCACCACAGGCCGTCCCGGCCCGGTCCTGATCGACATCCCCAAGGACGTCAGCTCGGCCGAAGGCGAATTCGATACCGATGCCGCCCTCGACATCCCCGGCTACAGCTTCCCCGGCCACGGCGACTCGAAGAAGATCCACGCCATGGCCGAGAAGATCAAGAAGGCCAAGAAGCCTCTGCTCCTGGTCGGCCACGGCGCCATCATCGCCAAGGCGGAAAAAGCCATCATCGCGATGGCCGAGAAGATCAACTGCCCGGTCGTCACCACCCTCCTCGGCAAAGGTGCCTTCCCCGAGACTCACACCTTGTCCCTGGGCATGCTCGGCATGCACGGCACCGCCTACGCCAACCTCGCCGTCATGGATTGCGACCTCATCCTCTCCATCGGCTCGCGCTGGGATGACCGCATCGTCGGCAAGCTGTCGGAATTCTGCAAGGACGCGGTCAAGATGCACATCGACATCGACCCGGCCGAACACGGCAAGATGGTCCGCCCCGACATCTTCGTCTGTGGCGACGCGCGCCTCGTCATCGAAGAGCTCAACTCGCAGCTGAGCCCGGTGCAGAATCCCTCGTGGATCAGCGCCTGTCACGCCTTCAAGGCCAAGCACCCGCTCAAGTACGACAAGATCCCCGGCAGCCTGACTCAGCAGGAAGTGCTCGACACCTTCTACAAAGTCGCCGGCACCAAGCCCATCGTCACCACCGACGTCGGCCAGCACCAGATGTGGGCCGCCCAATTCATCCTCTCCGACCGCGGCGAGAACTGGCTCAGCTCCGGCGGCGCCGGCACCATGGGCGTCGGCCTGCCCTACGCCATCGGCGCAGCTTTCGGCCGAAAGGGCGAAAAAGCCCTCGCCGTCGTCGGTGACGGCGGCTTCCAGATGACCCTGTGCGAACTCGCCACCGCCGCGATTCACAAGCTCCCGGTCATCGTCCTGGTCCTCAACAACTCCTACCTCGGCATGGTCCGTCAATGGCAGGAACTCTTCTACGACGACCGCCTCTCCGGCGTCGACCTGGTCGGCAACCCCGACTTCGTCAAACTGGCTGAAGCCTACGGCATCAAGGCCTGGAAACTGGAGAAGTCCGAAGACGTCGCCGGCATCCTCAAGCAGGCCCTCGACTACAAGGGCGGCCCCTGCCTGATCGAAGCCATCTGCGCCAAGACCGACAACGTCTACCCGATGATCCCCTCCGGAGCCCCCTACGAAAAGATGATCATCGAAGCCCCCAAGACCCGTACCAAGTACGAAAAACCCGCCGGTTCGACCTGATCCCCAGGAGCCACCCATGTCCAAGCAACACATCCTGTCGCTCTACGCCGTCAACAAACCCGGCGTCCTGATGCGGATCTTCCAGATCTTCGCCCGCCGCGGCTACAACGTCGACTCCATCGTCGCCTCGCCCGAGATGGACGGCAAGTACTCGCGCGTCACCATCGCCGCCCAGGGCGACTCTTCCAACGTCGACCAGATTGTCCAGCAGCTCGCCAAGCTGGTCGATGTCGTCCACTGCGAAGAGCACACCGGCGGCCGCTCGATCATCAAGGAAATGGCCCTGATCAAGGTCCTCCTCGCCCCCGAAACCCGCGCCGAACTGCTCCAGATCGTCGAGCACTTCAAGGGCAAGACCGTCGACCTCACCCCCTCCTCGTTGATCATCCAGGTCGACGGCGATACCGACAAGATCGACGCCATGATCGGCCTGCTCCGTCAGCACCAGATTGTCGAGCTCGTCCGCTCCGGCAAGATGCTGATGGCGCGCGGCGAAACCAAGACCTGAGGCCCCCATGTCACGCTCCCACGTCCTGTCGCTCACCGTCGTCAACAAGGCCGGCGTGCTCTCCCGCCTGATCCAGGTCTTCGCACGGCGCGGCTTCAACATCGACTCGCTCATCGTCTCGCCCGAGATGGACGGCAGGTTCTCCCGCATCACCATCACCGCGCAAGGCAGCTCCGAGGGGATCGAGCAGATCGTCCACCAGATCGGCAAGCTGGTCGACGTCCTCCATTGCACCGAACACGCCGACAGGAAGTCGATCGTCAAGGAATTCGCCATGGTGAAGGTCCGGCTCAACCCGGCTAACCGCACCGAGATCCTGCAGTTCGTCGATCACTTCAAGGCCCGCACCGTCGACCTCAGCACCGACTCCCTAGTCATCGAGGCGACCGGCAAAACCGAGAAGATCGACTCCCTCATCGAGATGCTCCGTCCCCACGGCATCATCGAGCTGGTCCGCTCCGGCAAAATGCTGATGGCCCGCGGCTCAGGCAACACCTGATCGCGAGTCCGCCGGAATCACCGCCGTCTCCCGCCCGGAGACGGCGGTTTTTCTTTCTCTCGTCGTTTTGTAGACAACACCCTTGAAAGGTGAATTCTCAGCAATCCCCCTTGAATAGGCAAATTGTAAGCCTATTTATTAGCCAATGACTCCCCAGTCGGAAGCCAACTATGCCCGATCAGAAAATCACAACCGAACTCTTCAGCCCCGAACGCCCCGGCGTGATCCATCTCTGGAGCCACACCGCCCACGGCCTGCGTTGGTCCGAAGAAGATCGTCGCTTCATCCTGCTCTTCCTCATCGCCCGCTTCCGCGCCAGCGGCTTCACGCTGTTCGCTATCAACGTCCTGCACACCCACTGGCATCTGCTCCTGCTCGCCGAAGGCGAAAAGATCGTCCCGAAGCAACTCCGTCAGCTCTGGGACGAACAGGCGCTGATCACCAAGCTTCCCAAGCGTGAAGATCATTGGCGCATCGGCTATCTTTGCGATTCCAGCAACAATCTTAGCGAAACCATGCAGAGCCTGCTCAGCAGCCTCGTCCACCGCCTCAACCAGCGTTTCAAGGAGCGCGGCGACGAACGTTTCGGCACTTGGTTCTCCGGCGGCTATCAATCGCGCCTCCTCAGCGCCGAAGACAGTGAGCTCGCCCGCCGCGATCCCGAGGCTGCCCTGCGGGTCGCCATCAGCTACGTCGAAAACAACGGCGTCGACGCCGGCCTCGCCGAAACTCCTGCCGACGACCCCTTCTCCGGCATCGGCCACGCCAAAGCCACCGGCCAGCCGATCTTCCGCGAAGAAAAAGCCGAACGCCTCGGCGTCATGCTTGTCGGCGTCGACCCGATTGCCGATCTGAAGAAGCAATGGGCCGAGACCGAGGTTCCGGCCAAGCTCTGCGCCTTTGTGCAGCAGAAACTTGAGGAGCTTTGCGTCGGACGCAGCCTCCGATACGCCGTGCGCAAACACTGTTTGGAGCTCAAGCTCGATCCCAATGGCGACGAGGCCGATGCGATTCTCCGTGGCCTGCAACAGGCCTTCCTCAAGGCCCACGCCATCGGCAGCGAGGCCGAGGTGCGGCGAGCCATCGCCGCCTTGGATAATCGACACAG
Organism: Verrucomicrobiota bacterium; assembly: GCA_039798785.1. Classification (GTDB taxonomy): domain Bacteria; phylum Verrucomicrobiota; class Lentisphaeria; order Lentisphaerales; family Lentisphaeraceae; genus CAMCSH01. Next base: position 28 of record JBDKFG010000046.1, on the reverse strand, counting down.
TCGCCTGAAGAAGCGCCTTTATCGTCTC
>JBDKFG010000045.1:0-37643 GCA_039798785.1 Verrucomicrobiota bacterium | reverse complement strand
GTTACTCCGATTCAAGCTCAATTGAACCGCAGAAGACGCAGAAGAACGCAGAAGGATGAATGGGCGACTGACACTCGGCGAGCTGACACGGCAAAACTCTGCTCTTTGTGTTCTTTGTGTCTTTTGTGGTCGAGCTCAAATGGAGTGACACAGGTCGTTTTATCTGGCTGGATTCACCAAGGATAAGAGTTTGCTGGAGCTGGCCATCCGGCACGACTGGGAAGCTGCGATAGATGGCTTTCTTGTAGTTATGATAGATAAGATCAACCCGATCTGTGAGGATCCAATATGCCTCTCGTCACTCCTTCATTCCGTCAGCTGCGGCCCATCCTGAAGGTCCGTCTGACCGTTCTCCTGGGTGCTCTGCTGTTCACGCAGGCTCAAGCCCTGGTTGCCCGGGAGACGCGCCAGGAGCTCGCCCAAAGCAAGGCTACGGCGCAAAGCCTCAGTCGCGCCGAGGCCCTGGAAGATCTCGTGGCCTTCGCCAAACGTCTGCGCGAGGAGTCCTCTTATCTTGAACTGCGCCGCGCCGCGCCTCTTGCGGCCATCAAGGATCTCGAAAAACGCCTGCCCGAAACGATCAGTCAGGCGGACTTCGCCCGCGAGCTGCAAAAGATCCTCTCCCCCATGGGCGACTGCCACAGCAGCATCTCCTGCGCCGCGCTCGACGACGAAGCGGGACAGTACTTGCCCTTCCGCCTGGCCATCGCCGCCGGCGGCCTCGTCGCTGTCACACGCAGCAACGACGCCTTCGTTGAACCTGGTTTCCCCTTCCTCGTCGCCATCGACGGCAAGCCTGTCAAGACTTGGCTGGACGCCGCACTCAAGTACGAACCGCTAGGCAGCCCCAGCCAGCATCTCTACAGGGGCAGCAAAGGCATCCGCCGCCTCGACATCCTCCGCCGCGATCTGGGTCTGGCCGCTTCGGGCAAGGTGCAGCTGACCTTCGCGGATCACACCGGTAAAACCAGGCAGACCGCACTTCCCTGCCGCGACCGAAGCTCCAGTATGGCCGAGATCAAGATCGGCGAAAGCCGCAAGATTGGCACGATCGGCTATCTGCGCCTGCCTGAGATGGATGACGCCCTCATCCCGGAGGCCAAGCGCTGGATGACGGAGTTCCGCGACAGCTCCGGCCTGATCATCGATGTCCGCGGCAATGGCGGCGGCACCTACGGTCTGATGCATGCACTCTTCGGCTATTTCCGGCCCGCCGAAGCCCCGCCCTTCGTCTGCAACATCGCCGCCTACCGCCTCGCGCCTTCCTTCTCGGAGGATCACATCGAATACCGCCCCACCTACCGCCGCGACTGGAAGGGCTGGACGGCCGCCGAAGGCCGGGTCATCGACGCCTCCTTGAAGACCTTCAAGCCCTGCTTCAAGCTCCCTGCACAGCAATTCAGCGCCTGGCACTTCATGGTTCTCAAGCACGAGGGATTCCAATTCCACTACGACAAACCGGTGATCGTCCTCTGTGATCAGTCGTGCATCTCCGCGACCGATGGCTTCCTGGCGGCCTTCGCCGAACTCCCGAAGGTCACCCTGATGGGACGCGCCAGCCGCGGCGGCAGCGGCAGCTCGCGCAGTGTCGATCTCCCCTCGGGCATCACCTGCAAGCTCTCCACCATGGCCTCCTTCCGTCCCGATGGCAAAACCTTTGAAGGCTTCGGTGTGGATGTTGATGTCGCGCTCGACTCGCCGCCGACGGACTTCATCAATGGTCAAGACAGCGTTCTCGAACAGGCCCTGCGACGCCTGGCCACCAGCAAATAGCACCAGCAACGGAAACCCCATCCCATGTTCCTCGGCATCGACTCCTCGACCCAGAGCCTCACGGCCCTGATCCTCACCGCAGAAGGCCAGCCCGGTCAGAGCGTCAACATCAATTTCGGCCGCGATCTGCCGCAGTACAATTGTCCGCAAGGATTCCTCACCGGCCTCCCGGAAGCGCAAGTCCACGCGCCGCCGCTGATGTGGCTGGAGGCGCTCGAACTGGCTTTTTCCCGACTCCGCCAGCAAGGACTCGATCTGAGCCGGATCCGCGGCATCGGCGGCGACGGCCAGCAGCATGGCAGCGTATACCTCAATGCCCGCTTCACGCCGACCCTCGCCGGACTCAATCCCGCGCAGTCCCTGGCCGAGCAGCTCGCTCCCTGCCTGAGCCGCACCACCAGCCCGATCTGGATGGACAACTCCACCGTGGCCGAATGCGCCGAAATCGCCGCCGCCCTCGGTGGCGACGCCGAGGTCTGCCGCCGCTCCGGCTCGATCACCACGCCGCGCTTCACCGGCCCCCAGATCCGCGCCTTCGCCAAGCGCGATCCGGCCGCTTGGGAAAAGACGGCCCGCGTCCACCTCGTCAGCTCCTTCCTCTCCTCCGTCCTGGCCGGACGCGAAGCCCCGATCGACTTCGGCGATGGCGCCGGCATGAACCTGATGAATCTCGAGGCCGCAGCCTGGGACGCGCCACTCCTTGCGGCCACCGCAAAAGACCTCGCGGCCAAGCTGCCGCCACTGGCGTCCGCCGCAAAATCCTTCGCCAATATCGCAAGCTATTTCGTCGACAAGTTCGGTTTCTCCCCCTCCTGCCGCATCCTGCCTTTCACCGGCGACAATCCCGCCTCGCTCGTCGGCATGGATGCCGGAAGCCCCGGGGCCCTCGTCGTCAGCCTCGGCACTTCGGACACCCTTTTCGCTGCCATGCCGCATCCTCGCGTCGATCCGGCCGGATGCGGCCATGTCTTCGGCAATCCCCTCGGCGGCTTCATGAGCCTCGCCTGCGTCCGCAACGGCTCGCTGGCCAGGGAAGCCTTCCGCGACCGCCTCGGTGCCAGCTGGGCGGATTTCGAGCAGGCGGCCTTCGTCTCCCTCCCTGCCGACGCCCGGACCGAGCCCTTCCTCTTCGACGAGATCACGCCGCGGCGTGCCGCCGGGTTTTCCGAGTCGCGCCCCGACTTGTCCACCCCGCAGCGCATCCGCGCCTTCCTGGAGGGGCAGGCCGGCAACCTGCGGGCCCAGCTCGACTGGATGGGACTCGAGCCCGGGCTGCTTCTGCTTACCGGCGGCGCCTCGAAAAATGACGGCATCTGCACTGTTTTCTCCCAGGTCTTCGGCTGCCCGGTGCGCCGCTTCGAGCTCAGCGACTCCGCTGCGCTCGGCGCCGCTCGCTTGGCCTGGCAGGATGCGGCTCGATCGACTTGAGACGATGGGCGCAAATGCGGAGGGGAAAGCCTGGAATTTTCTTCAGAAAGTCCTTGTCAGCTGCGATAACGGCATTACATTTCAGTCCCTTTTCTCAAGAACTAGACCCCCAAACACATCACCCGAAAGGAATCTCACCATGGCCCAGAAGAAAGGCGGCGGCTCCATCAAGAACGGCCGCGACTCCAACCCCAAGATGCTCGGCGTCAAGCGCTTCGGCGGCCAGGCCGTCACCGCTGGCAGCATCATCATCCGTCAGCGCGGCTCCAAGTACACCGCCGGCGCCAACATCGGCTGCGGCCGCGACTGGACCCTCTTCGCCCTCGTCGATGGCACCGTTTCCTTCGACCGCGACGGCCGCCGCGTCAACATCGTCCCCTGCGCCCAATAAGGCGTCAGTTCTCACGACGACTGGCCTCGGCAACCCCGAGGCCTGCTTTTTTATCCCCCGATTGAGCTTCTGGATCCCTTCCCATGTTTGTCGATAGAGTCAAATTCCGCGTCAAAGGCGGCGATGGCGGCAATGGATGCGTCAGCTTCCTGCGTCTCAAATTCATGCCCAACGGCGGCCCCGCCGGCGGCGATGGCGGCCATGGCGGCAGCATCATCCTCCGCGCCGACACCTCGCAGCAATCCCTCATCGACCTGAAGTACTGCGGTCATGTCGAGGCCACCCGCGGCGGCAACGGCGAAGGACGCGACCGCCACGGTCTCGACGGCGAAGACCGCATCGTCCTCGTCCCGCCCGGAACCCTGGTGATGGACTCCGACAACAGCAACTATCTCCTTGGCGACCTCGCCAACCCCGGCGACGAACTGGTCGTCGCCCGCGGCGGCCACGGAGGCAAAGGCAACCGCCACTTCGCCACCGCCGCCAACCGAGTCCCCCGCAAGGCCACCCACGGCGACAAAGGCGAGGCCAAGACCCTTTTCCTTGAGCTCCGCACCATCGCCGACTGCGGCCTCGTCGGCTACCCCAACGCCGGCAAATCCACTTTCATCAACGCCGTCACCCGTTGCGGCGCCCGCACCGCGCCCTACCCTTTCACCACCCTCGAACCCCAGGTCGGCGTCCGCGAATTCGATGACTTCACCCGTCTCACCATCGCCGACATCCCGGGCCTGGTCGAAGGCGCCGCCGACAACGTCGGCCTCGGCCACGACTTCCTCCGCCACATCGAGCGCACCCACATCCTTGCCATGGTCCTCGACATGGCCGGCACCGACGACCGCGACCCGCTCGACGACATGGCCAAGCTCAACAAGGAGCTCGAGCTCTACCAGCCCGGCCTCTCCGGCCGGATCGCCATGATCCTCGCCAACAAGATGGACGAGCCCGGCGCCGCGATCAATCTCGAACGGCTTCGTGCCGCCACCCAGGTGCAGATCTTTCCGATCACCGCCGAGCTCAAGGAGGGGACTGAAGAGGCTCTCCAGGCGATCCGCGCCCTGGTCAACGAACGCCGCGCCGCCAAGACTGCCGCCGCGCCTCTCAAGGACGTCCACCGCAAGTCCGGCCGCCTCGTCGTCGACCTGCACGCCAGCGACGAAGACTTCCGCACCGGCGACGAGCAGGAGCACGACCTCCAGGAAAGCCGCCAGCACGCCGCCTTCCTCGACGACACCGACGACGACGAAGTCGAATTCGATTCCAGTCTCTTCGACGATCCTTCTTGGGGCGCGGCTCCCGAGCCCCGTCCTGCCGGGCCGGTCATCGTCGGCATCGGCGACGAGGAGCAGGAGGACGAAGACGACAATGCCGAAGACGAAGACGGCGAGGAATGGGTCGAAGTGATCGAGCCGGAAGGCAGCGACGACGAAGAGATTCCTGAAGATCTCGATATCGATCAGCTCGATTCCCTCGCCGACAAGGATGATTCCGAGGTGGACGCAGCCGCACTTGCGGATAAACTCTTTGGAGAAGACAGCGCAAGCCGCCCTGTCGCCGGCCCAGCCGGCAGACGAGGTCCCCGCTCCGCTCGAGGCAAACGAAAGTAACCCGAAACCCCGCCACGCCCCGGCTCCCGCCGGAGGGAGACCAGACGCCGATGATGATGATCTTCTCCGACCTGTTGGGTGCCAACGCCAGCGATCAGATCACTCCCGATCGCATCGCCGCCGCCACCGACAAGGGCCTCACCCGCCCTCACAACGAAGATGACTTCCTCTTCCTCGCGCTCCCCGGCGACAAGATCACCCTCGCGGTCGTCACCGACGGGATGGGTGGTCACGACGGCGGCGAGCTGGCCAGCTACTTCGCCATCGAAGCTCTGTCGAAGATATGGAGAGGCTTCGGCTCCACCGAGCACAAGGCCCGCGACAGCGAGGAGCTCCTCGTCGACGCGATCAAGAAGCTCAACAGCCGCATCCACTCGGTCAACGACCAGCTCCAGATCAGCCGCGCCATGGGGACCACCATCACCGCCGGCCTGATCACTCCTTCAAAGATGATCGTCGCTCATGTCGGTGACTCACGCGCCTACTTCTGCCGCGGCGGCAAGATCAAGCAGATCACCGAGGACCATACCTGGGTCGCCAAGATGGTCAAGCTCGGCAATCTCTCCCGCGCCGAAGCCGAGAACCATCCTCTCTCTCATCTGCTCTCCAACTGCATCGGCGCCTCGCCGGTGGTCGAAGTCTCGGTCTATCACCACAAACGCAAGGTCGATGACCGTTACCTGTTCTGCACCGACGGGCTCTATGGATCGATGTCGCCGAAGGAGTTGCAGCGGATCATGAAGGCCCATGAAAACCCGCGTGACACCTTGAAGGAGCTGATCTACTGCTCCCTCCGCGGCGGCGGCAAAGACAACATCACCGGCATCGTCCTCTTCGACGCCTGAAGAAGAGCCTTCCTCTCCATGGGTTTTTGCTCTCTGCGGCTGGAAACGTATCGGTTTCGGCTGCGATGCCCTTTTTAAAGCCCGAGCAATTCCTGCCGCCGCCCTTGCCGTCAAAGGTCGCGGCAGCATATTCCCCCCACTCAAACGGAGAAAAGCCTTCCATGCGCATCGACATCGAGCTGGACGAATCCAGCAGCCAGCATTTACTGAAACTGCAAGCAGAGACCGATCTCGACTTCGATGAGATCGTCGCCGCCGCCATCCTCGCCTACAAAGGCAAGCCCGCCGCCCCGGCGAAAAACGCCTCTGCGCCGGTCGCAAAAGCCGCTCCCGCCAAGAAGGCTCAAGGGAAGTCCTGACCATGCGTCTCGGGCACGAGGAATGGACCCTGGACCATCTGGTTCAAGCTGCAGCCGGAAAGCTGCGGGTCGATGCTTCGTCTCCCGATCTCCAGGCCCGTCTCGAACTCGGCGCCAGCGCCCTGCGCCGCCGCTGGGATGAGACCGGCGTCATCTATGGCGTCACTACCGGCTATGGCGATTCCTGCAGCGTCGGCATTCCCGCCTATCTCGTCGCCGAGCTGCCCGCCCACCTCGTCACCTTCCACGGATGCGGCCTGGGCGAGCCCTTCTCCCGCGAAGAGACCCGCGCCATCCTCGCAGCACGCCTCGCCTCGCTCTGCCGCGGCTGGTCCGCCGTCCGGCCCGAACTGGTCTCCCTCCTCGCCGAACTGATCAATCGCGACATCCTGCCGCGCATCCCCCGCGAAGGCTCGGTGGGAGCCAGCGGCGACCTCACCCCTCTTTCCTATGTCGCCGCCGTGCTTTGCGGTCGCCGGCAAGTCTGGACCGCCGACGGCTCCGGCTTCGAGCCCGCTTCGGACGCCCTGGCCCGCGCCGGCTTGAGCCCGCTCGTCCTGCAGCCGAAGGAGGGCCTGGCCTTGATGAACGGCACCAGCGTCATGACCGCGCTCGCGTCTCTCGCCCTGCGCCGCGCCGAAGCGATCTGCGGCGCCGCCTGCGCCGCCACCGCGCTCGCCATCGAAGCGATCCGCGGCAATCCCGGCCACCACTCCGAACGCCTGATGAGCGCCAAGCCGCATCCCGGCCTGGCCCGCGCCGCCGGCGCCATCCGCACCCACCTCGGCAGCGCCCTGGTCTGCGGCGAAAACCGCCTGCAGGACCGCTATTCCCTGCGTTGCGCCCCGCATGTCGTCGGCGTCCTCCTCGATGCCCTGCCGCACCTCGAATCGATGCTCGTCATCGAGCTCAATTCCGCCAATGACAATCCCCTCATCGATCCCGACGGCGGCCAGTTGCTGCACGGCGGCCACTTCTACGGCGGCCATGTCGCCTATGTCGCCGACAGCCTGAAGGCGCAGCTCGCCGGCATCGCCGACCTGCTCGACCGCCAGATGGCCCTGCTCACCGACCGCCACGCCTCGCACGGCCTGCCCGCCAACCTCTCCGGCGCCGAAGGCGAACGCGCCCCGATCAATCACGGTCTGAAAGCAGTCAGCATCGCCACCACCGCCTGGTGCGCCGAAGCCGCCCGCCTGACCCTTCCCGCCAGCATCCTGTCGCGCTCCACCGAGTGCCACAATCAGGACAAGGTGAGCATGGGCACCATCGCCGCTCGCGACGCCCTGCGCATCGCCGAGCTCTGTTCGCAGAACGCCGCCGCCTGCCTCCTCGCCGCCGCCCAGGGCGTCGAGATCCGCCAGCGCCGCGGCCAGCTCGCTCCCGGCGCCTTGTCGGAGCGAGGCCAGGCCGCCTTCGCCGCCGTCCGCCGCCACGCCGCCTTCCTCGGCGAAGATCGCGAACTGGAAGATGAACTCCGCTCCCTCAGCCGCGCCGTCCTCGCCGGACAATGGCCGCTGGAACCCCAATGAACCCGCCGCGTCGCAATACCACACGGAAAAACTGATCCATGACTCCCGTCTTCCTCCGCGCCACCGCCGACATCGAAGTCGCCTTCCACGAATGCGATCCCATGGGCGTGGTCTGGCACGGCAACTACCTGCGCTACTTCGAAGCCGCCCGCAACGTCCTCTTCCGCGGCGTCAATTACGACTTCCAGGACATGAAAGAGTGCGGCCACGTCTGGCCCGTCGTCGACTGCCAATTGCGCTTCTCCTACCCCGCCCGCTACGGCATGAAGCTGGTTTGCAGCGCCGAGCTGATCGAGTGGGAAAACCGCGTCAAAGTTCGCTACGAGCTGCGCGACCCCAAGGGCCTGCGCCTGTGCAAGGGCACCACCGTGCAAGTCGCCGTCGACGCCGCCAGCGGCGAAATGCTCTTCGTCTCGCCGCAATCCTTCCGCGACCGCCTGCTGCCGCATATCAATAAAATTTAAAACGGGGTTTGGGGACGTGTCCCCAAGCGGGGGCCGGGGCGGCAGCCCTGGGTTTCTTCCTGAGATAACTAGCATGACCTTGTGACTTTGTGACCCTGTGACTGCGGCGAACGCAAAAACCCTTGATCGAAGAGGTTCACCCCATGCTCACTTTTTTCGCCGCTCTTGCCATGCTTGCCGCCGAGCCGGCTACGGCTCCGCAAGAAGCTCCCGCGCCTGAGCTTGTCGCCAGCTTGCGTCAGCGCTTCGCCGGCAAGGCTGACTGGTCAGCAAGCTTCACCCAAGAGAAGAAACTGCCCGCCTTGAGCCGCCCCCTGCGTTCCTCGGGACGCCTCCTGATCTCGCGCCAGGAAGGTCTCTTGTGGATCCAGGAAAAACCCTTTGCTTCGTCGGTTGCGATCAACGCAAAGTCCCTGGTGCAGCGCGATTCCCGCAATCGCCGCAGCGAGATCAAAGCCAGCGATCAGCCGATGCTCGCGGCCTTTGCCGGCACCTTCGCCGCCCTCTTCGCCGCCGACCTGAAAGAGCTGGAAAAACAATTCACCGTCAAAGCCGGCGGCAAGCCCGAGGCCTGGACTCTTGAGCTCTTGCCCAAGGACGCTGAAATGGCCAAAGGCATCCGCCGTATCCTGGTCGAAGGCGGCATCTCGATCCATCAAGTGACCCTCGAAGACCCCGCCGGATCCCTGTCGAAAATTCTACTCAGCAACGAGAAGGCTTTGAGCGCTGAAGATGCGGCCAGATACGCGGTGGTGCGGGCGAAATGAGGAGAGCCACGAGGCAAAATCGCGCTTACGGATAGACACGCCTGCTTTCCTCGCGTAGCTTGCCGGGTGAAAAAACGGAGCTCAGTCTTTGTCTGCCTCTTCATCAGCCGCCAGGTCCAGGCGGGGAAACCGGTTCGTCCGCTTCCTCCGCCTCCGGCTGATCTACATCCGGCGCCACCCCGCCCCGCCCGGCAGGCTCGCACTCTCGGTCTTCCTCGGCATCCTCGCCGCCTTCAGCGCCCCGATCGGCCACCCTCCTCTTGCCATCCTCCTCGCCTGGATCTGCCGCTGCAATAAAACCATCGCCTGCCTGGTCACCGTGATCCACATCCCGCCGATGTACCCGGTCACCTGGCCGCTGCAATACGCCATCGGCGCCGCCCTGGTGCCGGGCACCCCGATGTGGGCCGACATCGAATCGAAACTGCTGCACCGCCAGGCGCCGATGGACTTCCTCCGCCAGCTCGCCGAACTCGGCCTGCCCTTCGTCACCGCCTTCACCCTCGGCGGCGTCATCATCGGCCTCGTCCTCGGCGGCCTCGGTGGGTTGCTCACTTTCCGTTCCGTCAACTCGTATCGGCAACATCGCGAAATCAAGCGCCAGGAGAAGCTTCGTGCGCAACTTTGAACCCGTCTTCCTGCCCGAACCTCGCAACCTCTTCGAAAAGGCCGGGCGCCTCGTCCGTGGCTACACCATGGCCGTAGGGGACGCCCTCCTGATCACCGCCGAAGCCTTCCGTTTCGGCCACCGCCTGCCTCGCCGTCGCGCCGAGCTGATGCGCCAGATGTTCGCCTGCTCGGTCAAGACGCTCTTCATCTGCTCGGTCGTCGCACTCTGCATGGGAATGATCCTGGCCCGCCAGGCCGGCGTCATCCTCCAGGACTACAACCAGGAACACCGGGTCGGCTCCCTGGTCATCGTCTCCCTCGTCCGCGAGCTTGGTCCGGTGATGACGGCGCTCATCCTCGCCGCCTCGATCGGCTCGGCCTACGCCGCCGAAGTCGGCACCATGAACATCTCCGAAGAGGTTTCGGCTCTCAAGGTGATGAGCATCAATCCGGTCGACTATCTGATCACCCCGCGCCTCTACGCCCTCCTCATCATGTGCCCCGCCTTGACCATGTTCGCCGACCTCATCGGCACCTTCGGCGGCATGCTCGTCGCCAAGACCCAGCTCGGCGTCAGCCCCCGCACCTTCTACGAAAACGCCGTCCTCGACCTGAAGCTCCGCGACGTCTACATCGGCCTCCTCAAATCCGTCGTCTTCGCGATCATCATCATCACCGTCGCCGCCTACCAGGGCTTCACCACCAGCGACGGCGCCGTCGGCGTCGGCCGCGCCACCCGCCGCAGCGTCGTCATCTCCTTCCTGTTTATCATGGTCATCGGCTTCTTCGTCACCTCACTCTTCTACTGAGAGTCCCCATGCTCGAATTCCGCAACCTCACCCGCTCCTTCGGCGACCGCGTCGTCCTCGACCGCGTCTCCTTCACCGTCAACCAGGGCGAGACCTTCGTCATCGTCGGCCCCTCCGGCACCGGCAAAAGCGTGTCCCTGCGCAGCATGGTCGGGCTGCTGACCCCCGACTCCGGCCAGATTCTGCTCAAAGGCCAGGATCTGACGGCGATGGATCCGCAGCAGCGCTCCATCATGAACGCCCATTTCGGCGTCCTCTTCCAGTCCGGCGCCTTGCTCGCCTGGCTCACCATCGCCCAGAACGTCGCCCTGCCCCTGCTCGAACGCGGCGTCGACGAAGACGAGGCGGAGGAGCGGACGATGGAGGCGCTGCGCATGGTCAAGCTCGATCACGCCTTCGATCGCAAGCCCTCGGAGATCTCCGGCGGCATGCAGAAGCGCGCCGGCCTTGCCCGCGCCATCGTCACCCGCCCGGAAGTCATCCTCTACGACGAGCCCACCTCCGGCCTCGACCCGGTGATGAGCCGCCACATCGACGCCCTGATCAAGGAGCTGCAGCAGCGCCTCGGGGTCACCTCGGTGGTGGTCACCCACGACCTCCACTCTGCCTTCTCCATCGGCGATCGCATCGCGATGTTGTCGGACGGGCACATCATCGCCCTCGGGACTCCCGAGGAGTTCTGCGCTTCTGATTCGGACATTGTCCAGGGTTTCATCAAAGCCCAGTTCTCCGCCGGCTACATCCGAGGCATCAAGGTCTGAGGAACAGGGTTGAAAGGTTGAAAGCGAGCAGCAGAGCCGCCAGACGCCAGACGCCAGACGCAAGTCGCAAGACCCCAGACTAGTGACTCAGATTCGCTACCAACCTTTCAACCTTCAACCTTTCAACCTTGCTCAAGCCCAGGAGTGTTCCATGCGCCTGCTCCTTCTCCTGATCTTTCTGCTCGGCCATTTCGCGGCTCCGGCGCAGGAGGCCGACGCCGAGACGGTGCGTCAGCTGGCCAAGCTCTACGGCGACCGGATCCGGGCGCAGCAGAACAAGGACGGCTCCTGGACCTACCCGGGCCACAGTTCCGGAGCCACTGCACTGCACCTCTACGCACTCCTCGTCAATGGCGCCACCAAGGAGGATCCAGCTGTCGCAGCCGGTCTCAAGTACCTGGTCGACAACTTTCCTGAGGGTGACGTCTATTCGGTCGGGCTCTACGCCTGCGCCTTCAACGCCGCAGATCCGAAACGTTATCGCAAGGAGATCGAGGCGGCGACCAAATGGCTGATCGAGGCGCAAGCCAGGGACGGCACCTGGAACTATCAGGGGACCGGCTCCGGCGACCACTCAGTGACTCAGTTCGGGCTTCTTGGCCTGAAGGCCGGGCAGGATGCCGGCGTGGCGGTGCCGAAAGAGGTCTTTGCGCGGAGCGCCAATCACTTCCGCGCCATGCAAGGAAATGAAGGCGGCTGGAGCTACATCGGCCGGGGCAGCCCCAGCCCGAGCATGAGCGCCGCCGGCCTCGCCAGTCTCGCCATTTGCGGCGTCGAATCTGACATCTCGCTCGAGATCCTCAAAGGCCCCTCCCAGATCGGCCGCTACCAGTCCGACCCGGCGATCGGACGCGGCCTCCGTTACATCGGAAAGCTTCTTCAGAACCGCAGCGCGATGACGGATTCCTACACCGCCTACGCCATCGAACGGGTCGGCATCCTGCATGACCGGCGCATCCTCGGGACGGTCGACTGGTACCGCGCCGGCATCACCCACTTCGCCAGCACCGAGGACATGCGCGGCCAGGTGATGCTCAGCGATGCCTTCCGCCTTCTCTTCATCGGCAAGGGCAACACTCCGGTCTTCGCCTGCAAGATCCGCTGGGGCGAGCCCGCTCCGGGCGCCGCCGACATCGAGCCTTGGAACCTCCGCCGCCGCGATGTCCGTCATCTCACCCAGGAAATGGCTCGCCTGTTCTCCACCCCCCTCGACTGGTGCAGCGCCGAGCTGGTCAGCGGCGACAGCAACCTGGCGCGCTCACCCCTTCTCGTCCTCTCCGGCAAAGGCAAGCTCAGCCTGTCGGAAAAAGAGCTCGCCGTTCTCAAGTCCCACCTCGACAAGGATGGTACCCTGCTTATCACCCCCTGCCTCGACGATCCGGTCTTCAAGGCCTCCGCCCTGGAGCAGCTCGGCAGCCTCTATCCCGGACTCCGGGCCGGCGAAATCAGCGGCGGTCACGAGCTCCGCCGCATGTATTACGACCTCCAGGGGATGAAACTGCCGCTCCTGATGCTCAGTTCGCGATGCCGGCCACTCCGCATCTTCATCGCTGCCGGCGATCTCTCCCTCTCCCTCGAGAAAAAGGATCTGAGCCAGGTCCAGTCCTGCACCCTCGCCAACCTGTCGCGCTATGCGCTGAAGCAGAAACCCCTGGTCGAACGACTCGCTCGCGTCGCCGCTCTCAAGCCGGTTGCCAGCGCCGCCGAAGATCTCTCCAAGGAGGACTTCAGCCGCAGTCCGGGAGCCGCCGACGACGGACTCGACCTTCCGATGATACGCCTCGCCGGCAAAGACCCGGATCCCGCCGCCATCGCAAACTTCCTCGGCTTCATGCGCAAGACCCTCCAGGTCCCGACGGTCAAAGTCCCATCCATCGTCGATCTCGCCGACGCCGAAGCCTTGCGACGCCATGCGGTCCTTTTCCTTAGTTCTGATGAGACTCTCGCCCTTGGCCCGGCGGAAATCCGCAACCTCAAGAACTGGCTCGCCGAAGGGGGCTTCCTGATCGCCGAATCCGCCTGCGGCTGCGACGAGTTCGACCGCTCCTTCCGCCAGCTCCTGCCCCAGATCCTCCCAGGCGCCAAGCTCGAAAGCATCCCCGCCGACAGTCCCCTCTTCGCTGAGCCTTTCTCTCAGCCCCCACAACTCACCAAGGCGGCCGGCGGCGACGGCAAGCCGCGTGACTTCCTCCTCGGCGTCCGCGTCGACAAACGCTTCGCCGTCGTCTACTCCCCTCTCGACCTCGGCTCGGGCCTCGCCGGCGCCAGCGACGACGCTGTCCCCGGGCTCGAAACCAGCGCCGCCTTCCGCCTTCTCGCCAATCTCGTCTCCTACGGGCTTGGTCGCTGAAGCCGCAACCGTGGTGCTTCCCTCAAAACTCACCGTGTAGCGGTCGAAGCTGGCATAGCCGTGGGCATCGCCCACGGGTTTGAGCACGAAATCGATTCGCCTCGCGTAGCGAGCGCAGGGCTTTTGCGCTGTTCGCGAACTTTTGAGGGAGGCATCAACGGTTGAATCTTGCGGCACCCCGCCCTCAGTGTAGATTCATTGTAGATACGGAGGCGCTTTTTATGGAAGGAACCATTCAGAAGTGGGGCAACAGCTTGGCTTTGCGCTTGCCGCGACAATTGACCCAAGAGGCCGGCCTCAGCGAAGGATCAGCCATCGACATCATTGAAGATCAGGGCCGCATCATCATCACCCCGAAGCCGCGTACTTACAAGCTTGAGGAGCTGCTCCAAGAGGTGCGCGACGACAACCGCCACGATGATTACAGCAGCGGCAAGCCCCAAGGCCGGGAGATCTGGTAATGCCCAGCTACATCCCCCAGCGTGGTGATCTGGTTTTCGTCTGTTTCGATCCGCAGGCGGGACATGAACAGGCGGGGAAGCGCCCGGCACTGATCCTGTCGCCTCAAGCCTACAATCGCAAGCTCGGCATGGCGATTTGCTGCCCAATCACCAGCCAGATCAAGGGCTATCCCTTTGAAGTTGTGATTCCGGCCGGACACAAAATCAACGGCGTCATCCTTTCCGACCAGATCAAGAATCTCGACTGGCAGGCGCGTCAGGCTCGATTCATTGAACAAGTGCCGGACGACACCCTTCAAGAAGTCCTGAATAAACTCAGCACTCTTCTAGTGCTCAAACCCTGAGACCCCCATGCCCTCCCACGAAATCAACTTCGACGGCCTCGTCGGCCCGACCCACAACTACGCCGGACTGAGCTTCGGCAACGTCGCCTCCAGCGCCAACCAGAACGCACCGGCCTTCCCTCGCGCCGCCGCGCTGCAAGGCCTGGCGAAGATGAAGGCGCTGCACGACCGCGGCTTCAAACAAGGTGTCCTGGCGCCACATGAACGCCCTTGCCTGAGCAGCCTGCGCCAAGCGGGCTTCACCGGCACGGACGCCGAGGTTTTAGCCAATGCGGCGAAGGAAGCCCCGGCCCTGCTCAGCGCCTTCTCCTCCGCTTCGTCAATGTGGGTCGCCAATGCCGCCACGATCTCGCCCAGCGCCGACAGCGCCGACGGACGCGTCCACTTCACCCCGGCCAATCTCAACAACAAGCTGCACCGCTCGATCGAGCACTCGGTCACCGGCCGAATCCTCCGCGCCATCTTCGCCGACGAAGCCCGTTTCGCCCATCACCCGGCCCTGCCCGGCCAAATGGCCTTCGGCGACGAAGGCGCCGCCAATCACACTCGTTTCTGCGCCGATTACGGCCAGCCCGGGGTGCAGCTCTTCGTCTACGGCCAGGCCGCCTTTGATCCAGCCAGACCGCGACCGCAGAAATTCCCCGCCCGCCAGACCCTCGAAGCGAGCCAGGCCATCGCCCGATTGCACCAGCTCGATCCGGCGGGCGTGGTCTTCGCCCAGCAACGCCCCGCCACCATCGACGCCGGCGTCTTCCACAACGACGTCATCGCCGTCGGCAACGGCCGTCTCTTCTTCTATCACCAGCTCGCCTTCGCCAACCAGAAAGTCGTGCTCGATGAGCTCCACGCCAAGCTCGCGAGCCGCGGCGCCGAACTGGTCGCGATCGAGGTCAGCGACGACGAAGTCGGCATCGCCGAAGCGGTGAAAACCTATCTCTTTAACAGCCAGCTCCTCAGCAAGCCCGACGGCAAGATGCTCCTCGTCGTCCCTGAGGAATGCCGCCAGAGTGCCGCCGTCTGGGGCTGCCTGCAGCGCCTCATCGCCAGCGGCGGCCTGATCGACGAAGTTCTGGTTTTCGACCTCAAGCAATCGATGCAGAACGGCGGCGGCCCCGCCTGCCTGCGACTGCGCGTCGCCCTCACCGCGACCGAGCTCGCCGCGGTCAATCCCGGCGTCCTGATGAGCGAGACCTTGTACACCCGCCTGCACGACTGGATTTGCCGTCACTACCGCGAAGAACTCCGCCTCAGCGACCTCGCCGACCCGGCGCTTCTCGACGAGAGCCGTCGCGCCCTCGACGAGCTCAGCCGCATCCTCGGCTTGGGAGCGGTGTATCCCTTTCAGCAGTGAATGCGAATCCCCTGGGAGCCCCGGCGTCCCGCCGGGTGTAGCTAGCAGCTTCGAACACACCCGGCGGGACGCCGGGGCTCCCAGGGACAAGCCTTGCCAAGCCCCCGGAACGCCATAATGTTGTGAGCAGGAGAACTTCTCATGAGCAGCTTGACCCCAGCACTGACCGAGGAAATTCTGGCTCTTCCCAGCGAAGATCGAGCCTATCTGGCGCAACGCCTGCTGGAAAGTCTCGATGCCGTTCCCGATCCGGAGATTGACCGGCTTTGGGCGGAAGAGATCGAAAGGCGGATTGATGATCTTGAATCGGGCAAGACGAAGGCCATTCCAGCTGAAGAGGTTTTTGCCGCTGTTCGCGCTCGCTACGGCCTATGAAACTGAACTTTGATTTCGCGGCACAAGAAGAGCTTTTTACAGCCATTGAGTATTACAACTCCTGTCAATCGGGTCTAGGCGGGAAATTCTATCGGGATGTCCAATCAACGCTGGAACGAATTCTTGATTTCCCTCGGGCTTGGCCAACGCAAACCCAGCGGACTCGCAGGGCCGCTCTCGCCGACTTCCCTTATGGAGTTATTTACATGATCAAAAATGACTCCATCCGAGTGATCGCTATAGCCCCACTGAAACGACAGCCCAACTATTGGGTTGAGCGTTTGAGAAATTGAATGCAAGCCGATCCCGGAGACCGCCCCATGAACAGCTTGAATCCCGCACTGACCGAGGCAGACTTTCAAGCAGCCATTGCCCCAGATAAACTCGGTCATCACGAGGAAGGGCGAGGACTCCTGCTTTACCCCGAAGGGGTTTCATCTATCAGCCCAGGGTTGCGCCGAGGTACGAGGCGCTACCCTGGGTCCCTGCCTATGATGTCATACCCCAAAGGGGTTTCATCCTGCTGGTGCTTCCCGGGCGCTCGGAACGCGACGCAACCCCGTTGGGGTAGCCCATTAAATCCATTGACCCAGGGTAGGCGATGCGCCAACCCTGGGCTGGAGGCCGCAACCCCTTTGGGGTTAGAGCCGCAAATGTCGTCGCGTGTCAGGATCTCGGCGTCGACTAGCGTTAGCTCATCGCGAAGGGACAGGGTGACTTCTAATCACACGGCGAGACGCCAGGGCTCCCAAGAAAAACGAGGATTGCCATGAACGAATCCATTGAGGACAGAGCCCGCCGGATTGTGCTGAGTGGTTTTCTTGAAAGACTCTTATCACCTGTCCGGAGAGTCCGAATCAAGGATCCTCCTCCCACGGATGTCTTTGTCTTAGATCGCTATTGCGGTCGTGAGATCTATCCCTTGGAGGAGGCGACGTGCAATGTCCGTTTCGAGAGGAATACAGAATGGCCCTTGAGAATTGAAGTCAAGGCAGGGGAAGCCACTGTGCAGTGTGAAGACACGAAAACTCTTTTTGCGAGTCCATACTGGAGCATCGAAATGCGCGCTCGGGATCTCACTGATTTAAAAATGGGCACGACATTGAAACTTCCCGTGGACTCCAGCCGCAATCCGTCGGTCATCCATAATTTTTATTATTGTTCTCACACAGAACCAGAGAAAACCAAGGTGGAAGTTCTCGAGGTGGAACGAGATCGCATGCGACTGAGGCTGACGGGACGCGTCACTGATGTCAATTATTACGATGGATCAAAACCTGATACGAAGCTTTATGTCGAAGCATGGTTTCACACGGGTGACGAACCTCTACCTAAAAAGATTTGTGCGAATAAAGCTTCTGTTGTCAGCCCGGAATCGTCGCAACGAATCAAAGCGTTGGTTAAAAAAAAATCAGCCCCAGACTCCCCATGACCCTCCCCATTTACCAAGTATCCGGCACGCCTCGAGACATGGGCCGCCAATTCGGCGAGGCCTGCCGCGACTCGGCGCGGGAGCTGCTTGAGCTGCGCCTCGCGGGCGCCGCCGGACACGCGGCTGAACGCGGCGGACGGCATCACTCGCGGGCCGACATCTTGGCGCTGTGCCAGAGTTTCCTGCCGCTGGTCGAGAAGTGGCACCCCGACACCGCCGAGGAGAATCGCGGCATCGCGGAAGGAACTGGACTCAGCGAGGCGGAGATCTTCGCCCTGCAAGGACTCACCGATCTGCGCGACCTGCTCACCTGGGGTCCGCCGCCCGACGGCCTCGGCTGCACCAGCCTGCTCGTCAGCCCGGCGCGCAGTAAAAACCGGCAAGCGCTTTTCGCTCAGACCTGGGACCTCGCCGCCGACAATCGCGAGCACACCTGCCTGCTGCTGCGGCGCCCGCAAAAAGGCCCCGCCACCCTGGCGCTCACGGTCAGCGGCACCTTGTCGATGATCGGCCTCAACGAGTACGGTTTCGCCTGCGGCACCAACAACCTGAAGGCGAAGGATGCCCGTCCCGGCCTGCATTACCTGCATCTGCTGCATCGCTGCCTCAACGACAGTCGCGACGTCGCGTCCGCCGCAAAACTGATCGAGACTGCACCGCGCCTTGCTGCCCACGCCTATCACCTCGCCGATGCCTCCGGCTCCATCTTGAGCTTGGAATGCAGCGCTCTCGAGTGTCGTCCTTGGCTGCCCGAGGCCGAGGCTGTGCTGCATTGCAACCACTTCCTCCATCCCGATCTGATACTGCTTGAAGCCGAGCCCTCCGGCCCTTCGTCGAAGGCGCGTCAGCGTCGCGGCCAGGAGCTTTGCGCCAGAGGCAATTTCGACGTCGCGTCATTGCGAGCTCTGCTTGCCGATCGCGACGGCGGCGACTTGGCGATCAACCGCCGTCCGCCTCTGGCCATCACCACCAATGCCTGCGTCATTCTCGAACCGGTGGAGCGTCGCTTACACGCCTGCCGCGGCCCCGCGGATGAGGGCGAGTGGGCTGCCTATGGTTTGTAAATGATTCTCGATATTTTACGGCATCGCGGGAAAGTGGCTGGAGATCCTCATAGTGCGGGAGCGCAGGACGGAAAAAACATTCGCCTGACGGGGAACTGCAGTGGTCAGGTCGGTGCTGGGGATTAGGGTCTGACCTGTCAAGTTCAAGGATGAGTCCATGCTTCAGATCAGTGATCTCAAAGTCAGCTATGCTTCGATCAGCGCCGTCAAAGGCCTGAGTTTTTCAGTGCCGCGGGGGACCATCGTCACTCTCGTGGGTTCCAACGGCGCGGGGAAATCGACGACCCTGCGGGCGCTTTCCGGTCTGGTGAAAGCGAGTGGTTCGGTCCGTTACGACGGCGAGGAGATTCTGGGTTTGCCGACGCATGAGATCGTCGCCCGAGGCTTGGTGCAGGTGCCGGAAGGCCGAATGGTTTTTGCCAATCTCAGTGTTGACGAGAATCTCAGGATGGGCGCCTATCTGCGGAGTGATCGCAAGGGGATTGCCGAAGATATGGAAAAGTCCTTTCATCTTTTCCCCCGTCTTGCCGAGCGGCGCAAGCAGTTGGCGGGGACGATGTCTGGAGGCGAGCAGCAGATGCTGGCGATCGCACGGGCCTTGATGAGCCGGCCGCGGCTGCTGATGCTCGATGAGCCCTCGCTGGGGATTGCGCCGATCCTGGTCAGGCAGATCTTTGCCAAGATCGTCGAAATCAACCGCGAGCTGGGGCTGTCGATGCTTTTGGTTGAGCAGAACGCCAACATGGCCTTGGAGTGTTCCCATCACGGCCATGTTCTGGAGACTGGATTGATCACCTTGTCGGGCGCCGCGGCCGAGCTCCGCCATGATCCGCAGGTCAAGGCGGCCTATCTTGGAGAGTGAGGCACTGCGATTTTCGCTTTAATTCGCAGTTGCCGCTTGACTCCGGCCTCGCTTTCATTTAAGCTAGGAGTGGAAGCTTTTCAGCAGTTTAGGAGCGCCCGTATGGAGATCCCCAGGGAGTTTGAATCCGGAGTACGCTACCGCATCGTGCGAGAGATCGCCGAAGGCGGCATGGGCAAGGTGTATGAGGCGGTGCAGCTGGGCAGCAGCGGTTTCGAGAAGACTGTGGCGATCAAGATCATGCTTTCCTCGCTCAATTATGATGAGCGTTTCATCGACATGTTGATCGACGAGGGTCGTCTGGTCTCCTGCCTGGTGCACGAGAACATCGTCCAGATTCTTCACCTGGGCAAGTCGTCTTTCGGGCATTATCTGGTGATGGAATACGTCAACGGCATGGCTTTGGCCGATTTGATCACCCAGCTGGCTGAGCGGGGAAGAGTCCTGCCTCCCGAGCTGGCCACATTCATCGCCGCCCGGATTGCCCGCGGCCTCGCCTATGCCCACAGCCGCACCGACGCCGAACTGCGCCCCCTCAACATCGTGCACCGCGACGTCTGTCCCGGCAACATACTGTTGACCACCGAGGGGCTGCCCAAGCTCACCGACTTCGGCGTCGCCAAGGCCAAGAACAACATCATGCCGGCGAACGACCAGTGCCTTCTCGGCAAGCTCACCTACATGCCTCCTGAGCAGGCTTTGCGGAAAGGGGCGGAGCCGCGCTCCGACATCTATGCTCTCGGCATGGTTTTGTTGGAGATGCTCAGCGGTCGCCACCCGCGCGAGGCGGCGACCGACACCGACATGCAGAAGCTTGCCGGCGGCGGTTGCGTCAACCTCGGAGCCCTGCCTGAGGATCTCAATTCCGACTTGCGGGATATACTCTACCGCGCCCTGCAGCCCGATCCAGCCCATCGCTGGCAGACGGCGGCGGAGTTCAGTACCGCGCTGGAATACCACATCTACAAAGGCGGTTACGGCCCTACGGTCGCGACACTTGAAGCCTTCCTCCGTCGCGAGGTCCCGCAAATCTTTCTTCCCCGCAAGAGAATCCCCCGCACATGACTCCGACCACCGCTCTCCCGCTCGATCCCGGCTCCTGCCAGCTGAAGGTAGCCCAGCTCCGCCAAAATCTCCATCGCATCGTCAAGGGGAAAGACGATCCGATCGACCTGCTGCTCATCGCCTTGCTGGCTGGCGGACATGCCTTGCTTGAAGACGTCCCAGGGGTCGGCAAGACCACCCTGGCTAAGGCTTTGGCGAGCTCGATAGACGCGGCCTTCCAGCGCATCCAGTTCACGCCCGACCTGCTTCCGGCCGACGTCACCGGCTGCCCGATGTTCTCTCCTGCCAAGAGCGAGTTCATCTTCCGGCCCGGCCCGGTCTTCTGTAACATCCTGCTGGCCGACGAGATCAACCGCGCTTCGCCGCGGACCCAGGCGGCCCTGCTCGAGGCGATGAGCGAAGCCCAGGTCACGGTCGCGGGCGAACGGCACCGCCTCCTGCCGCCCTTCCTCGTCATCGCCACCCAGAATCCGGTCGAGTTTCACGGCACCTTCCCCCTTCCGGAGGCGCAGATGGACCGTTTCGCCCTGCAGTTCCGCATGGACTATCCCGATTTCGAGTCCGAGCTCGAGATCCTGACCAGCCGGCGCGACAGCGACCCCCTGGAGAATCTCGGTCCGGTGCTGACCCGAGCCGACGTCATCGCGATGCAGGAGGCGGCGCGCCAGATCCATGTCGAAGACAGCGCCTGCCGCTACCTGGCCAACCTGGTCCGCGCCACCCGGACCCATGCCCAGGTGCGCCTCGGTGCCAGTCCCCGCGCCACGCTGATGCTCTACCGCTGCGCCCAGTCCCAGGCGCTGATGCTCGGACGGGGCCATGTCCTGCCCGATGACATCCGCCGCCTCGCACCGGCAGTCCTGGCGCACCGCCTCATCCTCAAGAACCAGGGCGCCTCTTCCGGTCAGAAAACTCTGGTGATCCAGGAGCTTCTCGAATCGATCCCGGTGCCGCACTGAGATGCTGCGCCCCCTGATCAGCCGGATCAAGGTCCTCGGGCGGCGCTACATGGCCGGTCCCGAGGAGATGGGGCCGATGCCGCAACCCTGGCTCACCGGCAACAACGTCACCGCGACCCATGCCACCTTCTGGTGGATGACCTGCCTGACCCATCGCCACATCACCATCGCCGGTCGTTTTTGCATGATGTTGATCGCGATCTTCTCGACCATCACTTTCATCAGTTACAACTCGCATCCTTTGCAGGCTCTCGTCTACGGTCTCGCCACTCTGATCGCGATCAACTTCATCGTCGCCCTGCTGTTCAGGCCCAGGGTCCATCTCGAGCGCCACCTGCCGGTCAAGGCGAGCGTCGGCGAGGAGGTCGACATCGTCTATCTCCTGCGCTCGCGCAGCCGCCTGCCGGCATGGGATCTCGGGCTTGACAACCTGCCGATGCCCTTCCTTCGTTCCGCCGGTTTTCCCAACATCGCCTGTCTGCCCCCCGGCGAGACTCTCGAAGTCAGAAGCCGGATCAGCTTCCCCGAGAGGGGCCTGCTACGCCTACCCCAGGCTTTTGTCGAGACCACCTTCCCCTTCGGGCTAGTGAAAAGCGGCTCCTTCGGCGAAGGCGACCGCGAGACCATGGTCCACCCGCAGCCGATGAAGATCCATCTCGGGTGGCGATACTCCGGCATCTCCGGCCAGGAGGGCGAGCAGGCCAAGGTGCTCGATGACGAAGAGCTGTGCGGCATCCGCGAATACCGCTTCGGCGACCAGCCGCGCCTGATCCACTCCCCATCCTGGGCCCGCCACGGCCAGCCGATGGTGAAGGAATTCAGCGGCGCCGGACTGCCGGGCTGCTGCGTCTATCTCGACCTGCAGCCAAACCCCAGCCTGACGGAATGGCAGGGCCGGCGCTTCGCCAGTTTCGAGAAGAGGGTGTCGCTGGCCATCGGGACGGCGCTGCAGATGGCGGGCAGCGGCTTCCGCTTCACCCGGCTCCTGCAGGGCGGCGGCGGGCCTGAGATCCGCTTCAGCGGCGCCAGCAGCGAAATCACCCTCAGTCAGCTTGCCGACGCCCTGGCGACGATCGAGCCGCAGCGGGTGCCGAGCGATTTCGAAGTGCTCGGCTGTCCGGTCGGCACGCTTGATCGTGAAAAGCTGTTGATCGCCTTCCTGGGACCGCCCGAAGAGGCTCAGATCCGCTGGTTGGAAGGTTGCGTCAGCAATGGCATCGCCCTGCATGCCGCGACTTTTGACGAAGGATGGCCGGAGCACCTCAAGGTCCGCCTCGTCACTTCTGAGGAAGTGAAAGCGGCGGGCTTCAAATGACTCCCCGAAACCGCCACCTCGCCATCGCCCAATGCTGGATGACTCTCCTTGCGGCTTCGTTCTTCTCCTTCACCAGCGACACCTTTCACTTCCTCCTGCCGGTGATCGCCTGCTGCGTCATCGCGCCCTTGCTGCCCCGCGGCCTGCCGGTGAACACCCGCTGGATGGTCTATACGGTGTTCTTCCCCGCGACCTACACTGTCCTGAGCAACCAGTTCATCAAGATCGACCAGTCTCGCTGGGTGGTGACGCCCTCCGATTTCATCTCTCCTCTGACATTGCTGATGGCGGCGATGCTGACCTTGTTGCAGCAGCGCCGGCATGTCCCTTTCGCCTTCCTGGCCTGCATCTTCACCTCCTTCGCCTTCAGCGCCAACGTCGAATCCTCCAGCATGCGCTTCGAGCGCATCGGAGCTTTCCTGCCTTCGCCCGACTTCCTCCGCTACTTCGGGTGCAAGGCGCAGTGGACCGACAGCCGCTCGCTGATGTGCATCCTGATCATCCACATGCTGCCGCTCTTCCCGGCCTGGCGAATCGTCGTCCGCAGCTCCCTCGGTGTCGACCAGGAGACCGGGCGCAACGGCTTGTGGGAGGCCGGGCGCTCCATCGTCCAGACCCTCTGTCTCGCGGCGATGATCTTCTGTACGCCGGCGGTGATCGACAAGGTGCTCCCCTGGGTCCGCTCGATCGATACCAAGATCCTCAACTCCAGCAATAGCAATACCCAGATGAAGGCCTTCGACGAGAATCCGCAGGTCGACTTCATGAACGAGAGCCAGGATCAGCTAGATCGGGAATTGATGAGGATCGAAGGGGCGGAGGAGAATGAATACCTGCGGGCCCGCATCTACAATCTTTACGAGGACGGCGGCTGGCGGAGCAGCAAGACGGTGTCGGAAAGTGTCAAGTCGTCTCCTGGCGGCAGCAGCTTCAGCACTTACCGGCGGTATCGGCTGGCTGCCGGCGAGGCTCGCCGCAGCATGGAATTCTACCCCAGCTCCGATTTCCATTTCACCCATCTGCCTCTTCCTGCCCAGTGCAAGCTTCTTGACATCGCCGGCGACAATCTCAGCAGCAGCGAGAAAGGCGTCTTCCAGATCTCCGGCTTCACCCAGGATGCCGGCTACCACTGCCAGGCCGGACAGGTGCAGGAATCGGTCGACTCCGATCCGCCCGGTCCCGACGATCTGCAGATGCCTGCCACTGAAGTCCACTGGCGGACTGAAGCTGCAAAGATACTTGGAGACAGGAGCACCCTGGCGGAATGCGCCCCGCTGCTGGTCGAGTGGTTCAGCCGCAATTGCAGCTACTCCACCTCCATGGGGGAGGCACAGCGACGCGAATTCCCGGAGGATAGCATCCGGATCAGCGGCGTGCTGAACTTCTTCGAGGGGGGCAAGACCGAAGCCGAGAAGATGATGGCCGAACAAGCCCGCCGGATGATCGAGGAGGCGCGGCGCATCCAGGAAGACCGCTCACTCCACTTCCTCCGCACTGTCCGCAAAGGGCATTGCGAGATGTTTGCCAGCTCGACCGTGATGCTTCTGCGCAGCCAGGGTATTCCCGCCCGCTATGTCACCGGCATCGTCTGCGGCGAAAGCTACGGCAACTTCTGCATCTGCCGGCGCCGCGACTTGCACGCCTGGGTGCAGGCCTGGGACGAAGCGAGCCAGTCCTGGTACTATGTCGAAACCACCCCTGCGGCAGCCTTCGAGGGGGCGAGGAAGAAGCCGTCGCGCAGCCTCTGGGAGGACTTCAAGCACCGCCTCGACAAACTCAAGGCCGACATCTTCCGAGGCCGCATCGCCGACATCATCGCCGCGATCGCCAGCAAGGCCGCCGCCGGTCTCGTCTGGTGCTTCTCCGACCCCTGGCGAGCCCTGCTCAGCCTCCTGGTCGTCGGACTCTTCTCCTGGTGGCTGCTGCGCGGCGTCATCCGGCGCTGGCGTGAGAGACTGGCCGATCCCGCCGGCACCAAGGCCCATCATGCCGCATTGCTGGCCCAGAAGGCGCTCGGCGGCCCGCGGCGTGAAGCGACCCTGGGTGAGCTGGCAAAGCAGGCGCGCGACGCCGGACTCGACGGCGCCGAGGATTTCTACCGTCGCGTCGAGGACTGGCAGTATTGCCGCTACAGCGGCCGCAGCACGCCTGAAGAGTCCCTGGCTGCCGCCAAGGCGCTGGACGCCGCTGCGTCGAAGCTGCGGCTGGCGATCAAAAAACAAGGAAAAAATCCCCCGGCGTGAAGCTGCCGGAGCTGGCGCTGCCGGGGGAATCGGCCGTATAATGTCGTGTGGAGGCCTCATCATGCTTAGCGCCCGCGAACTTCTCCTCAAGAAGCAGATCCAGTCCATGCCTGACCTGCCCTCGCTTTCGATCCACGTCCTGCAGCTGATCCGCCTGCTTGGCGCGGCCGAGGTCGACATGCAGGCGGTCTTCGCTGCCATCCGCAAGGATCCGACCATGGTCACCCGCATGCTCAAGGTGATCAACTCCTCCCTCTACTCGCTGCCCCGGCGGATCGAGACGGTCGAACAGGCCGTCACCCTCCTCGGCGTCAAGAAGATCAAAGAGCTGGTCCTCTCCTCCGCCGTCATGGACGTCATCCAGTCGCGCGACGCCACCCTGTGGGAGCACTCCTTCTCTACCGCCACACTGGTCGCCGAAGTGGTCCGCAAGCATCGCATCCAGGTCTCCCCGGTCCTCGGTCTCTGCGCCTTGCTCCACGATATCGGCCAGCTGGTCCTGTCGATCTTCAACGCCGAAGGGATGAAGCTCGCCATCATCAAGGCCAAGTCGGATGAACTCGCCGACTACGATGCCGAAAGGCAGGTCATCGGCTGCGATCACGCCCAGGTCGGCGGGTGGCTCCTGGAGAACTGGAAGCTCGACGAGGAGATCCGCACCGTCATCGGCGCGCACCATGCCCCCCACCCGCCTCGTGAAGTCCTGCGCGAAATCCTCCTCCTGCGCTTCTGCGACGCCGTCGATGAAGCGGTCCGAGGCAAGGCCGTCGTCGTGCCGGAGCGCGACGATCTGGCGGTCGTCGGGCTCGACATGTTGGAGTTCGACGAGTGGGCCGACTATCAGTCCAAGATCCTCAGTTCCGAGCAGAAATGATCCCGGACCTGTCGATCCTCGTCACCAGCGATCTCCATGGCCGAGCGCCGCCTTTGACCGCGACGCAGGCTGCGGAGAGCTTCTACTTCGACAATGGCGACACCTTGTTCTCCGCCGCCCCGGGAAGCCAGGGGCGTGAAACGGCGGAAGCCGCCGCACGAGTCGCGATCGCGGCTCTCGCGGCCCGGAATTGCCGCGCCGCCGTCCCGGGAAATCATGAGTTCGACCAGGGCCTCGCGACCTTCCTCGGCCTGGCCAGGAGCAGTCCCTTCCCCTGGATCGCTGCCAATCTCGTCGACGCCGGCGGACGCCACCTCCTCGATCCGGAGATGATTTTGATGACTCGTCAGGGGAGGCGGATCCGATTTGTCGGGCTGCTCGATCCTGCTGCCTGCGTCGACATCCCGGCAGCCGATCTCGCCGGCGCACGGCTCCTGGATCCGGCCGCCGCCTTGGCGGAGCTGCTGGCGGGGGGAGCGGCAGCCGATCTCCTCGTCGTCTCCATCCATGGCGGCTTCCAGCAGGGACGGCAAGCCAGCGCCGAAGACGCCGATCATGAGCTGCCGCGGCGTTTTCCCGAGATTGACTTGCTGATCACCGGGCACGACCACCGCTCGATCATACGCCGTCAAGGCGAGTGCCTCTGCCTGCAACCTGGAGCCTACGGGGCCCAGAGCGCGACGGTCGAGGTGGATTTCGTCTCCGCACGCCCCCGCCTGCAGGCACGCATCGAGCATCGGGGAGCAGCCCGTGATTGAACTCTTCCCAGAAGTCCAGGACGGCCAGATCCTGGTCATTTTCGATGGCGACTGCGGCCTCTGTTCGCGTGCCGTCCGCTTTCTTCATCGCAACGACCGGGAGCATCGCATCTGGTTCGTTCCGGGCCAGTCGCCGCGTGCGGCGGAGCTGCTGCGCCGGCAGGGGGCGGATCTCGCCCTTCTGCAAAGCACCTTGATGGTCTGGGATGGCGAGGATCTCCTCCTGCGCAGCCAGGCCGCCTGCCGCGCCGCCGCCTGCCTCGCCCCGCCCTGGTCGCTCCTGCGCGGCTTCCGCCTCCTGCCCTTGGCCTGGCGTGACGCCGCCTACGACGCCTTGGCGAAGCGCCGTCACCGCCTTTTCAAACCGGTGTGCGAGCTGCCCGCTCCCAGCCTCCGTCAACGCATCCTCGCTTGAGGCAAAAAGACGCCGGTACCCGAAAGCCCCGGCGTCATTTCGTCGTAAAACTCAGAAGCGCCAGACCAGGGCGGCGCCGATCCGGTCATCGAGCGAGATCAGGCTTGAGGCTTCGCCGCCGAAGTGGTAGACTTCTTCCCAGCTCAGCTCGGCGCTCAGGCTGGAGTCGAAGTGGGCGCGGAGGCGGAAGCCGGCGCTTTGCTGCCAGGTGTCGAGGGCGCCGAAATCCTGGACCTGCCGCCAGGTGCCGGCGAATTCCAGTGCCTGCGCCTCTTTCTGCCAGAGGATCAGGCCGGGCGCGGCGAAGAGGGTCAGGGTCTGGCCGGGATCTTCGAGATTGTTGTCCCAGGAGCAGCCGCTGTCGAGGCCGAGATCGAGGAGTATCCGCATCCACGAGACCCGGCTCCAGCCGCCGCCGAGGAGTGCTTCGCGGCCGGCGCCGGGCTCGTAGAGATCCATCGGCATGTGGTGGTCCTGGTCGGGCGAGCCGTGGACGCCGTGTTCATGGAAGCGGGCGTCGGGCAGGCTGTAGCGGCCGGTGGGCAGCTTGAGTCCGGAGCTCAGTCCGGCGCTGAGCTGGAAGTCGCCGTCGTCGATCCGGATCGGAGTCCAGAAGGCGCGGAACTCGACATCGCCGAGGCCGCTGCTCTGTTCGCGGTAGGCGCGGCCCTCGGGGAAGCTGTAGCGCTGGTAGTCGCTGAAAACGAAGGGGAGCTTCAGGCCGAGGGCCCATTCGCAGTCGAAGTTGTAGCGCAGGCTGAGGGTGCTTTCGTAGCGGTGGGTGAAGCGGTCGCGGCTGTTGGGGCGGATCTCGCCGCCGCTGTGCATGTCGTCGTAGCGGGCGCGGCTGAGGAGCAGGGCGCTGCTCCAGCCTTCGGCGACGCCGTCTTCGAGGGGGGCGCCGACGCTGCCGCTGCCGGCATCGCAGCCGCAGCCGGAGTGGGCCTGGATCTGGGGGAGGAGGGCGAAGCTGGCGACGAGGGAAAAGGCAAAGGTCTTGTTCATGTGGGTTTCTTCCAAAACAAGGAGTGGGCATCGGCGCTGGCGCCGATGCGGGAGGGAGGGGGGCACTGCAAGGTTCCGGGCCGAGTCAAGCCAGGCCAGGGGAGGCGCGTCCGGGACGCGACGCTTTCAGGCGGAGATCGGCGGCGGCGAATCCGGCGCTTCAGGAAGAAGACCAGGGCGGGGGAGGGGGGCGGAGAACGAGGCTGAAACGAGGCGTGGCGCCTCCGGCAGGGAGAAGAGTTGCAGTCGGGCGGGGAGGCGTTTTTTCGGGCCGAGATCGGGCAGGGCTGCGGCCTGGCGTTCGGCCTCTTGTTTGCGGATGGCGCAACAGAGTTCGCAGGGGTGTTCGCCGTCGAATGTCCGTTCCAAGCCTTCTTGCAGGCCGTGATCGCGGGAGTATTCCACCGTCATCTTGGCCCAGGCAAAACCCTGCAGCAGCATCAGGTCGAAGCCGCCGGCGTGGAGGATTGACGCGGCCAGGAGCAGTCGGGCCAGGAATTTCCGGGCCGGGCTCGCGAAGCTGCGGTTGAGAGGGGTGAACATGGGCGCGGACTTTAGCGGAGCCGTCCGGGCTGTCAAGAGCCGGGGTTGAGGACGAGCTCGGGCTCGTGGCCGGGACGGAAATGCAGTCCGGCGCATTGCTGCCAGTGCTGGAGCTGGCGGAGCAGATCGGCGCGGCCCATCGCCGGAACGAAGAAGGAGCTCTCGCCCGGCCACTCGCCGGCATCGGCCTGGCCGAGGGCCTCGAGCGGCGTCCAGCCGGCCGCGGTCAAGGTCTGCCGCAGCTCTTCGTGGCGGCGGCGGTTCTCCGCATCCGGCAGGAGTCGCGACCAGGGATTGGAGGCGCTGAGGAAAGCCGCCTCGGCGCAGCCTTGGTCGCGGAGGAATGAGTCGAGCTCCGGCGAAGGCTCGCCGAGACGCAGGCGCAAACCCGCCGAGGGCACCAGGTAGCTGCTGGCGCGGTAGGCTCGGAGCAGTGCTGGGTCGAGGGGGATTTCCATGTCGAACTAAGGGTTGAAAGGTTGAAAGGTTGAAAGGTGGGAGAAGCGATACAAGTAGCGGCCAAGGAGCAAGGATCTGGTGCTGTTTCTTCTGTAGTTCTGCCTTTCAACCTTTCAAGCTTTCAACCTGAGCTTAGAAGAGCGGCTTTTCCGGAAGGCGCTAAATTCGCCGCCATTCAAGGGAGCAGACGATGGCGAGACAAGACCGATTTCCCGATCCGGAAGCCGAGGCGCGGCAGGAGCGGCACGAATGCCGCGACGGCTGGCAGGAGGCCTTGCGCCGCGCCGGGCTGGACTCCCTCGCCGGCGTCTTCCGCTTCAGCCGCGACGGCGCCATGCGCGACGTCCCCGAGCGTCTCACCGTCCGCCTGAAATTGCAGACGGGGGAGGGGGCTCCGCTCACCGCCTACCTGAAGCGACACTGGCATCCCCGCCGCTTCTCCTTCCTGTCGCAGAAAGCCCACGGCGAAGCCCGGCGCGAATGGGACAACACCCGCGAACTCGCCGCCACCGGACTCGGAGTGCCGCAGGCCCTCGGTTGCGGCTGGGGACGCCTCGGTCCCGATGCCGCCGGATGGTACCTGTGCGCCGCGGTCCCGGGGGAACCTGCCGACGACTTCCTCAAGCGTGAATTCCCCCTGCCGCAGAGAAGGGAAGGGCGCTACCTCGCCTTCCTCCAGGCCCTCGCCGCCCAGGCCCGGAAATTCCACCGCGGCGGCTACTCGCACCAGGATTTCTACCTCTGCCACCACTTCGTCGCCGAAACCGCGCCGGGCCGCTTCCAGTTCTCCCTCATCGACCTGCAGCGGGTCCACCGCTGGCCGAGCTGGCTGCAGCACCGCTGGATCGTCAAGGACCTGGCCCAGCTCGCCTACTCCTGCCCGCCCGGGGTCAGCCGCAGCGACATGATGGCTTTTTTCCTGCAATGGAAAGGCGCCAGCACCTTGGAAGCCGGCGACCGCCGGCTTCTCCGCGGCATCATCCGCAAGGTCGCGATCCTGCGTCGCCGCGAGGCCGAGGGCAAGGTGCGCTGAAGTTCAGGCTCGCGCCGGCGGCGGCACGTCCTTGCGGACCACTTCGCCGGGCAGGGTGGAGCTGCCTGCGGCCATCTTGCGGCCGGGGTAGAAGGAGGTGTTGATGCCGGTGTGGACGCCGTCGCCGATGATGACGCCGAGCTTGCGGCGGCCGGTGTCGAGCAGCTCGGTGCCGACCAGGGAGCGGTGGTTGCCGCCGTCGTGGCGGAGGTTCGAGGTGATCGTGCCGGCGCCGAAATTCACCTTGGTGCCGAGGATCGAGTCGCCGAGATAGCTCAGGTGCCCGACGCTGGTGCCGTCGAGGAGGATCGAGTTCTTGATTTCGACGGCGTTGCCGACGTGGCACTTGTCGCCGATGCTGGTGTTGCCGCGGAGGTAGCAGTTCGGGCCGATCTTGCAGCCCTCGCCGATGACGACGTTGCCTTCGATGAAGACGCCGGGGAGGAGGCGGCTGCCCTTGCCGAGATGGATCCGGCCTTCGACCACCGCGAGCGGGTGGATCTCGCCTTCGATCCGGTCCTCGCTGAGGCTGCCGACGAGCTCTTCGTTGACCCGGAGGAGGTCCCAGGGATAACGCACGGCGAAGCTGTCGCGGGTCTCGAAGGCGTCGCCCTGCATCAGGTCGCCGTGCAGGCAGCCCTCATTCCAGACCCAGGCGGCGATGAGCTCGCCTTTCGGGTCGACCAGGGCCTGGCGGCGAGTCATCGCGGCCTTCAGGTCGGCGTGGGAGATCCAGGCGCCTTCCTGGAGGAAGAAATCGGCATCCTTGGCCTCTTTCACTTCATGGGAACCGACGCTGGCGAGTCGTTCGTTTTGCCAGTCGCGGAAACGGCGCCGGGCGACGGGGAAATCGGCGAGGGGGCGGCGGCTGGTCAGGGGTTCGCAATGGAGCTCGGTGGGGATGTAGAAGTGCTTCATTCGGGAGCTCCTGAGAAGAGGTTGTAAGGTTTGTCGCGCCACTTGAGTCACTGAGTCTGAGGTCACTGAGTCCAAAGTCCGGCTCGTGCTTGCTCGGTTGCTCGTCTTTCAACCTTTGCACCCTTCAACCCAGTTCCTCTTCACTTCCGCAGGCGGTAGCGGTCGAGCCAGGCTTTCAGGGCGGCGCCGGGGCATTCGGTTTGGCAGAGGTGTCTGTGGCCGTAGACCATCCGGGCCGGCAGACTGTATTTCGAGCGCAGTCCGCCGATAAGGCGTTCGAGAGCCTGCAGCTGTTTCGGGTTGGGCAGGGCTTTGTTGAAGTCTCCCATCACTGCGATGCCGACGTTGTTGGGATTGTGCGAATGGGCATGAGCGCCCTGGAAACGTACCGGACGACCTTCGTAGATCGTGCCGTCGCGGCCGATGACGTAATGATAGGCGATGCAGGCCCATTTCTTGTTGTCGCGGTGGTATTGCTCGACGGCCCGGATGAATTCTAGGTCGGTCATGCCTTTCAGCGCCGTTCCTTCCGAGGTGTGGTGGACGGTGATCTTGTTGACCCGGCCCATGGCGTCGATGTTGCCCTTGATCGCCAGTCGAGCCCATTGGCTCCTCGGCACTACGGCGAGCTTGCCCTCGGCTGCCGGCGGGGGGGGCGGCTTCGCCGTCGGCGGCACTGTCGCAGGCGCCGGGGTGCGGCCCGGGATGCGCAGTTTCTGGCCGATCAGGACGACTGAGCTCTTCATCTGGTTGGCCGCCATCAGTGCCTGGGTGCTGACGCGGTAGCTGGCGGCGATTTCCGACAGGGTGTCGCCGGGCTTGACGACGTGCACGGTCTCTTTAGCCGGGTTGGCGGGGCGGCTGGAGGCGGGGGGGATGTCGAGAGCGAGGCCGCTGTTCTCTAGCTCAATGTCGGTGAGGCCGGGAAGATCGGTTGTGACGGGGTTGAGGACGATCTCCTGGGCGGCCTTGGGCGCCGGAGTCGGAGTGACGGTGGCGGCAGGGGCCGGTTTCACCTGGGGTTTTTCCGGCGGCAGCTCGATGAGCTCGCGGGGTTTCGCAGCGGCGCTGAGACAGAGCAGCAGGACGATCGGAAGAGAGAGAAGGCGCATGGGGGTCCTTTGGGATCGGGGGCGCGAGGAATTCCTCCGCAAGTCTAAGCCCTGCTCGCAAGGGCACAAGATTTGAAATTCCGGCGGAACGGTGATTTCGTGAATTTTTTCAGGCCGGACTAGGACTTGCCGTCGATTTCGCAGGAGAAGCCGGCCTGGGCGATTTTCGCGGCGACATCCGGGGTGAGCTCCGGCGGCAGGAGGAATTCGGCTTCCCCTTCGGAGAGCCGGATGGAGATCTCCGCCGCGCCGCTGGCGGCGAGGATGGCGGTGATCTTGCGGACGCAGCTCTGGCAGTTCATGCCGCCGATTTTGAGTTTTTGCCGGCTTGCGCTTGCCGCAGGTGCGGCGGCGGACCGGCAGGGGCCCCATTCGCGCCAGGCGCAGGCGGCGAAGAAGCCAGCGAGGATGGCGGCTGCGCCGTGCTGCCACCAAGAGAGCTCGGCGCCGCAGAGGCCGCAGCCGTGGCCGAGATCCGCCGTCATCTCGCCAAGCCAGGGCGCCCCGATCAGGGCGAGGAGGATCGACCCCAGCCCGATGCAGGCCAGCATGACGGCGACGAAGCGGCCGCCGAATTCCTTGCGCACCGCCACCAGGGTCGCCAGATTGGTCGCCGGACCGGCGATCAGCAGCACCAGGGCGGCGGGGAGGGGGAGTCCTCCCGCCACCAGGGCGGCGGCGAGCGGCACCGAGGCGGTCGAGCAGAGATAGAGGGGGACGGCAAGGAGCAGCACCGCCAGCAGGGTCAAGGGCAGCGGCCACGAGGCGGTTTCCGCCAAGGCGTTTTCGGGGAGGAAATAAGTCAAGAGGGCCGAGAGGAGGATGCCGAGCAGCAGGGCTTTCCAGAGGCTGCCGAAAAGCTCGACCCAGATGAAGGACCAGCCGGCCCGCCAGCTCTTGTCGCGATGGGGCAGGGGGGCGGGGGCAGCGGTGGCGCCGCTCGCGGCGGGGCAGAGCCAGCCGGCGGCCAGGCCGATCACCAGGGCGCTGAAAATGCGGAACAGGGCGAAGGGCCAGCCGAGCATCCCGGCGGTGACCAGGATGGAGTCGAGTCCGGTCTGCGGCGTGGTCACCAGGAAGGCCATCGCCGGAGGATCGCCAGCGCCACTCCGGCGCAGGGTGATCGCCGAGGGCAGGACACCGCAGGAACAAAGAGGCAGCGGGATGCCGATGAGCACCGCCTTGACCACGCCGAAGCGCTTCCCGGGACCGAAATGGCGCCGCAAGAGCGCTGGATCGATGACGACCGCGAGGATGCCGGAGAGAAGGCAGCCGAGGAGGAACCAGGGCGCAAGCTGCGCCAGGGTGGTCCACAGGATGTCGAGGAAGTTCAGCATGGAGGAGGTCCGATGTAAAAAATTTGCAGGTGAATTGAGACGAAAACTCTGCTCAATGCTCCGCTCCTTGCACCAGCTTGGCGTATTCGCCATTCAAGGCGAGGAGCTGGGCGTCGGTGCCGTCTTCGAGGATGCGGCCCTGCTCCATCACCAGGATGCGGTCGGCGCGGCGGATGGTCGAGAGGCGGTGGGCGATGATGATGGTGGTGCGTCCGTGCACCAGGCGCTGCAAGGCGCGCTCGAGGATGACTTCGGTGGCGACGTCGATCGCCGAGGTGGCTTCGTCGAGGATCAAGACCTTGGGGTCGGCGGCGAGGGCGCGGGAGAGCGAGATCAACTGGCGCTGGCCGACCGAGAGGTTGGAGCCGCCCTCCATCACCACGGTGTCGTAGGAATCGGGCAGGGCGTCGATGGCTTCGTGGGTGCCGAGGCCGAGACAGAGCTTCTCCACCTCGGCGCGGCTGAGCTCGGGGCGGCGGAAGCGGATGTTGTCGAGCACGGTGCCGGAGAAGAGGAAACCCTCTTGCAGGACGATGCCCATGTGGGCGTGCAGGTCGTCCTGGCGGAAGACCTTGAGGTCGCGGCCGTCGACCAGCACCTGGCCTTCCTGGGGGTCGTGGAAGCGGGCGGCGAGGTGGGCGATGGTGGTCTTGCCGGCGCCGGTCTTGCCGACGATGGCGACGACTTGTCCGGCGGGGATTTCCAGGTTGATGCCCCTGAGGATCCAGGGTCCGTCCTCCTTGTAGCGGAACTGCACTTGGCGGAAGCTGAGCTCGCCCTTCATGCTGGTGAGTTCCTCCGGCTGCTCCGGGTCCTTGATCTCGGGCTGGAGCTCGAGCACTTGGAAGACCCGGCGGGCCGAGGTGGCGGCGTTGATGCTCATGCTGTAGATGTCGATCAGCATCCGGATCGGGATGAGCAGCATGTTCATGTAGAGGACGCAGGCGACCAGGTCGGCGGGGGTGATCGGGACGCCGTTGGACATGGCGCCGTTTTCCAGCATCCAGGCGCCCCAGGTGATCACGGTGACGATGCCGAGGATGCCGAGGGCGTCCATGGTCGGCACCAGGATGGCGGTGGCCTTGAGGACCTTGAGGGAGAGGCGGACGTTCTCCTGGTTGAACTCCATGTAGGCCGACAGGTTTTTCTCTTCGCGGGCGAAGGCCTGGGTGACCCGGACGCCGCGGATCGATTCGGCGAGGTAGGCGACCATCCGGGAGTTCTGGGAGGACAGTTCTTCGACCCGGGCGCGGATGCGTTTCTGCAGCCAAGCGATGATGGCGCAGCCGATCGGGATGACGACGGCTGCGACGGCGAGGAGGGAGGGGGCGACGTCCCAGAGCTTCCAGGCGATGATGCCGGTGTAGGAGAGGATCATGAAGACCACCATCAGGCCGAAGGTGAGGAAGTCGTAGATGGTGTTCATGTCGCCGGTGCCGCGGGCGACCAGCCAGCCGATCTTGTGGGTGTCGTAGAAGTTTTTCGACAGCGACATCAGCTTGGCGAAGAACTGGGTGCGGAGCTTGATCATGGCGCGGTTGGTGGCGTAGACCGTGACCATGAACTGCGACCAGCCGAAGATCCGGTTGGCGAGGAGGACGAGGATGAGCAGGCCGAGGAGGGAGCCCCAGTCCGCCGTCGCCAGGTCGTCGCGGTTGGCGATGCCGCGGCAGCGGTCGATGATATGCAGTTCGGCGAGGACGAAGCAGATGCAGAGCAGATTGCCGAGGAAGATGAACCACTTGAAGCCGTCGATCAGTCCGTAGAGGCGGCCGATGATCCGGAAGACCTCGCTGCCGAAGCTGCGGATCTCCTGGTCGTGTTCGTCAAGTGCCTGGCTCATGGGCGGGACTTTCCTGCCTTGGCGAGAAGGCAGCAGGCGACGCCGGCGCAGGCGCAGAGCAGGCTGAGGGCGAGG
This sequence comes from Verrucomicrobiota bacterium, assembly GCA_039798785.1. GTDB lineage: Bacteria > Verrucomicrobiota > Lentisphaeria > Lentisphaerales > Lentisphaeraceae > CAMCSH01. The sequence goes on along the minus strand of JBDKFG010000045.1, from coordinate 2,105 downwards.
AAGGCGCAAGAATCTCCTTGCACGAGATCCCGCTGCTGCATCTGTTCCAAGGTGGCCGAAGCGAGCGGCGGGGCGGCGTTTTCGCTGCTTATGTAGAAATAGATGGCGGCGCATGCGCTCAGGAGGTTGGCGAAGAAGAGCAGCAGGAGGCCGGATCCTGGCAGTCGGCGGCAAAGCGGTAGGCCGGCGAGCGAGGCCGCCAGCAGTGCCGTCTGCAGCATCAGGGCTGCGGACTGGGCTTCGGCGGGGCTCATCGCTTCACCGCCGCGGCAGGTTTGAGCCAATGCCAGGCGAGGAGGATGAGGACGGCGGCGCTGATGCCGATCAGCTGCAGACCGTCCTGCATGGCGGCCTGGGCAGCGGCTCGGAGCGGGGAATCCGGAGGGGTCGTGCCGCGCACATGGAAGAGGGCGGAGGCTTGCCAGGTCGCCAGGGCGGTGGCGTTGCAGACGAGGAGGGAGACGGCAACCAGCCGAGGCAGGACCGAGCTGGAGCTCGCAAGCCAGCGCTTCGCCGTCCAGAGCAGGAGGAAGGCGGCGATCTGTGCTGCGACGGTCAGGATGAATCCCTGATCTGCCTGGTGGAGGCGGCCGATCAGGCTGTCGTCGGTGAGCTCGGCAAGGAGTGGCATGTCGGGGGGCGCTCGGGATTGGCTGTGGGCCGCCAATTTGCTCCGCTTTCAGGAGGGCGCAAAGGGGCGAGGGGTGGAATTCATCGGCAAAGACACTTTGGGCCGCTCAGCCGCCGCGAGCCATCCGCCGGATCTCGTCTTGGTCAAAGAAGGGAAGTTTCTCGCTGATAGTCTTCGTGGCCCTTGCCGGCGGCGTGGTAATCGAGGTGGACGCGGCTGAGCTTGGTGAAGATGGCGGCGCGGTAGCTCAGCGGTTCGAGGCGCTGCTAGATGCGGGAGAATTTTAGGAGCGGAGCAATAATGAAATTATTATGACATATCGAGGCTCAATCGAGACGGATGGTATTCGTTCTCCGGCGGATCGTCTTTTCCGGGCGAAGTCCCGGAAAAGAAATAGCCATGCTATGGGGGCACCAGCTTCTTATCTTCGCTCGCCTCAAAACAAATTTATGCACTTGCTTAATAGCCGTCCTCATTGACAGAGTCTTTAGTTGGGTATAAATATTAGCCAATGAAGGCAATCGCATGGAGGATCCCCATGTCCGATCAAAAAATCTCCACCGAGAACTTCAGTCCTGAACGCCCCGGCGTGGTCCATGTCTGGAGCCACACCGCTCACGGCCTGCGTTGGAGCGACGAAGACCGCCGCTTCATCCTCCTCTTCCTCATCGCCCGATTCCGCGCCACCGGCTTCACTTTGTTCGCCATCAACGTCCTCCACACTCACTGGCACCTGCTGCTCCTAGCCGAAGGCGAAAAGATCGTCCCGGCGCAACTCCGGAAACTCTGGGACGACCAAGCCTTGATCACCAAGCTTCCCAAGCGCGAAGACCATTGGCGCATCGCTTATCTTTGCGATTCCAGCAACAATCTCAGCCTCACCATGCAGAGCCTGCTCAGTAGCCTGGTGCATCGACTCAATCAGCGCTTTAAGCAACACGGCGAAAATCGTTTCGGTACCTGGTTCTCCGGAGGCTATCAATCGCGCCTGCTCAGCGCCGAGGACAGCGATCTGGCCCGCCGCGACCCCGAAGCCGCCCTGCGCATCGCCATCAGCTACGTCGAAAACAACGGCGTCGACGCCGGACTCGCCGAAACTCCCGCTGACGACCCCTTCTCCGGCATTGGCCACGCCAAGGCCACCGGCCAGCCGATCTTCCGCGAGGAGAAAGCCGAACGCCTCGGCATCATGCTCGTCGGCGTCGATCCGATCGCCGATCTGAAGAAGCAATGGGCCGAGACCGAAGTTCAGGCCAAACTCTGCGCCTTCGTCCAACAGAAACTCGAGGAACTTTGCGTCGGACGCAGCCTCCGCCACGCCGTGCGCAAGCATTGTCTGGAGCAGCAGCTCGACCCCAACGGTGACGAAGCCGATGCGATTTTGAGGGGCCTGCAACAGGCCTTCCTCAAAGCCCACGCCATCGGCAGCGAGGCCGAAGTGCGCCGCGCCATCGAGGCACTCGACTCCAGGCAC
>JBDKFG010000044.1:0-40183 GCA_039798785.1 Verrucomicrobiota bacterium | reverse complement strand
CCGGTGAAGGGCAGCGGATAGACCTTGCCCGAACTGCCCTGGTAGACCCGTTTCTCGAGGAACATCGGGTGCTTCTCGGGGGCGCAGGGCTCGTAGGTCAGGAGCTCGAGACGGGTGAGGCTGACGCTGACGCTGGACATAGGGATTTTCCTCGGATTAATCTCGGATCTTGCTAGAGATTAGGCGAGGAGAGTGATTTGAAAATTAAGGATTTTCCTGAATCAGATGCACGATCTTACTGATTTCCGGCGTCTGATTGGCGGCGCCAGGCACTGGCTTCTTCGCTGGGGAAGAAGCTGTGCATCGGGGTGGCGGCGTGCCAGGCGTCAAAGTTTTGGCGGAAGGCGGCGGGGTCCTGGGTGAGGGCGGCTTCGGCTTCGGGGCAGCCGCGGCAGAGGCGTTCGACCCGGAGCTTGGCGACGAGGAGGCTGGCGAGGGCGAAGCCATCGGAATCGAGGCCGGCGGGAGCTTCGCCGCGGCGCAGGGCGGCGAGGAGCTGCCGCTGCTCTTCGGCGAGGCTCAAGCTTCGTCCTTGTGGGACGCTCCGGGATCGGAGATCGGGGTGTGATAGCGGCGGGTGACGATCAGAGTCGAGATCAGGAAGGAGGCAATGACGCAGATCTGGATGATGCCGAAGGCGTTCTTAGAGATGTAGCCGGCGGCGAGGGCGCTGAAGCCGAGGATGATGGAGAACTCGGAGGACTGGGCGAGGCGGTTGCCGACCTGCAACGACACCTTGGGCTTCTCGCCGACCCGGCGCAAGGCGAAGGCGAAGATCAGGGGCTTGGCGATCTGCAGCAGGATCACCAGGCCTGCGGCGATGGCGGCGCTCTGCCAGGAGAAGACGAAATCGAAGGCGGCGCCGACGCAGAAGAAGAAGATGACCATGAAGAATTCACGCAGCGGCTTGAGCAGTTCCGCCACCACCAAGGTGGCCGGCGAGGTGGCGAGCGAGACGCCGGCGACGAAGGCGCCCATCTCGGCCGAGAGGCCGAGGGCGCTGGCGACGCTGGCGCCGAGCAGGCACCAGGCGATGTAAGCGATGAAGATGTATTCGTGGACGATGCTGAAGCGCTCCATCAGGTAGCCAAGGCCGTAGCGGACGGCGAGGAGCGAGCCGCCGGCGAGGGCGAAAATCTTGATCAGCAGAACGACAATGGTCAGCCAACCGCTGTCGGCGTGGCCGGCGCCCTGGAGGACGACGATGCTGATGATCGCCAGGATGTCCTGGAAGAGGAGGACGCCGATCATGATTTCGCCGAGGCGCTGGTGGTGCAGGTCGGTGGTCGGGATCAGCTTCAGGGCGACGGCGGTGGAGGAGAACATCAGGGCGAGGCCGACCACCGCCGCCTCCACCCAGGGCGAACCGGTGATCCCCATGTAGAGAGCGGTGACCGCAAAGAAGGCGAAGCTGGTGAAGAGGGTGACCAATGCCGACTTGCCGGCCATGCCTTTCACCTTCGAGGGCGGCAGTTCGAGGCCGAGCAGGAACATCAGCAGGGTGATGCCGAAGTGCGAAACCGTCTCGAGACTGTCCGGCGACACCTGGTTGAAGCACATCGGCCCGAGGATGATGCCGAGGATGATGTAGGCGAGGATGACCGGCTGGCGCAGCAGGATGAAGATCGCCGCCATCACCGCCGAGCCGGCGAAGATGAAGGTCATCTCAAGAAACTGGTTGTGCTGAGCCGCCGCGAGAAACATGGGGAGGTCCTGGAATTTGTCGACAATCTAACCCGGCTTCAAGTCCCGAGTCGGGCTCCGTGATGAAAACTGGTGGATTTCACCGCCGGGGAGTCGACCTCATTCGAGGCCGCGGCGCATGTTCTCGATCCGGCGGACGAATTCCTCAAAGAACTTGTAGTGCAGGTCTTCGCCGTAGTAGCTGTCCTCGACTCCGACTTCGAGGTTGGGGTTGTCATTGATCTCGATCACCGCGGGACCGCGGGGGCCGTCCTTGATGTCGATGCCGTAGAAGCCGTCGCCGATCAGCTTGGCGGTTTTCACTGCCGCCTTGAGTATCGCCGGGGGCACGGCGCGGATCGGGAAGGCCTCCGAGGTGGACTCGCGGAACTTGCCGTTGCTCTCGTGCTTGACGATCTGCCAGTGGCCCTTGACCATGTAGTACTTGCAGGCGAAGATCGGGCGGTTGTCGAAGATGCCGATGCGCCAGTCGTATTCGGTCGGCATGAACTCCTGGGTGAGCAGCAGGGCGGAAGTCTCGAAGAAGCGCGAGGTGTGCTCCCTCAGCTCCTTGGCGGAACGGGCCCGGACGACGCCGCGCGAAAAGGAGCCGTCGGGGATCTTCAGGACCACCGGCTTGCTGTCGACGTCGGGGAAGTCCTCGACCCGGAAGTTGTCGCGGTGGATGATCCGGGTTTCGGGGGTGGGGATGCCGTGGCGCTGGAGGAGCTGCGCCAGGTAGACCTTGTTGGTACAGCGCAGGATCGAGCTCGGGTCGTCGACCACCACCAGGCCTTCCATTTCGGCCTTGCGGGAGAAGCGGTAGGTGTGGTTGTTGACCGAGGTGGTCTCGCGGATGAAAAGGGCGTCGTATTCGGCGATGCGGGAGTAGGCCTGCTTGGTCACCAGTTCGGCGTCGATGTCGAGGTCCTTGGCGATGCGGACAAAGGTCTTCAAGCTGCGCAGGCTGGAAGGCGGCAGGGCTTCTTCGGGGTTGTGGAGGATCGCCATCTCATAGCGGCTCTTCTTGCGGGAGCGCGGCTTGCGCCAGATCTTGCGGTAGAACTGGTCGAGGGAGTTGGCGAAGAGATCCTGCTCCTCGTTGTCGAGGCGGCGGAGCGAGCCGGGCTTGATCGTCTCGACGCTCCACAGGTTGCCTTCCTTGATCAGGCGGACCACCAGGATCGGGCAGGGGAAGGTTTCGAAGAGCTGGCGGGCGAAGTCCTTCAATCCCTCGAAAAGAGTCTGGCCGAAGCAGATAGTGAGCTGCACCTCGTTGTCCTTCAGCTCCGGCTGCGGCTCGCTGATCCCCGGCGGCAGGTGCATCTTCTTCTTCGGCTTCGGCTCCTTCTTCTCGTCGCGGCGGCGCAGGGACTTCTGCAGGACCTCGTCGAGATCATCGCTGCTCAGCGCATAGAGAGATTTGTGCTGCAGGGAGCTGATCGTCTCGACGCTCGGAATCACCTTCAGGCCCTGCGACTCGGCCAGAAGGGAAACATAGTAGCCCGGTGACAGATATTTGTAGCTGTGGCAGAGATTGATCAGCATCGAGCTCTGCTCAGCCTTGCCGGATTTGCCGGAGAGGTAGTCGGCGGAGCTGATCAGCCGCTCGACCGGGAAATAGGGCTTCCAATCCTGTTCGTTCTCGACGATGATGCAGGGAGTCGACATGTTGGCAAGGAGTCCAGGGGGATTGCAATCTTCACGAAGCGGCCAGGATGGCCGGGAAACTTCACGGCGCAAGCTAGCGCGGGGCCATTCCTTGACAAAGGGCTTTCACGCCTTTTGGGGTTTTTATAGAGTGCAGGGGGCTTGTATAGAGAACAAGGACAGCTAGATCAAGATTTGTCATAAAGGCGGCTCTTCGAGTCTCCTGCCACTCCTCAATCGCCAACCCCCTGGTCCCCACATGCGCCCGATCTACCTGGACTACAACGCCACCACGCCTCTCGACCCACGCGTCGCCGAGGGCATGCACCGCTATGAAACCGAGCTCTTCGGCAATCCCGCCAGCAACCACGCCTGGGGCTGGGAGGCCGGCGGCGCCGTCACCAAGGCCCGCGCCCGCGTCGCCAAGCTCCTCGGCGCCCTGCCCTCGAGCATCGTCTTCACCTCCGGCGCCACCGAATCGAACAACATGGTGATCCTCGGCCTCCTCCTCAAGCTGCTCAAGCGCCCTGGCGGCGTCGCCGCGGCAAAGCCGCATTTCATCACCTCGAAGGTCGAGCACAAATGCATACTGCAAAGCTGCGCCCGCGCCGCCGAATGGGGTGGCAGCGTCACCCTCCTCGACGTCGACGAGTTCGGACGGGTCAGCCCGGAAGCCGTCGCCGCAGCGCTCCGTCCGGAGACCGTCTTGGTCAGCCTGATCTACGCCAACAACGAGATCGGCTCGCTCAACCCGGTCGCCGCCATCGGCAAGCTCTGCCGCGAGCGCGGCGTCCTCTTCCACACCGACGCGGCCCAGGCCTTCGGCAAGGTGGCGATCGACTGCGAGGCGATGGGCATCGACTTCCTGTCGATCTCGGGACACAAGCTCTACGGCCCCAAGGGCGTCGGCGCCCTCTACGTCCGCCCCGGTGTCGAGCAGCATCTCGAGCCCTTGATCGTCGGCGGTGGCCAGGAGAACGGCCTGCGCTCCGGCACGCTCAACGTGCCCGGCATTGTCGGCCTCGGCCTCGCCGCCGAGATCGCCGCGGCCGAGATGCATGACGAGGCGGAGCGCCTCGGCTCCCTCCGCCGCTGGCTGCTGGAACAGCTCACCGAACTCGCTCCTTGCGCCCGTCTCAACGGCCACCCCGAGGATCGCCTCCCCGGCAACCTCTCCCTCAGCTTCCTCGGCTGCTTCGACCACGGCCGCTTCGAAAAAGCCCTCGCCGGCCTCGCCATCTCTTCCTCTTCCGCCTGTTCCGCCTCAACCCCGACTCCCTCTCACGTCCTCAAGGCGATCGGCCGCGACGACGACGCCGCCTTCTCCACCATCCGCTTCGGCCTCGGCCGCTTCACCAGCCGCGAACAGGTGGAAGCCACCGTCCGCATCGTCTCGCAAGCGGTCCGCGACCAGATGGAAGGGCGCTGAGGCTAGATCTCATCAGGAGCGGAGCAACTTGAGATTGTCGATCACTTGCTGCTTTTCGTTCTGCCACCTTTCCAAGACATCGCTTGCCTTGGCTGCAGGAATGTTTTTACTGCCCTCAAGAAGAAGCAGCAGGTTCTTTAACCTGTCTCCCAGAATTGCGATGGCTGCTTCCCGTCGGGATTCCTCGTCTTTGACTGTTTCCAACGAATGAAGTTCGTCCAAGTAAATCTTGAAGGACTCCGCCGATTCGCCATCCCGGACGGCTCGGCGATATTCATCGAGTTCCTTGATCCGCTGTTCGATGGCTTCGTTAACCACAAGTCGAACGTGCTTTTGTTGACGTGTATGCAAGAAGATCGCAAGTGCCATGGCGGTCGAAACGAGGGCCATCAATGTCAGTGCCATTTTCATCAAGAGACTTCTCGGGTTGGATTGGACATACAATGACCCAAGTATATGCGAACTTAAATCAGGCGCCATCGAGGCGCATCCCCCCCCCCTTTCCTCCGCTGGCGGCGGACTCCGCAGCTGCCGCATGTCTTGATCTCGTCGTCCTTCCCGAGATCAGGATTGATGAACTCAGGACGAGGAGAAGGCCGTCTTGGAAGGACGCCGAGCTCCGCCTGGCATGCCACCACCCTGAACCTCCGTCACGCCTCAAGTGCCGTGGCGGAGGAAGCGCAAGATGGCGCAGTAGTCGACGTTGGCCTCGGTGAACTCCTTCTCCATCCTCGCCATCTGGTTGGCGAAATGGACGGCGACATCGCCGGCCTTGTCGGAAAGGGCGGGATCGGGCATAAGACTGGTGAGGGCGAGATTGGACTGGGCGTTGCCGTCCTGGCCATTAAAGACTCGATAGACCGATTCGCTCTGGGTGAGATGCGACAGGGCTTCGCGGTAGCGGCAATAGACCTCGGCTTTGACCAGCAGGTAATTGAGTTTTTCCGCCTGTACCTCGATCGGTTTCGGCAATTCCTTGTGGGCGGCGAGGGCGGTCAACAGGGCCGGGATCTTCTGGTCGTAGCTCCAGTTGAGGAAGCGGTCTTCGGCCGTCTTGGCAAGCTCGGGAAGGTTGTACATGGCTGGACTCCTGCTCAGGGGTGAGCCATTGTACCCACAAAAGGCCGAGGGATGCAAGAGGGCCCGGGAAAACCGCAGCCCCGCAGCCTCCCCGAGTAGGCTTTTCGGCGAAACGGGCTAAACTGCAGATTTGCAAAAAACCTCATCAAGCGGCAGCATCGACTCTATGGATCCTTGGCAGCTACAAATCACCGTCTTCGTCATCGCCTTCAGCGCGGCGCTGATCACCGTACCTCTTTGCCGCGCCCTCGCCTGGAAGATCAACTTCCTCGACAAGCCGCTGAGCGAAGGTCACAAGCGCCACGTCAAGGCGACGCCGGTCCTTGGCGGCCTGGGCATGGTCACGGCTTGGATCGGCACCATCGGCGGCGGACTCGGCCTCGCCATGGCGGGCTGCAGCTACATCCCCGCCGATCTGATCGACGGCATCGGCCCGGGCAGTCCGAAATTCATCCAGCTGATGGCGATCTGCGGCGGCGTCCTAGCCTTCCTCGGTCTCGGCATGTGGGACGACCGCCGGCCGATGAGCGCCAAGTCGAAACTCGGCGGACAGATGCTCATCCTCCTGGTCGTCGCGCACTGGGGTGTCAAGATCGACATGCTCTCCGGCCACCCCTACCTTTCCACTCTGGTCTGCTGGGCCTGGATGCTGGTCATCCTCAATGCCATCAACATCCTCGACAACATGGACGGCCTGGTCGCGGGGATCGGGTCCATCGCCTCGCTCTTCTTCGCCGCCGCCGCCGCGATCCAGGGCCAGTTCCTGGTCGGCATGCTCTCGGCCGTCACCTGCGCCGTCTGCTGCGGCTTCTGGTTCTACAACCGCAACCCGGCCACGATCTTCATGGGAGACGCCGGGAGCCACTTCGTCGGCTTCATGCTCGGGGTCCAGGGCTTCCTCGTCACCTGGTCCGATGACGGCAGCCCCGCAAAAGCCGCCTTGCCTCTCCTCCTGCCCTTCCTGATCCTCGCCATCCCCCTCTTCGACCTCGCTGCGGTGATCATCATCCGGATGCGCAACCGCAAGCCGATCTACATCGGCGACCACAATCACATCTCGCACCGCTTCGTCCGCATGGGTTTCAGCCGCAAGAACGCAGTGCGACTGATCCACCTCCTCAGCTTCGTCATCGGCGCCGGCGCCCTCGCCCTTTTGCGCAGCAGCCCGGCCGTCGGCATGATACTCTGCGCCCAGGCCATCGGACTCCTCATCTTCGTCACCATTCTCCATCACACCCAGGAGACCCCATCATGAATTCCGAGCAGCTCAGGCAGGAGTTCCTCAGCGCCGTCCGCATCGCCCTGGCCGAGGACCTCGGCGCCGGCGACGCCACCACTCTCGCCACCGTGCCGTCCAGGCTTCGCGCCCGCGCCGAGCTCGCCGCCCGCGAGAACTGCATCATCGCCGGCCTGGCAGCCGCCGAGATCGCCTTTCGCGAACTTGATCCGCATTGCCGCTTCGACATCCTCCTGCCCGACGGCAGCTCCTGCGGCGCCGGCGCCGTCGTCGCCATCGTCGAAGGCGAGGCCCGCGCCCTCCTCAGCGCCGAGCGCGTCGCCCTCAACTTCGTCCAACGCCTCTCCGGCATCGCCACGCTCACCTCGCGCTTCGTCGAGAAGGCCGCCGGCAGCCGCTGCCGCATCCTCGACACCCGCAAGACCACTCCCGGCCTGCGGGCCCTGGAGAAATACGCCGTCACCTGCGGCGGCGGCGACAACCACCGCATGGGCCTCTACGACCGCATCATGATCAAGGACAACCATCGCGAGCTAGCTGCCCTCGCCGGCCCCGGCGGCATCGCCCGCTCCGTCCGCGCCGCCCGCGAAGCCTATCCCCAGCTCCAGGTCGAAGTCGAAGCCGACACCCTGGAGGAAGTCCGCGAAGCGGTGGAGGCCCGTGCCGACTTCATCCTTCTCGACAACATGAGCAACGACGAGATGGCCGAAGCCGTCCGCATCGTCGGCCAGCGCGCCCTCCTTGAAGCCAGCGGCAACATGAAACTGGATCGGATCGCCAGCGTCGCCGCCCTCGGCGTCGACTTCATCTCGGTCGGTGCCCTCACCCACAGCGCCCGCGCCATCGACCTGGGGCTCGACATCCGAACCGTTTAAGCAGTTTAAACGGTTTAAGCAGTTTAATTAACAGAAGCAGCCATCCATCGAAGAATCTTACCGCCTAATGGGTTCGAGCAGTTCATAACTCCTTAAACTCCTTAAACTCCTTAAACTCCTCAAACTCCTCAAACTCCGACCCACCCCCATGCTCCGCATCTCCGAAATCTATCTTTCCATCCAAGGCGAATCGACGCGCGCCGGCCTCCCCTGCATCTTCGTGCGGCTCACCGGCTGCCCCTTGCGCTGCACCTGGTGCGACACCACGCATGGCTATTCCGGCGGCGAGGAATTGCAGCTGTCCGAAGTGATGGAGCGCATCCGAGCCCTCAAATGCCGGCGTGTCGAAGTCACCGGCGGCGAACCCCTGGCCCAGGCCGAATGCCCCGATCTGGTCAGAGCCCTCCTCGCCGAGAACTACGAAGTCCTGGTCGAGACCGCCGGCTCGCATGACATCTCCGTCCTACCCCAGACGGCGCGTCGCATCGTCGACATGAAATGCCCTGGCTCCGCCATGGAAGCGCGCAACGACTACGCCAATCTCGACCGACTCGGCCCGCTCGACGAAGTCAAGTTCGTCATCGCCGATGACGCCGACTTCACCTGGGCCCTGAAGCTGATCCGCTTCAAGGACCTCGAACATCGCGTCCCCTTGCTTTTCGCCCCGGTCTGGGAGACGATGAAGCCGGAACGCCTGGCCGAGCTCATCCTCCAATCCGGCGTCGACGCCCGTCTGCAGATGCAGCTTCACAAGATCATCTGGGGAGCTGAACGGACAGGCGTCTGACGCCTCCGTCGCCGAGCTTAAATGCCAGATCTGCGATAAACACCAAGTTCTTTGGCAGTCTCCATTGAGAAAGCTTGACCTCTGATTAGATTGGGCCGTTCCAAACCTGCAACCCATAGTTGAGGAAACTGCCATGAGCGACAGTGACAAGCCCAAGATCAAGCTCCGCACCAGCGCCAACATCCCTCCTGCCAGCGTCGGCAAGCCTTCGCGCACCTCACGCCGCGCCCCCGCCCGCACCGATGCCGACGAGGAGCTGGACGAAATGGAAGCTCAGCCTGTCCGCTCGAAGGCGCCCCTGATCATCGGCAGCCTCATCCTCGTCGCCGGCCTCGGCGTCGGCGGCTACTTCGCCTTCAAGCCCAAGCCGGATCCCGGCTACATCGAGACCCAGGCGGAGCGCGCCGAACTCGCCGAGATCGACGAGCTGGTCAAGAACGGCGGCACCACCACCACCCAGGAGAACGGCAGCATCCTGCGCGAAGCCGCCGCCCGCTTCGTCGCCGCCCACCCGCAGCATCCCCGTGTCCTCGACACCAAGGATGTCCCGGCCCTGGTCCCCGAGTGCGACGAGATCCTCGCCCAATCGACCCGCAGCCGCCTCAGCGTCGAACTGGCCCAGGCCTGGAAGCTGGAGGACGACGTCGCAGAACAGCAGGCCGCCCTCAAGGCCAACCAGGAAAAGCTGGAGAGCGACCGTCGCAACGGCATCGACACCCAGAACACCAAGATGCAGGAGAAGTTCGCCGCGGTGAAGGCCAAAACCGCCGAAATGGACGCCGCCCGCCCCGAAATCCGCTGGGGCATCATCAACGAATGCGTCGACGTGTCGCGTTACACCCCGGATAAAAAGGTCGACACTAACAAATACGAGTTCCAAGCCGCGATCAACCGCCTCGAACCTTATAAGGCCTTCGAGGCCATGACCCTCAACATCATGGACTACTCCACCCCGCCCGCTCCGATCCCGGAAAAAACCGAAAAGGCCGGCTACGAGCTGCGCGACTGGGGACTCAACATGACCTCCATCGCCACCCGCGCCAAGAACACCTTCGAATCGGTCGCCAACCGCGGCCAGATCTTCCGCGACCGCCCGATGACCTTCGACGGCCGCCTCGGCAAGATCCGCACCCTGTCCCAAGAGACCGTCGTCGTCGCCATTCGCGAAATGGGCAACCTCGTCGACGACTGGAACGAGTTCACCCGTCCGCTCTCCGACATCCCGCCCGACGAACTCTGGCCGCTGGTCAAGGACACCCCCAAGCGCGACAAGAATCTCAGCGACGCCCAGCTCGCCTTCGACTTCGCCTGCCTGCTCTACACCTTCAAGGAATTCCCCGACGCCAAGAAATACCTGGCCCAGTCGGAAGCGGACGAGACCCTGAAAAAGCTCCTTGCCGACGAGATCGCCGCGGTCGAGCCGCGCTACAACCGTCAGGAGCTGACCAGGGGCCTTGAGCTCGGCAACGCCCTCTTCAAGGACGGCAAGCGCAACGACTGCCTGCGCCGCATCGGCCGCTACTACAAGCGTTTCCAGGAAACCGCCGAGTGGGGCGAATTCCAAGGCCAGTACGACACCCTCAAGTCCGAAGCTGAAAAGCTTAACCGCGACGAATAAACCGACTTCGCCCGGGGCGGCCGCTGCAAGGCGGCCGCCTTTTTCCGCTTCAAAAGCAGCAGCCGGAAAGGCGAACAACCAAGCCGCGGGACGCTGACCCAAGACTCGGCTGCGCCACACTTCCCACCCTTCCAACCCTTCCGAAAGATCCTGCCATGCCCCCCGAAACCAGCGTCTTCCTCCGATTTACCGGCCCGCTCCTCTGGCTTCTGGCCGCCTTCTGCCTGTATTTCGCCCAGCCCTTCTTCCTCGGGGAGGAGTGGAGCTTCGCATGGCCGGTCGCCGGCCTGCTCGGTCTTGCCGGCCTTGCCGTGCTCGCGTCCCAAGCCTGGCAGGGGCGCGGACGCAGCCTCGCGGTCCTCCTTCTCGCTCTCGGCTGGGTCTTCCTCCTCGCCCTGTCGATGCTGATCAAGTCCGGACCGATGGAGGATGCCGCCCTGCTTGCCGCTCCTTTCTGCGGCGGCCTCGCCCTTGCCGTCTGCCGCTTCTCCTCCAAGCCTGAACGCGATGAACTGGCCCTGACGCTGCTCATCGGCTCCTTCTGGTGGCTGAACCTCATCCTCTGCCTCAAGACCGGCCGCGCCCAGGCACTGTTCGGCAATCCCAACTGGTTCGCCGCCAGCCTGCTCGCCGCCCTGCCCTGGGGTCTCGAGCTCAGCTGGCGAGCCTGCCTCAAAGGCCTGAGCCTGTGCCGCAAGGTCCTGCCGATCCGACACGCCTGCGCCCTCGCCGGGCCCGCTGCGCTGCTCCTGAGTCTGCCGCCCTTCCTCGTCGCGCTCTGGTGCTGCAAGTGCCGCATGGCCTGGGCCGCCCTGGCCCTTCTCCTCCTCCTCCGGCTCGCCTTGGGCTGTCCCCTCCTCCTCCGCCGCGTCGCCCTGGTCGGAGGCCTTTTCGCCGTCGTCGCCGTGCTCTGGTTCCAGGCGCCGGACGGCCGCACCGAGATCCGCCCGCACCTTTGGAAGCAGGCCGCCGCCCTCACCCTCGAGAACCCCCTCCTCGGCGGCGGCCCCGGCAGCTTCCAGAAGGGCCAGCCGGCTCTACGCACCATCGCCCACGGACAGTGCAGCAACTATGCCGAGCATTCCCCTCATCCGCACAATGAAATCCTCCATTGGGCAGTGCAGCTCGGCATCCCCGCGGCCCTCTGCGGCCTCGCCCTCCTCGCCCTCGGCTTGATCCACGCTTGCGGCGCCCCCCGCTGGGCCCTCGCAGCCATGTTCCTCTGCAGCCTCGTCGACATGCCGATGAGCCGCGGCGCCAGCTCGGTCCTCGCCGTCATCTTCATCGGCCTCGCCCTCCGGCCAAGCCTCGCCCACCTGAACCCGCTCCCTCAGACGCGTGGGCGCCGCGCCGCCCTGCCCTCCTGCCTCGTCGCCGCCGCCATCCTCGCCGGCGCCCTCCAGCACTTCCGCCAGGAGCACGGCGCCGCCTACCTCGCCCATAAAGCCAGCCGCAGCGAGGATGCCGCCGAAGCCGCAGCCCTCTGGCGCCAGGCGGCCGAAAAAGCCGGCGACAATCCCGCCTACTGGCACCAGGCCGCCCGCATCCTCATCGAAGTCCTCGATCAGCCCTTCGACGCCATCGAAGTGGTCCGGAGAGGTCAGGCCCTCGCCCCCGACTACGGCCACTTCCATCTCTACGCCGGCATCCTGGCCGAACACCAGTCCCGCATCTCGGCCGACGACAAGCTGCGCCAGGATTTCCTCGCCAAGGCCCTCGCCTCCTGCCGCCGCCACCTGGTCACCCATCCGGGTCAGCCCGAAGCGCTGGCGCAATGGCGCAACTTCTGTCTCCGCTCCGGCCGCTTCGCCGAGGCCGCCAGAGCCCAGGAGGACCTCAATCAACTCGGCGCCGCCGAATTGATCGAACACGACTTGCTTCTCGTCGATCAGCTGGTCGAGCGGCCTGATGACCAATCTCTGCGCCAGCTCTTCTCCGGCCTTCGCGGCCCGGGCATCCTCGACCCACTCGCAGCCAATCTCAGCCCGCGCCAGATGCAAGCAGTCCACCGCGACGAAGTCCGCCTTCTTCTCGAGCTGAAGCAGCTCCGCAGCCTCGCCGCCGAGGATCTCAAGACCTCATCTCCGGAAGACTGCGTCCAGGCGGTCCTCAAGCGCCTCAAGATGGAAGAAGGAAGCGCCTTCAGCTTCCCGGCCGACACCCTCGCCTCCGGCAAGGCCAGCCAGATCTCGGCCGCCGCCCTCCTCCAAGTCCTCGGCACCCTGCGCGGCCATCGCTCCTGGATCGCCCAGCTCGGCGACGAACGCCTCGCCCCCTGGATCTGCGTCTGGGAGATCGGTGAGGACTCCTTGGTGATCGGACTGAAAAGCCGAAGCCTCAGCCGCGTCCCGCTGGCGCGATTCCGCCAACAAGCCCAGGACGGCAAGATCGCCTCCTGCCCCTTGAAAAATTGGCGTGTCTGCCTATTTGAATATCCGCCCCTCCTCCTCCACCGCCAGCAGGCTCTGCAGCTCGCCGCCCACCGCAGGGATTCCCCTTCCAAGCCCTGCCTCCAGCCGGCCGGCACCACCCTCGCCACCCTGCAGCTCCTGCTCGACCACCCCACCGAACTGCTGCCGCAAGGACTGGACTGGGAGCCCCGGAAACAACCATGAAAACCGACGCCCAGTTCAAGTTCGACTTCACCCCCGAGAACCCGCTCCGCCAAGCCTTCTCGGACGGCCGCTTCGCCTTCATCCTCGAAGTCGATCCGCCCTGCCCCGGCATCGCCGCCGCCGAACAGCAAGCCGCCCTCGACGGCCTCGCCTCGTGGAGCTCCTCCCAGCCTGACGTCGCCGCCCTCTTCGTCACCGAACGCCTCTTCGACGAGAACGCACGCAGCTCACCCCACCTCCTCGGGCGGCTCCGCCAACTCCACGGCAAGTCTCCCGTCGCCACCATCTCCGGACGCGACCTCGACCCCAGCCGCCTCCCCGAAACCCTCGCCGCCTACGCATCCGAAGGAGTCAAGAACTTCTTCGCCTGCAGCGGCCACTGGCTCGCCCAGGGCCGACTCCACGTCGATGGCGTCGAAACCCTGCGCTGCAGCAAGTCCCTCAGCCTGCCGCTGTTCTGCGGCGCCGCCGTCAATCCCTTCAAATACAACGTCAACGACGTCTACGGCCAGTATCTGAAGATGATCCTCAAGGTCAACGCCGGCGCCGACTTCATCGTCACCCAGGCCGGCTGGGACATGCGCAAGTATCACGAGCTCGCCCGCTTCTGCAGCCTGCGCGAAGTCTCGGTGCCGATCGTCGCCCGCCTCGCCCTCGTCGGCGAAGCGGAAGTGCCCCGCATCGCCGCCGGCGGACTCGTCCCCGGCGCCCACGTCTCGCAAGGCTTCGCGGCCCAGCTGCAGCGCGAAATGCAGAGCCGCCCGCAGTTCATGTCGGTGCAGCTCAAACGCCTCTCCCTCCAGGCCGCCGGCTGCGCCCTGATGGGCTACAGCGCCGTCCAGATCCGCGGCCTCCGCAACGCCGCCGAAGCCGCCACCGTCCTCGACACCTGCCGCAAGGTGCGGGCGCAATTCAGCAGCTTCGGCGCCTGGCTCGAGGCCTGGAAGGACTTCCACCACGGCATCTCGATGACCCCCGCCAACCACCACTTCTACATCTACCGCCAAGCCGAACGCCGCCGCGACGAACCCGAAAACGCCGAGCCCGAATTCGCCATGGTCGAAGCCGACTTCGACTACCCGCCCGCCTCCCTGCTCTGGCGCAACCGCTTCGCCCGCCTCCTCAAGGTCGAACACATGTCCGGCCGAAAAGGCCAATGGCTGCGGCAATTCCTCTGCGGCGGCGAACAACGCACCGACCTGCGCCTGACCCAATACGTCTGCCTCGAATCCTGCCCGAAGAAGCTGGTGCATGGCCCCTGCGGCGGCTCCCGCCTCGACGGCTCCTGCGAAGTCGATGCCGAAAGCCCCTGCATCCACAACACCCGCCTCGGCGTCGCCGCCTGGAACAACCAGCTCGACCTCCTCGAACAGGCGATCAAGGCGCCTTCAGTCAGCGACGAAGGATGAAGGCGGTGGATCGCGGAGGCTTGGACCCCAGGCGCCGAGCTCAGGCGTCGAAACGCGGCGCGTAGAAGTCCTGGTACCATTCGACGAAACGGCGGACCCCCTCGTCGACGTCGGTGGCGGGCCGATAACCGGTCGCCTCGACCAGTGACGAGCTGTCGGCCCAGGTGTCGGGAACGTCGCCGGGCTGCAAAGGCAGGAGTTCCATCTTCGCGGTCTTGCCGAGCGCCTTCTCCACCGCCCGGATGTAATCGAGCAGCTCCACCGGCTGGGCATTGCCGATGTTGAAGATCCGCCAAGGAGCGCGACTGGAGGCAGGTGAGGGATTCTTGCCGCCCCAGCTTTCGTCGCCGGCAGCGGGACGGTCGAGGGTCCGGACGACGCCTTCGGCAATGTCCTCGACGAAGGTGAAGTCGCGCTTGTGGCGGCCATGGTTGAAGACCTGGATCGGCTCGCCGCGGGAGATCGCCTTGGTGAAGAGGAAGAGCGCCATGTCGGGGCGCCCCCAGGGGCCGTAGACGGTGAAGAAACGCAGGCCGCTGCAGGGAATCCGGAAGAGATGGCTGTAGGAATGCGCCATCGATTCGTTCGCCTTCTTGGTGGCGGCGTAGAGCGAGAGCTGATGGGCGACGCCGTGCTCCTCGGAATAAGGCATTTCCTCGTTGGCGCCGTAGACCGAGCTGGTCGAGGCGTAGACGAGGTGCTTCACCGGGTTGTGGCGGCAGCCTTCGAGGATGTTGAGGAAGCCGGTGACGTTGGCGTCGATGTAATCGTGAGGCGCCTTGAGTGAGTGGCGGACCCCGGCCTGGGCGGCGAGATGGACGACGCCGTCGAACTTCTCGGCGGCGAAGAGCGCCGGCATCATTTCCCTGTCGGCGATGTCGCCCTTGACGAAGCGGAAACGCTCGGCGCCGGGAGAGCTCCGGATCCAGTCCAGCCGCGCCTCCTTGAGGCGGGGATCGTAGTAGTCGTTGAGATTGTCGAGGCCGACCACCTCGTCGCCCCGGGCGATGAGGATGCGGGTGACGTGGCTGCCGATGAATCCGGCCGCGCCGGTGACGAGAATCTTGGACATGGAGGCTCCTGAGGATTTCACCCAAGATAAGCGCCCCTGGCGCTTCGTCCCGCCATCACCTGGGAGAGAAGCAGGAGAAGTCCCAGGGCTCGTGACAAGCCGGAGTCCTCTTGCATCCTCCTTCAATCGGGGCGATCTTGAGCGAGACCTGCAACCCGGAGCGCCGGATGATTCTCGATTTGCTGCACACCGCTGGTTTGGAACACAGGCCCCGCCTCGCCCGACTCATTCAATTCCGGCACTCGATCTTGATCGCCTTGCCTTTCACCGCGATGCCGAGCTTGAGGACCCGCTCGCATTGCGCTTCCCGCAAGCGGGCGGCGTAGTCGCGTTTCTCGATCTGCTCGAAGGCGGCGGCGAGCGCCTGTTCGATCGTCTGCGCCTCGGTCGCGACCTTGAACTCGATCAGCTTGGCGCTGAGCTTCCGGGCGGGATCGCGCGGGATCATCAGCAAATCCGCCCGGCCCTTGCCGGTTTCAGGGTTGGAGAGGATGACGAAGTCCTTGCGCAGGTGCGAGCAGATGCCGAAAAAGAGGCCGTGGATGAAGTTCTCCGGCACCTGGCCGAGATCGAAGTAGGAGGCGCAGCCGAGGAAGTAGCTTTCCAGCGATTCCTGCAATTCCGCGATCCGGTCCTCGGCGAGCATCGCGAAGGGAAGATCTTCGAGTTCGACCTTGACCTTGGAGAAGGCTTCGTTGACGAAGGTGCGGAAGGTGGTCTGGACTTCGCGATTGGGAATTTCGAGCTTGTAGGTGCTGACGCCTTCGTCGTCAATGATCAATTCATCCGCCTTGAGGTAGCCGGCGAAAAGCATCAGCGACCAGAGCGCCTCGGAGGAGGGGAGGTCGATCAATGAGGTGGCTTCGTTGATCGAGCGCCGGACGCTGCCGCCGGCGATGATGCTCATCATCTCCTTGCGGACCCGGTCGCTGCTCAGCTTGAGTTGCTCCCAGATCATCAGGTTGCTGGAGGTGTTGACCCAGAAGGCTTCCGGCACGGATTCGTCCGAGCTGGCGTAATGGGTGATCGACCAGGGGTTGTAGATGGTGTGCGGGCCGAACTTGTAGCCGTTGTACCAGGAGCGGCAGGGCTCGAGATAATCCGCCTTGCCGAAGTCGACCAGGATCTGCCGGACTTCCTCTTCGGTGAAGCCGAACTTATCGAGGAAGAAGCCTTTGTGGCGGCGGTTGATGATGGTGTAGGGCTCGACATTGTTGAGGCCGGAGAAGAGGGATTCTCGCGAGATCCGCAAGATCCCGGTGAGGCAGGCCTTGAAGACATAGGGGCTGTCCTTGAAGATGGAGGAGAGCCAGGGGCGTAGAAGCTTGATTGCCTCGGGATAAAACCCTTCTGCGTAGGCGGCGTGGATCGGCGCGTCGTACTCATCGATCAAAACCACCGGCTGGATCTTGTGGTGCAGAGTCAAGGCTTGGCAGAGAAGTCCGAGAGTCTTTTGCAGATCTTCCCTACTTGCCTGGTTGCTCGAGATGCGCTGGATGATCTCTTGGCCTGCTTTGTCGAGGGCACCACAGGCGGCGCGATGCTGCCCGACCAGGGCGCTCATCTCCATCGCCAGACGGCGATGGAGCGAGGCGATATCGCAGGACTGCCAGTCTTTCAGAGTCAGGGTCAGCACCGGGTGCTTGCCCATGTGCTTGGCGCAGAGCTCTTGATGTTCGAGGATCTTCATCCCCTGGAAGAGCTGGGCCTGATCCGAGTGCTTGAGGTCAAAGAACTCCGCCGCCATGTCGAGATTGGTGGTCTTGCCGAAGCGGCGGGGACGGGGGATGACGAGGGACTGCTCCGCATCGACCAGATCTTGAATGAAGAGCGATTTATCGATCAGGTAGCAACCGCTTTCGCGGAGGCCGCGGAAACGGGAGCAGGAGGTGTCGAGCCGGGGTTTCTTGGTCATCGGAGGCGCTCTTGGGTTTTGTTGGAATATAGCCGGGAAATCGCGACACGGCCGCGAAGGAAAGCGCAAAGCGCCGGAGGGCTGGCGCGCTCCCAGCTTCGGCGTAAGTTCGCGGTGAACGCAACGAACTGGAAGGCAAGCGGCTGGCAGCCGTCGCTCCCAGGCTCAGCAAGGATGAGTGACCCTCATCCGCGACGATCGTCCTGATGACCCGCCGTCGGAAGCTCAGACCCGTATTTCAGCAGCCACTCTTCGAGATCGACCGCGACCGTCCAAGAAAAACCTTATTTTCCAAAACAATGCCGCCAAAATTGAAGCGACTTTTGAGATAGAGCTCCAGCCCATTCTCCACGCGGATCTCATAATGCCAAGGACCGAGCTGACCCTGCCCGCCTTTGCTGGAGCGGAGTCGCCGGACGAAGCTCAAAGCTTCGTGGGGTTCCACTGCCTCGCTGACTTGAAACCCATCTCCATTTTCGTCGATGCAGAGATAGAGCTTTTTTGTGGTCCGGGTCAAAGCCAGTTTGGCCTGAGGGGATTCGTCGATGACAAAGCTGCTCAGCACTTTTCCCTGATGAAGGAAGAGACCTCGGAATGCGTCCAAGAGCGGGCTGGTGCAAGGCTGGAAAAGGCGGAGATTCATTGCCGCCAGCCGTAGGAGTGACGAGTGATGAGCTTCTCCTCCTTGGCGATACAGATCCATTGACTGCCTTCTCCGCACTCCAGCAGTTCAATGCAGCCTTTGTATCGGTATGCTGTCTTCATCAGTCGCCAAGGCTCCGCATAATTGGCTCTCGGAGCAGCGGGTGTGGCGCTGGACTGGCCATTTTCGAACTTCGCCCCCGGCTCAAGAGGCCGGATTTCAAACCGATAGGACTTTCCCTCACTCAAGGGAGCAATGCCAAGGAGTTTGGGATCTATGAAAACGACGTCAATCGGCCTGCCCTCCAAGAGGCTGGGCCTAAGTGACTCTGTGGATTCGACGAATTTCAGGGTGGGACGCATCCATCCTTGATCCAGAAAAGCTTGCTCGTCCATGGAGAGCATAGGTTCCCAGATGAGTTCACCTTCACGACTCAGCCGCTGCTCGATCGCGACGAAGAATTCCTGCGCAGTACATGGCGTCGTCACTTCATGCACACAGCCTCCAACGCTCAGGCTTAAAAATAGCACCAGGGATCCCCGCCTTATGTTCATCGATTTCCTCCGTCGTTGGCTCTAACTTACGGCTAAGTGTGATCCACTGCCAAGTTTTTCCTGCATCTCTAAACCGCCCAATCTTTACAAGCCAGCCTTCACGCGGCGAAACCGGAGTTGCAATCGTGGTCAAATCCCTGGTTTTTTTTGCGGTCTGAGATTAATTTCAAAGCAAGAAATAAGGATTTCTGCATGACTACCCAGCAATTGATCCGCGAAGTCGTAGAGCTACCCGAAGCCGATCGCCTTCAATTGACAGACGCGCTGTTGCGCAGCTTGCATCGGCCTGACTCCGCCATTGATGCCGCATGGTCCCAAGAGGCCGTCCGGCGCGCTGAAGATCTGCGATCCGGACGCGTTCAAGGCGTGCCTGGCGACCTGGTCTTGCAACGACTCCAACAGCGTTTCGCTCCATGACCTTGATCTATCACCCTGCAGCGGAAGTCGAGCTGTGGGAGGCGGTGGAGTACTACGAACACTGCCAGGTCGGTCTCGGCCATAAATTCTCACGGTCATTTCAGGAAGTCCTTTCCCTTCTCGATCAGCACCCCTTCGCCTGGCCGCAATTGACGGGAGAGATCCGTCGCTGCCTAGTCCCTCGCTTCCCTTATGCCGTGATTTATCAATGGCATGACCAAGGCATCGAAATTCTCGCCATCATGCATCTGCACCGCAATCCTGACTACTGGAAATCTCGTCTCACTTGATTTCCTTAACACTACCCAGCCTTCACGCGGCGCTGATCCGGAGTAAGTTCGCGGCGATCGCAACGTACTGGAACAAGACCGGCTGGCAGCCGGCGCTCCCAGGTTCAAGTCCCTCGACTTCAAACCCCGTAACCCCGCAACCCGGTTCCACTCCCATGCTCGACTCCATCATCATCCGCGGCGCCCGTCAACACAACCTGAAAGGCTTCAACCTCACCCTGCCGCGCAATCAGCTGGTGGTGATCACCGGGCTGTCCGGCTCGGGCAAGTCCTCGCTCGCCTTCGACACCCTCTACGCCGAAGGCCAGCGCCGCTACGTCGAGAGCCTCAGCGCCTACGCCCGGCAGTTCCTCGACCAGATGGAGAAGCCCGATGTCGAATCGATCACCGGCCTGTCGCCGGCCATCGCCATCGAGCAGCGCAGCACCTCGGGTAACCCACGCTCAATCGTCGCCACTTCGACCGAGATCTTCGACTTCCTCCGCCTCCTCTACGCCCACACCGGCACCGCCCATTGTCCCCAGTGCGGCAAGACCGTGCAGGCCCAGTCGCCGGAAGCGATCTGCCGCCGCATCGCCGCGCTGCCGCCGGACCTGAAGATCATGATCCTGGCGCCGCAGGCCGAGGGCAAGAAGGGCGAGCACAAGGAGATCTTCGACAAGGCGATCAAGGAGGGCTTCGCCCGGGTCCGCGTCGACGGCGAGATCGTCGCCCTCGACGGCAAGCTGCCCAGCCTCGACAAGAAGCTCAAGCACACCCTCGAGATCGTCGTCGACCGCCTCAAGACCGGCGGCGAGATGAGCCGCCTCACCGGCTCGGTCGAGACCGCGCTGCGCCACGGCGAGGGGCTCTTGAAGCTGCTGGTCGAAGACGCCGCGCAAGCGTCCGGCTGGCGCGAGGAATTGATCTCGGAAAAACTCGCCTGCGCCCCCTGCGGCCTCAGCTTCGACTCGCTGCAGCCGCGCCACTTCTCCTTCAACTCGCCCTACGGCGCCTGCACCGCCTGCCACGGCCTCGGCTCGCTCCAGGTGCTCGACATCGACCTCATCGCCCCCGATCAGCGCAAGGCGGTGAAGGACGCCTTCCCGCTGTGGAAGAAAGGCCCGCGCCGGCTGCAGTTCTACTACCAGTGCCTGCTCAGCTCGCTCGGCAGCCACCTCGGCTTCAGCATCGACGCGCCGCTCAACTCGCTGAGCGAAAGCCAGCTCGACCAGCTCCTCCACGGCACCCCCGAGCCGATCCGGATGCGCTTCAAACACGCCGGCCGCTGGTACGACTCGGAGAAGCCCTTCGAAGGCGTCGCCAACAACATCACCCGCCGGATGCAGGAGACCGACTCCGAGGCGATGCGCGAGAAGCTGCAGCAGTACATGGTGCGCCGCCCCTGCGTCGCCTGCGGCGGCAAGCGCCTCAACCCCTTCTCCCTCGCCGTCGACGTCGGCGGTCTGCGCCTGCCGCAACTGCTCGACCTGTCGATCGGCGACGCGGCGGAGTTCTTCGACTCGCTGCCCCACAAGTTCAGCGACACGCAGCGGCAGATCAGCGCCGAGATCCTCAAGGAGATCCGCGCCCGCCTCGGCTTCCTCACCAGCGTCGGCCTGCACTACCTCAGCCTCGGCCGCGAATCCGCCACCCTCTCCGGCGGCGAAGCGCAGCGCATCCGCCTCGCCACCCAGCTCGGCTCCGGCCTGGTCGGCGTCCTCTACATCCTCGACGAACCCTCGATCGGCCTGCACCAGCGCGACAACGAGCTGCTGATCAAGACCCTCTGCCGCCTGCGCGACCTCGGCAACACGGTGCTGGTTGTCGAGCACGACCAGGACACCATCGAGCGCGCCGACTTCCTCGTCGACCTCGGCCCCGGCGCCGGCCGCCTCGGCGGCGAGCTGATGTACGCCGGCCCGCCCGCCGGCATCCACGCGGTGAAATCGGCCACCGGCGACTACCTCAGCGGCCGCCGCAGGATCGAAGTCCCCGCCGAACGCCACCCCGGCAACGGCAAGTTCCTCAAGGTCCGCGGCGCCAGCGCCAACAACCTCAAGGACGTCGACGCGGATTTCCCCCTCGCCACCTTCACCTGCGTCACCGGCGTCTCCGGCTCGGGCAAGTCGACCCTGGTCAACGAAGTGCTGAAGAAGCACCTGATGAAGCATCTCGGACTCGGCAAGGACAGCCCTGGCAAATGCCGCCGGGTGGAAGGCATGGACGAGGTCGACAAGCTGATCGTCATCGACCAGTCGCCGATCGGCCGCACGCCGCGCTCCAACCCCGCCACCTACACCGACGCCTTCGGACTGATCCGCGACCTCTTCGCCGCCACCACCGACGCCAAGGTCCGCGGCTACGGCCCCGGCCGCTTCTCCTTCAACGTCAAGGGCGGCCGCTGCGAGGAATGCAAGGGCGACGGCGTCCGCAAGATCGAGATGAACTTCCTCCCCGACGTCCATGTCCAGTGCGAACACTGCAAGGGCCGCCGCTTCAACGCCGAGACCCTGCAGGTGCGCTACAAGGGCAAGTCGATCGCCGATGTGCTCGAGATGACCGTCGACGACGCGGTTGAGTTCTTCAGCGCCGTGCCCAAGATCAAACGCATCACCGGCACCTTGCAGGAGGTCGGCCTCGGCTACCTGCATCTCGGCCAGGCCGCCACCACCCTTTCCGGCGGCGAAGCGCAACGGGTCAAGCTCGCCGCCGAGCTCTGCCGCATCCCCCGCGGCCACACGGTGTACATCCTCGACGAACCGACCACCGGCCTGCACATCGCCGACATCCACCGTCTCCTCGAAGTGCTGCTGCGCATCCGCGAGCTGGGCAACACGGTGCTGGTCATCGAGCACAACCTCGACGTGATCAAGGTCGCCGACCACCTCATCGACATGGGCCCCGAAGGCGGCTCCGGCGGCGGCACCCTGGTCGCCTCCGGCACTCCCGAGGAAGTCGCGCTCTGCCCCGAATCGCACACCGGCCGCTTCCTCAAACCGCTGCTGCCGGCCGAGAACCTGCGGCGGGCGCAAAACGCCCCGAAAACCAAGGCCAAGCCTGCGTCCAGCAGCGACAGCCCCTGGGAGACCGAGTCACGAGCCAAGCCGGTCAAGAAGAACCCCACGAAAGCCGATCGCGACCAGCTCGATCTCGGCCCGACCACCAACCTCTGGCTGGCGACGCTCGGCATCACCCTGCGTTCCCAGGTCGCCGAGCGCGGCCCGGTGGCGATCTGCGTCGAACTGAAGAAGCTCGGCCATCCGGTCAGCCTCAACCTCGCCTACGCCCTGCAGGGCGCGATCAACGGCTGCGCCTGGAACCAACTCGCCCACGAGGCCAAGGACATCCTCGAGAAGCAATTCCGCGCCGCGATGAGCAACCTTGCGCCGAGCGCCAAGGCTCTCGAAGTTGCGGAGAGCGCAGAAGCCCCGGTCAAACGCAAACCCGGCCGCCCCAAGAAGGCCGCCGCCCCCGTCGTTGAAGTGGCCGCACCGAAGAAACGCGGCCGACCGAAGAAGGCGTGACCCGTTCCCCTACTGGATCGCCGGCGTCCCGCCGGCTGTGTTTGAGCTCTCCGCAAATAGCTGGATGACAAAATCAGCAGCAATCAAAAAAAAGGATTCAGTCCATGCTCGAAAAACTGAAAGACTTTGATTGGAGTATGATCCCCGGAAATGAGTACTACATCCCCGAGCATGTCACTCCAGCTATTTTAGGCTTGGCCTTCCCGGAGAAAGATAAGGATGTCACATCTGATGCACGTTGGGCACTTGGAAATGATCATTGCGGAACCTATTACCCGGCTTTGATTTGGGCATTGCCTTTCTTGAATGAGATCTTGATTTCTGGAACCGAAGAAGGTAGAAATGCGACCATCGGCTATCTCTTCGATGGCCTGCGCTTTTGGCCGGAACCGGAAACTATCCAAGATGAAACAGGAGCCGAAGTCTCCGTTCATGAACTCATGAAAGTGCCTCTGGAAAGTATCCGAGCCACATTGAGAAACATCGACACACCAGATGCTCGTGACCTACTGGAAGATATTGATAAAAAATACTTTGCACCATGATTTGCAGTCGCTGCACAACTTTGCGGCCCAGGAGCTGCCGCCGACGGCAAAAACTACTCGGTGCAGGCCAACATCACCGACCGGGGCCACACCAGCAAGACTGCCAGTTGCAGCAAGCAGCAGCTAACACAGCCGGCGGAACGCCGGCGATCCAGTAGGGGAACAAGCTTAGCAGCGTCCTGGGAGCTCAAGCACCCCACTCAAGTCCTTTGCAAGGAGATTCCGAATGCCAATTGAAGTCAATGAAGCCATCACGCTTCTGAGCAAGGCCTACCCCGGCTTTCGGGATGCCTTCGTATCTCGTGTCGAGCAATGGGTGGCAGATGATGGACAAATCCTCTATTATCTGCTGATTTCATCACTCACAGATCTCCTCCTGCAAAGACTTGAAGCTGGAGACTATGAACACGCAGAGACGCTTTTTACCGCTGTCGAACAGTTGTTGACTGACGGCGATGAGGAGACTGGCAATTTGATCGCCACCGGCTTCCTCGAAGGCCTTCAGACTCAAACTCGCATTGAAACTAAACTTTGGCTGCCCCTTCTCGGCCCTCATGCTTTGCAGCACTGCCAGGCAATGGATCAGTTCTACGGCATTGCATCGAAAAACAACTCGAGCGGGGACGCTCGAGCCACATCCTAAGGCTCTTTTTATGCCCCGCTTCCACTCCGACAAACCCGCCTGTCTCATCGACATCGACAGCGGCAATCGCTACGCCCTGCCAGGCGGCCTCGAGATCAAGGCCACGACCCTCGGCGAACTTGTGCGGAAGCTGCAAGAAGAGCATGGCATCTGCCTGATGCCGGAAGTGGGTCAGAAGTACTTTCGCATGACGCGGGGAAAAGAACCACCTCAGGTGCTCGACCTTCATGTATTCAAAGCCGGCGAGGAGATCTACCCCAAACACGATCTGAGCTTCGCCCAGTTGCCCGATGATGTGCTCGGAATCGCTCCGATGGCCTGTTAATTTCCCCAAGGAACCATCCATGTCCCCTTCCAACCCCCTCCGCATCCGCAACAGCACGGCGGAATTCCTCATCTTCACCCGGCAGGCGGGCGAGGACGGCATTGAAGTGCGCGTCGAAGAGGAGAGCGTCTGGCTGACCCAGAAGCTGATGGCGACCCTGTTTGAAGTCGATGTCCGCACCATCAGCGAGCACCTCGGCAACATCTTCGCGACCCAGGAGCTGGCGGAGGCGGCAGTTATCCGGAAATTCCGGACAACTGCCGCCGACGGCAAAAACTACTCGGTGCAGTTCTACAAGCTCGAGGCCATCATCGCCGTCGGCTTCCGGGTGAACTCGGGCCGGGCGACCCAGTTCCGGCAGTGGGCGAACGGCGTCTTGCGCGACTTCGCCATGCGCGGCTATGTCCTCGACAAGGAGCGGCTCAAAAATGGCGCCTTCCTGAGCAAGGAGTACTACGACAACCTGCTTGCCGAGATCCGCGAGATCCGGGCGAGTGAGCGCCGTTTCTACCAGAAGATCACCGACATCTACGCCACCGCGATGGACTACAGTCTCGAGTCGGAGACCACCAAGACCTTCTTCGCCACGGTCCAGAACAAGTTGCATTTCGCCATCCACGGCCACACCGCCGCCGAGCTCATCGTCGAGCGCGCCGACAGCGGCAAGGAGCACATGGGGCTGACCAGCTGGCGTCAAGCTCCCCACGGCAAGATCCTCAAGCCCGACGTGTCGATCGCCAAGAACTACCTGAGCGAGAAGGAGCTGAAAGCCCTCGACCGGATCGTCACCATGTATCTTGATTACGCCGAAGACCAGGCGGAGCGGAACATCCCGATGAGCATGCTGGACTGGGCGAGCAAGCTCAACGCCTTCCTCAAGTTCAACGAACGCGAACTGCTGGATCATCCCGGCAAGGTCAGTGCGGAAGTCGCAAAAGCCTTTGCCGAAAGCGAATTCGAGAAATACCGGGTGATCCAGGACCGCTTGTTCGAATCCGACTTCGACCGCGTCCTCAAGCAGATTCCCAAGAAAGGGGATCTCTGAGTCGTTCCCTGGGAGCCCTGGCGTCCCGCCGGTTGAGTTTCCCAGCCCGGTGGGCTGGGCTATCGGAAGCGATCCTTTGGACCGGGAAGAGGCCCCCTGGGAGCCCCGCATGCCGATGCGGGGGTTCTCTTCGTCCTCCACTGGGCTCGCCGACATCCTGCCGGCTGCGTTTGAGCCCGAAGATCCCGTCGACTTCCATCGACTGCCGTCGATTGTTGTCGACACGATCTCCCCGGCAAAAACTTGTTTACCTCCGGCTCCGGCATTATGCTGCCTTAATTCTCTTGGAGGCCCCATGAAACCCCTTCTCGCCGCCGGTCTACTCCTCGCACTTGCCGCGTGTTCTAACGAGGCGCCCAAGCCTCAAGCCGCCGTCCTGCCGCAGGCCGCCAAGGGCTGGAAGGCGAACAAAGCCACGGCCGCCCAAGAGAAGGAAATCCGCGCCCTGATCGAGCAACTGGTGCTTTCCCCGGAAAAGGCCGACGGCAAGCTGATCTACAGTCCGGGAGTCGATGACCCATCAGCTGCCTATCGCGACCGCTATGAGCGCTGTCAGCAGGCCTTCCTCAAGCTGCAAGCCTTCAAGGAGCTGGCCTTCCCCTACTTGATCGAACATCGAATGGATCAACGCCAGTCAATCCCTTTCATGAATCATTACGAAGGCAGCTCGGTCGGCGATGCCTGCCACTGGGCGATCGCTCATCAGATGTGGGATGCACCCAGGCATTATTCCCGTTATGGGCTCATGAGAAAAGGGAAGGACGGGAAAATGCATCACAAACCTCGCTGGACAGGCAGCCCCTTCGACGAAGCCGCCAGCCTCAAACTCGAATCCAATCCCTTCGACTGGCTGGAGAAACACAAGAACCTGAGCTACGTCGAGCTCAAGCTCAAATGCGTCGAGTGGATCCTGGCCCGCGAGAAAGAGATCGGCGCCGACACTCCGGACAGCTACTTCCAGGACATCCTGCCCTTGGAGATCCGGGTGCTCGAGTTGCAGCAGGAGTGCGGCAAGCCGGTGGGCAGCGAGCTCGCCCGTCTGCGCGACGTCGAGAAACATCGTCGCGTCGAGGCCATCCCGCCGGAAATGCTGCCCCCAGCCGGGACTTCGCAAGCTCAATCCCGCTGAAATCTGAAATCTTCCCTTTGCCGCTTCGATCCGGTCGATCGAGTCCCATCGGAGCTGCAGGAACCGCCCTCGATCGGGACATTGGACATTGGGACGGCAGAAGCCCGGAACTTGTGGACTCCTGCTTTGACGATATGCTGTGGCCAGGCACCCCTCGCCATGAATCCCTGAGGTTTTCCCGATGTCATCCTCCCCCGACGCACCCGCGCCCCGCGCTTCCGGATCCGGCGCGGCAATTGCCATCGTCGGCATCGTCCTGCAAGGCTGCCAGGTGATCGCCTTGGTCGCCGGGCTCTTCCTCCTGGTCAATTCCTACTCCTCCTTCGTCGCCGCCTTCGACGGCCAGGGCGACCTGGAGCCGCTGAAGGCGGCCGCGATGAAGTTCCTCCTCACCGTCGCCCTCGCCCTCGGCGGCTGCGTCCTCGGCATCCTGATGATCATGTACGCCGCCATCCGCTGCCGCTACCGCGCCCCCTGGTTCCACAAGTTCCTCGTCGCCTACGGCTGGTACATGATCGTCAGCCCGCCGCTGACTCCGCTCGGCGTCTGGATGACTTGGTACGCCAAGACCCGCCGCAAGGAATTCGAAGCGCCGGAACAAGATTGAGATCGCGGCCGGGCATTGATTCCTTCAATGTCGGGAATTGCCCCGCCGCCGTTCTCCGCTCCTTCTTGCGGGGCTAGACTCTTGCCAACCCGGAGTCCCCGATGAACTTCCCCCGTCTTCACTGGCCTTTGATCCTCTGCCTGATTCTCCCTGCCCTCGGCCTCGCCTGGTGCGCCCCCCTGCCGCAGGACCCGGCCTATCACGCCTTCGCCGACCGCCGCTGCCTCTGCGGGGTCAACAACTGCGCCGACACCTTGAGCAATCTGCCCTTCGTGATTTTCGGTCTCTGGGGCTTGTTTCTGTCCTGGCGGCTGAAATTGTCGCCGGGCTCGGGCCTACCGCTCTTCTTCCTCGGGATTTTCCTCACTGGATTCGGCTCCGCCTGGTACCATCTCGCCCCCAGCAACACCAGCCTGGTCTGGGACCGCCTGCCGATGACCCTCGCCTTCGCCGGCTGTGCCGCCGCGATCTGCGGCGAACGCCTCGGCCGCGAGACGGCCTGGCTTGTGCAAGGCGTCCTGGTGCCGCTGGGGATCGTCTCGGTCTTGTGGTGGAACTGGACCGAGAGCCAGGGCGCCGGCGATCTCCGCCTCTACGCCTGGTGCCAGTTCGGCACCCTTCCCGCCTTGGTCTGGCTTCTCGCCCGGGCCAAGGGGCCGCAGGGCCGCCAACGCATGTGGATCGAGGTCTTCGCCTGCTACGCCGCGGCAAAAATCCTCGAAGCCGCCGACCATGAAGTCTTCGAACTCACCCGCCAAGTGGTCAGCGGCCACACCCTGAAACACCTCGCCGCCGCTGCCGCCGCCGGTTGCGTCATCCGCGGCTTGCACCGAAGTATAAATAAAGATTAATGCGCTGAAATCAAGAGTTTTGACTCGACTTTAATGATTTTTAATTTTTTAATAAGATCAAAAAAATTCGGGATTAAGGGTTGATAGTTACCGCCTTAAGCTCAAATGGACTTTCTAAATGTAATTTTTTGCAGATTTATAATGAGGGAAGGCGATCTCGTCGGCGAAAAAGATAAATTCCAGGCGGGATGGCACTCTTGCATTTATCCCGACCCAAGGGATCTTTGATCATCAGAAGCTCTTGGTGGATAAGCTTGAAGGGAGGCGATCATGAAATACTGTCTAGCCGCTTTGTTCCTCGTTGGCCTGACCCTGTGGGCCGCCGACGCCATCGTGCCTGGTGAGCCTTGCAAACAGTGCGAAGAAAAGACTTGCCCCAACTTAGACAAACAGAAATGCTTAGCCTGCCATGAAAATAGAGCCTGTGCTGAGTGCAAGGCTGGCACCTGCAAAATCTGCCAACACTGCAAAGTTAGAAAAGCAAAAAAAGCAAAAAAGGATTGAAGCCTTATGGAACGCCGTAAGTTCACCCTCCTTGAGCTGCTAGTGGTCGTCTGCATCATCTTGGTTTTAATCTCTTTACTAATGCCCGCAGTACGAAAATCTCTACAGCGAGCCAAGTTTGCCGTCTGCGTCAGCAACATCAGTCAAGTCTACCGGGGCGAGTACATCTACTCCAACAACAACAATGCCTACCTGACCCCATCCTACATACCCTCCAACCGTTATTCTTGGGATGATTTGCTGTCGAGCTATGTCAGCGCCCCACGAACGGAAGAGCAAATGGAGGCCACTGAAGTCCCGGTTTCAGTCGCGAAGGGCAACATTTTCCAGTGTCCCATGGACAAAAACGGCACCGACAAACGTCGGTCTTTCGCCTTGGCGGGAGGCATCTATGGAGATGGGGGCGGCGGCGTCTATCATTCCGGGGTCGGCACATATGACGGTTGGAGTCAAAGGATGACTGGCGGTAAAGGTCCCACCTCCGACCGAGTCATGCTGCGAGAAATTAATCACGGCCAAAAACAAGGCGGCAGCTGGATCTCCTACGCGAACTTTGACTGGGGATGGGGCTCCGGGCTCCATCACAAAGGAGATGTCTACTTCAACACCATTTTCAAAGATGGCCACCATGAGTACTTGAATGCCGATCAATTCTACAGCCGTTATTACCAACCTGGACACAACACCCCCTCGGGCAATTAATCCCCATGCTGCAATTAATCGCACTTTTCAAACTCATGATCGGCTCGATTGCCGTGTTCATGGGGCGCGCCAAGCCCAAAAGTCGCCTAGCGCGCAACCTGCGGGTTCCCGGCGCCATGTTGGCTGTCGCGTCGGTCTTTGTCGCCGTCTACTATGCCGCTACGGTCGACATCAACGAGACGGAAGCCGCGAAAAATGAGACCGCATTGCTTGAAAATCTACCTCTGGCCAGATTCGAAGGATCCTTAAACCAGCTCTCGAAGCTTGGATTGAAGTTCGATCGCATTGCCGTCATCCATCCAGATATGATGGATGTCGAGGATCCGGAATTTTCTGCCATTCAAAACAAGTACAGTCCCTCGTGCCAGTGGACATTGATCAACATCGGCGCCGTTGATGGTGGCGTAGGCATGAGAGCTCAAGGCAAACTGAGGGCCATTTCCGGGGTTGACTGCGTTGTCGTCCTTGCCGGCAGCACTCCCTCAGAAGCTCTACTCGGCTCGAAAATCGAAGAAAACAAGATCTCTTTGATCTATGCTGACGGCCTGCTATTTGATGACTGGGCCGGGCAAAAAGAACGGATCAAAGTGATTGCCGGCCTGCAAACCACCAACAACGATAAAATTCTTGAATCTCTTGGAAAAAAGAAGCAAGTCTCTCTCTCAGAGCTTTTCGAAGCCACGGGCAAATGGACCGTTTATTGATTCTCGATTCCGAGCTCAATTGCCCAGCATATCCTTAGCCTTGGCTAAGATCTCCTTCTCTTGCGCGCTCAGGCTTTCCTTTCCTGAGCGCGCGATTTTTTCCAGGATCGGATCGACCTGATCGCGGATGAAGGTGTCGACATCAGCCTGCTGGGGCTTGGTTTCGCGCCAGTTGGAATTCTGCTGATAGGGATTGAGGGGGCGGTACTGGTGGCCAGCTTTGGATTGGGCCCGCCACAGCTTCCAAAGGCCGCCAGGAACAAGACGCATCCACCAGAAGCAGAGAGCGGAGGCGAGCAGGCCCGGAAGATGGTACCAGGGAGTGATCCAAGAATCGATGAGCATCACGGCGACAATGATCATGGCGACAAAGCGGCCCTGGAGCCGGACCGGCAGAACCAGCATCAGCATGATGCAGATTTCCTCGCGGCCGATGTGAGCCCAGAAAAAAGCCACTGCCAAGGAGGCGAAGACCCAGTTGCCTGAGCAGGGGCTGAAGCCGAAAATCAATGATTGAATCAAACCGCCGAGAGCGGTGCTGGCCATGGCCACAAGAAGCAGCTGCCCTTCACGTCGA
Organism: Verrucomicrobiota bacterium; assembly: GCA_039798785.1. GTDB lineage: Bacteria > Verrucomicrobiota > Lentisphaeria > Lentisphaerales > Lentisphaeraceae > CAMCSH01. The sequence goes on along the minus strand of JBDKFG010000044.1, from coordinate 9,771 downwards.
GACCCGAGGCGCTCAGCCATTTGCCGCCCCATTAGATAGAGACAAAGACAGCTCAAAGCCAACCAGTGCCAAGAACAGCTGTTCGGCAAAAGAAGGGGACTCACCAGCCGCCAGACTTCGCCATTCTCAAGCTCTGCAATGGAGCTTTCCAAGCGGCGGACGATGTCGCCACGGGTGGCGATCCAGACGATGATGAAGACGGTCATCAGCAAGGCGTAGCGGCTGATCCAGCTCGCCGGCCAGTACCAGGTGGGGGCACGGCGATGTGGCTCCTCCCGCCAATGGCCGAGGCGATCCTGGAATCCCATCACTCGGCTCCGAGCAGGCGGTCGAGCTCGCCAAGGGCCTGGCGCTCTTCGTCGCTGACCTTGTCGCCGAAGAGATTGAGAAAGCCGCCGGAGGCGCGGGCGACGCCGAGCCCGAGCTGGCGCAGGGCGCCGCGGAAGGCCTTGCCGGTGTCGAGGCCGAAGTCGAGATCGACCTGGCGGATCGAGTCGCAGACGGCCTCGGCGAGGTAAGCCGCGGGGCGCGGGCCGCCCTGCTGCAGGGGCGACAGGGTGGCTCGAAGATTGTCGCGCAATTCCTGGAAAATCCCCGCCACGTCGCCGGGGCCGGCGCCGAGCCGCAGGAGCTGCTCGGCGAAAGACGCCTCCTCCAGGCTGTCGATTCGCCCATCGGCGTTGGCGACGAGGAGATAGACCGCGGCCGGGCCGCGGAGGATGCGGCGCTGCTGTTCAGCGCTGAGGATTCGACCTTGTGCGATCATGGTAGGGGGTTTTAGGGTTAGGGGTTGCATGGAATGGATGGGACGGAGAGGGAGCTGCGGTTCAACATTAAACCTTAAACTTTGAAGCTCTAAGTCGCTCCCCACAAGATCTCCTGGGCTCCTTCGAGCTGGACGGCGGCGCGGCTTTCGACGAAGAGCCAGTCTGAGAGACGGTTTATCCAAGCGAGCGCCAAGGCTGAATCAACGTCGGGCAGCTCTTCGCGGAAGATGACGCTCGCGGCCCTTTCGGCGCTGCGGGCGGCGGAGCGGGCGAGGTGCAGACGCGAGGAGAGCTCGGTGGCGCCGGGAAGGACGAAGGATTTCAAAGGAATGAGGTTGGGATTGATCAAGGCCACCCAAGTCTCGAGCTCATCGAGGTCGGACTGAGCGAGGCGGCGCAGAGAGGGATGGCGTTGCGCCGCAGGGCTGGTGAGGAGACTGCCGCAGTCGAAGCAACGGTCCTGGATGCGGCGCAAGCGTCTGGCGAGCTCCTCCGCCCCTGGCATTGCCGCGGCGCAGAGACGGGCCGAGCCGAGACGGCAGTTGAGCTCGTCGATCAAGCCCATGGCCTCAAAGCGAGGGTGATCCTTGGGCAGCCGGGTGCCGTCAGGAAGGGCGGCGCTGCCGCCATCACCGCCACGGGTGACGATGCGGTCAAGGCGGATTTCGGGGTGGGTCATGGGAATTTATAATTAAGAATTTAGAATTAAGCAGCAGCGCCAGCACGAGGCCTTCGTTTTGAGCTCAAGTTTGTCGTTCCGGCTTTAGCCGGCTTGTTCTGAAGCTCCTAATTTTTGAGCTCAACGACCGGCTAAAGCCGGGGCTACAAAACATGAACTCTTCGCTGCTTTGGCATGGCCACCGGGGGTTCACCCCGGGGGCTCGGATCTCAAACGGTGAGAAGCTCCTTCTCCTTGTCGACGGCGAGCTTATTGAGCTCTTCGATCTTGCCGTCGGTGAGCTTCTGGATCTGATCGTTGAGGCGCTTGGCTTCATCCTGGGAGAGCGACAGGTCCTTCTCGAATTTCTTCACCGCTTCGTTGGCTTCGCGACGCAGATTGCGCATCTCGACCTTGTACTCCTCGCCTTTGGCCTTGAGGATCTTGACCATGTCCTTGCGGCGCTCCTCGGAGAGTTCCGGCAGAGGGAGTCGGATGATCTTGCCGTCGGACATCGGGTTGATGCCGATGCCGGAGGCTTGGATGGCTTTCATGATGTCGTTGATGGTGGAAGGGTCGTAGGGAGTGATGGTGATGGTGCGGGTGTCAGGCGTGTTGATGTTGCCGACGGCGTTCATCTTCATGGTGGATCCGTAGGCGTGGACGGGGATGTCCTGGACCAGCGAGGTGGAAGCCTTGCCGGTGCGGAGGGAGCTGAGGTGTTTTTTGTAATGCTCGATGCCGCCTTCCATTTTTTTACGGGTCTCGGCGACGACGGTTTCAGGAGTCATTTGGCTCATACGGGGCTCCGATGGGGTTTGAGGTGCGGCGCAATTTGCCTGCGTCCGTGGCGTCAGTCAAGCTAAAAACGGAGGTTGAAAGGTTGAAAGGTTGAAAGGATTAGCTGCAACAACACTCACTTAAGGACTGTGAAGCCCAGCCTCAATTGCAGTTTTTCGTCAAGCCGGAGATTCATCGTCCTCTTCATGACCGGCACGGATTTTCTGGCCGAACCAGCGAAGGAGCAGGAGGAGAGGTCCGGAGAGGATGTAGAGGGTGATGACGACGGCGGCAGTGATCACCGGGGCGTGACGGGTGTAGAGCGTCTCCCCGGCTGTGGTGAGGAGCAAGGCGCTGAGGACCAGGAGCTTCCTCGGCAGGCTCTTGCCGGAAAGCAGCCACTTGCCGACATGAGGATAGGGGATGTGAGAGACCATCAGGGCGCCGAGGATGACGCAGTAGCAGGGCAGGAAGACGGTGATGACCCAGGCTGGCAGATCGAGAGACTCGGCGCCGACGAAGACCGGGGAATTGGCCATCAGGATGATGGAGCAGATGCCGGAGGCGGCGCCGGGAGAGGGGATGCCGGTGAAGCCTTCTTCCTTGGCTCGCTCGGCTGGCGGCAGCATCGACTGCTCCCATGCCTTGACGTTGTAGCGGGCCAGACGCAGGGCGGCGCAGGAGACGTAGACGGCGCAACAGACCCAAAGTGTGCGATCGTAGCGGCCCCAGCCCTGCCAGAGCCCGAGGGTCTGGGAGATGTGGGCATAGATGTAGCAGATGACCGCGGGGGTGAGTCCGAAGGTGATCATGTCGGCGAGAGAATCCATCTCGATGCCGATGGAGGAGGTGGATCGGAGCTTGCGGGCGGCCCAGCCGTCGAGGGCATCGAAAACCATGGCGAAAAGGATGAGCCAGGCGCAGCCGGCAAAGATATTGGCGAGGATGTCGGAGCTTTCGTCCAGCACCGTGGAGGCGCCATGGCCAGCTCCCTTGAGCAGGAAGACCTCGTAGGCCTGGAGGCAGATGATGATGGCGGTGAAGCCGCAGAGCGCGTTGCCCAAGGTGAGAAGGTTGGGGATGGCGCGTCGCCAGGCGGAAATCGGGGCGGGATCGCTCATGGGAACTCCTGATTAAACGAAAAAGGACGGGGCATGGCGGAAGCCAGCCCGTCCTTGCGATTTCACCGGGGTGAAATCCGGATCAGCCGAGGATCTTGGTCTTGGGGAGACCGAGAACGGCGTCGCCTTCTTTCCAGCGGCCTTCGGCCTTGAGCTGGTTGACGCGCTGGTAGCGCTTCATGACGTTCTTCTTGACACCGACGGTGCCTTTTTTCTTGAGGGACTGGTGGATGGACATGTGGAGCTCCTGCTGGTGTCGTGAAACTTGGCCCAAGCCTCTGGGGGCTGGTTGGCAGCCTGGGCGCGGGGAGAGGACGTTAAATGCGCTTCAAGAATTTGCAAGCCCCTCCCCGCGGGAAGTTTCATCGGCTCTCTTTTTCAGGCAGGAAGCGATCCAGGATTTTCTGCAGGGCCTGAGCGGAAACCGGCTTGGTCAGGTATTCGTTCATGCCCGCCGACAGGCAGGCTTGCCGCTCCGACTCCATGGCGCTGGCGGTGAGGGCGATGATCGGCACCGCCTCGCCTCCGGGGAGCTGGCGGATCCGGCGCGTCGCTTCGTGGCCGTCCATCTCCGGCATCATCAGATCCATCAGGATGAGGTCAATCGATCCGTCAAGACTGAACTGCTCCATGGCGACCCGGCCGTTCTCGGCAAGCAGGAAGCTCTGCCCCATCTTGAGCAGGATCTTGCTGATCACTTTCTGGTTGACAGGGTTGTCCTCGGCGACCAGGATGCGCCCCTGCTTGACCGGCATCGGCAGGGCGTGGCGGGCTTCGCTCGTCACGTCCCCGGATCCGAGGGCCTGGCGCAGGACCTCGCGGTGCAGCGGCTGGGGCAGAAGGGCATCCCAGCCGTCCTGCCGGAAATCGCCCGCCTTGCCGCAGGCAGCGCGCGGAAGCAAGAGGAAGCGCTTGCGGAAGCTCCCCTGGGGAATCGCCTGGGGATCGAGGCAGAGCAGCACCTCACCGTCGTCCTCAAGGCGGGCGCCAAGACTTTCGACGGCCATCACGGCTTCGCGCCGTGCGGCAGGACTGCCGCCGAGCAGCCGGAAGGAAGTGGCACAGGGAGTCGCTGCGCTTAATTCGAGCGGAGGGAGCGACAGGGAGAAGCGGAAAGTGGTGCCGCCGCCTTCCCGGCTGTCAACTTCGATGCGCCCCCCCATCAGATTGACAAGAGCCTGGGAGATGACCAGGCCCAGCCCGGTGCCGCCGAAGCGCCTGCTGATCGAATTGTCGACCTGCGAAAAAGGCTGGAAGAGCTTCGCCAGCTTGTCCTGAGGAATGCCGATGCCGGTGTCGCTGACCGAGAAACCGAGACCGCCAGCGGGCGACCAGCGGATTTCCAGGGCGACGCTGCCGGCGGCCGTGAATTTCACCGCGTTGCCAAGCAGGTTGTTGAGGACCTGCTTGAGCCGCATCGGATCGCCACGAAACTGCTCCGGCAGGCCGGGGTCGAGCAGCAAGTGCAGTCCGACATCCTTGAGATACGCGGACAGCGCATGAGTGTCGGCGCACTCCTCGGCAAGCCGTCGCAGGTCGAAGGGGATGCTCTCGATCCCGACCTGCTTGGCTTCAATCTTGGAGAAGTCGAGAATGTCATTGAGCAGGCTGAGAAGGGTTTCGCCGCTGCTGCGGATGAGATCGGCGTTCTCGCGCTGCTCCGGGCTGAGCTGGCCGTCAAGAAGCACCTGGGTCATGCCGATGACGCCATTGAGGGGAGTTCTGATCTCGTGGCTCATGTTGGCGAGGAAGTCCCCCTTCGCCTGGGCGGCGGATTCGGCCGCCTGGCGGGCCTGCGCCATGGCGATCTCGGCATCCTTGATGGCAGTGATGTCGGTGCGCATCGAGACATACTGCTCGGGACGGCCGTCGCGCCCGAGGACGGGCATGATCGTCGTCGACACCCAATAGAGCCGCCCGTCCTTGGCCCGGTTGCGGACCTCGCCCTGCCAAATCCGGCCCGAGGCGATCTGCCGCCACATGTCGACGAAGAAGTCGCGCGGATGATGCCCGGAATTGAGGATCCGGTGATTCCGCCCGAGAAGCTCGTCGCGTGAGTAGCCGCTGATTTTGCAGAAAAGCTCGTTGCAATAAGTAATGTCGCCCTTGGCGTCCGTGATGGCGACGATGGCGTGATGCTCAAGCGCTCGGATCAGGTTCTTGAGCTGGTTTTCGGTCAGCAGCTTCTCAGTGACGTCGACGGCGATGCCGGTGTAGCCGAGGAGCTGGCCGCTGTCGCGGACCGCAGTGATCGACAGGTTGACCTGGATCCTCCGTCCATCGCGCCGGATGTAGGTCCAGATCCGCTCGTTGGGCAGATTGAGGTCGCTGCGATGGACGAAGACGCGGAAGCCGGGAGCTATCTCCTGGTTGAATTCGCGACTCAGCGCCGCCGCCTCGGCGGCGACCTCGTCGGGATCATGGAAGATCGCCGGTGTCTGGCGGCCGACCAGCTCCGACGCGCTCCAGCCGAGCATCTTCTCCGCGGCGGGGTTGAAGAAGAGGATGGAGCCTTCGGTGTCAGCCGAAATGATCGCATAGCTGGCGGAATCGAGGATGGCGGCGCGGAAGCTGTCCCGCAGGGCGATCTGCTTGTCGCGCCGGCGCTGCGACCGAAGATCCTCCAGCAGCATCAGCCCGATGCCGCCGCGCCACTGGACGCGAACCTTGGCGGGCAGGATCCCGGCAGGAAGGTTGAACTCGATCTCGCCGACGGCGTCGCGATCGGCCCCGCCGAGGAGATGGTTTTTCTGGAAGGAGGGGGGCAGCATGCCGGCGATGGCCCGGCCGGCCAATGGCGTACCGCCTCCGAGAAGCTGACAGGCTCCCGGGTTCGCTCCCTGGATCACGCCATCGCGACCGAGAAGCAGTGCCGGCATCGGCAGCAGTTCCAAGGGCACGGAAGGAAGACTTGTGGAAAATTCATTCATGCCGACATTATAATGTGTCAAGACCGCTCGAAGCAAGCCCGCCAAGGGGAATCAAAAAAAATCGGGAAAATCGTTAAAGAGCGGCGGCAAGCTGCCGAAAGCCGATGGCCAACGAGGGGAAGAACCATGATCGCCAACACAGACATAGTCGTCCAGCTCAAGGACAAGGAAGCACGGCTCCGCCTGCTTTCCCTCCTTGGCTCCGACGCCGACCTTCCGGGGGAATTCCCGGAAATCCTCCCCGACGCGGCTCCCGCCGTGGTGGTGACCGACGACCCCTTCTTCAGGGCGCCCCCAGGCAGCGCCTTGATTTATGTCTCGCCGGACAGCGCCACCAAGCCGGAAACCCTGGCTCGCGAAGTCCGCCGTGCCTGGATGCAGTTCGAAACCCGCCGCAGCAACCTGGCGGCTTATGAATCGGCCCGCGACAACGCCTCGACCCTCGAGGAGATCGCTCAAGGCCTCGCCCAGAGAGTCCGGCAGCTCAGCCGCCAGAACGAAATGCGCATCGCGCTTCTCGAGCAGATGCCGGTGGGGATTGTTGGCGTCGACGACCTGGGTTGCGTCGTCCTCGTCAACGCGGAAGCCCACAAGGTCTTGGCTGAACTGCCGGTCTCCCCCTTCGGCATGCCTGCCGACATGATCTTCCCCAGCGAAGTGGTCGCCCTTCTGCATGATCGCAGCCGCAGCTCGGCGAACTATGAGATCTGCGGGCAGCGCTTCCTGGTCAAGCGCAGCGACATGGATATCGACGGGGAACACCTGGGCCAGATCCTGGCGCTGATCAAGATCGACTGAATCCCGCGCTCCTCCTGCCGCCCGGAGCCCGATCGGCACCGGGTTTTCGCGTTTTCCGCCAAGCGGCTTCCCGGCCAAACCGTTTCGCCGCCGGAACTGCCGAAAGCCTCTGGATTTTCTGATCAAAATCAACTCAAAGCGCCTTGACGCCGGACTTAGTCACGATAAAGTCAAAGCCGTCCAAGAACGGAACGTAGCGCAGCCTGGTAGCGCACAAGTCTGGGGGACTTGGTGTCGCAGGTTCAAATCCTGTCGTTCCGACCACAAACACAAGGGGCCGCTCGCAAGAGCGGCCCCTCCCTCTTTGTCGCCAGGCACGCTTCTTGCTTCTGCTGAGCCCGACGCCGTTTATCGAATCGGGGCCGGCCACCGGCACCAGCACAGGAGGAGCGCACATGAGCAGCATTCTTGAAAAACTGGGCGGCCGTCTCGGCCACAGCACCGCCACCGACGAAGTCCTCTCCTATGGCGACTATCTCGACTTGGTCAGGCGCGAACCCTGGATCACGCGCAACTCGGTGCAGATCCTCCACGACATGATGCTGACCAGCGGCGTCGAGCACAGCATCGTCATCGGCAAGCCAGTCAAGCACCGCTACCAGTTCTTCGAGAACCAGGCCCTGGTCGGCTCCTCCATCGTCTTTGGCCAGCAGAAGGCCAAGGAGAACCTTGTCGAAAAAATCGACAACGCTGCCCGCGGCGCCGAGGCCGCCAAACGCCTGTGGATCCTCCTCGGGCCTCCCGGTTCGGCCAAGTCGCGCAGCATGGACGCGGTCAAGACCGCCCTCCACCGCTACTCGAAATCGGACAGCGGCAAGAACTACTTCCTCCTCCTCCCCAGCGTCGACGTCCGCCTCAAGGACCGCGCCATCCTTGAGGAGAAGGGCGTCTGGTACATCCCCGCGCCGCTCTTCGAGCGCCCCCTGCAGGTCATCCCCGACGAAGCCCGGGCTGATTTCGAGGCCGACCTCAACGCCTCGGTCGACCCCGCTGCGGTGCAGGCCTTCCTCGCCAAGCACCCGCATTACGACGGCGAATTCCGGATCAAGATCGACGGCCGCATCTCCCCCTACGCCCAGCAGGTGATGGAAGACTTCATGGCCGCCAAGAAGCTCGACTTCGCCACCATGCTCAGCTTCCTCAAGGTCAAGCGCCTGGTCTTCGACGCCCGCACCAAGTCGGGCATCGGCTCCTACACCCCGCGCGACGAGAAGTCGCAGGAGGCCGGTTCGCTGGTCGGCAACATCGACTACTCGCTCCTGCCCCGCTTCGGCTCCGAGTCGCACCCGCTCGTGCATGACTACAAGGGCGAGCTCTGCGCCGGCGCCAACGGCTTCGTCGAAATCCACGAGATCCTCAAGCTCTCCGACAAGTTCCTCTACGAGCTGCTCTTCGCCACCCAGGACCGCTTCTTCAAGCCGGAAGGCCAGCCGCCCATCCCCTTCAACGGGGTGATCATCGGCCACACCAACTTCCATGAATACAACATGTTCATGAGCAACGGCTCCTTCGAGGCCCTGCGGTCGCGCACCAACTTCATCGAAATGCCGCTGTCGGTGAACTTCAAGGAAGAAGAACACATCTACTCGCACACCTATTCCAACAACTCGCGCCGCTGGCACCGCGACCGCAAACACATCTGCCACGTCGCCCCGCATTCGCTCGAATACCTGTCGCTGGTCAGCTCGATGAGCCGCCTCTACGAGTCGAAGCGCAATCCCAACATCACTCTTCTCCAGAAGGCCTTGATCTACGCCGGCCGCTCCGACTCGGGAGTCGACAATAACATGGCCAAGGCGATGCTCGACGAATTCGAGTTCATCAAGCCTTCCGAAGGCACCTTCGGCCTCGACCCCCGCTTCATCCAGAACGTCTTCGAAACCACCGAGCACTTCCAGGTCAGCGAATACCACGCCAACATCCAGCGCCTCAAGGCCGACGCCAACGAACGCTCGATGCTGCACTCCATCGCCCTCGAAAATCCTTGCTCCACCCCCCTCGACCTCCACGTCCGCCTCGAAAACATGGTGAAGGAATCCTTCGCCTCGCAAAAGGCCAAGCTCTCCCATTACGCCGAAAAGGTCCTGCCTCAGGCAAAATCCTGGATCTTCGGCCAGATTGCCTCCGACGTCTACTCCGCCGTCCTGCGTGACGACAGCGTCGTCGAAACCACCTGGAAGAAATACACCGACCACGTCCGCGCCTACGCCCACAACAGCACGGTGAAACACGAGGTCACCCAGGCCGACGTCAAGCCCGACGAGAAGTTCATGCAGACGGTCGAAGGCTACCTCGGCATCGCCGACCGCGACGTCTTCCGCAAGGAGCTTTCTGACGCCATCGCCTCGGTCTCCTATCAAGTCCTGCTGGCTGACGAGCCGAGCTACCAGAACGCGATCAAGAAATACGTCTTCGAGAACGAGTTCAAGTCCGGTGAAAACCTCAAGCTCCTCGGCTGGATCAAGTCGGGCACTTCCTCCGCCTCGGTCAACTCGAAGGAGCAGCAGCAGCTCAACGACACCATCCGCTACCTGGTGGAGACCAAGGGCTACTGCGGCAAGTGCGCCTTCCAGGCCCTGGTGATCACCGCCAACGCCTCGTCGATCGTCACCACCAACTGAACCTGGATTCCGAAGCTGAGCTTGGGCTCAGCTCGGGAATCCGATTCAAGATTCAAAATTCAAGATTCAACAGAACGCGAACAAAATCAAAGATTT
>JBDKFG010000043.1:0-40371 GCA_039798785.1 Verrucomicrobiota bacterium | reverse complement strand
GGAGACCGGCTCTGGGGCCTTGGCGGGAGCCGAGGCCTGGGCGAGCAGTTTGTCGATGTCGCTTTGATCGAGGGAGACCGGCTCTGGGGCCTTGGCGGGGTTCGATTTCGAAAGATTTTGGCGTCGATATTGGTCGAGCTCGGAGATGTCCAAGGCCAATTGCGGGCGCGTGGCGGGCAGCGACCAGGGGGAGGGGGGGGGCGCAGCGATGGAGAAGTCGTGATTTCGGCTTTTTTCCAAATTGAGAAGGTAGGAGAGTTCATCGTTGCTGACGAAGGCGCGCGACAGGGCTTCGCTGTCGAGCCTGGCGATTTCCTCAGGGCTGAGTTCGGCCGCCTTGGCTGAAGTTGTCGGGATCTGGACCTGCGATTTCTGAGACTGATGGATCTGGACTTGGGGGGATTGCGGTGCTGTGATGGCAGCGGCGCGGACTTCCTGAGCGACGGAATCGACGATTTCCTGGTGCTCGAGGCTTTTCGACGGGACCCGCAGCACTTCTTCATGGGTGAGAGCGATGCTCAGCATCTGTTGTTGTTGGCGGATGAATTCCCCGAGTCGACGGCGGGTGGCGCGAAGTTCCCTGCAGAGCTCTTCGCTGCTGACGCTGCTGAGTCGATCGCGAATGTCCAGTTCGGTGTTCATGAAGGCTGCTCCCAGGCGATGACCGGCAGGTCTGAGCCAATATGTTGCCGCCAGGCCTTTTCGTGCAAGGGGCTGGCGATGATTGAATAGCCGGGAATCCAGCGATGTCTCTGAGCTTCCTGAGGCGGCGCTTGGTTTGTCCATTCCATCAAAGGCAGATGGAAGACGGCTGCCAGGTCAGGCGGACAGAGTTGGAGAGGAGCCAGGATGCCCAGGCAGGGGTTGGAGACGAGGGCGGCGGCGAGTTCGTGAAGGGCGGCCGGCTCCATCTCGAGGGAGATTTCGAGCCGAAAGTCGGAGGCGAGGCGGCGCAGGATCTCCCGTTCCGGATTGGGAGCCAACAGCAGCCAGCCCCTGCCAGAGGCCGGAGTCTGGCTCAGGAGCCTGCATAGTGTCTTCGCCAGGCGGAGATCCTCCTGGGCAGGGCTGGGGGCGAAAGCTTTGAGCAGTGAATCTGGGACCTCTCTTTCCCAATCCTGGAGGAGCTCGAGTCTGAGCGCCGCCGGCGCGTCGCGGCAATCCTCCGGATGCCAGGAAGGACTGAGCTTGGCTTCGCTGCCGGCCAAGGCCTCGGCCAGGCTAAGACGGCGGCAGCCTTGTTTTCGGGCGCCGCCTTCGGTCGCGTCGATGAATTCGCTTTGAGGATTGGCACGGAAGAGCTCTTCGAAATGCCGCAGATACATCAGCATGCTGCGGTCGGTGCGCAGCGGGAGCCCGTCCCAATCAGGGACTTCGCATTCATCAGGCGCTTTGCGGTCATGGAAATATGGGACGGCCATGCCTGGGGCATGGAAGAGGCCATCGCGGTAGGCGAGATCGAAGCCGGCGAGAATGACGCGGCGGGCGCCGCAGGCGAGGGCGAGGGCGACGGCGAAATGGCCGACGCAGAGTCCGATCGGGACCCGTGCGCAGGGATGGGATGGCGCCCATTCGGGCCAGGGGCCGGCGAGGGTGACGGGGCCGGGCCAGTGGCGCAGCAGCACATGGTTGGCGGAGCTGGCGGCGATCAAGGGCAGGTCGCGCGCGGCTTCGCCGAGGGCCGCGGCGAAACGCCAGGTGAGCAGAGAGTCATCGAGACTGGCGACTGCATCAGGCCGGACTCCTGCATGGATCAGTGCGGCGAGGGCGCCGTCGCAGCAGAGGACGAAGGCGTCGCCGCGGTCATGCAGGCTCGCGGCGTTGAAGGCGAGGGAGGGGCCTGCGCCGACGACGACGCAATCTCGGCGGCGCAGATCCGGCAGCTGAGGTCTGGGGCTGATCGTCGCGAGATTGAGCAATTGGTTCATGGTGCGATGCCAGTTCTTCAGGACTGCATGGACCTGCAAGGTGGCAGACTCCTTGCAGGCGTCGAGGAGTCCGCCTTCCAAGATGTCGACGCAGCTCGGATCGAGACGGCGAAGCCGTGGCGGTATGACGCAGAGGGCGCCGAGGGGGTTCAGTGAATTAGGAAAATTTTTCCGCAGCCAGTGTCGGCACTCTTCCCGGCTGGAAAAATAGGCTTGCGCAGGGCGCAATCCGCGGCGGAGAGGGTGGGATTCGGCCTCGATGATCACGGCCTCAGGGTGGCGGCGGCGGAGTTCGGCGGCGGCGGCGGGACGGAGGGGCGAGGCAAGGATGAATTTGACTTCAAGGGATTGATCATCAAGGAGATCCTTGAGTGGATCCTCGGGATCTTCAGCCCAGCGACGGCGGCCGCCGGCGAGCAGGCAGAGAGGGGTCTCCGGGCTGGCGCTCCAGGTTTCCGCTTCGGGGGGGATTGCGGGCACGGTCATGGGTTGTCCTTGCTGTTTGGACTCGGTCTACTGCAAGACCCGTGCCCGGGGCTTTTTGAGATGAAAAGCACGACGCCGCGTCCCCGGGGGGGCGCGGCGTCTGTGGTTGGTACGGAGTTTATTTCCGGGCGTCGATTCCGGGCTTGAAGTAGGACAGGAGCAGCGAGAGTTCGCGACGGAGGCCTTTGCGGTGGATGATGCGGTCGACGAGGCCGCGCTTCTCGAGGAATTCAGCGGTCTGGAAGTCCGGGGGGAGTTCGGCCTTGATGGTAGTCTGGATGACACGGGCGCCGGCGAAGCCGATGAGGGCCTTGGGTTCGGCGAGGATGATGTCGCCCAGGGATGCGTAGGAGGCGGTGACGCCTCCGTAGGTGGGATTGGTGAGGAGGATGATGACGGGCAGCCCTGCGAGGCTATGGCGGGCGAGGGCGCCTGAAGTCTTGGCCATCTGCATCAGGGAGAGGCAACCTTCCTGCATCCGGGCGCCACCGGAGGCGGTGACGATGAGGAGGGGGAGGTTCTTGGCGGTGGCGGCCTCGGTGAGGCGGGTGAGTTTTTCACCGACGACCGAGCCCATCGAGGCTCCCATGAAGCGGAAGTCCATGACGCCGATGGCGTAGTCCTGGCCGTCGAGCTTGCAGAGGCCAGTGACGATGGCGTCGTTGTGACCGGTCGATTTGACCTTCTCAAGGTAGCCGCGGTCATAGCCTTCGAATCCGAGGCGGTTGATCGACTTCATGTTGGCGTCGAGTTCGCGGAAGGAGTTGGCGTCGCTGAGGAGGGCGATCCGCTGCATCGCGGTCATCGGGTGGTGGTATTCGCACTTCGGGCAGATCCCGAGGTTGGCGGTGACTTCGTGCTGGGGTGTGGAAGCGTTGCAGCCTTTGCAGGAGTCCTTAGGCTTCTCCTTGCTGACCGTTTCCGCTGCGGCGTCGGCGGATGCGGCGAGGCTGGCGGGCTTCTTGATGTAGGTGACGGAGGCAAACTTGGGGCGGCCGAAAAGCGGCATGGTGCGACCTCTAGATGTTTGTAGTGCGAGCGGGTGATTCCGATCGTGGCGTGGTTGTGCAGCGACTCTAGCGCCGCTTCGGAATTTTTCCTCCGGCGCCGGAAAAGCCGGCGGAGCGCTGCAACGACAAGGTCCTGATCAGGGGCGGGACTCTGCCTGTTCGGCGGGGCTCCAGGACTTCCAGGGGTGTTTGGCGAGCGAGGAGTTGCGGTAGCGGGGCTCGGCGCTGACCTCCCGGCCGAGCCAGGGAGGACGGAGGAACTCCTCCTTCTCGGCGTCGAGTTCGATCTCCGCCACCACCAGGCCGAGATTGTCCCCTTCAAAGACGTCGATCTCCCAGAGATGGCTGCCGAAGATGAGACGGTAGCGGCGCTTGCTGAGCGGCGCTTCTTCGCAGAGGCGCAACATCGCCTCGGCGTCGGCATCGGGGATCTCGTATTCGAATTCTGCCCGGCTGAGCCCGGCTCCGTCGCTACGACCCTTCACCGTCAGCCAGGCGCGGCCTTCGCCGCGGCGGATGCGCACCGTCACGCCGCCTCTGGCGAGATAAGCCTGGCTGAGGAGCTCCCCGGGGAGACCCTCCCAGGGGCGGCCCGCGACGAGGAATTTCCTTTCGATCTCCAGGCCCATTTCAGCTCTGCTGCCTGTGGGATCCGTCGCAACGGGGGCCTTTGCCGCTCTGGCCGCAGGCGCAGAGCCATGCGGATTCGCTGGCGTCGGGAGTGAACGCCAGCGGGGTGATGCCGCTGCCGCGGTGCGAACCGTCGCAGAAGGGCGCCTTCTTGGACTGGCCGCAGCGGCACCAGGCGTAGGTGTTTCCGGCGACAAGGTCGGTCTTGATCGGGGCTGGATCGGGCATGGTGGACTCCGTGGGCTGCTGAGCAAAGTGGTCTTGGGGAGAAGATCGTCCGCTCCCGTCCGGCTGCAAGGGCTGGACAAGGATGTGCGGACGATCAGATTAGGCGCCATGAGCGAGTCTTTCAAAATCCCCTGTCCGCACTGTTCCCGCCGCCTTGAGCTGCGGGGGGAGCACGCCTTCAAAACCGTCGCCTGTCCCGCCTGCCAGCGCGAGTTCAGGGTCAGTCTGCCTTTCGGCAGCCATCTGCTTGCCGACGAAGTGGGGCGCGACTCCTTCAGTTCCCTGCATACTTTGGTCCGCGAGGGAGGCGCCACACCTTTGCTGCTGCGGCGCCTTCTGCCGGAGTTCGCCGTCCTGCCGGAGATGAAGAGTTGCTTCATCAAGACCGCCCTGCAGCTGGCGGAGACCAAGCATCCCTCCCTGCTTCAGCCGGTCAAGGTGGAGACGGTGGAAGGGCTTCCTTGCGCCCATTATCTGATGCCGGGGGCGGAGAGCTTGAAGGAGAGGATGGCGAAAGGGGCGGTGCCGCTCCCGCAGGCCTTGCAGCTGATGCTCGACATCACCTCGCTCTTCGAGGATCTCGACGAGCAGGGGCTGGTACATGGCAGTCTTCGTCCCAGCCAGCTCCGTTTCGATCAGCACCGCAACCTGAGGGTGTTCGACCTGCAGCTGGGGACGGCGCTGCTCCAGACGGCGCGGGCGGCCGGTCGCAGCGAGCGCCTGCTCATCCCCAACCGCGGCTACGCAGCGCCTGAAGTGGTGAGAGGAGACGCAGCGGGGCGGGCCTCAGACATCTGGAGCCTCGGAGCGATCTATTACGAAGTCCTGAGCGGCCGTCGGCCGTTCTTCTCCGTCCGCATGGAGGACGAGCTGGATCTCTGCCTTCGCGGCGTCTGCGACTCTCCGCGGCAGCTCAACCCGAGGATTCCGCTGCTGCTCAGCGATCTGGTGATGGCGATGCTCTCGCCGCAACAGGAGAAGCGGCCCGAGCATGGGCACACTCTCGAGCTGCTGCAGCGGGTGATGGACGAGCTCGAAAGTGGAGAGACCTATCGTCGCGAAGCCGCCGAGACTCCGCCGGAACTCGAGCCTCCGGCCAGGAAGGGTTGCCTGCCCTTGTTGCTGCTGGGCTCGGCAGCGCCGCTGATCTGGTTTGCCGCCGGGAGATGACCCTGGAAAAGTTGAAGCGCAAGACATTGAGCATCAGGATAAGACGGCAACAGTTGCGATCCCCGCACAAGTCATAGGCGATTAAAGCTTTCATTCAAGCTGTGGAAGTTAGGATGATGCTGTGCCAGG
Organism: Verrucomicrobiota bacterium; assembly: GCA_039798785.1. Taxonomy (GTDB): domain Bacteria; phylum Verrucomicrobiota; class Lentisphaeria; order Lentisphaerales; family Lentisphaeraceae; genus CAMCSH01. Next base: position 34,790 of record JBDKFG010000043.1, on the reverse strand, counting down.
GCTCCGTTTTTCTCTCCCTTATCATCTGGGCAGGAAGCAGTTCCGCCCCCTTAATTGACCATCAGGTTCTGGAATTCACGCAAGCGGTAGGGTTTTTCAAGGAAGGCGATGTCTTCGCGCCGGGCCAGGGCGGCGGCGGCTTCGGGATCGCGCGAGGAGCCGATGACCAGCTTCATTTCGGGCCGGGTGAAACGGATCAGCATGATGTTGTCGGCCAGTTTGGGATGGCCGTCGGCGTCGACGATGGCGACGTCGTATTTCTGGTCGTGATCGGCGAGTCGCTCCATCAGCTGTTCGGGGGTGTTGACGAGGCGGAAGCGGCAGCTTGGCAGCATCGAGGCCATGTCCTCGAGGACGCGGCGGAGGTTGGCGTCCGGCTCCTGGATGATGATCAGGCGTGGTGCTTCTGGGGTGGGGTTCGTCGCGGCCGGGCGCTCTGCCTGGGCGGGAATCTGGAAGCCGATCGACTGGGGCGCGTTCATGCCGCCTTCGACGAAGACCTGGCCGCCGGCGTCGTTGACCATGCCTTCCGCGATCATCACACCGAGGCCGAGTGCCGCTTCGCTCGGATGGCCTTTAAGGAAGATCTCCTCCGATTCCGGCGCCTGGGCCAGGCGGACCTGGCCGCGCAGGTGGACGCCGGGCAGGATGCCCATCGCCGGGCCGGCAGGATGGGGGGTGGCGGAGCTGAGCGAGAAGATGAGCGAGAGCTCCTGGCCCGGATGCGCCTGAGCCATCGCCGTGACCAGGTTGACAAGGATCTGCTGGAAATTGACGGGGTTGATCAGGACGCTGCCTTCGATCGGCTTTTCGGGGACTTTCAAGAGGCTGCGGCCCGAGGCGTTGCGGAGCAGGGCCAGGCAGGCGCGCAGGACGGTGTCGACCGGCACCGCAAGGATCTGTTCGTCGTTGTTGCGGGCGAAGTCCAGGACTTGGGAAATCACGTTGGAGGCGCGGCGTCCGGAGTTCTCCGCCGAGGTGATCAGGCTTTCCGAGGAACGGCTGTCGCCGAGGCGCAGAAGCGACAGGGAGCCGAGAAGGCCGCCGAGGATGTTGTTGAGCTCGTGGGCCATGCTGCCGGCGATGCGCGACAGGCTTTCCATCTTCTGCGACTGCCGCAGGTGGCGCTCCATCCGCTCCTCCTCGGTGACGTCGCGCGAGGAGAGGAAGATCAGAGGCGTCTCGCCGCAGTGGGCGTCGTTGAGGGGCGTGGCGCTGATGATGTAGCTGCGGCCCTGGACGTTGACCCGGCCGCCGCTGGGCTTGCCGGACCCGCGGCTTTCCAGAAACTGGTCACGGCCGAGGATGAGGGAGATGTCGACCGGCACGGCAGAGAGGAAGTCAAGGTCGGCCGTCGGCTGCGACAGGCATTGCCTCGCCTTGGCGTTGGCGAAGGCGAGTCGGCCGTCGCGGCGCAGGGCCAGAAGGGCGTCGGGCAGGGCGTCGAGAGCCGCCTCGACCATTTCCAGGACCCGGGTTTCGGCCTGTCGGCTGTCGGCGAGGCGGAGCTGGGTGCGGATGCGGGCGCCGAGTTCGCGCCCGGTGGCGAATTTGTTGACGTAGTCGGAGCCGCCTGCGTCGAAGCATTTGTCGACGATCTCCTGGGAGTCGACGGCGGTGACGAAGATCAAGGGGATCTGAGCGGCTCCGGGAATCTGCTTGAAGCGGCGGCAGGCCTCAAGGCCGTCGACCAGAGGCATCATCACGTCCATCAGGACGATGTCGGGCAGGCCTGAGGAGGCGAGGGTGCGCTCGGCGTCGACCCAGGACGAGCCGGTGAGGATGTCGAAGCCCTGACGCGAGAGCATCACTTCGAGGAAGCGCAGCTGCGCCGGCGTGTCGTCGACGATGAGGATGCGAGGCTGCCGCTGCGCTTTCATCAGAGCTTCTTCAGGCGGTCTTCGGCGCTGGCGATCTCGGTGATGCGCAGGCCGAAATTGTCGTTGATCACCACCACCTCGCCTTTGCCGATGAGGATGTCGTTGACCAGCAGATCGATGCTCTCCCCGGCCATGCGGTCCAGTTCGACCACCGTTCCGGGGCTGAGGCTGAGGAGTTCGCGGATGGTCATGTTGGTGCCGCCGAGCTGCACCCGGGCCTGGACCGAGAGGTCGTAGATCCGTTCGAGGTTGCGGCGGCCGCCGTCGCCGGCCGAAGGCGAAGGGTTGACCGGGGCGAATTCGGCTTTCGCGGCGTCGTTGCCGGGCATAGTCAGTTCTCCATGTTCAAGGCTGGGGGGCGCCCAGCAGCTTTTCGATCAGATCAAGTCGGTTTTTCGCCTCGGCGCTCTCGAGGATCTTGACCGCGAGCTTCTGGCCGGAGCGGCCGGGACGGACGGGGCAGAAGCTGTCCTTTCCGACATTGAGGGTGAGGGGGTCTCCGGTGCGGGTGCCGAGGATGACGACATCGCCGACGCCGAGAGATTCCAGTTCGCGCGAGGTCAGGCTCAGGCGCCCGAGGTCGACGGAAAGAGGCAGGGGCATGTCGGCGAGGGCCGACATGATGTCCTTGCGGTAGTCCTTGGGGATGGTCTTGCCGTAGTAGCCCGTGGCGGTGAAGCTGCGGGCGTCGAGGCCGCTGAGAAGGGTCTGGACCATCGGCAGCGGATAGGCGATGTTGATCAGGCCGCTGGCGTTGCCTATCTTGCAGACCATGGTGACCACCACCATCGGCGCTTCGGCGGGAGCCGACTGCACCATCTCGGGGTCGCTTTCGGTGCGGACGGTGTTGAAGGATCCCTCGACCACTTCGTTCCAGACGGAGGAGACGTTCTCGGTGATCACCTGCAGGAAGGGTTCGATCACCGAGTGTTCAATTTCGGTCATGATGCGAACCTCGGTCTGTACGTCCCCCTTGCCCCCAAGGAGGAGGTCGAGGACGCCATAGATCAGAGGCAGCTTGAATTCCATCACCCCTGTGCCGGGCAAGGGCTCCATGGTGAAGAGCTCGATATGGGTCGTCCGGTCCATCATCTTGACGAACTCCTGGTAGAGGATCTGGTCGATCGAGGCGACCGAGACTTCCAGGTTGGAGCGCATCAGCAGGGAGAGCCCGGCCTGGACCTGGCGGACGAGCTGCTCGTGCATCGAATTGAAGCCGCGCAGACGCTCTTTGCTGATCAGGTTGGGGCGGCGGAAATTGTAGATTTCGACCTGTCCCGCGCCTTCGGCGTCCTTCTCCTGCGCATCCAAATCCAATTCGCCCTTCTGCATCGCGGTCAGAAGGGCGTCGATCTCGTCCTGGGAGAGAATGTTGGCCATGAGGTCGGGCTCCTAGCTCTTTGATTCCCGGCAATGTGCCTGCGGGCGCCGGATATTCCAACCCTTCATCCTCACTGGATGAAGAAGTCCTCGAAGTAGGCTTCCTTGATGTCGCCCTCCACTTTCGGTGCTTCCTTGTTTTTTAATTCGTTCAGGGCCTTGGCGATGAGGACGGCGGTGCGCCCCCGGGCGTTGGGGGCGTCGAGTTCGTCGAGGGTCAGATTGCTCATGATCTCGAGAAGCTTGGCGTTGGTCTGGCCGACCAGGTTGATCTTCTTCGAGGTGTCGTCGCTCTTCTTGGGTGTGAAGAGATAGGCCATCGAAGTCTTGTTGGGATCGTCCGGCGCCGGAGTGACCTTGATGGTCACTTGGAACATCAGGAAGCGAGTCCCCTTGGTTCCTGAGATGTTGCACTTCAAAGGCGCCAGTTTGACTTCCTCGTAGCGCGGCTTCTCTTCGCCTTCCTCCTTGGTCGCGACGGCGGCCTGCTTCTCCACCGGGTTGTAGGATTTCAGCCAGAAGAGGGTGACGGCTGGGGTGAGGACGATCACCAGGATCGCCAGGATGGCGACCACCAGGATGAGCTTTCCTTCTTGCGACTTCTTGACCTCGATGTCGCTCGGGGCCTCGGCTTTTTTGGGATCTTCTGCCATGGGGGACCTCGGAGTTGGGCGCCATTCCCGGCGTGGCCGGGAATGGCGGCGGCTTCAGGAATGATCGGTCAGCGTCTCATGTTGATGACGGTGTTGAGCAGTTCGTCGGCGGTGGTGATGGTCTTCGAATTGGCGGTGAAGGCCCGCTGGGTGATGATCATCTTGGTGAATTCCTGGGTCAGATCGACGTTCGACTGTTCGAGTGCTCCCTGACGGAGGTAGCCGGAACCGGTGGCGCCAGGGACTTCGGGGTCGGTGGTGAAGGCCATCGCGTCCGCCGTCTCGGCGAACATCTGGGCGTCCTTCTTGATCAGGGCGTTCTGGTTCAGGAATCGCTTCAGGCCGATGTTGCCGTTGACCACGGTGACGGTGGCCGGCAGGGCGGTGACAGTGCCGTTGGCGGAGAAGGAGAAGGATTCCGGGCGTTCCTGGAAGGTCAACGGTCCGGAGATCGCTCCTCCGACGTCGGCGGCGCCCTGGAGGATGGCGCCGTTGGGGCGGCTGAGGACGAATTCGGGCGGAGTGGCGCCTTTGTTGGCGGGGTTTTCGACGATGGAGAAGTCGCCGGCGCGGGTCAGGTAGGTCGAGGTGCCTTGGATCACGGTGAGGTAGCCTTCGCCGATCACCGCGAGGTGACCGGGTTGCAAGTCGTCCTTGATCTGGCCGCCGGCGAAGTCGGTGACGGTGCCTGAGACGGTGACGCCGACGCCGGGCTGCACCCGGCTGCCGTCGGCGCCGGGCGAGCTGACGTTCGGGCTCATGTTCTCGAACATGCTGACGTCGCTGTTCTTGAAGGCGGTGGTGCTGGAGTTGGCGATGTTGTTGCCGATGTGCAGGAAGCGGACCGACTGGCCGGCCATGCCCTGGACTGCGGTGTTGAGTGCGGCGGAAAGACTCATGGCGGGACTCCTTTTTCAGTTCTGGTGCAAAAGACGGTAAGCCCGGGCTCAGGGAGCCAGCGGGGCTTGGGCGATTTCGGTGATTTTGTCGGCGGGGACTTCGATGCCGTTGATGACGGCCTGCAGGGCGCCGTCCCTGATCGTGACTTTCTCGACCAGGCCGCTCTGGCGCAGGCCCTGGGCGTCGTTCCAGGAAGCCTGCTTGCCGATCAGGTTGCCGGCGCCGCCGAGCTGGGAGCCGGTCAGCATGCTGCCGAGGTTCTTGTTGACGTCCTGCATCTGTTCGAGGGAGCTGAACTGTGCCAGCTGGGCCACGAACTCGGCATTCGACTGCGGGTTGAGGGGGTCCTGGTTCTGCATCTGGGCAACGAGGAGCTTGAGGAAGGAATTCTTCCCGAGCTCCGCATTGCCGCCCGGTGTCGGGGCCTGCGCCGCGATGGGGCTTGGAGATTGTATGGCTTCGATCATGGCGGAAGCTCCTGGGTTGTCGGTTGGCGAGCGGTCTGCCGGAAGAGGATTGCAAACGCCGTGCCAAGGACTTTTCGCGAGGGCTTTTGAGCCTGGCCCACCCCAGTCGGGAAAACTATTCCGCGGATAGCCGATAAAAACTTTCCCGGCATCTTGCGGAGAACGGGTGATCCATCGTATCTTAGAACAGACAAGCCGCGAGTCCCAATTGCCTAGGGGGATCTTCATGAATGGAGAGAAGCTGGAAGGAATGAGAATTCTGATCGTCGACGATCAGCCTTTGTCGGTGAAGCTCCTGGAGACCCTCCTGAGTTCGAAAGGATTCGTCTGCTCCTGCGTCAACAACGGCCCGGCCGCCCTGGCGCATCTGGAGAAGATCACGCCAGACCTGGTGCTCCTCGACGTGATGATGCCCGGGATGAGCGGCTTCGAGGTCGCCGAAAGCATGCGTGCCGATCCCCGTTTCGTCGACATCCCGATCATTTTCGTCACTGCCCGTGACGACGCCGAGACCATCAACCAGTGTTTCACTTCGGGGGGCAATGACTACGCCTCGAAGCCCATCCGGATCTACGAAGTCCTCGCCCGCGTCCGGCTCCAGCTCAGCGCCTACCTCAACCTCCGCCGCGCCAAGGCCAGTGAAAGCGCCTTGCGCCAGAACAAGCAGTTCCTCAAGGCGGTTATCGACGAGTCTCCTGCCCATGTCTTCGTGCTCGACTCGGAGGGCGTCTGGCTGCTCGCAAGCAAATCCTTCGCCAAGTTCTTCAGGTCCTCGCCGGAGGATCTTCTCGGTCGCCATTGGAGCCATCTTGTCGACCAGAACCGCGCAGCCTACAGCCAGATGGAGCAGATGATCGCGCCCAACGCCCAGATCATCGCCAGCAACCAGCCGCAGCTCTCCATCGAGGAGCGGATCGTCACTCTTGAAGGCGACGAGTTCTGGTTCCTCACTTCGCGCATTCCTCTGACTTTCGAGGGGCTTCATTGCGTCCTCTGCATCAGTCTCGATATCAGTCAGATGAAAGTCATGCAGGCGGAGAAGAATCGCCTGCAGGATCAGCTGGCGCAATCACAGAAGACCGAGCTCATCGGCACTCTTGCCGGCGGCATCGCCCACGACTTCAACAACATGCTCGCAGTCATCCTCGGCTACAGCGATCTCGCCCGCAGCACTTTGCCCAAGGACGCCAAGCAGATCAAGCACTTGGAAGAAGTCATCCGCGCCGGCAACCGTGCCAAGGACCTGGTCAAGCAGATCCTCAATTTCAGCCGCCAGACCGAGCAGCAGCACATCGACGTCAGCCTCTCCGTCCTCCTCAAGGAGGCCGCCCGAATGCTCAAATCGACGCAGCCGTCCAACATCAGCACCCAGCTCGACGTCCATCCCGACCTCAGTTTCATCCGCGGCGACCAGACCCAGATCCACCAGGTTCTGATGAATCTTTGCGTCAACGCCAACCACGCCATGCCCGATGGCGGAGTCCTGAAGATCAGCGCTCATGACCTGCCAGGCGCATCCAACAGCTGCTGCACTTGCGGCCAGCAGCTCACCGGGCGCACCGTTCACCTCGCCATCAGCGACACCGGCACCGGCATGAGCGAGGCGGTGAAGCGCCGCATCTTCGAACCCTATTTCACCACCAAGGAGGTCGGCAAGGGCACCGGGCTCGGCCTTGCAGTCGTCCTCGGCATCATCACTCAGCACCGTGGCCATATCTGCGTTGATTCCGAGCTCGGGCGCGGCACCACTTTCCACATCTACCTGCCGGCCTCGAACTCGGAGGTCCGCCAAGAGAAGACCAACGCCAACCTCGATCCGGTCGTAACTCAGGAGTCAGCCCGCATCCTGGTGGTCGACGACGAGCCGATGGTGTCGGAAATCACGGCCGAAACCCTCAGCCTGCGCGGCTACCGGCCGGTCGTCTTCAACAGCTCCAAGGCCGCACTCGATCATTTCCGCCAGCATTCGATGGATTTCGAGCTGATCCTCACCGACTACATGATGCCGGAGATGCGCGGCGACGTCCTCACTCACGAAATTCACAAAATCCGCCCTGGCATTCCGGTGATCATGGCCACCGGCTATTCCAATAATCTCACCCGAGATGCAGCCCTCGAACTCGGCATCACGCAGGTGATCATGAAGCCGGTTCTCGCCGAGGAACTGCTGAAGAACGTCAAGCAATGTCTTGACGGGACTCGCGCCTGAAAATCGCGGTCACGCGAGCCGAGGGCCTAGGTGAGTAGGGGGAGGGAGTGAAGACGAAGTCTATTTCGCTTGTCGTTGCTCCCCCACTCCCTGAAGTTACCACCAGCAGGGATTCGCAGATTGTCGGGGGCTTGCACGGGTTGGAGAATCGCGGCCGACGCAAAAAAAAGCCCCGCCAGGACTGGCGGGGCTTTTGGCTTTGCAGGGAATCTCAGCCGAGCAGGTGCTTGACGGTCTCGTACTCGCCGACCAGCTCGTCGTTGGTGCCGGCGATCTTCTTCTTGCAGAATTCGGTGAGGGCGAAGTCCTTGATGACTTCGTACTTGCCGGGGGCGGTGGTGACCACCGGCATGCCGGCCCAGACCTTGGGGTGGAAGCCGTAGAGGCCTTCCGAGGCGACGGCGATCGAGTGGATCTTGCCGGGAGTGTTGAGGTCGCGGACGTGGTCGGTGAGCGCGTTGGCGGCCGAGGCGGCGGAGGACAGGCCGCGGGCGGCGATGATGGCGGCGCCGCGCTTGCCGACGGTTTCGCAGTAGGCGCCCTCGAGCCATTCCTTGTCGGTGATCACTTCGGTGGCCTTGCGGGCGCCGATGCGGGCGAAGGGGAAGGCGGGGTACATGGTGGGCGAGTGGTTGCCGAAGATGAAGGTGTTGCTGACCTGCTCGACGCCGACGCCGGCCTTGAGGGCCAGCTGGGCCTTGGCGCGGTTCTCGTCGAGGCGGACCATCGCGGTCCAGTTGGTCTTGGGCACGCGCTTGCACTGGCTGGCGCCGATCATGGCGTTGGTGTTGCAGGGGTTGCCGACGACGACGACCTTGCAGTCGGCGGAGGCGACGGCGTCGATCGCCTGGCCCTGGCCGACGAAGATGGCGCCGTTGTCCTTCAGGAGGTCGGCGCGCTCCATGCCGGGACCGCGGGGCTTCGAGCCGACGAGGAGGGCCCAGTCGGCGTCCTTGAAGCCGACCATCGGGTCGGAGGTCTGGATGATTTCGCGAACGAGGGGGAAGGCGCAGTCCTGGAGCTCCATGACGACGCCGTTGAGGGCGGCGAGAGCTTTCTCGTTGGGGATTTCGAGAAGCTGCAGGATGACCGGAGTCTCGGGGCCGAACATCTGGCCGGAGGCGATGCGGATGAGGAGGCTGTAGCCGATTTGGCCGGCGGGACCGGTGACTGCGACGCGGACGGGTTTGGACATGTGTGCTCCTAGGGTTGGGGTCTCTAAAATTAGAGTCGCGTGAGCTCGGGTCAAGGGCCGGCGCCGCCGCGATTGTGTTCCTTTTTTGCGCTGACGGCAAATTCTCTGAAATGAAAAAACAGTGGATATTTTGCCGTGGATGGCTTGACGCCGGGCGAGCCGGAGATATTCTACGGTCCGCTGCTCGGGTGGCGAAATTGGCAGACGCGCTAGATTCAGGTTCTAGTGGGTAACACCGTGCGGGTTCAAGTCCCGCCTCGAGTACTTCAGGGGCCGGTCCGAAAGGGCCGGCTCCTTACTTGTTACCTTGTTACAGTCGTTCCGGCGCAATTCCTGCGTATGCCGAAGCTCAAGCAACCTTGGAGGCCCCCGATGAAGCCAATGGACAGCCGCGACTCCTTCCTTCAGGCCGCCGGACCTGGCAAGTTCAAACTCGGTTTTGCCGGCTTCGCCACTTGCGGCAAGACTTCGGTCGCCCAGGCCTTGCAAAGCCGTTTCTCCCGCATCGGGCTGGACTCGCAGATCCTTTCCTTCGCCAGCCCCTTGAAGGAGCTTTGCCGCAAAGAGTTTTTCTGGGATGGCGTGAAGGATGAAAAAGGCCGGCACCTCCTGCAGGAGATCGGTTGCGCCGCTCGTCATTACCGCCCCAGCATCTGGCTTGACAAATGGTTCGCGGCGGCGGAAGCGAGCCCCGCCGCGGTGGTGATGTGCGACGACGTGCGCTTCCCCAACGAGATCACCACGGTTCGCGGCACCGGCGGCGTCATCGTTCGGCTCAACGCCCCCTGGGCGGTATCCGACGGTCATGAATCGGAAAAGCTGCCGCCCGACGGCGCTATCTACGACATCGTCGTCGGCACCGAGGCCAAGGGCACGGTCGAAGCCGTTGCCGACGAAGTCTGGCTCCGTCTGGGGCAGGTCCTGGCCTCCCGGGCTTGAGTCGAGGTAGGATGTGATTGCGGTGGCCTGCCGCAGAGATGGTTCTTGCGTTTTGCGTAAAATCGTCTTCGGCTGCGTCTTCCGGTATGCACTTCATAGCTCAAACCCCATGAATGGAGGATCCTCATGCGCCAAGTCTTCAGCCTTCTCCTTGGAGCCTTCCTTTTCAACAGTTGTCAGCCGGCGCAGCCGCCCCAGGCTCCGGTTCAACCTCCGCCTCCGCCCCCGGCGGAGAAGCCCGCAGCCGCCGCGCCCAAGCCGGCCTCGCCGGCCAATGCCTACCTCGCTTCGCTCCAGCCCAAGCTGGTGTATTTTAACGATGCGCCCGCCCTGCCCAGCCATTTCCCCCAGGCGCGCGCGACGCTTTTCTACTTTTCCGCTTCCTGGTGCGGTCCTTGTGTTCAATTCACCCCCAAACTCATCGCGCAGTATGAAGTCTTGAAAAAAGCGGGCATCCAAGTGGTGCTCGTGGGGCGCGACCGCGACAAGGCTTCGATGCTTGCCTACATGAGCAGCCACTCCCATCCCTGGCCCGGCCTCGCTCCGGAAGAGCAGAAACCCTTCCAGCTCGGCCAGTTCGCTTCCCGCGGCATCCCCTCGACGGCTCTGGTTGATGCCCATGGGAAGCTGATCTCCAAGGGGATCGCCTGGGATGAGTTGCCGAAGGTTCTTGAATTGGCCGCTTCAGGCAAGTTCTGACTTCAAGTTCGCGAGGAAAAGCCGCGGCTCCCGGCCGCGGCTTGCTTCGCATGACGTCCTTTACTTTTTTCCGTCGGCGCTTTCAGTTTCGCCCTTTTGCGGAGCTGCGGCAGGGCTTTTCGTCTTGAGGATGAGCGCGCTGGCGGCGAGAGTCCAAAGCGGGAACATGCCGAGAGCGGGGATGCATTCCACCGCGAGGATCGGCAGAAGCCAGCGCGGCCTGCCGGCAAGATGGAAGAGGATCGCAGCGGTGACCACGTCGATGGCGATCATCAAAGGCAGGATGGCTTCAGCGGGAACACCGATGAGATCGGAAAAAACAGCCACTGCCAGGATCGAGGCGCGCCGCCGTCCCGAGAGAGACAGCGGCTCGACAGGAAGAGGAAGCTGCGGCTTCAAGCCAGACGCCCCTTCACCATCTGCTCGAGCTTGACCGTGTCCTTGGCGAAGTTGCGGATGCCTTCGGAAAGCTTTTCGGTCGCCATCGCGTCCTCGTTGAGCATCCAGCGGAAGGTCTTTTCATCGAGGGTGATCTTGCTGTCTTGCGAGAGCGACTGTGCGGGGGAGAGAAGCCGGGTGACGGCGACGGGGTCGGCGCTCAGTTCCTCGATCAGCTTAGGGCCTATGGTGAGCAGATCGCAGCCGGCGAGAGCCTTGATCTCGCCGGTGTTGCGGAAGGAGGCGCCCATGACCACGGTCTTGTATCCGTAAGTCTTGTAGTAGGCGTAGATTCGGCGAACCGAGAGGACTCCGGGATCCTCTTCCGCGGTGTAATCACGGCCTTCGGCCTTCTTGTACCAGTCGAGGATGCGGCCGACGAAGGGCGAGATCAGGTAGACTCCCGCCTCGGCGCAGGCCACTGCCTGGCCGAATCCGAAGAGCAGGGTCAGGTTGCAGCGGATGCCTTCCTCCTCGAGGATTTCCGCAGCCTTGATGCCCTCCCAGGTCGAGGCGATCTTGATCAGGATGCGGTCCTTGGGGACCCCGGCGGCGGCGTAGAGGGCGACGATCTCACGGGCCTTGGCCAGTGTCCCGGCGGTGTCGAAGGAGAGGCGGGCGTCGACCTCGGTCGAGACGTAGCGGGGGACGATCTTGAGGATCTCGCAGCCGAAGTTGACGGCGATCTTGTCCATCGCAGCGCCCAGGCCCTTGGCGCGGCCGTAGGCGACGGCGTCGTCGACGAGAGGCTGGTAGGCGGGCATCTGCGCCGCGGCGAGGATGAGCGAAGGGTTGGTTGTGGCGTCGGTGGGCTTGACCTTGCGGATCGCTTCGACATCGCCGGTGTCGGCGACGACGGTGGTCAGGGCGGCGAGGGATTCGAGTGCGTTCATCTGGAGCTCCGGGTTTGCGGTGGGGGAGGGAGGTTCATCCTTGCAGTCCGGCATCGACGCCGGCGCCGAGGGCCTGGTCGCCGTGGCGGCGCAGGAAGTGCAGGCCGGCGTAGACCTTCAGGTCGATGACGCAGCCGCGATCCCGGCAGCTGTCGAGGAAGTTCTCGATCTGCGCCAGTGGGACGACATGGACGGCGATGTCTTCATCGTGGATGCCGCCGCCCTTGCCGATCCGGTCCAGGCCGGTGGCGAGGTAGACATCCATCAGTTCGTTGCTGAGCCCGGGCGAGGGGGTGCCGTGGGCGACCAGTTCGTAGCGGGTGGCGCGGAAACCGGTCTCCTCTTCGAGTTCGCGGGCAGCGGCATGGGCGGAGTTCTCCGGCGCGATGTCGCCGACCAGTCCGGCCGGGAATTCGATGCATTTCTTGCCGAAGGGACGGCGCAGCTGTTCGACCAGGACGGTTTCCTTGCGGCTGCTGAAGGGGACGACCATGACGCCGTAGGTGTTGCCGGCGCGAGACACGTATTCCCAGCCTCGGTCGTCGTGAAAGGTGAGCCAGCGTCCCGTGTATCTGATCGATTCCATCACAAGTCCTTCACCAGGATGTTGCGGAAGGTGATGCCTCGGCTCGGGGCTGAGAGGGCGATGTGGCCGGATCGGCGGTTCTTGCCGCGGGCGAAGTTGCCTTCCGCGATGTCCATGTCGAGGTTGGATTCGCAGATGACGACGCTGTTGATCATGACCGCGATCTGGCGTCCTTTGACCTGGATGGTGCAGGTGTTCCATTTCCCTGCTGGTTGCAGGCTGCCGCGGCGGGCTGCCTTGACCCCGACCAGGGAGCCGCTGTACTGCCATTCGCGAAGATCGGCGTATTCAGGGAAGTAGTCGTCGATCAGGTTGATCTCCATCGCCGACTGCGACAGGTCGCCGCGGCCCGCAGCCGCGGCGGGGTCGTAGGCCCTGAACAGTTCCATCGCCTTGCTGCTGCTGCCGGCGTCGCCGGACTGGCTGTCGCCGCCGGGCGGGGCGCTGCGCAGGGCGATGCCGCTGTGACCCCCCGCTTCAAGCTTGAATTCGAAGGTGAGAAGGAAGTCGCTGAAGGTCTCCTTCGAGTAGAGATTGCCTGCGGTCACGCCGGTCTTCACCCGCAGTTCGCTGCCGTCGACGATGACGAAGGCCTGGGTGTCACCCTCCCAGTTGTCGAGATTGTTGCCGTTGAAGAGGTGGCGGGTGGTGTCGAGGCCGAGCGCGGCCTTGCTGCTGTTGAGGCTGCTGCAGGCGGAGCTGAGGCTGAGGAGGGCGACGCAGGCGCTGATGCGAAGAAGTTTCATGGGGCGTTCCGGACTTGGCTGAGGTGATGATGGACGCGGTCGAGGCCGCGGAGGGTGAACTCGGCAGGAGCTGCCGAGAGGCCGCTGTTCTGTAGGAACCAGGGGGCGTCTCCCCCGGTGAGGAAGACCTGCTGGCCGGCACCTGCCGCGAGCGAGGCCAGGCCTTTGACGGCTTCGACCGAACCGAGGTCGATGCCGGATCGGATCGCGGCGGCTGTGTCCTCGCCGAGAAGCTTTGGTATCTCGCTGCTCAGCGGCACCTCGGGCAATTGCCCGGTGCCGCTTGCGAGGGCCGAACGGGCCAGTCTCCGGCCGGGAAGGATGAATCCGCCCAGGACCTTGCCGCCCGGAGCGACCGCCGTGCCGGTGAGGCAGGTTCCGCAGTCGATCACGAGGGCAGGCAGGGGCAGAAGCTCCAGCGCGGCGACGGCGTTGCAAAGCCGGTCCATCCCGATGCCTCGTATCCCTTCGAGATCGAGCAGGCCATGGAAGTCGGCGGCGGAGAGAAAGCGGAAATGAGCGTCCGGATGATGGCGCGCCAGCTGGTCGCGCAGGGCCGGGACGACGCCTGCGCAGAGGACGCGGCAGGGCTCGACAAGTTCATCCAGGGGAGCTTCGCCGAGAGAGGCGGTGGGGACGCGCCGGGACCAGGCCAGTCCCGGTGAAGCCAGGACGGCGTGGGTGTTGCCGATGGAAAGCAGAAGTTTTCTGGACATGGAGGAAATCTAATGGCGCAAGCACGATTCGCCTGGGGCCGGAATTCACAGGAAAAACTTCAGAAATCGTCTCGACTCGCTTTGACGATCCCAGAAAGGGCAGTATCCTCTACACCGTTCTGCGGCCCAGGCTGCGAAACAAAGTGTGGCGGGATAGCTCAGTTGGTAGAGCAAGGGACTGAAAATCCCTGTGTCGCCGGTTCGACCCCGGCTCCCGCCACCAATTTTTTTTCCCCAGATGAGCCCATGATTCTCACCAGCCTGCAAAACGACCGAGTCAAATCCATCGTCCGTCTCCGCGAGAGGCGTGACCGGGACCGGGAAGGCATGATGCTGATCGAAGGCTATAGATCCCTGATCCGAGCTGTCGACAATGGCGTCTTCCCCAAGGAAGTCTACACATGTCCCGGTTTCTACCTCGGGGACAACGAAGACGCCTTGGTCGAACGCTGCCGTGCTGCTGGCGCCGCGATCTTCCAATGCACCCCGCCGGTGTTCCAGAAGATGAGCTATCGCGAGCGCCCGGAGGGTCTTCTCGCCGTGGCGCCCTATCTCAATCGCAAGCTCGACGATCTCAAGCTTGGGCCTTCGCCCCTGCTCATCGTCGCTCAGTCGATCGAAAAGCCCGGTAATCTCGGCACCATCATCCGTTCCGCCGACGGCACCGGGGCCGACGCCTTGATCCTCTGTGACCGCTGCACTGACTTGTGGAATCCCAACGTCATCACTGCTTCCACCGGCATGTGCTTCGCTCTGCCCATCGCCGAGGCCGGCACCAATGACACTTTGAAATGGCTGAAAAGCCGCGGCATCGCCATCCTGTCCGCCACTCCCCATGCGACGACGATGTACACCGATGTCGACATGACCGGCCCGGTGGCCGTCGTCGTCGGCGCCGAGCAGTACGGATTGACCGAGGAGTGGATGAAGGAATCGACGATCAACGTTCGCATCCCGATGCTCGGGAAGGCTGATTCGCTCAACGTCGCCACCGCCACCACTCTGATCCTCTACGAGGCGGTTCGTCAGCGCGGCCGCCGCGGCTGAGCCATGCTGAGCCGGGAAGAGGAACGCATTGCCCGCATCCCGCGCAGCATCGGACTCGTGCTGCTGCTCCGGTTTCTCATCTATGCTGATCTCGCCTGGTGCGGCGATCATTCCTGCGTCTTCCGGATTCTCGTCGCCGCCGATCTGGTCGCCGGGCTGCTTCTTTTTCTCGGCAGGAGCCGAGCCGCCGCCCTTCCCGTACTCGTCGGCTTCCTCGCCTCCGGCGCAGGCCTCCTCCCCGGCATCCTGCTTCAGGATTCGAGCTGGCGCGTCGCGGTCGAGGGACTCGCCACCCTGATCGCCACTGCTGCCTATTTCCAAGCACTGCGGCTGATGGCTCGTTTCGCCGCCCGGGAACAGAAGCTGGTGCAGCAGCCGGCCTTGACGCCCAGGGATGACGGCGAGGGGACGGCTGATTGACGCGAAAATCTAGAAAACAGAGGTCGTTAGTCGAACCTGGAGTCCACAGCTGGGCTTATCTGAGCTCAAGCTTAGTGAGCTCCCGAAGAAGATGCGGATTTTAGCCCAGGGTTGAGTCGTGCCTGAGAATCATCTGGAACACAGAGGGTTTTGAATTTCGATCCCGAGGGGGTCGCGGGGCTGCCGGTCACAGATGCGGAGTCCGGGTTGAAAGATTGGTTTCAGCCCGCTTTCGTCCCGTGGCTGCGGCATCTCGCTGAAGAGACCTCGTCGCGCTTTTGCTTCAGGCATTCTTGCGGCAGGCGGCGCAGATGCCGCTGAAGGTGATTTCGTGGCTTTCGGCGCGGTGCCCCCCCGGCAGCTCGATCGCCGCCTCGCCGAGGAAGCATCCGTCGAGATCGAGGACCTTGCCGCAGCTGCGGCACTGGAAATGATGATGGTGCCGTCCGGGGCAGATTTCATAGCGGTGAGTGCCGTCAGGCAGAGATACCGTCTGCACCTGGCGGCTTTCGGTGAGAAGCTTGATGTTGCGGTACACCGTGGCGATGCCGAGGTGACCTTCGCAGGCGAGCAGTATCTCCTGGACGCTCAAGGGGCCTTCAGCCGCACGCAAGACGTCGACGATCGCCTGGCGCTGCTTGGTCTTGCGCTCCCCGAGTGGAGCGGAGCTGTCGATGGTGTCGCGGTGGCTGTGCTCGGCGCAGCAGCCGGCTCCGGCGTGCATGGTCGGCAGGGGCGCGAGGATGCTGGCTTTGGCGATCTTTTTCATTTTCCGGCGGTCGCCTTCATCGTCGCTTCGATGTATTCGGTCACTATCTTGCCGCCTTCGTCGCGATTGTGCAGAACCCAGTCGACGGCACGCTTGACGCTTAGCTCCATTTCGACCGGTGAGCTGTTGTTGAGATGCAGGGTGACTCCCTTCTCCAGACGGCAGTCGGGCTTGGCGTCGACCTGCACCAGAAGCTTGAGGCCGTCTGGGCTGACTCGGATGAAGGTCGGAGTGAAGAGACTCTCAGGAAAGACCTTGCTTCCGTCGAATTCGCGCCACCAGGTGCTTGAGTGCCTGAGGTAACGCAGGGCGGAGAGGACGGCGGGATCCTGAACTTCCGAGCCGGGCGAGAAACGAGGAATCTTGCCGTCCGCCGTCTTGCCAGGCTGGATCGTCGGCAGGCTGTCGAAATTGCCGTCGCTCTTGGGCAGGATCATGCCGTCTAGCGAGCACAGCATCGGGCCACCTTCGGATATGACGCGGGCGACTGGGCGTTTCTCGAAGATTGAGATCCGTAGAGTGTCCGGAAGGATGCGCTCGACGATGCAGCTGCGGGTCGCCGGCAGCTTCATCGTCACCTCGCGGATCGCTGCGACGTCAAGGTTGAAAAGGTTGACCCGCCCCTTCTCGAAATTCTTGATGTTCTGGGACAGGCTTTCCTCGAGACCTTCGACGTCGGTAAGGACCAGCTTGTCGCCCTTCATCGCCGCGACGATCTCGAGGTTTTTCAAGGTGAATTGCGGGTTGCCGGTGAGGAAGAGTCGGCGGGCGCCATGAGTGAGGAGCAACAGGCTGAAGGAGAGGAGCCCGAAGGCCAGAGCCCAGCCGGCGGCTATCATCATCACCGAACGGCGCCGCGACTGGTCTTCGGCCTTGCGGCCGCCGAGAAGACGTTTTTCATCATGAGTATTGGGGCGCATCTTTTGCCTTTCTGAACAGAGCACTTACCTTAGCGCCGTCCGCCGGGACTTCCCGGCCCTCTCAAACCTTTCTGCATTACGGTCAACCATGAACGATCGCTCCTACGGCATCATCATCAGCGTCGACAATCTCGATCGCGCCCGGCAGTTCTATCGCGAGACCATCGGTCTTGGCTCTCCGGTCGTCGATTCGAACCACTGGATCGAATTCCAGCTCGACAACGGCCTCATCCTCGGCCTCCGCCATCAGGCCAAGGCCGATCAGCAGAAGGGCTCCTCCATCGTCTGGGTGTATTACACCACCGACTACGAGGCTGTCAAGCAGCGCCTTTCCCAAGCCGGATCCGAGCCTCTGAAAGTCTCCGCCCCCCCCGTCGGCCTGAAATCGGAAGTTTTCGCCGACCCCGAAGGCAACCGCTTCGCCCTCGCTCTCAAACCCCGCTGATCTCGATAGCGCTGCCTCGAGCCTCGGGCTCGAGTGCCGCTTCATCAGTCACTCGAGCCTTAAATTAAAAAACTGTATTGTTGCTCTTGTATTGGGTTCGCCTTGGCCGTATTAGTTGATTAATACAGTTGAGGATCCCATGCTACACATCAATCCCCATAGCGGCGTTCCGGTCTATCGCCAGATCGAGGAGCAGATTCAGCTTTTGATCCGTCGCGGCAGTTTGCGCTCTGGCGAGCAGCTTCCTTCGATCCGCGATTTGGCGGCGCAGTTGCAGATCAATCCCCTCACCGTGCAGCGTGGCTACGATCAGCTGGCGGAAAAGGGTTTCCTGGTCAAGGAGCCCGGTCGCGGCGTTTTTGTCGCGGACACCGCAAAGCCGCAATCCGCCGCCGAGGCGGAGCAGCAGATCGCCGCCGAACTGGCCGAATGTATCCGTCGCGGCCGCGCCGCCGGACTCTCCCCCTCGCGCCTGAATCGCCTCTTCGCCGATCAACTCGACCAACACAGCTGAGGATCTTCATGACCCACGCAAGAAAACACCCGGCGGGACGCCAGGGCTCCCAGGAGAACTGCTGATGTATTTGCGCCTTCTGCAAAAACTGCTTGCTCGTGATGAACGGGAATCCCATCATGTAGCGGCCTTGTATCGACGCGACACGCGGCGGAATGGGGCGATCTGCTGGCTCATCGGCGGCAGCTTGGCGCTGCTTCTAATGCAAGTGATTTCGCGTCCCCAGGAACTGCTGATCTTCCTCTGCGCCGCCGCCTTCCTGCTGGCTCATCCCTTCCGCGCCTTGGGGCGCCATCAAGAGGAGTTCGCCTTCACCTTGCCGGTACCGCGTCGGCTCTATTGGCAATACGATGTCGCCACGATTGTCCTGCCGATCGCTGCGCTGAGCCTCTTCGGCACGGTCGTGGTGTCCTTGGATTTGGCGGTGAAATTCTGGGGACTTTTCCTCGATGGGCCTTGGGTGATGCGAAGGGAATGGTGGGGGGAATCTTGGCATACTCCGACAATCAAATCTGAGGAGGACGAGTTGCCTCTATTCCATCTTCTGCCGGTCATCTTCCTGCCCATCCTCTTGGCTGCCTGTCTCGCTTTGCTTCACTGGGTATGCCGGAGCGTTTTGATGCGACTCGGTTTGTGGATCGTTTTGATCGCCGTGATGATTGGGGGGCGTTTCGATCAGATTCACGGCCTTGATCTTTCTAATGTCTTTTTTGCCTGGGAATGGAACTTAAAAGGCTACATCGTTCGTGAACCCGCGGTCCTTTGGAGCTTGCTTGTCGCCTTCCCCTTGCTTTGGTGGCTCGCCGATTGGTTTGTCGATGAGCGCGAGGTGAGCGCGGCGAGCAGTGAGGAGTCTCTGTCGGCGCCGAGCTTGCCGAAGCCGCAATGGTCGCGTCTTGGCTTGGGAGCCGCACGAGCCTGGGTCGGAGTGATTTTGATCCTCTTGCCTGTCTTGGCCTTGATCCATTTTCATCAGAAAAGCCGTGAGCTCTGGCAGGAACGTTTGGCCGTCCGGGCCCAGCTCGATCAAGGTGAAGTTTTGCTGCGAGAGCCGAGCGTTGAGCGCAGAATGAATCTACAAGACCTCGAGACTTTCAGAGACAAGTCCCATTTGATCCAAGTCGTCCTGCGAGACGAGATCAGCGGCAAGATCATCCTGGCCGAAGAGAAGAAAGTGAATTCGGGTATGTACGACATCTCAGGTCTCACACTCTATGCCTATGGCGCGGAGCCAAGTGTTTTCGCTTGGCGCCAGCTTCCTATCGACTCGTGTACCTACCAAGCATGCGTGACTCATCGGCCGATCATCCATCTCTATCGTGACAGCGATTTCACCGTGATTTTTCGCGAGATCGGCAACAACGATGGAAACGTCATTGTTGGTAGGTGGACAATACTGACCGACGATCTTCTGGATCCGAGGTTCTGCCAGACTCCGATGCGGGTTTCGCAAGGGCAATCCTTGTGGGTTCGCGCCATGGTTCTGGATGATGAAAGCTCCTTCATGCCGAAGACTGCCAAAGAGTGTTTTGCGAGTGCCGAGGCCTTCGAGAAAGGTCGTGAGAAGGCGTATTGGAGAAAAGCCTATCCGGAGCTCGTTTTCCCAGGTGAATGGCCTTGTGATCAGCGTCGGCTCTTGCCGATGGGGGAAGGCGAAAACCCGGACTTTGATTCCAGTTTCCGGCTCTCTTTTGGTGAAATCTTCATCATCGCCAGCCTGATCGGTTTCGGCTTGATTCTGGGTCCCCGCCGTTTGCTCTGGTCCCTACCTCTCGGCGGCTTTTTGATCGTCGTCGGACTCGCCCTTTTTGAGGCCAAGGTGGGGGCCGAGTGGAAGAAGGAAGGGATTCCGGTGAGGGATCATTTTCTGAAGCGCTCCACTGGGCTCGCCAGCATCCTGCCGGCTGATCGATCTCGAGCTTGTTGCTCAAGAAAGGAGCACGGGCGTCCTGCCCGTGGAAGTGACAGGCGAGACGCCTGCCCTCCTTTGCCTGAAACTCACGACCAAGGAGCGATCTCATGAATCCCTGGCTTTTCATTCATTCGCTCTGGATTCGCGATCCGCGCGACCGCGCCCACCTGAAGGCGCTGTGGGCCCGCGACGAGCGGCAGCGGGGACTGATGCGCTGGCTGGTGCTGCTGATCCTGCCGGCGCTGGTGCTGGCGGGAGTGGTGGAGCACTACAATGAGCTTGTCGTCTGTTGGGTGATCGCCTGTTATGCACTGTGCCACATCTGGACCTGTGAAGACGTGAAAGGGGCCGAGTTTGAAGCGGTGCTGCCGGCCAGGCCGGTGCTGCGTTTGCAGGTGCTGGTTTTGGGGGCCTGGCTGCCGATGCTGCTGATCAGTGTGATCACGGTGCTGATGAGTGTATTGCGGATCTGGATCAGTGAGGAATCGACAGATCATGGATTTTTCAAGGCTTCGCTTGTTGAATCGTTGTTGGCCCTGAGTTTTGCCATCCTCATCTTGACGGCGATCAACTGGGTTCTACGTCATCGGATATTGCGATTGCCGATGCAGCTCATCGCCTCGGCGGCTAGCGTACCCTTAATTGAGATGAGTTCGTCTGAATTTTTTGTTATCCTGGTCGGCGTGGTTGTTCTGGGTTGCGGTTTGTATGCATGTGCAAAACGTCGCGAGGTGCCAGTGAGTCCGACAGAGGATTTTTCCGAAAAAAAATCTCGATGGCGGCTGGTGACGGTGATTTTCGCCATACTCACCCCGAGTCTTTTAATCGCGGGCTCTGCAATCTGGCTTTTCAGTCAAGTGATTACTGACGCGATTCGCAATTTCAAATGGCTAGCATGGCAGCAAATATTCATTCTGTCTCTTCCTTGGTTTTCACTCCTGATAGTCCTGGTAGTTCCCTTTTTTCTCATCCGCTTCCGCCCCTTCTGCCGCCGCTATTTCTACATCGCCGCGCTGCTCTTTGTCGCGGCGGCCCTGCTCTATCGCTACTACCTCACCATCATGCCCCCCGGAGGATTCTAATGGACGCTTTTTATGCTGAAAATCTGAGTAAGGCCTATGGATCCCGGAAGGTCGTCGACCAGGTGACTTTGCGCTTGCCGCGAGGCTCGGTGCTGGGCCTGCTCGGGCGCAACGGCGCGGGCAAGACGACGCTGCTGCGTTTGGCGATGGGGCTCTTGCGTCCCGACGGCGGCAAGGTGGAGCTGCTGGGGGCGGAGTACATCAGCGCTTCGGCGGCGCATCGCGAGCGGGTGACCTATGTCAGCCAGCAGCAGCGTCTGCCGGAGGAGATGACGCCGCTGGAGCTCTTCGATTACATGAGCGGTTTTTATGAGCGCTGGGACATCGATCTGGCGCGGCGCGGGCTGGAACGTTTCTGCATCGATCCGAAGCGGCTGATCGGCCGTTTTTCCGGTGGCGAGCAGCGCAAGCTGGCGGTGGCGGCGGCCCTGGCGGCGCGACCCGAACTGCTCCTCCTCGATGAACCGGCGGCGGGGCTCGACCCGATCTCGCGTCGGGATCTGCTCGACGCCTTGATCGAATTGCTCGGTGCGGTCGAAGGATGCACCCTGATTATATCGACCCACCTGCTCGCCGATCTGGAGCGCCTGGCAGATCACATCGCGGTGATGAAAGAGGGAAAGCTGACCTTGTTCGACAGCCTCGAAGAGATCCAGCGTCGCTTCCGCTCGGTGCAGCTTCTTTTCGACCGTGAACCGGAGCCGGACTTTGTCATTCCCGGTCTCATCCAAGTCCAGAAAAACGGCCTGGTGTGGAACTGCCTCTTGGAATGTGCCGACGAGCGCGTCCTCGATCACTTGGGTTCGATCAGGGGCCTGCAGGTGATTCCCAAGGATCTTTCTCTTGAGGAGCTATTTGTCCGGCATCTCGGCAAGGAGGTGTGATCAGGGGCAAGGAGGGACGGCTTCGCCGGATTTGGCGGGCAGCTGGCATTCGGAGTGGCCGAGGGGCTTGCCCGGAGCGATTTCGTCGCGGACCAGGGTTTTCAGTTCTTTGGCTTCGGGGAAGCGGCCGGCGAGTTTGCGGCACCAGACGAGTCGTCCTTTGGCGAAGACCTGGAAGACGCCCGATTGTTCGGAGGGGATGAGGGAGAGTTCGCCGACATCGTCTTCGAAGGTGGTGAGCAGTTCCTGGGCGAGCCAGGCGGAGCGCAGCAGCCAGCGGCATTTCGGGCAGTAGTGGATTTCAATTTTCGGCTTGCTCATCGGTTTTCTCCTCGGCTTGAAGGGAATTTACGCCATTTTGCCGCGGCTGCCTGGGGCGCAGGACGGAGGCTCGGAATTCTCCTGGCGGAGCGAGGCGCAGCCTATCCTCCAGGGCCTGGCGGAGTCCGGCTGAATGGTCGACGGCATTTCGCGAGGGATCGGCGGCGAGGCGTTTCATCAGGGGGTAGCGTCCGCCGCCGCCCGCGGCGCTGCGGCTCGAGACTGCAAGGCGGAGGCGGCGGCGGTCCGCCAGTTGCGGCGGCAGGGAGATTTCGGGTCGCTGGCCTGGGCGCAGGGTGGCGGTGAATCCCCACGGGGCCTGGAAGCCGGAGCTTTCGCGCCATTTCTCCTGTTCCTCGACGAGGCCGGGAAGTTCCTCCGGCAGGATCTCGAAGCTGACGATGCCGTTTTCGTAGGGGACGAGGCGGAAGAGCTCGGCTCCGGTGATGGCGCCGCTGATTTCGCCACGGCCGAAATTCCCTTGCATCGCGATGTCGGCACCGGTGCTGCGGCAGAGGGCTTCGCCGAGCAGGGCGGCGACTTGGCAGTCTTGTCCCGGCCGGCCGGCTTTGAGAGGGCGTTCGAGATTGCAGATGGGGCGGCGTTTTTCCTCTGTCGCGGCGTCGAGATAGGGTTTGAGGGCGGCGGCAGCGGCGGCATCGCCGGGGCCGTCGCCAAGATCGAGGAGTTCCGATTCGATGCCGGCGAGGCCCTGGCCGGGGACGAAGTGAAGGTCGACGGCGGCGAGTTTGTCGGCGTGGAATCCCGGCTGGACGTACCAGGAGCCGGAGGCGCAGAGGAGTCCCGGGTATTCGCGGTGGGTGTGGCCGCCGAGGACGAGGCGGATCTCGGGGAAGCGGCGGCTGGCGGCGAGCACTTCGTTGACGCCGCGCGGGTCGCGTGACAGCAGTCCCTGGTGGCAGATCATCAGGATGAGATCGGGGCGGGCTCTCTTGATTTCCGGCAGGCAGGCGCGGAGGCTTTCCTCCATGCCCTTGACGCTGAGTCCCTGCAGTTCGCGGGGGCGGAACCAGTTTTCGAGGTAGCCGGCCTGCATGCCGATGACGGCGAGGCGCCAGCCGCGGCGTTCGATCAGGGTCCAGGGTTGGATCTCCTGGCCGCCGGCGACGCTGAGATTGGCGGCGAGGCAGGGGACTTTGGCGGCGGCGACCAGTTCGCGGAAGCGGCTTGGGCCGAAATCGAGGTCGTGATTGCCGGGTGCCCAGGCGTCGTAGCCGAGTTGGCGGAGCATGGCGGCACCGCAGGCGCCGCGGCTGAGGAGGGCCGCTTCGCTGCCTTGGCAGGCATCGCCGGAATCGAGGAGGATGATGCGGTCTCGTCCGAGCCTACGCCGTTCCGACTCGACCTTGGCGGCCAGGCGCAGCCAGCCGCCGCGTCCCGGGCTTGCGCCTTGGTCGAGCCGGGAATGGACGTCGCTGCTGTGGAGGATGCGCAGCGTGGTTTCCTCGCGCTCTTCCGCCGTCGCCGTGGCGGCGACAAGGGCGAGGATGAAGGCGGCGAGGCGCATGGTTTTCAGGGGACGAGGCGGTGCGAGCAGTACCAGGCGAGCTGGGCGGCGGCTTCGCGGGTGCGGCGCATCAGTTCCGGCTCGGGGTCGCGGCCGGGGAGGGAGAGGATGAGGAAGGCTTCGCCGCAGGGAAGGAAGCGCAGGTTGTGGCCCTCGAGATGGATGGAGATTTCGTTCAAAGGCGGCAGGCCGGCATGGCCGAAGCTGTGGCTGCTGCGGCGGATCAGCTGCGGGATGACGGCGGCGGCGAGGTCGAGCTCTGGGGAAATGCTGTCGGTGTCGCCGGAGGCGCCGGCGCGAAGGCCTCCCGGGGAGATCAGCAAGGCGGCCTTCCAGCCGAGATTGCGGGCAAGTCCGGCGAGCAGGGCGGAAAGAGGGAAGTCCCGGTCGGGGGGCAGTCCGGCGGCGAGGTTGAGGCGGCGTTCGGCGGCGAGCAGGGAATCGCCGGGCTTGAGGCCGGTGAGGAGCTGGAAGCTGGCGGTGTCGATGCCCGGCACAGCGGCGATCGAGGCGAGATCGGTGATCCTGCCGTCGCGGGCGGCGGCGATCAAGGCGGCTGCCGCGGCGGGGCTGTATCCGGGCAGATCGAGCAGGTTGTCGGCCTTGGCGCTTCGCAGTGATATGACGCAGGGGGCGGTGCTGCGTCTGGCCGGGTCGTCGGCGGCTTGAGGCACTTGCGGCAGGGGCTGCGGAGGCGCTTCGATCTTGGCTTCGGGAGGCCTGGGCTGATGAGACGCCTCGACCTTCATCGCCTGCGAGCGGCTGAATTCCTTGACGCTGGTGTCGAGGTTTTTCGGGGTGGCGGGGGTGCTGCTGCTGACCAGGACGAGATCCTGATCGCGTTCGAACTCGGTCTGGGGCGCGGGTTTCTTGGGGGGGCGAGGGATGGCGGCGGCCAGGGGTTTGGGCGTGGGAGGAGGTGGGATGAACTGGGCCTCGGTGGAAGGGCGGGGGGAGAGGCCGTCTTCGGTCGCTTCAAGCGAGACGATCTCCTTGCGGACTCCTCCGGGCCGCAGGGGGGGCGGAGCCTGGCGGAGGAGCGGCTGCTCCTCGACGCAGTCGAGGGAGATGGCGTCCTCCTCGGCCTGCTTCCTGGGCTTGGGGGCGTCGGCTTTCTGAAGAGGAGGCTTCGGCTTGGCCCCGGCCGGATCGAGGCCGGCATGGGTTTTCAAGGGGATGGATTTCGCCTTGACCAAGGGCGCTGACTTGTCTTCTTCAACGAGGTCCACGTCGAAGCTGGCGTTGGTCTTGAGGGGCAGGGTTTTGGGTTTGATGCCGCTGCTTGGCGGGGTTTCCGGCGGTGGGGGCGGGGAGGCGTTGGTGCTGCGAAGCGGCAGGGTCTTGGGCTTGCCGGCTTCAGATTGCGGCGGCCGGCGGCCGATCATGGTGTCTTCGACGTTGATCTCGAAGGCGGTGGGCTCCTTGATCTTGGCGCCGCTTTCGGCAAAGGCGTCCCCCATGATCAGATCCAGTCCCGAGCCATGGATCTTGGAGGCTTTGGGAGCGGTAGCAGGCGGCGGAGCGGCCGGGGGCGGAGCGGCAGGAGTTGGCGGGGGCGAGGCGACGGTTTCCGCCGGCTTTTCCTTGGCCTTGGCCGGGGGCTCGGCGAAGGCGCCGCTGAAGGGGTCGGTCATCGCGTCCAGGGTGGCGAGTCGGCTGCGGTCCTGGTTCGCGGCGGGCTCAAGCCAGGCGGGGGGGACGAGAGGCAGGATCTCGGCGAGCGGAACTTCGCAATTTTCTTCTAGCTGTGCAGCATCGGCGCGCAGGAGTGCCGGTGCGATCCTGGCGAGGAGGGAATAGCTAGGGGCGAAGCTGCCGCGGCTGAGGAGCTCGAGGGCGACATCCTTGTCGAAGCTCAATTCTGCGCTTCCCGGCTTGCCGAGGTGTGCGGAAGGCAGGCGCGAGGCGAGACTGGCCGCCGGCAGCAGGAGTCCCTCGGTTCGCCGGGCGGGGAGGGGGGGCGCCTGCTGCGGCATCGAGGGCGCGGGAGGCGCCGTCGGGGAGCGCGGAGCCTGCTTGACAAAGACGTCGCGGAAGGGGTCGTTGATCGATTCGAGAATGGCGAGGCGGCTGTCGTCCTGCCCCGAGATCTGCAGCCATTCCCCGGGGATGACGGGCAGGATCTTGATCAGGGGGATTTCGATAATGCTTTCGTCGCGGGCGGCCATCGGTGTGAGGTATTCCGGCGGCAGCTTGTCGCAGACGCCGCAGGCGTAAAAGCGGAAGGATCCGAGGCTGAGGAGGCCGATCGCCTCCTCCTTCGAAATCGGAACCTGGGCCTTGCTGGCGCTGGCGCGGGCGACGGCTCCGGGGGCGACGCAGTGGGCGGGTAGGACCTGGAGGAATTCCAAGGCGGGGAGGGAGGCGCTCGAACCTTGCGCCAAGGCGATGGGTGATGGTGTCTTGTTCAAGGCGCTGGCCTGCGACGCGCGGGCCGGAGCTTCCGGTTTCGGCGGCGGCGGCAGGATCTGGATGTCGTCGAGAGTGGTGGCTGCACGGGTGTCGTCGAGGGTCGGCGAGGCGGGCGCCAAGGGCTCTCCAAGCACCAGTTTGCGAGCGTGGGGCAGATGACTTTGCGGCAGGACCGGAGGGGCAGGGGGGAGGATGCTGTTGTCAACCGTCTGGCTGCGGCTGAGGGTGATCCGGTTCGAACTCGAGAGCTCCGCCTTGGTGACGCCACGCTCGTGTAGCGCCCGCTCCGGACCTTGCGTCGCCTGGATCAGGTCGGATCGAGGCGGCGGCGGAGCCAGGTGGTCAGGAGCCTTGCCGGCTTCGGACTCGCCTGGAGCTTCCTTGGGTTTCTTGAAAAAGTCGAACAAGCCCATGACTTCAGCCTCGCGGATTGGACATGAATCATTGTACTACCGGATCATGCTCTATTGCAAGGTCTCAGCGGTAGTTCTCCGGGAAGAGGATGCGTTCGATGCCCTCGATCAGGATGTGCAGCAGCATCATGTGGATCTCCTGGATCCGGTCGGCGCTGGCGCCCGGGCAGATCCATTCGAAGTCGCAGCTGCCGCGGAGCTTGCCGCCGTCCTTGCCGGAGAGGGCGACGGTGACGCACTGGCGCTCGCGGGCCGCCTGCAGGCCCTTGATGACGTTGGGGGAATTTCCGGAGGTGCTGATGCCGATGACCACGTCGCCGGGCTGGGCGAAGGCTTCGACCGAGCGGGAGAAGACAGCATCGTATCCGTAGTCGTTGGCGACGCAGGTGATGTGGCCGGCGTCGGTGACTGCGATGGCGGGGAGGGCGCGGCGGTCTTTGCGGTAGCGTCCGGTCATCTCCTCGGCGAAGTGGGCGGCGTCGCAGGCGCTGCCGCCGTTGCCGAAGATGATCACCTTGCCGCCCTGGGCGTAGGAGGCGGCGATGATCTGGGCGAGATGTTCGAGGCGATCGGTGTTGGCTCGCTCGGCGAGAAATTCGCCGAGAAGTCGGTGGCCGTCGAGGAAGGATTGGCGCAGGGGGCTGGATTCACTCATTCTGGGGACTCCTGAAAAAAAAGCGTGGAAAGGGCTGCGGTCACGGCTGGTCTGGCGGAGTGCGGTTTTTCTCCGCCATCGGCTGGTCACGGTATTCCTGGCTGGCCCTGCCCTGCCCTTTCTGACGGAGCGCGGAGATGCCGATGAACACCAGCGCCGCCAAGGCGACGCCGACAACTAGGATGAAAAGCAGACTCATGAAGGAACTCCTGGAAAAATTCACCCGGGAATGGAATCCCTTTCGCCTAAACCGCAAACCTCAGACGAGGCCAAGTTCGACCTGTTGCGCCAGTTCGCGGCGGCGCGCCTCGAAATCCATGTCCTGACGGAAGGCGAGAATCACCTGGTGGCGAGTCGGGGTGATGACTATCCGCTCGATGTCGTGCACCTCCTGGTCGTAGCCGTCGGCATAACCGTTCACCGGGCGCCGCGACTGGCAGCGGATCTCGACTGCCTGAGGCGAGAAGACGCTGGAGGGATATGGGCCGGTGGCGACGCCGCCGATGTACCAGGCCCGGGTGTCCAGGGGCAGCACCGCGGAGCTGCCCTGGGCGTTCAGGGCGAAGCCGGTGGTGCCTTGCGGCGTGGAGACGAAAAGGCCGTTGCCCTTCACCCGGCGGTCGCGGAAATGGGAGAGTGAACCGCGGATCTGGAAGCTGACGAAGTCGGCGATGTTGCCGCCGCAGAAGATGTCGTTGAAAGCGAGATGCCGCACGACGCGGCCGTTGCGACAATGGAACTCGCCCTGCATCAGGGTCAAAGTGACCGTGTGCAGATCCTCGAGATGGCGAGGCAGATGCTCCACTTCACGGACCTGGTTCATCAAAAAGCCGAGGGTGCCGCAGTTGACGCCGAAAAGAGGCTTGCCGCTGTCGCAGTGATTGCGGGCGGCTCGCATCATGCCGCCGTCACCGGTGGCCACCAGATAGGCGTTCGCTTCCGCTTCGTTCCAGGTCGCACGTCCCTCTGGAATCAGGACGTCCTGCACCCAGTGACGGACAAAGTCACTGCGCTCGCTTCCCGGCTCCAGGCTTTCGGGGAAGACGGGGAAGTAGATGATTTTTCGCTGCTGCATGTCCCCAGTATACAGCCGCTGAGGGAGCGCCGCCAGCCGCAGCCCGGCGCTTTCGTTGCCGAGCCGCTTCCTAGATTAAAACAGGCATATTTAAAAATTTTTCAAGTTGCCTTGAATTTTTCCGGAGCCGGCTTTTCTTTTTCACAGAGCCAAAACGAGGATGTGACCATGCCGAAGCCCTTCATGGATGCTGATTTCCTGCTCGACACCGATTGTGCTGTCGAGCTCTATCACAAGTACGCTAAAAAGTTGCCTGTTATCGACTATCACAACCATTTAAATCCGGCGGACATTGCTTCCGACCGGGTTTTTGCGGACGTCGCGACGGCGGCCTTGGACGGCGATCACTATAAATGGCGGGCGATGCGGGCCAACGGCATCCCCGAGACCTTGGTGACCGGCAAGGCCCTGCCCCGCGCCCGATGGCAGGCCTGGGCGGCGACCATGCCGATGTGCCTGCGCAATCCGCTTTATCACTGGCAGCATCTGGAGCTGCAGCGCTACTTCGGCATCTATGAGCTCTTGAACCGGAAGAGTGCCGACGCCATCTTCGACGAATGCAGCCGCCAATTGCAACTGCCGAGCCACAGCGCCTGCGGCCTGCTGCGTCAGCAGCGCGTCGAAGCCCTGTGCACCACCGACGATCCCGCCGATTCGCTTGAATTCCACCTTGCCGCCGCCAAGCTCTCGCCCGGCTTCAAGACCCTGCCGACCTACCGTCCCGAAACCCTCGTCGCCCTCGACGAGCCGCATCTGGTGCCGGCCTACCTCGAACGCCTCGGCGCCAGCGCCGGCATCGCCATCCGCACCTTCGGCGACGCTCTCGCCGCCCTGAAGAGCCGCCACGACTTCTTCCACAGCGTCGGCTGCCGCATCTCCGACCACGGCATGATCCAGGCCTCCTGCAGCGAAGCCGATGCCAGCACCCTCGAAGCCGACTTCGCCCGCCTCCGCGACGGCCAGGGCATCGATGAAGCGGCGAAGGACCGCATCCGCACCCGCGTCCTGCTCGAAGTCGGCCGCTGGAACGCCGAGAGGGGCTGGGCGATGCAGCTCCACCTCGGGCCGCTGCGCAACAACAACTCGCGTCTGCGCGCCACGGTCGGCCTCAACGCCGGCACCGACTCGATCGGCGACCGCCCCCAGGCCGAGGCCCTGTCGCGCTTCCTCGACGCGCTCGATCGCGACGGCAAGCTGCCCAAGACCATCCTCTACAACCTCAACCCGCGCGACAACGCCGTCTTCGCCACCATGATCGGCAACTTCCAGGACGGCATCATTCCGGGCAAGATCCAGTTCGGCTCCGGCTGGTGGTTCATGGACCAGCTCGACGGCATGCGCGACCAGATGAACATGCTGTCGCAGACCGGCCTGATCTCGCGCTTCGTCGGCATGCTCACCGACTCGCGCTCCTTCCTCAGCTTCCCCCGCCACGAATACTTCCGCCGCCTGCTCTGCCAGATCTTCGGCCGCGACGTCGAGGCCGGCCTCCTTCCCGACGACCGCGAGCTCCTCGGCGCCATCGTCGAAGGCATCTGCTACCGCAACGCCAAAGAGTATTTCAAGTTCTGAGAACTAGAAAATTCACCACGAAGACACGAAGTCCACGAAGAATCTGAATGAGACAGACCCGAAAAACGGAAGCCCATTTTTTTGATCACTTCGTGTTCTTCGCGTCTTCGTGGTGAAAAAAAAATCATAAAGGAATCCAGCTCATGTACCTCACAGGATTTGCCGACGAAGCCGGCCGCGACATCGACACCCAGATCCAGGCTACCCTCGAACTGGGTTGGAACGCGATCGAGAGCCGCAACGTCAATGGCCGCAATTTGCACGACGTCGACGAGGCCACTTTCGAGGAAGTCTGCGTCAAGCTTCAGGCTGCCGGGGTCCACATCAACTGTTTCGGCTCGGCAATCGCCAACTGGGCCAAGGACGTGGACGACGATTTTGCCATCACCCTCGGCGAAGTGGAGCGGGCCATCCCGAGGATGCAGCGTCTCGGCGCCCGGCTGATCCGGATCATGAGCTATCGCCGCTCTCCCGGCGACGACCAGAAGCCGCAGGAGCGCTTCCGCCGCCTTCGCGAAGTCACCGCCCGCTTCCTCGCCGCCGGCATCCAGCCGGTGCACGAAAATTGCATGAACTACGGCGGCATGAGCTGGCGCCACACCCTCGAACTGCTCGAAAATGTCCCCGGCATCCAGCTCATCTACGACACCGGAAACTCGCCCTTCATGAAGGACTTCTCCAAGCCCGGCGACGTCTGGCAGGACGGTTGGGAATTCTACTCGCAAATCCGCCAGCACATCGCCTACGTCCACATCAAGGACAGCCTCAACCCGCTCCCGGGCGAAAAAGAGCGCTACACCATGCCCGGTGAAGGTCAGGGCTACGTCAAGGAAATCCTGCGCGACCTGCAATCCCGCGGCTACGACGGCGGCATCTCGATCGAACCCCACCTCGCCGCCGTTTTCCACGACCCCGCTGCCGTCGGGACCCAGTCCGACAAGTCCTACGAACTCTACGTCGAATACGGCCGCCGCCTGATGAGCTTGCTGCAAGCTCGGAATTGGCAGGCACGCCCGTACACTCCCGAAAAAGATGCCTGAATATCCGCGGACGAAATCGATTTGCCAGTATCTTTTTCTGATTCGGGAATGTTTCGGGTAACTTGAAGATCGGCCGGGTGTCTTTCCCTAGCAGGAAGCATAAGTCAACAACAAAAGGAAGCCGTCATGAGAATCCTCCTTTCCGCCGCACTCAGCGTAGTCTTCGCCCTCAGCGCCCAGGCGCAGAAAGGCGATGCCAAGGACGCCAAGAATCGCGATCTGATGGAGCGCGACATGGTGCCCGATGAGAAGCTGCCCAAGGTCGTGCTCCTCACACCTCAAGAAGCCCTGGCTGATCTCAAGGCTCCCGCCGGTATCAAGCTCAGCCTTGCCGCCGCCGAACCCACGGTGGTGATGCCGGTGGCGGCCCAGTTCGATGCCCGCGGCCGACTCTGGGTCGTCCAGATGCCCACCTTCATGCTCGACGTCGATGGCAAGGACGAGGAGAAGCCTTCGGAAGGCATCGTTTGCCTCGAAGATGGCGACGGCGACGGCGTCTACGAGAAGAAGACCGTGATCGTCGGCGCCGCTAAGGTCGCGCGCGCCGTGCTGCCCTTCAACGACGGCATCCTCTGGGCTGATTCCGACTCGCTTTACTTCCTCGAGATTGGCGCCGATCTCAAGCCCGGCAAGCAGATCGTGGTCGACGCCGACTACGCCAAGGGCGGCTCGCTTGAGCACAAGCCTAACGGCCTGTTGATGCACCTCGACGGCTGGATCTATTCCGCCAAAAGCGACAAGCGCTACCGCCGTAACGCCGATGGCAGCTGGAGCAAGGGCTCCACCGAATTCCGCGGCCAGTTCGGCATCTCCAGCGACCCTTGGGGGCGCCTGGTGACCAACGGCAACAGCGACTTCGGATCCCTCGAAATCCTCCCGCCCAACACCCTTCTCGGTAGCCCTTACCAGAAAAAGCAGTGGCTTGTCACCGGCTTCGGCGGCGCCTGCAAGCCCCGCCGCGTCACGCCCGGCATCAACCGCGCCTACCAGCCAGGCATCCTCAATGACGAGGGCAAGATGAAAAGCGCCACCTCGGCCTGCGGTCCGACCTTCATCTACAGCGAAGCCATGGGGGAATGGCAGGGACTCTTCACTCCCGAGCCCGCCGGCTACCTGGTCAAATACATCCGCATCGAGGAGGATGCCAAGGGCAAGCCCAAGGGCGTCCAGCCGATTGCCGGCAGCGAGTTCCTCACCGCCACCGACGAGCTCTTCCGCCCCGTCAACTGCGTCGCCACTCCCGATGGCTCGCTGCTCATCCTCGACATGCACATGGGCATCCTGCAGCACAAGGAGTTCGTCACTTCCTATCTGCGCCGCTACATCCTCAAGCATGGCCTAGACAAGTTCACCGGCTTCGGGCGCATCTTCCGCGTCCAGGCGGAAGGGGCGAAACTGGACCGCCGCAAGCCCGCCCTCGACACCGCGAGTGCCGCCGAGCTGGTCAAGGAGCTCGAAAACAGCAACGCCTGGTGGGCCGACATGGCTCGCCGCCAGATCGTCGAACGCCAGCTGCAGGATGCCGTCCCGGCGCTGAAAGCGCTACTCGCCTCGGGGGGGGACCGCGCCAAGGTGCAGGCGATCTGGGCGCTTGTCGGTCTCGGCAAGGCCGATGCCGACAGCTTCGCCGCCGCCCTCGCCGCGAAAAATCCAGCCGCCCGGATGAGCGTTCTGCTCGCCGCCCAGCAGGCGGTGGTCAGCGCCGAACTGGTGGCCGTCCTCAGCCGCCATCAAGCCGCCAACGAAGTCGAGGCCGCCGCCCTCGCCCGCACCAGCGCCGCCCTCGGCTGGCCCGCCTGGAGCGCGCTCGACGCGGTCCTGACCAAGTGGTCGGGCAAGAGCTACGTCGGCGAGGCTGCTCTCGCCGGTCTCGGCACCGCGGCCGGAGCCTATGCCCAGAGCTCGGCGCAGCGCGACTTCGCCGAAAAGACGCTGAAGCTGGTTGCCGCGACGGCCGCGACGGCGGTCGGCCCGAAACCGGTGAAGCTGTCGAAAGGCGATCAAGCGCTCTTTGATCTCGGCAAGACCCACTACTCCACCGCGTGCATCGGCTGCCACGGAGCCGACGGCCAGGGCCTGCCCAATCTAGGCGCTCCGCTCGCCGGCTCGGAATGGGTCACCGGCGACGACAAGACCCTGGCGAAAATCCTTCTTGCCGGCATGCGCGGGCCCATCCATGTGGCCGGCGTAAAACTCGAGCTCCCGCTCGAGATGCCCGGCTCGATGCAGAATCCTGCGATGGATGACAAGACCTTGGCCGCCATCGCCACTTACATGCGCAACGAATGGGGGAATCGCGCCCCTGCGGTTAAGCCAGAGACGATCAAGGCGGTCCGCGACGCTTTGAAGCAACGTGGCGCCGTCGCCTTCACCGAAGAGGAACTGAAGAAGGAATCCCCATGAGAAGTCTCGTCCTGCTAGCCTCCATCTTCATCCTCGGCGCGGCGGAACCAGAAGCCAAGGACAAGATCCCCGGCTACACCAACACACCGATCATCGCCGGTACGACCTGGCATGTCCACGACCCGGCCCGTCCGCAGCCGCAACAGGTCCGAGGCACCTGCATGACAAGAGCCGCCCCGGCCGACGCCAAGGTCATTTTCGACGGCAGAAATCTCGAAGCCTTCAAAGATCCCCAGTGGCAGATCGTCGAGGGCCTTCTCGTCGCTGGCAAAGCGGATCTGTTCACCAAGGAGGCCTTCGGCTCCTGCCAGCTCCACCTCGAATTCATGATCCCCAAAAGCTGCTGCAAAGGCAATCAGTCCGGCAACTCCGGCATCTTCCTGATGGGGCTCTACGAGCTGCAAGTGCTCAACGGCTGGGAAAGCAAAACCTACGCCGACGGCACCCTCGGTGCCGTCTACGGCCAGACGCCGCCGCTGGTCAAAGCCGGCAATCCCCCCGATGAGTGGAACTCCTACGACATCTCCTTCACCGCCCCGGTCTTTGATGCCGACGGGAAACTGGTCTCGCCCGCCAGGGTCACCGCGATGGTCAATGGCATCGTCGTCCAGAACAACACCCAAATCCTCGGCCCGACCCGCTACAAGGAAACCCGCCCTTACAAGGCGCATGAATCCAAGCTGCCGCTGAAGCTCCAGTTCCATGGCGACCCGGTGCATTACCGCAATGTCTGGATCCGCGAACTCGCTCAATAAAAAACACTGTCACCCACCCGAACCCAAGGAACGCACTCTCATGAAAAACTCCCTCCTCTGCCTCGGCCTGATTCTCTC
Organism: Verrucomicrobiota bacterium; assembly: GCA_039798785.1. GTDB lineage: Bacteria > Verrucomicrobiota > Lentisphaeria > Lentisphaerales > Lentisphaeraceae > CAMCSH01. The sequence continues at coordinate 844 of JBDKFG010000043.1, read as the reverse complement.
CGCCGTCTCTTGCGCCGCCGCGGAATCCGCTCCCGCCGCTGTCTCCGCCCCCGCTCCGGCCGTCGATCTCTTCAACGGCAAAGACCTCACCGGCTGGAGCGTCAAGGGCGCCGGCGGCAAGGCCACTTTCGAAGTCAAGGACGGCGTCATCGTCGGCACCAGCGCCAAGGGCGGCGCCAACACCTTCCTCTGCACCGACAAGACCTACAAGAACTTCGAGCTGGAAGTCGAAGTCAAGCTCGAGGAAACTGAGAAGGCCTACATGAATTCCGGCGTACAGGTCCGCAGCATCGTCAAGCCGGAAGGCGGCAAGGACGCCGGTCGCGTCTCCGGCTGGCAATGCGAAGTCGATCCGAGCGAGCGCGCCTGGACCGGAGGCGTCCAGGAGGAGTGCGGCCGCGCCTGGCTGCAGCCTCAGAAGCCGAAGGAGAAAGGTGCCAAGCTGCCTGAATTCACCGCTGGCAAGTCTTTCAAGCACAACGACTGGAATCACCTGCGCATCGTTTGCGAAGGCAGCCGCATCCGTACCTGGGTCAACGGCGTCGCCGGAGCTGACCTGACTGATGAAAAAGGACGCCTCGAAGGGTTTGTCGCCCTCCAGGTTCACGCTGGTCCGGAGGGCAAGGTCTACTCTTTCCGAAACATCAAGATCCGCGAGCTCTGAAAATCGCGACGTTCTCCTGGCTTTGCGAAGCAGGGCGCGGCCTTTAGTCTATATTTAGGGGGCGCCGGACGCGATTTCCTGAGGTTCTTCACCTCATCCTGCACATCCCGCACTTCCGGCATCACACTATCAAACTACCGCTTCTCTTCTGGGCGCGTTGGCCATCCGCAACACAGTTAG
>JBDKFG010000042.1:0-40752 GCA_039798785.1 Verrucomicrobiota bacterium | reverse complement strand
TCGACACCGAAAAAAGTCAAAGCATTATGACATGATTTACATGGGAACAAAACAAGCTCGGAGACTGATGGCTTGAGCTTGAATCCGGGGGAAGTTCAGGTTAAGCGAAATAGCCTTCGCGGATGCGGCTGCTCTGGGTCTTGTTGTCGAACTCAATCGCGTAGCTGCGACCGATGGATTTGCCGAGGCGCTCAAGGTATTCACCTTTGATTTCTTCGTCGGTGCTGAGCAGGAAGACCTGGTGGCTGGCCTTCGGGAAATAGCGGTCAACCAGCTTGCTGCGGTGTTCGCTGTCAAGACGGCCGAGCGGGGTGTCGATGATCACCGGCAGTGGACGTCCAGAAGCCTTCGCCATGCCCCAGAGCATCGCGACGGCGAGGAGCTGTCGTTCGCCCATGGAAAGGCGTTCGGGGCTGACGATGCGCCCGAGGCCATCGCGCAGGGTGACTGCACAGGTCTGCGGCTCGATCTCGATGCCGGCAATCATTCCTTCTTTGCGCAGCAAGGCGCGGAAGCTCTCCAGGATGAGCTCTTCGAGGCGGTGGGTGTGCTTCTCGGTCACCTTGGCGCGGAAGCGCTTCAATGCGTTCACCACCCGCTCGCTGTGGATGCCGAGGCGCTCGATATCGGCGTCCTCGATTTGCTTGCGGTGCTCATCTTCGTAGAGTCGATTGAGCTTGGTGCTGATCCCGCTGTGCTCTTTCTCCAGTTCGAGAATTTGCGTGCCGCGCAATTCCTTGCGGGTGCTCAGCTGGGTGGCGCTGGTGCGCAAAGCCTCGCGTTCCTGAAGCAAATTTGCCAGCGAACCGGCATCGGGCACGGCGGCGAGCTTGCGCTCGAGATTGTCGACCTTCTCACTGGCCGCGCGGAACTCCGCCACCAGGGCTTTGCCGCGGGCTTGCTGTTCGTTCAGTCCTTCGCTGATCAGACTGCTCAAACGACCTTCGCCGCTGCTGCTCAGCAAGAGATAGCGTTGCACCGCGCTCTCATCCGCGTCGAGGAGGCCGGCTTCAATCTCAGCCTTCACCTTCTTCAGCATCGGCGCGTCAAGTCCCAGGGACTTCAAGCGCTTTAAGAGCCCGGCCATCTTGCCCTGCACCGCCTGGTTCAGGCGTTCGCCTTCGTTGACCAGTGCCTCTTGGCGGCATTGCTCCAAAGTCGCTTCGATCAGGCTGCGGCAGAGGTTGAGCGGCAGGTCCAAAGTGGCGAGATCCAGCAGTTGCCGCCCGAGGCTGTCGCGCTCGCGTTCCTGAGCGTCGCGCTCGCGGCGCATGAGGGCTTCTTTCTCGGCCAGTTCGCCGCCTTGTTCACGATAGTTCTTGTCCAGTTCGGCCAGCTTTTTCTGGGTGCGCTCAAGCTCGGTCAAGGCCTGCGCCTGATCCTGCTTGGCGTCCTCGAGCTTGGCCGCCAGTCCGGCCAGTTGGGCCTCCATGCCGTCCAGCTTCTCCTTGCCCTTGTCGCTGGATTTGTCCTTGGTCGCCTTCTGCTTCAAGGCCTTGAGGTCGTTGCACAACATGTCCACCAAGTCGACGCCGAGCAGTGCGTCGATCGCGGTGCGCAGCACTTCCGCCGATTTTGCGGGGTCCGCAAGCGCTTCAATGCGGTCGCCGTCGAAGAAGAAGAGATGCGCCATCTGGTGCGGGATGAAGCGCCCGACACGCTCCTGCCAAGTCTCGCTCACCACCTCGTCGTATTCCCCGTCGATCGCGACCTGGACAGATTCCTTGATTCGCGAGCCGCTCTCCGCCCAGAGGCGTTTGACGGCGTAGCGCCGTTCCTTGCCTTCTTCGTGGATGCGGAAGGTCAGGGTCACCGCCGCGCCTTGCTTGGCTGGCGTCTGGCGGTTGATCAGTCGGCGCAGATACTCTTCGTAGCTGAGGCCGCTCATTCGGCCAGCTGTCGCCATTTTGCCATAGAGGGCGAGCTGCAGCGATTCGAGGAAGGTGGTCTTGCCGGCGCCGTTCATGCCGCCAATCAGGATGATCGGCTGGCTCTTCTTCGGCGGGGCCAGGGCGACGCGATGCTCGCCCTTGAAGACGCCGATGTTGTGGAGAATGATTTCTTCAAAGATCATGGGGATCTCAGGGAGTTAAGATTTAAGAGTTAAGAGTTAAAAATTGACTTGCCTGTCCCTATCCCGGCAGAGCCGGAACCGAATTTCACTATGAAAGACACGGAACACAAGGAATCAGCTGAAGCTCTGCTCTTCCTGCAGCCCCAAAGGGGCGACCTGACCTCAGCCCGGGGTGGAGCGGAGGTACGAGGCGTAACCCCGGGTAGGAAGAGAAATGAGTTCGAGCCCCAGCGGGGCGACTTGAAGCCGCGGGGCTTGATTCAAAGTTCGGATGATTTTCCCGTGCAGAGCTTTCAAGCCGCCCTTTCAGGGCTCGAATCCTTATGCATGCAACCTGGGGCTGCGCCTCGTCCCTCGGCTCCACCCCAGGCTGAGATCTTGCTGCCCCGCTGGGGCAAAAAACAGGCGCGGCCACCTCACAAATGCGACATCTTGGTCTCATTTGAACGACTTGGAGACTATTGGATTTTGTCCTCGCTTGGAAGTATATTGCAGCAGAACTACAAACGGAGATTCCACCATGACGACACAGCAGTTGATGCAAGAGGTCCAGGACCTTCCCCTGGAGGACCGCGTTGCCTTGGTTGACAGCTTGTTGCGCGGACTCAATCCCCCTGATGCCGAGATCGAAGCCGCATGGCTTGCGGAGGCACACAAACGCGCCGATGATCTCGATGCTGGCAAGTCCAGTAGCATCAGCCTCGAAGACTGGCGTCAGAAGTTCGCCGCCCGCTTCGCAAAATGAAGTTTCGCCTCGAGGATCGCGCCGAAGCTGAGATCTGGCAGGCCATCGAGCATTACGAATCCTGCCGACCTGGTCTGGGTGAGGAATTTGGTCTGGAGCTTGAGGCTGCTTTCCAGCAGATCCTTGCCCATCCCCTGGCTTGGCCGAAGCTGGATGCCAGCCTGCGCCGGTGCCAAGTGCGGCGCTTCCCTTACGCTGTGATTTATCGCGTCCGCCCACGGGAGATCCAAATCCTCGTGGTGATGCATCTGCATCGGCGTCCGGGATATTGGCGCAGCTGAACGGCCCCTTCCGTGCTAGGAATGCCTTCGCGTCCCTTTCGTGTGCTTCGTGTCTTTCGTGGTTCATGCCCCGTTCCTCCGGTCGAATTCCAGCGCGTCGGCGGCGCCGCGGAACCAGCCGCGAAGCTCGGCTCGGGTAGGATCGAAGGCACAGAGATCGCTCGCCGCCAGCAAGGCCTCGTAGGCCAGATCATAGGAGCAGCGGGTCAGAAATTGCCCCAGCCAATAGCGCTCGGACCTGAGCAGTAAAGCCAGGGCGCAAAGATGGCGGAACTCGTGGCTGCAATCGCCGAAGTCGAAGGTGTCGCCACGGAAACGCGGCGGCTCCTCGCCGAGCAGGGCGCGAGCCTCGCTTTCGCTCAGAAAACGGCTCAGCAATCTCTCGTCCAAGGACTCGATGAAGGCCGGACTCGCGATCAGCTCTTCGACGCTCTGCCCCGATTCTTCGGCTTGCGGAATCAGCATCTCCTCGATCCAGATCCAGGGGAAGGGCCGTTCCCATTCCCGCGGCATCTGCGGGAAGAAGCGCGAACGGATCGCCTCTTCCCAACGGGCCTTGGTCGCTTGCCGCGCCTCCTCGGCGAGACGCTCGGCCCGCGCCGCCTGCCACAGCTCTTCCTGCAAGGCGCTCAGCCCCGACGGTTTCGGCTCCTCGCCGCGCAGCAGCAACTGATTCAAGGCATCCAACTGCGCCAGTAAGTTCCGGTTCTTGTCCCCGGGAATTGGCCAGCCGGGCAAGGGAGATTTTTGAGCTTGGTTGTTCATCCGAAGGCTCCTTCGATTGCGCCAGAACAAGACACCGCAAGGATTGCGGCGGCCCCAGGGAATGAAGCCAAGCCGGTACGGAGGTCAGGGCTCCCAAAGGCATTCGAGAGAAAAGCCGATGCTGAGCTCAGCGCCACTCTGTGGGGCGCTGGTGCCGTGCACCGTCTCCAGCAATGAATGACTCGGGCAGCAGATGCTCCTCCATGCGTTTCTTGTTCACGAAGTCGCATGTCACGCCCATCTTCTGGTATTCCATAAAGAGTGGACCTTTGGGAAAGAGCACTCGGATTTTGATGGCCGGATGGTGCTTGCGGACCCAGGCAATGGCCGGGATTTGATCTGAATCGCCTGACACGAGCACAACTTGATCGACAACTCCGCCACCTGCATCGCTGATCATCTCGACGCTGATGTTGACATCGGTCTTCTTTTCCTTGGGAACTCTCGGATCGGTCTTGCCGCAAAGCCGGCACGTGACATCCTTGGGCTGAAAGTCCCCTAAAATGATTTCGATGCCCTGCCCCTTCATTGCGTTGATCAAGGCGAGCTGTCGCTTGCGCGCGGAATCGGCCACCAAGGCTGAGAAGTACTTGACCTGGACTTTTTGGCCTGGGAAGAGCGCCTCGAAGTAGCTCTGGAAGTTGAACCACTTGAGCTGGGGACGATCTTTGAAGACTGCGTAATAGAGGTTGAAGCCGTCGATGTAAATGATGGTCCGAGGCATCTGATTCTCCATTAAAAAAGGGAAGCCAGCGGGTTGCGCTGGCTTCATCCAGCCAGTGCTCGCCTAAGCGAGCAGGTGGTACTGGAGGGGTGCACTTAGAGTACTGCTCCTCCTTCTCGTTGCAAGCAAGAATGGTGGAAATCTCTATGACTCGACCTTGTCTGCGGCCGATAACGCCGCAAGGATTGCGGCGGCCCCAGAACGAAGCGCCAGGGGACTGGCGCGCTCCCAGGAGAACTCCTTCCGTGGATTCCGTGTTTTCCGTGGTGGAAAAGCCGTTCATGCCTCGCACTCCTCGCTCTCGGGAGCGTCAGGGAGATGGCTCGGCGCTTCCGCCTCGAGATGCTCTCCCGAGTCGCCGGCCTTGCGGATGCTGTCCATTTTGATTTTGTAGTTAAGGGCATCCAGCTCGTCGTCGTAGAAGCAGGTCTTCACCGTCGCTTCCAACTTGGCAAAGAGGCCGCGACGGTTGACATGGGTGCGGTATTGACGCTCTACGTCGAGGAGGTTGCGGGCCAGCTCGTAAACCAGTTCGCCGTGCTCCTTGTCGCACTCGGCCTTAAGAAGATCCAGGGTCTCCTTGTTGTACAAGAGATCCTCGTCGATGGCCTCGCCGGGATATGGGGTCCCCATCACCTCGCGCCAGATCACCGGCACCAGATCTTCGATCTCGTGCTTCTCGTTGACCCACAGACGCCGAATCTCTTGCAACTCGGGCAGGCTGATCAGCTCGATCTCGGCGGCTTCTTTCGGACCCAATTCCCGCACGATCTTCTGGGTCTCGATGAGCTTGCGCAAGATGTCCGCCCGCGCCGCTTGGGTGTAGGGACCATGCACCAGATAGGTCTCGCCGACTTCTTGCTTGTTCTGCAGGATCTTCAGCCGCGCTTCGCCCTCGCTGCCGACGATGGGTAGGAATTCGCTCTTGGCTTTTTCCTGATAACGTTTCTCCATGATCTGGTGACGCGTCAGGCTGCCGTTGATCCGCCGGAAGCTGCGCCGCGAACGCTCTTCGTTCCGCAGAGCTTCGGTGCGGAATTCCAAGGAGTTGCGCAAGTCCAGCATGGGCAGCATCCAGTCTTTGTCGGAGTCGTTGCGCATCATCGCTTCCATCGACTTGTCCTTGTCGACGAGACGCAATGGGTGAAGTGGTAAAGTCGACAGGCCGGATAGAAGTGATATAATTATGGGTAATGAAAGATATCAACCTGTTAGGTTTCACCAGGATAGTTCACCATGGTTCTAGAGTTTCAGTGCGTGAGCGGAGGGGTGCATCCCGAAGTAGGCGCCGTTTGGTACCGAATTCCAAAGTGTTCGGGGGGCGAGAATGATCGCTACGACCGGTACTTGTGCTCAGCGCTATCTATGACGATGCATACTGCCTCAGAGTGTGAAGCAGCACTCAAACTCATTGACCTGGTTCAATCGGGCAAGTCAACGGAAGAGCAGTACGGCCTCAACGACACATGCGTGACCTTCCGCCCAAGCAGTGTGCAAGTCGATATCCTGATTGAAGAAGAAATCGGCACTCCTGTAGGCCGCTTTGGTTTGAAAGAATTTCGCAATGCAGTCAGTGCATGGAGAGAATTCCTGCTAATGCCAGAGTCTTCTGAATCCACTCTACGGGTGGACATCGCGTGAAACCTACCCCATCCTTCAAGCGGACGCCTGATGGCGCCGCTTAAGTCAAACGTTGGGCTGCAAAATCGAGGCACCGATGAATATGAATAGATTCGAAGAACTATATGGCCGTATAGCACCTCCTAGCTTGATCGGTCTTCGAACGGACGTACAACCAGTGCGCTTCGAGTTTGATGGAAAATTTCCTTTTGTTATTGAGATCCAGTATTTTATCTCCGTCGATGGTCAGTCAGAAGAAGACATAAGAAGAAACTTGTTTGCGTTTGCGGTAAATACAGATGGCCATAAAATGCTTTTCGATGTCGAAGACGAAAATTGTTCGATCCTGCAGGACGAATTTGGCGATATTGATTCTATCGGCGTTACGATAAATGATCTCTTGACGGCAAGAGCGTGCCCACTATAAGCCCAACCTTTCAATCCACCGGACGGCCTAAGACCGCCGGTGATCGTTACTCCACCACTTTCTCAAACACCCCAATCACTCTCAGTTCCTCCGCCTGCCCTTCTTCAAGGAAGATGGGCGGGTAGGACTTGTTGAGGGACTGGAGCTCGATGCGTTTGTGCTGCCAGCCTTCGGGGCTGACGTGCTTAATTGCGTGGTATTTCTTGAGAGTGAAGCGACCGGAGTCGGCGGGGCTGTCGTCGAGTTCGATGAGAACGATTTTTCCCTCTCGGGAGCCGACGAGGGCTGAGCCGGTTTGGCAGAGGGCGATGGAGCCGTCGGGGATCTTCGGCGACATGGAGTCGCCGCGGACACGGATGGCGAAATGGTGTGGCGTCAGCTTGCCGGAAGAGGCGATCCAAGGCGTGTCCTCGGTGATGATGCCTTCCCCCGTTCCTGCGAGGAAGGGACCGGCGGCGGTGGCGATGTCGAGGAGCGGAACGCAATCGACGTAGCGGCGCGAGGCGGCGGGAGAATAGATCAGACCCGATTCCGGCGGGGTTTGCGGCGGACGCAGCTCGAAGGGAAGCGGTTGGCGGGGAGAGCCGCGGAAGACCTCGCGTCCGTGCCAGTCGATGTGGGCGGGGTGCGGACCCCGCAAAGCTTCTTGCGGCCGGCGCAAAGGCTGGGCGTGGTGTTGCAGCAGCCAGGCGTTGAGGCTGGTTTCGTCGCCGGAGGCCTTGTCCGAGACGAGGCAGAGAGTTGCGGATTCCGCAGCGTGGAGACGCCAGAAGCCGCGGTCGAGCAGCTTGTGGTGGAGGACACAGAGGGCGAGGCCGTTGTCGAGTTCGTCCGGGCCTTCCTGGTTGTGCCAGCGGATGTGGGCGGCCTCGATGCCGACCGGGTGGCCTTCGTGCTCAAGTCCGTGGCCGCAGAGGGCGCAGCGTCCGAGGTAGGCGGCGACGACGCGGCGGCGGAAATCCGGGTCGCGTTTGCGGCGGGTGACGAGCTGGAATTCTTCGGGCAGCGGCGGCAGCGCGGGCACGGGCGCGTCGTCATCGAAACCAAGCTGTTCGAGCAGCTCTTGCTGAAGGGATTCGGCAATGTTGGCCCGGACGATGTCGCGGGCGATGAGATGGGCGAGGCCGGGGTTCAAATTGAGCGTCGCGATCACCGGCGCGGGGAGTCCGCCGAGGATGTGCGGCTGGCGCAAAGTCTGAATTCCGGGGAGTTTGCCGCGGGAGTCCAGCGGGATGAGTTCGACGCCGGGGATTTCCCAAAGCTTGTCGCTCTGCAGGTACCAGAAGGGGTAACGCGCCGAGGTCTTGCGGTCGGGTGCGTATTCCCGCAGGAGGCGGTCGACTTCGGCTTCGATAAGCGCAAAGGGAGCGAGCCGGTGTTCGCCCTTGATCCATCGCGACAAGGCCCAGAGGATGAGCAGGTGTTTATGAGGGGCCCGTTCGCCGTTGCGCGTGGCGCGGTTGACCTTCAGCACCGCTTGGCGGAGCTGGAGTGCGGCGGAGCTGGGCGGGGTGGAGGTCATCCGAGAGCTTCAACAAGAAAAACGATGATGACCAATCCGAACATCGTGGAGACCAGGAAGGCGGCGCCTAAGAAGAGCCAGCGGATGGTGCTTTGTCTTTGTGCTAATTCAGGATGAGGATGCTTCTCCTTCATAAGCATCCAAGCGCAATAACGCATTTGAGCTTTCATCATGGCCCTAGCCTCACGAAAATCGGCCGGTTGCTGTTTCAAACTCCATGTCGGAGAGCCCAAGCTGATCCAAAGTGAATGATCCAAGAGCTTCAACTTACTAAGCAATCTCGTGGCGAAGACGATGTAGATGAGGGCCAACGGCATCCCGATCGCCCAGATGACGAATAGAGCGATACTCAGTTGCGGCAGAAACTGTTTCACACGTGCACCTTGGCGATGAAGTTGAGGAAGCCCGCTCCTTGGGTATCGAAGCTCGGGGAGGAGCTCCAGCGTTCGACGAGGATGAGCTGCGGCGCGGCTTGGGAGAGAATAGCCTCGACTTCGGCGTCCGACCAATAGCGGAAGAAGCGTCCGCGAGAGTCGAGGCCCTGGCCTTGGCCGGATTTGAGAGAGAAGTAGAAGGGGGCGCCGGGCTTGAGGGCGCGGGCGAGATTGCGGAGAGCGCAGCCGACTTCGTCGCGGTCGAAGTGGACGAGCGAGGCGGAGGCCCAGACGCCGTCGTATTCTGCGGTGGCCGCAAGATCGAGGATGGAGGCGACGCGGGCGGGGATATCGAAGCGGCGTCGGGCTTCCTCGCAAAGTTCGGGGCAGAGGTCGAAGGCGTCGACGGAGAAGCCGCGATCCCTGAACCAGGCGCTGTCGCGTCCAGAGCCGCAACCCGCGTCGAGGAGGGAGGCCTGGGGCGGCAGGAGAGCGGCGAAGCGGGACAGCGCCTCGTGAGGGAGGAGGCCGGATGTGGCTTCGGCGTACTCGGCGGCGTGTTGGCGGTAGTAGGCGAGGGTCATGGGGCGGGACTTCATGGACGGGGGTGACTGGGTGTCAGGCGGCCCTGGGGGCGCGGCAGTCCCCTGCCGCTTGTTCGCCCGTTGGAGGCGGACGGCCACATTGAGCCAGAGCCGGGAGGCTCTGGTTACCTTCGGCGAGCTGGCGTTTGACGATTTCGAGGGCGGTGACGGTTTTGCCGGCGCCGGTGCACATTTCGAGGAGGCCGACTTGGCCGGCGGCGTTCCAGGCGGCGATGGCGGCGAGTTGGTGCGGCCAGAGGGAGTTCCTGGGAGCGCGGCAGCCCTCTGCCGCTTGTTCGTGCTGGGCGCGATAAGGCGCGGCGGGTTCATGCACCTCCAGGCCCGCATCGGCATGCGGGGCTCCCAGGTAGGGACGCAGCAGTTCGGCGGCGAGGGCGGTGAAGTCGTAGACGCGGAGGCCGGGGGCTTCACCTGACCAGAGGGACTTGAACTGTTGTTGTTTTTCGGCGACGCGGGCGGGATCTTTCCAGGAGGAGAAGACCTCGATCGCTTCGTAGTTGCTGACCAGGCCGCCCTGGGTTTCGTTGGCCGAGCCGGAGAAGGCGATGCAGTCGCCGCGGGCGTCGGTCATCAGGCCGATCTTGAGGTGGAAGAGACCGGAGTCGCCGATGGCGATCTTGACATCGAGGCGGTTTTGGGCGATGAGCGAGGCGAGGAGGGAGAGAGGGTAACCAGACCCTCCCGGGTCTGGAGATGCGCAGAGCCGGGAGGCTCTGGTTACCTCGGGGGCATCCAGGGCGCGTTGCAGGGCGCGGGCGAGGATGTCGCGTTCGGCGTAGCCTTGGCGGATGGCGTCGATATCGTCCTGGGAGAGGACCGGCGAGGCGAGGATCTGGAGGCGTCCGTCCTGGGCGAGGAGCGATTCGAGGCCCTGGGCGGCGAGGGCGAGGGATTGGGAGGAGAAGTAGCCGACGGCGCGTTGGTAGAGAGAGGAGGCGGCGAGGGCGGGGAGGTAGAAATCGCGCAGCAGGTCGTGGGTGCCGCTCTGGTAGGAGAGCTGGAGGGGGATCGTAAGGAGCTTGCTGGTCGCGTGGTTCAAAGCCCGATTCCCGAGTGCTATTTGGAGTTAAGGTAAGCTTAGTGCCAAAGCAAAGTTTACTAGACATTTTTTTGACATTAGATCGGTTTTGGCTGCGGGACTTGCCAGGTTCTCCGGGATCTTCCCCGAGGGCGCGGCGTCCTCCCTTGCTCACCAGGATAGACCCATGACTGCGACAAAATCGAGTCACAGGTCAACCTAAAAACCGCAGTAGAGCAGCGGGACCGGGTTGAAAGCTTAAAACGCAAACAATTGAACAAGAATAACAAGCAATGAATTTGTGCTGCCAGAAAGACTTGAGGATCCTGAACTTTGCCAAGAGTCCTTCGGATATCATAACCTATTGCTGTTGTAGCTGATCCTTTCGTCCTTTGAACCTTCCAATCTTTCAACTGCGGTTTTTAGGTTAAGGCAAGCTGCGGGGCGGGGCAGCTAAAGTCACAGGGTTGGTTTAGAGCCAAGAGAATGCCAGGTCTTTGTCTTCTTCACTTGCCTTCCGCCGCCGCCGCCCTAGCTTTGCGGAGAAACGGAGCCCTTGCAGATGAAATTCCACGTCCCCCTTAAACGCGTCGTCGATGATTCCTACGACATCGCTATCGGTCGCAATCTTTTTGCCGCCATGGCCAACGACGTCGCCCACGGCATTCTCCCCGGCGCGAACCGCATCGCCCTCGTCGCCGATGAAAAAGTCGCCAGCCTCTACGCCCAGGCCGCACTCCAAGCCCTCAATGCCGCCGGCGTCCACAAAGTCACCCTCTTCACCTTTCCCGCCGGTGAGATCTACAAGACTCGCGAAACCAAAGCCAAGCTCGAAGACGACATGCTCGCTGCGGGCTTCAACCGCGACTCCGGCCTCATAGCCCTTGGCGGCGGCGTCGTCAGCGACCTCGCCGGCTTCACCGCCGGCACCTTCGGCCGCGGCATCCCCTTCCTTACCTACTCCACCACCCTGCTCTCCGCCGCCGATGCCTCGGTCGGCGGCAAGACCGCCGTCGACACCCCCGCCGCCACCAATCTCATCGGCCTCTTCAACCAGCCGCGCAAGGTCTACATCGACATCGACACCTGGAAGACCCTGCCGCCCCGCGAAATCCGCAGCGGCCTCGCCGAGACGATTAAACACGCCTGCCTCGCCGACGCCGACTTCTTCCTCTGGCTCGAAAAGCACATCACCGACATCGCTTCGCCCAAGACCTGCGCCCTCGACGCCGCCGCCTGCGAACACATCGCCTGGAAGAACTGCGAGATCAAGCAGTCCGTCGTCGTCCGCGACGAACGCGAATCCAACCTCCGACAGGTCCTTAACCTCGGTCACACCGCCGGACGCGCCCTCGAAACCCTGATGGGCTACGAACTCCTCCACGGAGAATGCGTCGCCATCGGCCTCGCCGTCCAATGTGCCATCGCCCGCCAGCTCGGCACGATCAGCGCTGACGACGAAAAACGCGTCATCGCCCTGCTCGCCGCCTGCGGCCTGCCCACCCGCGTCCCCGAACGGATCCCGATCGCCGAACTGGTCGCCAAGATGCACACCGACAAGAAGAGCCGCGGCGGCCGCATCCGCTTCGTCCTCATGCACGGCATCGGCCACATGAAGGAATTCGACGGCGGCAGCTATTCCATCGCCCTCGAGGAAAGCTTCCTCGAAGACGTCATCGGCTCGATGTGATGAAAATCAGCGGCTGCCTGCGCAAAATGCGCGTCAGTCACGGCGCCGACGACGCCGTCGACTACACCCTAGAACTGTGCAAACCCGGCAGCAAGACCGACGAGGTGGCCGCGACCTTGCCGATGAACGCCCTCCTTGGTCGCGAAATCCGCCTCCGCCCGAGCGGCAAGATTTTCTGCGTCAACTGCGGCAAAGGGACCAAAAAAAGCTTCTCCGACGGCTACTGCTGGCGTTGCTTCAGCACCCTCGCCGAGACCGACATGTGCGTCATGAAACCGCACACCTGCCACTTCGACAAAGGCACCTGCCGCGACCCCGATTGGGGCCTGAAACACTGCTTCCAGGAACACGCCCTCTATCTCGCCCGCAGCTCCGGCATCAAGGTCGGCATCACCCGAGGCACTCAGGTTCCGACCCGTTTCATTGACCAAGGCGCCAGCGAGGCTCTGATCATCGGCCTCTTCCCCTCACGCAAAGAAGTCGGCGAAGCGGAGTTCGCCATCTCCCAGGAAATGAGCGACAAGACCAACTGGAAACGCATGCTGGTCAACGAGCTTTGCGATACCCCGTTTGAAGATTGCCTGATCCAGGCCCGCGCCCTACTAACGTCAGCTCAACAGGAGCATCTGCTGCCCTGTGGACGCCTGCTCCGTTTCGCCTACCCGCATCTGAGCTGGCCGAGCAAGATTTCGAACTCCTTCAATTTTGACAAATCGCCACTCATCCACTCCCCCTTGATCGGCATCCGGGGGCAATACTTGATCTTCGAAGACGGAGTCCTTAACATCCGTTCGCAATCAGGATACGAAGTCGAGATCGAAGTGGAGTGATTTGATTCCGGCGCCCCCGAAGCTATGGAGATGGATGTGCGGCGCATGGCCGTCGGACGACTTGCTGTCGTGCGGCTCGGTGAAATACCGGTGTGCGTCAGGATTCAGGCCGGCGCCATCATCGGCTAACAGGATTTCCCCATCCACTATCTTGACGATAAGTTTGGTCGCATGCCCGAGAAGGAATTGATCGATGCCATTACATCCGCTCTTCGACCATGTGCATGGCGCCGCGCGAGGACGTGTCGCCGAAATACATCGCCGGGCGCTTGCGGACGGAGTCGCGAATCGAGTTCATCGGGATTCCTTGGTTCATGTCAAGAGCCAGGGCCAATCTTCGCGGTGGACGCAAAGGCCGGCTTTGACGGGATTGTCGAGGATGTAGGCGATGGCGGCGTGGAAATGTTCCTCGTCGCGGATGAAGCGGTCCCAGTATTCGCGCTGCCAGATGGTGTTTGCTGTATCGTCCCCTGGGAGCGCAGGCTGCCAGCCGGTTCGTTCGAGTTCCTCGTGAATGCGATTGGCCGTGTAGGACTTCCACGAGTGGACGATCTTCGCCAAGGTCCACGGCGCGAGAAGGCGAATGAGGATGTGGACGTGGTTGGGCATCACCACGGCGGCGACGATCTCGTAGCGCTGGCCATGAAAGTGACTCCAGTTGTCGAGGACGATGCGAGCGATATTCGGCTGTTTGAGAATGCAGGAGCCATGGCTGGCATCCATCACCGCCTCGCAGCGGCGACGCAGCGCGAGTTGAGCGGCATTGAGCTCAACCGGCTGGCAGCCGGCGCTCCCAGGAAACAACTCCTCGCGCCAACGCTCGACAAGCTCTTGCGGCAAGGCATCGGCGAGGCGATAGGTGATCATCTGGTAGATCCCCTTGGCATCAAAATGCGGGAGTCGACGGCGCCGCCATTTCTCGGGATTCTCGAAAGGCACATGGCCGGAGAATCCTTCGCTGGGATCAAGCGGTCGCTGCATCATTTCCTCCTGGGAGCGCCGGCTGCCAGCCGGTTTGTTGGTGTTATTGGTCAAGAGCCGGCGCTCCCAGCGTAACAACATCATGAACCTTTTCGAAAGCTACTTGTTGCCGAGAATCATTCTCCAAATCAATCCTCAAAGATTTTTCGATATAGATCACTATCGAACGGTTTTCCCCAAGGACCTTCCAGGATCAGATGACGACTAAATCCACGAGCCGTATTTTGAACTATAAAGCCAAGGATTGCGCCGTCTTTCAAAACAGACACAGACTCGCCATCGGATGCCCATTTTATAGTGAATTTCCCGCCTGTTTTTTCCTCAGCATCGGGGCCAACAAATCTCTTGATCGCGGGTGGAGGCCTGCCATGAAAAAGTTCCTTATCCAACTCGTCAGGCGTTACGATTCTATTATACAACCAACAATCTGCAACCGGACTTTTCTCCGAATTTGTCAAATAAAACCAGCAGGAAAACTCATCCTCTTCGACGATCGCCCAGCGACATGAATGCACGTGTTGCTCGATAATGAAAATTGGTTCTTGCAAACTCATTAACAACTCCTTTTAAAACCCCCGCCCCGCTTTCGCAGGACGGGGGCTTTGTCATCTTACTCCTGCCCTTCCGGCTTGGGAGTTTCCGCGGCGGGGGCTGCGGTTTCCGCAGATTCGGCGGGCACTTCTTCGATGTCTTCGCCGTCGACCTTGTTGATCAGGGTCACGGAGAGGACGTAGTCCTTGGAGTTCTTGAGGGTCATGACCTTGACGCCCTGGGTGAGGCGGCCCTTTTTGGCGGGGATCTGGGCGACCTTGACGCGGGACATGATGCCGCCGGCGGAGGTCAAGAGAACTTCGTCGTCCTGGGTGACCTTGAGCGAGGCGACGACGGAGTCGCCATCCTTGAGGCGGATGGAGTTGACGCCCTGGGTGCCGCGGGAGGTTTTGCGGTAGCCGCTGATGGCGGAGCGCTTGCCCAGGCCCTTGGAGGTGATGACGAGGAGCTGGGTTTCGTTGATGACGAAGGTCTCTTCGCCTTCGGCTTCGTTTTCAGCGCCTTCGGCTTCGTCGGCCTCGGGTTCTTCGGCGGCTTCGGGCAGGGCGGCGACGACCGACATGGAGACGATCGAGTCGCCGTCCTTGAGGGTGACGGCCTTGACGCCGCGGGAGGCGCGGCCGAGCTCGCGCAGGCCGGTCTCGCTGAAGCGGACGGTGCGGCCGTTCTTGGTCGAGATCAGGATGTCGGAGGAGCCGTCGGAGATCTCGGCCTGGAGGAGGTCGTCGTCGTCGTCGAGGTTGATCGCCTTGATCGCCTTCTTGCGGAGGTTCTTGAATTCCTGCAGGCAGGTCTTCTTGATGACGCCGTTCTTGGTGAGCATGACGATGAAGCGCGAGGCGTCGTCGATCTTGTCGGAGCTGACCCAGGCGCGGATCGACTCGCCTTCGCCGAATTCGAGGAGGTTGACGGCGTTTTTGCCGACCGAGGTGGCGGAGGCTTCGGGGATGTCGTAGCCCTTGAGCCAGAGCATGCGGCCCTGGTTGGTGAGGAAGAGGACGTAGTCGTGAGTGCAGGCGGTGAAGACCGAGCGCAGCGAGTCATCTTCCTTGGACTTGACGCCGGTCTTGCCCTGGGCGCCGCGGTTCATGGTGCGGAAGGTGGAGAGCGGCATGCGCTTGATGTAGCCCTTCTCGGAGACGGTGATGGCGACGGTTTCGCGCTTGATCAGGTCTTCGATGTTGATGTCCTTGCCGGAGACGATGATGTCGGAGCGGCGCTTGTCGGCGTATTTGTCGCGGACTTCGACCAGTTCGGTGCGGACGATGCCGAGGCGGAGGTTGCGCGAGCCGAGGAGCTCCTTGTAGCCGGCGATGGCCTTGGAGAGGCTGTCCCATTCCGCCTTGAGTTCATCGACGGCGAGGCCGGTGAGGGCGGCGAGGCGCATGTCGAGGATGGCGGAAGTCTGGACCTTGGTCAGGCCGAAGCGGGCGGTGAGCTTCTCGTGGGCGTCTTCGCGGTTGGCGGACTTGCGGATGATCTCGATGACGTCGTCGATGGCGTTGACGGCGATGAGCAGGCCTTCGACGATGTGGGCGCGTTTCTCGGCCTTGTCGAGCTCGAAGCGGATGCGGCGGGTGATGACCTCGAGGCGGTGGTCGAGGTAGGCCTGGATCATCTGCTTGAGGTTGAGGGTGCGGGGGCGCTTCTTGTCGACGACGAGGAACTGGCAGCCGTAGGAGGTCTGCAGGTTGGTGTGCTTGAAGAGCTGGTTGAGGACGACGGTGCCCATGGCGTCGCGTTTGACGCCGATGACGATGCGGATGCCGGCGCGCGAGGAGGATTCGTCGTTGAGCGAGGAGATGCCGGTGAGGACCTTGTCGTTGACCAGCTCGGCGATCTTCTTGACCAGGTTCTCCTTGTTCACCATGTAGGGGATTTCGGTGACGATGATCTGCTCGCGGCCGTCCTTGGTCTCTTCGATGCGGGCCTTGCCGCGCAGGGCGACGGAGCCGCGGCCGGTCTCGTAGAGTTTGCGGATGGAGGCGGTGCCGATGATCGTGCCGCCGGTGGGGAAGTCGGGGGCGGGGAGGACCTTCATCAGGTCGGCGACGGCGGCGGCGGGGTTGTCGAGCAGGGCGACGCAGGCGTCGATGGTTTCGCCGAGGTTGTGCGGCGGGATGGAGGTGGCCATGCCGACGCCGATACCGGTGGTGCCGTTGACGAGGAGGTTGGGGAAGCGGGCGGGGAGGACGGTGGGTTCCTCTTCCTTCTCGTCGAAGTTGGGCGCCATGTCGACGGTGTCTTTGTCGAGGTCGGCGAGGAGTTCTTCGGCGAGCTTCTCCATGCGGCATTCGGTGTAACGGTAGGCGGCGGGGGCGTCGCCGTCGATCGAGCCCCAGTTGCCCTGGCCGTCGATGAGCGGGCAGCGGAGGGAGAAGTCCTGGGCCATGCGGACCATGGTGTCGTAGACGGCGGAGTCGCCGTGCGGGTGGTACTTGGCGATGACGTCACCGACGACGCGGGCGGACTTGACGTAGGAGTGGCTCTTGGTGAGCTTCTGGACGTGCATGTCGTAGAGGATGCGGCGGTTGACGGGCTTGAGGCCGTCGCGGACGTCGGGGATGGCGCGGCCGACGTTGACCGAGAGCGAATATTGCAGGTAGGAGTGGTGGAGGATGTCTTCGATCTGGGTATGGATCAGGCTGTGGTGCTGGGAGGCGTTGACTTCGTCGCTCATATGAGGCTCCGGAAAGGGATTCTTATTTCAAAGGCTGGTCGTGAGAGGCCGCCGGCTTGCGCCGGCAGCTTGCAGGCTGGATCAGATATCCAGATCCTTCATGGTGGCCGCGTGGCGCTCGATGTAGCGGCGGCGCGGGGGGACGACGTCGCCCATGAGGAGGGAGAAAAGCTCCTCGGCGCGGACGGCGTCTTCCATGGTGACCTTGATGAAAGTGCGGCGCGCCGGGTCCATGGCGGTTTCCCAGAGCTGGTCGGGGTTCATTTCACCGAGACCTTTGTAGCGCTGGATGGTGAGGCCCTGGCGGCCGAGGCCCTTGATGTTGTCGAAGAGCTCGGGGAGCGAGTGGGCGGCGAGTTCCTTGTCGCCGGCCTTGAGGGTGAAGAGCGGCGCGTCGACGGGGACGTAGTCGGCGAGGGAGGAGCCGACTTCGGCGAGGCGCTTCTCCAGCTCGATCAGGGCGGCGCGTTCGTGCAGGGTGATGATCTCGATGTTGGGGTGCAGAGCGGAGGCGGGGGCGTCGTCGCCCATCAGGGTGTCGTCGATGGCGGGGATGAGGTCCTCGGCTTCGGCCTCTTCACCTTCGACCGGCTTGCCGGCGGTGTCGGGGGCGAGGCGTTTGAGGGCTTCCTCGACGAACTGCTTCTCCTCTTCCGGGCTGAAGGCGTAGCGGTCGGTGGTGGTGCCGTCGTCTTCGCGGACGTGGATGCGGGAGACGGGGAAGACGTTCTCGCGCGGCTTGCAGTTGCGGATCAGCTCTTCGAACTCGACGCCGTGGCGCTCGATGGCGTTGCGGCAGCGGGCGGTCTGCTTGATCAGGGCGAGGATGCGGTTGAGCTCCGAGGGCGACATCGGGGCGCCGTTGCCGTGCTTGGCCTGGAGGCCGTCGAGGCCGAGCTCGAGGAGGAAGGCGTCCATGTTCTCGTCCGACTCGACGTAGCGCTCGGTCTTGCCCTTCTTGACCTTGTAGAGGGGGGGCTTGGCGAGGTAGAGGTAGCCGGCCTCGATGAGCGGCTTCATCTGGCGGAAGAAGAAGGTGAGGAGCAGGGTGGAGATGTGCGAGCCGTCGACGTCCGCGTCGGTCATGATGACGATCTTCTGGTAGCGGGCCTTGCTGATGTCGAACTCGTCGTGGCCGATGCCGCAGCCGACGGCGGAGATCAGCGAGCGGATTTCCTCGTTGGCGAGGACCTTGTCGAGGCGGGCCTTTTCGACGTTGATGAGTTTACCGCGGAGGGGGAGGATGGCCTGGAAGCCGGAGTCGCGTCCCTGCTTGGCGGAGCCGCCGGCGGAGTCACCTTCGACGAGGAAGAGTTCGGAGACGGCGGGGTCCTTGGAGGCGCAGTCGGAGAGCTTGCCGGGGAGGGAGAAGCCCTCGAGGGCGGACTTGCGGCGGGTGAGGTCGCGGGCCTTGGCGGCGGCTTCGCGGGCGCGGGAGGCGAGGAGGCATTTCTCGACGATCAGCGAGCCTTCCTTGGGGTGTTCCTCGAGCCACTGGCCGAACTTGTCGTTGACGATCGATTCGACGATGCCGCGGACTTCGATGTTGCCGAGCTTGGACTTGGTCTGGCCTTCGAATTGGGGTTCGGGGACCTTGACCGAGACGACGGCGGTGAGGCCTTCGCGGACGTCGTTGCCGGTGATGTTCGACTCGTTCTTGAACTTGGGGATGGTCTTGAAGTAGGCGTTGATGCTGCGGGTCAGCGCGGTCTGGAAGCCGGTGAGGTGGGTGCCGCCCTCGTTCGAGATGTTGTTGCAGTAGCAGTAGATGTTCTCGGCGAAGCCGTCGTTGTACTGGAAGGAGATCTCGGCCTCGACGCCGTCCTTGGCGGTCTTGAAGTAGACCACTTCATGGCAGGCGAGCTTGGAGGCGTTGAGGTGCTTGATGAACTGCGAGATGCCGTCGGGGTAGAGGAAGGTTTCGCGGCGCTCGCCTTCGGCGGGGCGTTCATCGACGAGGGTGATGGCGACGCCGGGGGTGAGGAAGGCCAGTTCGCGGAGGCGCTTGGAGAGGATGTCCCACTTGTACTCGTGGGCGGAGAACATGTCGCGGTCGGGCTTGAAGGAGATGGTGGTGCCGCGCTTGTGGGTGGCTTCGAGCTGCTTGAGCGGGACGGTGAGCGGGCCTTTCTCGAACTTGATGAAGTGCTTGAAGCCGTCGCGGCAGACCGTGACTTCGCACCATTCGGAGAGGGCGTTGACGCACTTGACGCCGACGCCGTGGAGGCCGCCGGAGACCTTGTAGGTGTTCTTGTCGAACTTGCCGCCGGCGTGGAGCTTGGAGAGGACGACTTCGACGGCGGGGACGCCGTAGACCGAGTGGACCGCGACGGGGATGCCGCGGCCGTTGTCGGCGACCGAGATCGAGTTGTCGATGTGGATGGTGGCGGTGATCTCGTTGCAGTGGCCGGCGAGGGCTTCGTCGATGCAGTTGTCGACGCATTCGTAGACGAGGTGGTGGAGGCCGCGTTCGCCGGTGTCGCCGATGTACATGCCGGGGCGCTTGCGGACGGCTTCGAGGCCTTCCATGGCGGTGATCGACTCGGCATCGTAGCCGTTGGCGTCGCTCTGGTTCTTCATGACGCTGTAGTCGGCGGGGGCGGCGGGATCTACGGGTTTGGGTTCATCGGACATGTGCGGGGACTCCTTTGGGGATTTGAGATGGGTGGGATTGAGATCAGTGATGGCAGAAGATCATAGCCAGGGCTTCGATCCAGAGAGGGGAACTGAGCAGAAGAGCGCAGTAGAACATCCACCAGCGGCCCTGTTCGCGGCGATGCCAGCCGACGGCGAAGCGCAGCAGGACGAGCATGTCGATGGCAAAGGCCAGAGCCATCTTGGCGGTGCCGACGGCGCAGAGGCAGGGAAGGAAGAGGGCTTGGGTAATGAAGGCGATGGCGAAACAAGCCAGGAAAGAAGCCGCCGGCGCCCGTTTGGCGGGTTCCTCGGGGTTTTCCGGGGCTTGGGGCTGGTCTGGGGTCATCGGACGTTCCTCGGGCATTGAATGAGCTGGAATCTAGCACGCGGGAGCGAATGCGCGCTCGCGACTGGAAAATTAAAACGCGCTCACGTGTGCGTGTGCGCGCGAAAGAAAGCGCCGCAGGCAGCTGCGGCGCAGGGACTTACTTCTTAGGGCTCAAAGCATCGAAACCTGAGGGGTCTTCATCCTCGGGTGCCGGGGCGCCTTTTTTCTTGGCCGAAGGCTTGGCATCGACGACATCATCCTTGCCGTCGGCGGCGGTTTTTTTGGCCGGAGCGACGTTGATGACATCCTTGTCCTTGTGGGCGGCGGGATTATCGCTGTTTGCGGCGATTTCGGCGGCATTTCCGGCTTTGACGGCCTTATCAAGGGCCTCGTATTCACTGCGAATACCGTCCACTTTGGCTTTTTGGGTCGCGAGTGCTCCTTCGGCGACGGCCAGTCCATCTTGGAGCTTGCCTTTTTCGCCCTCGAGTTTGGCCACTGTCTTTTCGTATTTTTCGAGGCGCTTGTTGTAGGCTTCGACCTCACGCTCCTTCTTTTTCTTTTCAATAGTCAAGACGCTGTTGTTGGCGTTGTTGCCAGTGAGCTGCGATTTGATATCCGCCAGCTTCTTCTCAACTTCGGATTTCTTGTCGTTGACCTGTTTGATTTCGACCTGTTCGACGGCGATTTTCTCGTCGATCGCCTTGATCTTGCGATTGAAATTATTGACCTGGACTTGCGCTGCAGTCTGCTGGTACTCTTCTTTTTGCAAGGCAGCACGTTTCTGCATGAGCTCGACTTTCGCTTTCTGCTCAGGAGTACGTTCATCAGTTTTGGCTGCCGGCTGAATCTTCTCGGGGGCTGGAGCGGGGGCTGGAGCGGGCTTGGCCTCTCCCTGTTTGAGAGGCTGAGTGCCTAGGCAAAGAGCGCCGACCAGCGCTGTGGCTAGAAAAGTCATATAAATCTCCGGATTCAATTCAGGTCATATTTGTCAATTTAGGCGAGTTCCTCAATCACGCAAGGGGGATGACTTAAGGAATTTCGACTTCCGCCGGAGCGATGACTGATCCGGGGTTTTGACGTTGCGGGAGTTCAAGGGTGGAGGCTTTCCACCCTTTATGGCGGAGTTCGCCTTTGAAGGGCGGGGTCTTGACACGTCCGGTGAGTTCGTACTGGCTCAAGTCAGCATCTTGGGGCAGGCTGAGAGAGTCGCCTTCACAGAAGCCGGTGACGACCGGCACTGGGGAGAAGTGGCGATCGAGGACTTTGCGGACGCCGCCATGGACTTGGCGGGCTGCGGCGCCGACCATTTCGTCGGAGTAGCCCGAGATATCCTCCATGGCGAAATCGACGAGGCGGGCTTCGCGTTGGAGGAGGACGAGGGTGAGCAAGGGGTCGGAAGGGGGAGCCGGCTTGATGACATCGGTGCGCGGGGCTTCGGCTGCGGCACGCAGGATGCCGAGTTCTTTTTCGGCGTCGGAGAGCTTTGATTTGGCCGTTTCACCGGCATCGATGGCTGACTTCAGCTGCACGGCCTGTTTAGCCAAGGCCTTGTCGTGCTCGGTCTTGGGAACTAAGGCGCCGGCGACGACGAGATCGAGAGCTTCGGCCTTGGAGTCATCTTTGAGGCAGGCGAAGAAGGCGCGGATGGCGGCGGAGAGGCCCATGGATCAAGCCTCCGCTGCGCCGACCGGCGGGGGCGGTTCGGTGCGGACGCGGTTATCGGCGTTCTGCGTCGGGCTCTGCTTGAGGACGTGGGTGCAGCCGACGAGGACATCGCGGAGGACTTCCATCGGAGTGTTTTCGGCGGAGAAGTTGGAGATGATTTCCTGCGGGTAGAAGTCAAGGACCAGCTTGGTCTTCTCGGCGTATTCACGGAGGCGGTTGCGGATGATGTCCTCGTTGGCATCGTCGAGGCGCTTCTCGATCTTGGCGCGGCGGGAGATGCGGCGATAGATCTCTTTTTCGTTATAGATGTTGAGGACGATGATGTGGACCACTTCGACGTGCTTTTCGATCAGGCGGGCCTGTTCAACGGTGCGGGGGATGCCATCGAGAATGAGAAGTTGCTGATTGGGGTAGAAGCGGTTGGTGTCGATCAGTCCTTTGACGTAGCGCCACCAGATGGTGATGGTGATGTCATCCGGCACGAGGTGGCCGTTATTGGCGTATTTATAGAAGAGCTCGCCAGACTCGGACTCGGGAGGCAGGCCGCGGAAGATGTTGCCGGAGCTGAGGTGGTAGTGGTTTCCTGCGGCGCAGAGCATGGAGCCGATTGTGCCTTTACCGGCGCCGGGAGGGCCGAAAAGCAGGACTGCGCGGGGTTTGCGGGGGGCGGCGATGGACATGAGCGGCTCCGGGTGGTTTTTTCTTTGATAAGTCAGGCCGCGAATTTAGTTGCTTTTCCCCCCTCTGCCAAGGGCTGGGAGAAATCCAGAGCCGTGTATCTTGTGTCCTATGCTCATGCTCACATTCTACAACCTCGCCCTGGCCCTCGGTCTGCTCCTCTTGCTGCCGCTGCATCTGCTGCGTCTCTGCTTCCGGAGCAAGCACCGCCTCAGCACCCTGCCTCGCCTCGGCTGGCAACGCCTCCCCTCCCCTTCTCCCGGCGACAAGGTGATCTGGATCCACAGCTGCTCGGTCGGCGAAACCCAGGTCTCACGCACACTGTGTCGCGAACTCCGCAAACGCGACCCCAAGCTGAAAATCTACCTGTCGACAATCACCGAGACCGGCCAGGAAGTGGCGGCTCAGATCCTCAAGGACGGCCTCTGCGACGGCCATTTCTATTTCCCCGTCGATGTCGCGCCGATCATGAGCCGCATCCTGGATCAGCTCCATCCCTCTGCCTTCGTCGTCGTCGAAACCGACCTCTGGTACTGCTGCATGGAACTGTGCCGCCGCCGCAAGATCCCCTGCATCCTGGTCAACGGCAAGATTTCAGAACGCAGCCTTGAGCGCTATCTCAAGCTGCCTTTCTTCGCCAAGGCCCTGCTCCGGCCCTTCCGCCAACTGCTGGTCCAGAGCAGCACCTATCGCGACCGCTTCTACACCGCCGGCTTTGCCCATGGCACGGTCGAGGTCACCGGCAACCTCAAGCTCGACATGGAAGTGGTCCATCCTTCATCCGAAGAGCTCGACACCCTCGCCGCCGAGCTTGGTCTCGATCGCGCTCGCCCCATGGTTGTCTTCGGCAGCACCCACGCAGGTGAAGAAGAACTCGCCCTCGCCGCCCACCGCATCCTGCTGGAACAACATCCCGGCCTGCAAACCCTGATCGTGCCACGCCACCCAGAACGCTTTGCCGGCGTTGCCGACATGCTCCGCCAGGAAGGCATCGCTTTCAATCGCGCCAGCGTCGCCGCGACAAACCCCGAAGCGATCTGCCTGGTCGACCGCATGGGCCTGCTGATGAAGCTCTACGCCCTCGCCGACGTCGGCGTCGTCTGCGGCTCTTTCACCCCCCATGTCGGCGGTCACAACATCCTCGAACCGAGCTTCTACAGCAAGCCCTTTGTCTGTGGCCCCTGGCTCTACAAACAGCCGGGTTTCGCCGATCTCAACGCCCAGTTCGGCGCCGGCATCCAGTGCAGCGCCGCCGAGCTGCCCAGCTTCCTCAGCCAACTCATCGCCGATCCCGGCTTCCGCCAAACCCTCGGCAACAACGGCCACAAACTGATCGCCGATTCCAAAGGCGCCGCGGGACGCAGCGCCGCCGCCATCATAACGCTGATTTCTTGAATCTCAGCGCGACTTCTACTCGACATGGCCGTCGCCGAAAAGAATCACTGGCGGCCCGGCTCGACGACGATCAAAAAGCAGCGGCGAATGAGGTGAGTTCCAATCGCCAACCAGTTGACCGTCTAATCCTGGCTGCCATTCGAGCTTGGCTCCCATCAATCCAGCTTCACCAATCCAACGAGCCCGGTTTTCAGCCGTGAAGCGGAGTTCGGAATTGGTTTGATAATCGGTCAAGATCGCCAGGCCAACTTGCTTGAGGTGACTCTTGCGAATGGTGACCTGAGAGCGGCCCCGGGGAGCGCTGCGAATGGCAGCAACATCGGAATACCATAAATCGATTACAGTCGCCGATCCGAACGTACTCTTGTCGATTGGTTTCGGCGAAACCTCGAGATCCCAAGACCACTGATCGAATTTCCAGCGATGAATCGTCGCGCCTTCCGCACTTCCGTAAATCTCGAGCTTCCCAAAGACTTCACATAGCTCGGGACTGAGGGTCTTCTTCTCCGCCGATTCCAGCACCTGCCGGACAAACTTGTCATGCCCGTAGGCCGCAATCGCCGACGGCGTCAAACGAGGTCGCAAACTCCAGGCGCCGAGAAAGATCAGCAGAAGGGTCGCCGCCAAAAGAATGATCTTCGTTTTTGACATCAGCTTCACCCCAAATCCGGGATGCCGATGCAGGGGAGATTGCGGAACTTTTCATCCAGATCCAATCCGTAGCCGACGACAAAGAGGTCGTCGATGGAAAAGCCGATGAAGTCGGCCTGGATCGGGGCGATGCGGCGGCTCGGCTTGTCGAGCAGGACGCAGCTGCGGACGCTGAGAGCGCCGGCGTCGCGACAGAAGGCGATCACGCCTTCGAGGGTGCGGCCGGTGTCGAGGATATCGTCGACGATCAGGACATGGTGCCCGCGCAGCGGCAATTTCGGCGGGTAGCGGAAATCGACTTGGCCGCGGCTCTCGGTGCCGGAGTAGGAGCTGACGCCGATCATGTCGAGATGCAACGGCAGATTGATCCGGCGCAATAGATCTGCGGCGAAGAAAAGGGCGCCATTGGAGAGGATGATGGCGGTCAGCGGCTGGCCTTGATAAGCGCTTTCCACTTCGGCGGCGAGCCCGCGGACGCGTTGCTGCAGCGTCGCTTCGTCGAAGAGGATTTGTTTGAGTTGATTCTGCATCAGATCTCCTCCTTCAGTTCATTGAGCAGGGACTCCATTTCGCGGCGCGGCTGGAAATCGCCGCTGCGGGTGGCGCCGCTGATGCCGGACATGAGCACCTCGCGGGCGGCGGCTGTGTCGCCGCGGGCCGCCAAAGTGCGGCCGAGGATGAGGGCTGCGGCGCTATAATCGGGCTTGATTTCGAGGCAACGGCGCAGATGCGGCAGAGCCTCGTCGATCGAACCCAGTTCGGCAAGATTTTTGCCGAGTCCGAAGTGCGCGACGAGGTCGTCCGGATCGATCTCCAGGACTTGCCGGAACATGCCGAGGCGGCTGTTGATTTCGGCCCGTTTCTGCTCCTGCAACTTCTCGTCGTTGAGGCGCATTTTGCGCTGCTTGGCTGCGACCCGCATGGCGGCGAGCGTGGCCTGTGTCTTCTCCTCCTCCGCCTCGGCGATCAGGCCTTTGCGCATGTAGAAAAGCGACAGGTTGGTGTAAGGCATCACCGCGTCGGGCTCGAGCTCGGCCAAGCGTTTCATCAAGGTGATCGCTTCGTCGAGGCGGTTCTGGCGACCGAGAATGACCCCGAGAGCCTCATAGGCGTCGCCGAGCTTTGGGTCGCGGCGGATGGCTTGGCGGAGCAGGCTTTCGGCGGCGGAATCCCCCTCCCCGCTTTCGCGGATGAAGAGGCCGAGGGCCTGGTCAAGCAAGGCGCGGGCGGCGGCGGTTTCGCCGGTGCGTTGCCGCATGGGAAAGTGAAACACCTCGGCATGGCCGCGACCGGCGGTGCAATCGAAGTCGAATTCCTGACCCGGTACGAAGAAGCCGCGGTTGAGCAGAGCGACGGCCAAAGGCTCGCCGGCGGCACTGGTGACGACTGAGCGGACGATGCCGGCGGGTCGACCGCGGACATCAAGGACTTCGCCGACTTGCGGCAGGATTCCCGGCTTGAGACGGAGCACGCCGAGAAGACGATTGACATTGCCGCGCGACTGCACACGGGCGACGATTTCCTGGCCGACGAAACAGCCCTTGGTGAAGCTGACGCAAGAGGTCTGCAAGCCGGTTTCCGGCAGCAGGCATGAGGCATCGTAATCCGCGCCCCACTCCGGCAGGCCGCCTTCGACGACCAAGGCACGTCGGCAGGCTTCGTCGCCCTCGGCAATTCCAGCCTTGGCGAGGCCTTGGCAAAGCTCCTCGAGTGCCGCCGGAGTGCCGAGCAGCAGCAGGCCTTCTTCGCCGACGCTGCCGTGGCGCAGAGCGAGGAGATTTTGCGGCAGACGCAAAGCCGTCAAAGCGCTGCCCTGAGACCAGTCGAGCCCGAGGATTTCTTCGGCCAGATCCGGCAAGGCGGGACCGCTGATCTCCACCGCCGCCCATTCCGGCGCAGCGATGATTTCGGCGTCTTCGGAAATCAGATTGCGATCGAGACTGGCAGACAGCGACTCTTCTTGCCGGCCTTCGGTGATCAGCAGCCAGTCTTGCAGATCGAGCCGCAGGACGAGAGCTGCTGCGATCACCTTGGCAAATTTATCGAGGCGGGTGCTGGGCTGCGCCGCGAGGAGCGACAAGGAGCGGACATCGCTGCTCAACTGACCCTGCAGAAAGGACCCGGCATCCGGTCCCCGGAGCCGGAGAAATCCGAGATCCTGGCGACGGAAAAACATCGCCCGTTCACGGCAGAGCGCGGGATTGTGGAGCTGCATCGTCGTCTTCCTCGGGATTTAGTGTGGCGGGAAAGAAAGCCCGGCATTAGCGTGCCGCAAGCCCCCTCCCCCATAAGCCCCGATAAACCTCGAAGAAGTCCCCCATGCGCATCCTCGGTGTCGACACCTCCCTCCGCTGCACCGGCTACGGCCTCATCGATGTCAGCCCCGATGGCCGTCTGCGCGCCGTCGACTGCGGCATCATCCGCAACAAGGCTTCTCTCAGCCAGGCGCAATGCCTCGGTCGCCTCGCCGAAGCCTTCGAACAGCTTTGCGATCTCCACAAACCCCAGGTGGCCGCCATCGAAAGCACCTTCTACTCCCGCAACGCCAAGACCGCGATGATCCTCGGAATGGCCCGCGGCGCCGTCATCTCCGTCCTCAGCCGCCGTGACATGCAATTGTGGGAATACGCCCCGAGCCGAGCCAAACAAGCCCTCACAGGCTCCGGTGAAGCCAGCAAGGCCCAAGTCGCCGCCGTCGTCGCCGGAATGCTCGGAATCGACCCCGCCGCCGTCAACGACGACGCCACCGATGCCCTCGCTCTCGCCGTCGCACATGCCCACGCCTTGAGTTCCCCCCTGGGAATGAAGCTTGGCAAAGAATTATGACACGAGGGGGCTGACACACGGCAAAAGACCGCTAGTTTTCATTCCAACCTTAAAAAAGGAGACTTCCCTTATGCGCCGGATTTTCGTCTGTTTCTTCCTCCTCATCTTCAGCGTCAGCGTCTTTGCCGCGGAAGAGAAAGTCAAACTCGCCAAGGTCGACATGAAAGTCAAGGCGACGAAAAACGACTCCAAACAAGTGGTGATCAACCTTTCTTTGAAAAACGGTGAAAAAGAAGAAAAGAAGGTCGATTACAAGATTGCCTACCTTGCCCGCAGCACCAAGGTGAAGGGCGCCTATCTGATTGGCTACCTGGTCAGCAAAGATGTCGACGTTCCAGCGAAGAAGGGCAAAGATGTCAACAAGGCGGCTGAGTACATGACCGAGAGCCTGAACAAGGAAGGGCAGAAGTACGCCGGATGGATCGTCGCGGCATATGCTGACGGAGAAGTCGTGGCCGCCGACTGCAACGGCTGCAATGAGCTGAAAAAACTGGCTGGCAAGGTCTTCGAACAGGGTGAGGGGAAGCTTTTCAAGGTCGACAAGACCGGTAAAGAGCTGGAAGCGGTGGAAGAGGCCGGAGCCGAAAAACCGGCCGAAAAACCTGAAGAAAAGAAAAAATGATCTTCTCTTGCCTTGTCAGGAACCGCAGTCACCAAACTGCGGTTTTTTCGACCTGCCTCACTCGAACTTCAGGAACACAGCTTAGAAGTTAGGGGATTGGGGATTAGGGGAGTGTTTTGACTCCCAAACTCCCTCTCCCGGCCACCTGAATCGCAGCTTGCATACATCTCATTCCAAGCTCAATTCGTTGTCATACACGCCGGTTTTTTCCGTCTGCATCACCGATTGGGGATTGGGATTCGCGGAGTGAGCAGCCGGTGAGGAAACGAGGATCAATCGCGGCGGGCGAGAATCTGGCGGGCGGCGGCGGCATCGAGGCGGATCTGCTCATGAAGTTCGATCGCCGAAGCGAAGCGGCGCTCTTCTCGGATAAAGGCCATGGGCCGGACCGATAGCCGTCGCCCATAGAGATCTGCCTTGAAATCAAGCAGATGCAGCTCCGCCTGATGAGGCGCTGCCACCTTGCCTGGGAAAGTCGGAGCCGAGCCCACATTGAGCAATCCCGGCCGTGCGTCCCCCCCCGGCTCGAGGATGGCCCGGACGGCGAAGACGCCAGCGATCGGCAGCATCGGCACGCAGCAATCGAGGTTGGCGGTGGGGAAATCAAGCTTCGCCGAGGCGATGCCGGCGCCGCGGACAACCTGACCCTCGAGCTCCCAGGGGCGCCCGAGCAGGCGGGCTGCGAGGCTGAAATCGCCCGTCGCCAGGGCGGCTCGGATGCGGGATGAGGAGACCGGCAAGCCGTCAAGACAGAATTCGTCGGCCTCGTGGACGCGGAATCCTAAGGGCAGAGAGCGCAAGGTTTCGGCGTTGCCGCTGCGGCCTCGTCCGAAAGCCCAGTTACGGCCGACGCAGACGTCCGTCACTTCCAGCTCGGGATGAGCGAAATAGGTGCGGGCGAAATCCTCCGGTGAAAGGCGTGCCACATCGTCGACAAATGGCACTTCCATCAAGGCTTCAATGCCAAGCTCGGCGAGAAGACGGCGTTTCTGAAGCGGAGAGGCGAGCGGGGCGACGGGGGTGTCGCCGAGGACGGAGCGGGGATGGGGGAAGAAACTCAGCACCGTCGGAGCGGCCTGGCTGAAGCGCGCGAAGCTGAGGACTTGTCCGAGAAGCGCGCGGTGACCGAGGTGCAAGCCGTCGAAATTGCCGCAAGCCAAGGCGGCGCGGTGCACCCCTTTGGCGGCGAGATCGAAGGGCCTGGCGCCTTCGATCATGGCGAGAGCCGCAAACCGGGTTGAAAGGTTGAAAGGTTGAAAGGTCGAGCTCCGAAAGCAAGGAGGAACGACCGGAGAAGTCGACGGACATGTTGCTGTCTGCTGCTGTCGTTCATATGTTTGCCTTACAACCTTATCAACTTGAGCTCAGTCTTTCTTGAGCAGGCCGGCAGCAGCCAGGCGGGTCAGCATCGTCGCCAGAGGAACCATTTTGCTGCGCATGAAATCACGGTCCTTTTCACGAATCTCGTCGATGGTGACAGCGTCCTCGAGGCGGAAGACCCCGGAGCGGTGGCGACGGAGGGCGCTCATATGGGCGCAAGAGCCGAGATCATGGCCGATGTCATGGCAAAGGGTGCGGACGTAGGTGCCCTTGCTGCAATGCAGGGTGAAGTCGATTTCCGGCAGAGCGATGCGATCGATCTTCAGGGAGGTGATCTTGATGGGGCGGGCGGCGCGTTCGATCTCGATCCCTTTTCGGGCGAGTTCGTAGAGCTTTTTACCCCCGACCTTGACGGCTGAAACCATTGGCGGCATCTGGCTGAGTTCGCCGATGTAGCGGCTGAAGACCAGGCGGACTTCAGCCTCGGTGATTTGCTCCCAGGGTTTCTCCTCGGTGACTTCTCCGTCGCTGTCGTAAGATGCGGTGGCCTTGCCGAGAGTGAGGGTGCTGGAGTAGATCTTGTCTTCCGCGGCGAGGTGTTCGGCCATGCGGGTGGCCTTGCCGAGGACGAGGACCAGCAGTCCCGTGGCGAGCGGGTCGAGGGTGCCGCAGTGGCCGACCTTGGAGAGATTGTGGCGGCGGCGGACGAAGTTGACGACGTCGTGCGAAGTCCAGCTCAAGGGTTTATCGACCAGGAGGATGCCGTGATCGTCATCAACCGGCGCTTCCTTCCGGCCGCGCGGGGCGTCTTTGCGGGGGCCTCGGAAATCCCTGCGGGGGCCACGATCGGGATGCTGACGGGGCTCGCCCGAAGCGGCGGGAGCGGCCTCGGACGGAGTTTCTTGGGAGTCCATCAGCGGCGCTCTCCGGGCAGTTTCGGCGTGTCGCCTGACGGCGTTTCATCGGGCGGGATGTGAAGCGAATCGATCAGCGAAGTGAGGCGGCTGGCGCGCTCGGCCGACTGATCGAGGTGGAAAGTGATGATCGGTATGTACTTCATCGCGACGCGTTTGCGCAGGTGCTCATGGAAATCCGGCTTCTTCCGATCGAGGAACGCGAAGAGGTCGCCAATGCGGTTTTTGCCGCCGAGGACGCTGATGTAGACGTTGCACAGGCGCAGGTCCGGCGAGGTATCGACTTCAGTGATGGTGATCAGGCACTGGAACTCAGGCGTCACTTCGCGAGTGAAGAGGGTCGAGAGTTCTTTCTGGATGGTGGCATTCACCACCCTCATGCGGTCTTTGGACATGGTATTCTTGGTCTTTAATCTGCTGGGGTTGAATTCCCCGGCCGTGCCTCACGGCGCTGCCTGCGGGAAAAAACAACTTAACCCCGCGGCGGCGATTGTCTGCGGCATCGACGAAGGAAGTGGAGGAAGACGAAGGACGTCGGAAGAAGTGAGATGCGTATTAAATTCAAGCAGGAGTCTAGGGCATGGACGTCGACGGCTATGGTCAGCCGCAGGCCTGGCGTATGCGGCGGGCGAGCTCGGCAATGCGGTAGGGCTTGCGGAGGAAGCCACAGGCACCGGCGGCTAGCAGATCACCGGCTTCGCCTTCGGCCATGTAGCCGGAGGAGATGATGATGCGTGCCTCGGGATCGATCTTGCGAATCTCGGCGAAGGCTTCGCGTCCGCCCATTTTCGGCATCACCATGTCGAGGATGACGAGATCAAAAAGCCCCGGGTTGTCCTTGTAGGTCTCGACCGCGTCGAGACCGTTTTCGGCGAGGATGACGGTGTAGCCGAGCTCTTGCAGGTGGTCGCTGAGGATGTCCCAGATCATGTCTTCGTCGTCGACGACGAGGAGGGTCTCGGTTCCTTTGAGCTGGCTCTCCTGCAGGGCTTCATCGGCGGCGCCGCTGAGGGGCCCGCTGCTCAGGGCGGGCAGGACGATGGCGAGTGCGAGTTGATTCTTGGCGGCGGCCGCAAAGATCTCGCCGTCGTGTTGCAGGATGCAGCCGAGAGCTTCGGCGATGCCGGCGTGACTGGAGGCGGCCAGTCGCAGATCCTTGAGGGAAAAGGCTGGACGGAACTGGCTCAGGGCCGGGATCTCGCCTTGGCACAAGAGGATGCCATGGTGAGCCTGATTCTTGTCGCTGCCGATCTCTCCCGGTTGGAAGCGGCGGACACTGGCGCTGATCGGACCGGCTGGAAGGAGCGAGGAGATGCTGACCAGGGCCGCCGCCAGCGGAGCAGGATCTCCGTGGACCAGGAGCTCTGCGGTCGAACCGAGCTCAAGCTTGTGGTGGCGCAAGGTGCCGATGCGCCGCATCGCCGCCTGGGCGATGGCGCCGAAATCGGCGCGAGGCAAGGCCGCCGGACCAACCGGCTTCAGAGCTGCAAGGATGAGTCGCGCGGCGCTGAGCTCGCGCCGGAGATCGAGAAAGTGACGATGCACCAGCGGGTTGCCCTCGACGTCGGCTTCGACCAGCTCAGACAAGGCGTCGGCGCCGCGCAGGTGCTCGGCGGCAAGCCGGAGTTGCCCCAGGAGGCGGGCGGCATGGTCGTCGATGGGGGGGTCTTTGATGCTCTGGCTCACGTACGTCTCCTGAAAAAAATGCAGTCAGGCAAGATAGCCGGAGACTGCCAGTTTCAACCCATGACACAGCCCGCGCCAGCGCAGGCTAGCTGCTGCCCTGATAGAAATCCCCGGAAAAACCCTAACTCCCCCCGCTTCCCCTTTGCGGCAGAATGGCTATCTTTCGCCCTTTCACAAACGCAACGCAGGAAGCTCCTCCATGTCCGAACATCTCCTCGACCACAACGAGCAATACAAGCAACGCTGCCTCAACCTCGCCGGCCTGAACGAAGCCGGCGTCGACGCCTACGGCAGCGCCTTCCCCGGCACCGCCCGCTCGCTCGCCGTCAAGGCCGCCTTCCAGGACGAGGAGCAACCGCCCCGCCAGGTCAAGGTCGCCGGCCGCATCATGCTCGCCCGCAACATGGGCAAGGCGATGTTCTTCACCATCCAGGACGAAGAAGGCCGGATCCAGTGCTACGCCTCGAAAAACGACCTCGGCGACGAAGGCTACAAGCGCCTGTCCAAGCTCGACCTCGGCGACATCATCGGCGTCGAAGGCTTCGTCTTCCGCACCAAGACCGGCGAAATCACCGTCCACGCCCAGGCCTACCGCGTCCTCTCCAAGGCCCTGCGTCCTCTGCCCGAGAAATTCCACGGTCTCGCCGACGTCGAGACCTGCTACCGCCAGCGCTATCTCGACCTGATCGCCAACGAGGAATCGCGCCGCGTCTTCAAGCTGCGCTCCGCCATCCTGCGCGAGATCCGCCGCTTCCTCGAGACCGACGGCTACATGGAAGTCGAAACCCCGATGATGCACCCCATCCCCGGCGGTGCCACCGCGCGCCCCTTCGTCACCCATTACAACGCCCTCGACATGAAGATGTACATGCGGATCGCTCCCGAGCTCTACCTGAAGCAGCTCCTCGTCGGCGGCTTCGAGAAGGTCTTCGAGATCAACCGCAACTTCCGCAACGAAGGCCTCTCCAAGCAGCACAACCCCGAGTTCACCGCCATCGAAGTCTACCAGGCTTACGGCGACTGCCGCAGCATGATGGCCCTGGTCGAAGGGATGCTCCGCCACGTCGCCCAGACCGTCCTCGGCACCCTCCACATCGACCACGGCAACGGCAAGGTCATCAACCTCGAAGCGCCCTTCCGCGTCGCCACCTACCACGACCTGGTCCGCCAGGGCACCGTCGCCGAGTGGTTTGAACTGCCCCTCGCCAAGCGCATCGAGCTGGCCCGCAGCTACGGCCTCTTCATCGGCGACGACTGGGACGACAACGACGTCAACCACGAGGTCTACTCGAAAAAGATCGAGCACGCCCTCACCCAGCCGACCTTCGTCTGCCGCCTGCCCGCCTATCTGGTCCCCCTCGCCAAGCGCTGCGACGACAATCCCGAGCTGGTCGACGTCTTCGAATTCGTGGTCGACGGCCGCGAGCTCGCTCCCGGCTATTCCGAGCTCAACGACCCGGTCGAGCAGCTGAAGCGCCTGAAGGCGCAGCAGGAGTTCACCAAGGGCACCGAGGACGAAGAGTCCGGCACCATCGACGAAGGCTTCCTCCTCGCCCTCGAGCACGGCATGCCCCCCGCCGGCGGCATGGGCCTCGGCATCGACCGCCTGATCATGCTCCTCACCGCAGCCCCGACCATCCGCGATGTCATCCTCTTCCCGCAGCTGAAGAACGACAAGGCCTGAATAATGAGCCAAACGCCCCGATCCTGAACGATCGGGGTGTTTCCTTGATGTCAATCCCTGCGGAGTCCTCTAAGATGCGATACTTCACGTCTGCGACTCTGTTTCTCAATTTCCTGATTTTCGGCATCGGAACTATCCTAGTGTCAGCACGAATGAAAATCCGTTTCGATGAAACTTTAAAGGGGGAGCCCCTGCCCGGATTGACCGCGATGGTTTTGCGTTTGACTGAAGGGGGAATGGCCTCACCCATGATGGCTCTTTGCCTTCTTCTTGCCTCTGCTTCGGCATCGTGGCATTTCTACGAGTGTACTCAAGACGAAAAGAACAATTCCAAGGAGGCGCAGCTTTCTTTTGCCGTAGGCCTAAGCCTCCTCCTGATTCTCGCCGCGCTTATCGTTCTGAGCTTATATTTGCCCATGATCCCCATTTCCCCAACCAAGCTCTGATTTTCATGCACCCCTCTCTCCACCACCTCGCCCATCGCCCCTGGCCTCTGCCGGACTCGCCCTGGCGCTGGCGGCAGAGCTGGCACGATCTGCTTTTTGCTCATTGGCCGATGCCGGCTGCGGCGCTTCAGCCCCTGGTGCCGCCGGAGCTGAAGATCCAGGAATTCGAGGGCACTTCCTGGGTCGGCCTGGTGCCCTTTCGGATGGAGGGAGTGACTCACCGCGGCCTGCCGGACATCCCTGGGGTTTCGGCTTTCCCGGAGCTCAATCTCCGCCTCTATGTCGAATATCAGGGACGCCCCGGGGTCTGGTTTGTCAGCCTCGACGCGACCCAACCCCTGGCAATTTGGGCGGCGAAACGCTTCTTCCATCTGCCCTATTTCCGCGCCGACATGAGTCTGGCCCGGAGCGGTGAAGAGATTACGTATCGCTCGCAACGCCGGGATTCCAGCGCCGCGCTCCAAGTGAAGTATCGCCCGACTTCGCCGCCGCGACAAACCCAGCCCGGCAGCCTCGAACACTGGCTCACCGAGCGCTATTGCCTTTTCGCCCGGTCGAAAGCCGGCGCGCTCTACCGCTGTGACATCCATCACGCACCTTGGCTCCTGCAGGACGCCACGGCCGAATTCGAGCTCGAAACCATGGGATCCAGCCAAGGAACCCCGCTGTCCGGCCCGCCGTCCTTGCTCCATTTCAGCCGCAGCATCGACGTCGTGGTCTGGTCGCCCAAGCGCCTGAGCGACTAGTTCTTCACCGGCGACGATTCTGCTTCCGGTGCCTCCTGCAAGGCTCTGGCAAAGAGGGGCAGCCGCGTCGGCTGGTGGACGATGAAGAAGAGGAAGGGACGGTCGCAGACGAAGTCGATGGTCCTCGTCGGCGGCAGCGCCGCACAGCCGATCGAATAATGGACCTGCTTGGTGACGGCGGCGGCTTCGGCGCCGTCCTCGTTGACCTCGATCATCGCTTCTTCGGCGAAGGTGTCGATGGCCAGGGTCATGGCCTCGGTCTTCGGCACGATCATCGGCGTGAAGGTGTCCGTGCCGAAAACCGGCTTCAAGGGGCCCGGCTTGAGCAGGCCGAGAAGATCCGTCTGCTGCCGCAGCTTGAAGCGCGGCAGAGCGAGATTGACGGTGGATCTCAAGAGGCGGTCCTGCAATGAGCTGAAAGCCTCGGCCTGGAAGCTGGCGAGGGATTCCGGCAAGCTGCGATTCGGGCGGGGCAGGAGGAAGAGGAAGGCGAAGTCCTGGTCGGCCATCGGCATTTCGAGCATCTCGAAGTGGGCATCGGCGGCGTAACGGAGGCTGGCGGTTTGGCGCATCATCGTCACTTTGCGGACCTCGCTGCCGCGGAAGTCCTGGGGCGAACTTAGCGCCTTGTCGAAGCGGCTGCGCCACTGGTCCTTGAACCATGAGGCGCTGAGCAGGGTGAGGGCCGGTTCGACGATCAGGCCGGGACGGCTTTTCGAGGCGAAATCCTCGGCCTTGACCAGTTCGGCGATCTGCTTGCGGGTCTGGGTCGAAGCCCAGTGGTTGAGGGTTGCCGCGGCCGCCTTGGCCTGGGCGTAGTCGATGGCCTCGACCGCGGCGCCGCTGTCCCGCACCTGTTTGAGGAAGTCGTCGCGGAATCGGGCGTAGCGCTGATCGATCCACAGCGAGCTGGCGAGGGCGCAGTTGCTCTTCTTGGCGAGGCCGGCGTGGAAGGCGGCGAGTTCCTTTTGCAGCGCCGCGGCCTCGGGAAGTCCGAGCTGTTTTTGCAAGGCGGCGAGTCCGGGTCCTTGCGCGCCGAGGGAGGACAGTGCGAGATTCTCATAGACGCCAAAGCAGCCGCTGAGGACGTTGCCAGGCTGCTTGAGCTGCTCGCGAAGGAGATCGACACTGAAGTCCGTGAGGCCGGCGCCGAAGGCGGGAGGGCTGGCACTGGTCTTGCCGCCGCTTTCCCAAGAAGCGGAAATCAGGGCGGCGCTGAAGGCGAAGGCGAATTGACGGCGATTCATGGGGACCTCTCGAGTTGTGAAGGCTGCGGATGATTCCAAGGTAAGTCCGCGCCCGCCGACAAAGCAAGAGCTGGACTCCATCAGAGGAATCGTCGCAGTGACGTGAAAGGTTCATCGCGCCGGAAGAAATGCTGCCGTGCTTCTCAGGCGGATCTAGCCTCCGGCCCGATGGACCGCTTTTGACAGCCCGGTCCATCGGGTCGGGAAATTGGCGGCAACATCACCCGGCGGGACGCCGGGGCTCCCAAGGCAGACAAGACAATCGCCCGCCAGAGGCGGCCTCCCACATTTGTGAGGAAACAAAATCCCCCGGCAGCTCGAGGCGGCCGGGGGAGTTCCTTTGCTCAGGGATCAGAGCTTGTCGAGTTCGTCCTTGAGGATCTGCTGGAGGAGGCCCGGGTTGGCCTTGCCCTTGGAGAGCTTCATCACCTGGCCGACGAGGAACTGGACGGCGGCGCCCTTGCCTTCCTTGTATTCGCCGACCGCCTTGGGGTTGGCGGCGATGGCCTGGCGGGCGAATTCGGTGATCGCGCCGGTGTCGCTGACCTGGACCAGGCCCTTCTCCTCGACGATGGTCTTGGGGTCCTTGCCCGAGGCGAGCATTTCGGCGAATACCGTCTGGGCGATCTTGGTGGAGACGGTGCCGTCTTCCATCAGAGCGACGAGCTGGCCGAGCTGGACCGGCTGGATCTTGCAGTCAGCGAGCTTCTGGCCGGCGGCGGCGAGGTCGCGGAACATCCAGTTCATCATGATGTTGGCGATGCCCTTGCCGGCCTTGGGTGCGACGGCGGCGGCGGCGAGGAAGTAGTCGCAGGTTTCCTTCTCGAGGGTGAGGACGTGCGCGTCGTATTCCGAGACGCCGAATTCACCGGTCATCTTCTCGCGGATCTTCTGCGGGGTGAGCGGCAGGGTGGCGCGGACCTTGTCGACCTGCTCAGCGGGGATGTGCAGGGGCGGCAGGTCGGGTTCGGGGAAGTAGCGGTAGTCGTCGGCGGTCTCTTTCGAGCGCATGAAGACGGTTTCCTGGGCGGCGTCGTCCCAGCGGCGGGTCTCCTGGCGGATCGTGCCGCCGGCGCGGTAGATGGCGGCCTGGCGCTCGATCTCGTGGTTGATCGACAGCCAGATGTGGCGGGTGGAGTTGAGGTTCTTGATCTCGACCTTGGTGCCGAACTTCTCGACGCCTTTGGGGCGGAGCGAGATGTTGACGTCGCAGCGGAACTGGCCCTTTTCCTGGTCGCAGTCGGAGACGCCGCCGTAGCGCATGATCTGCTGGAGCGAGAGGACGTAGGCGTAGGCTTCGTCGGCGGAGCGCATGTCGGGGCGGGAGACGGTTTCCATCAGGGGGATGCCGGCGCGGTTGTAGTCGACGTGGGAGAAGCCCTTGTAGTGGGTCGACTTGCCGACGTCTTCTTCGAGGTGGATGCGTTCGAGGCCGATGTAGCGCGGGGTGATCGGCTGTTCGGAGAGGCCCTTGCCGCCGATGGGAATGCGGCCGTCGAGGCAGATCGGCAGGTCGTACTGGGTGATCTGGTAGTTCTTCGGCATGTCGGGGTAGTAGTAGGACTTGCGGTCGAACTTGGAGTGTTCGGCGATGGTGCAGTCGGTCATCAAACCGGCGACGATCATCTGGTGCACCGCTTCTTCGTTGATGCGTGGCATGACGCCGGGCTGGGCGGTGCAGATCGGGCAGGTGTTGGTGTTAGGTTCTTCGCCCGTGGTGTTGCGGCAGGTGCAGAACATTTTCGACTGGGTGCGGCACTGGATGTGGATCTCAAGGCCGATGACGGGTTCGAATTCCATAAGCGGGAGGATTTCCTGGATTTTGATGCGGTTTCGAGCTCGCCAATCTAGCACGGCTTGGCCCAAGGGGAAGCGCGTCAACAGGACAAGGCAGAGCCTAAAGCTGTCAACCGGGAATCTCAGCCTCGACCAGCTGCGCCAGCAGGGTCAGCGACTCCTGCCAGCCGAGGTAGCACATCTCGGTCGGGATCACTTCCGGGATCCCCTCCTGGGCGATGCTCAGCTCGGTGCCACAGCTAACCGCCTTCAGCTCGACCGTGACCTTCATCAGACCCGGCAGGTTCGGGTCGTCGAACTTGTCGGTGTAGACCAGTCGCTCGAAGGGTTTCATCTCGATATACTCGCCGCCGAAGCTGTGGCTCTGGCCATTGCCGAAGTGGGTGAAGCTCATCCGGAAGCCGCCGCCGACCCGCGCATCCATCGAATGAACCTTGCCGGTGAAGCCGTTCGGCGGCAACCACTTCTCCATCGCGGCAGCCTCGGTGAAGGCGCGATAGATCTTCTCGGGAGAACAACGCAGGACGCGGTGGAAACGGACGGTGCTCATGGGGCGGATCCTTTTTTGGGGGCAGAGAGATTTATCAAGCTTGCTTATTCAGCTGTTTCAGAGCATGCCATTGCTCCCAAGCTCGTTCGGGCAGGATATCGGCATAGCCGCGGGAGCGCTCGAGGGCTGCGGCATCCGCAGCTTCCATCATGATAGCCGCACTTTGGTCGCGCAGGGATTCGACTTCTTCACGGGTCAGAGGTGATCCCTTCTGACGCTCGGCGTTCGTGAGGATGGCAAGCAATGCGGGCATCATCACAGGTGTGGGGTTGCTAGACGCCACTCCGTTGTCGCCGGGCTCAAGCACCTTCCACATACCGAAGGGATTGCTGCGACCGTCGCCAGAATGATGAAGCAGATCCGGCCAACGCTCGATTTTGCGGCGAGGCGTCTCTTCATCCGGCGAGAAAGTGTGTCCGCTTTGCAGCAGCGGCTTCTCGGCGATCTGATAGACGCAGAGGGTATCCAGCCAGGCCATGGCTTGAACGGGGTCAGACATGCAGATCCGGGCGTCCGGCAAGTCGAATTGGTGCATCCCACAGGTGACGGTTCCATCCTCGTCATCTCCGACCATCAGGACCGAAGAGCAATAAATCGCCCAAGGCGTTCCTGATTCCATCGCCTTGATCCAGGACTTCCAATCGGATGCAGCTCCCGAGGCCTCCATGCGCACCAGCACGCCACCGGCATCTTGAAGCACACTGCCGAGTCGCGCCATCAGGGCGGGATCTTCGTGCAAGAGGAAGCCACATTCGATCAAGGCCGCAGATGAGCATTGCCCGGCCTTTTTCAGCAAGTCTTCCGGCAGGCGCCCGTACCGCCCCCAAGCACAGGCTCGGTCGAAATCATCGCCCTCAACGATCTCGACGCGGAGGCGCCCCTTGGCGATTGGATCCGGCAAGGACATCTCTGCCGGCAAGCCCTTCGCAACAAGCAGCTCAACCAGCGATCGAGCCTCCCGCCAAGGACCGGGGACGAGGAGGTAAAAAGAAGGGGTGCGAGTGGACATCGGAGAGTGCTCCTCATGTTATTGGATTAGCACGGACATCTTCCCGGCCGTCCCGGATCATGCCGTCGTTTTGCGGCTTCCGCGACGAACTCGGCCTGGCTCAGCGGCGTGGCGTCAGGGTGTTTCTCAGCCATGTGGCGGCAATAGGCCTCGTAGGAGCCGATGCCGACGAGTTGGCGGAGGAAGGTGGAGAAGGCGCGAAGCCCTGGGAGCCCCGGCGTCCCGCCGGGTGTGTTGCCTTCGCCGCAAAGCGGCGTTCCTGGGAGCGCCGGCTGCCAGCCGGTTGGGGGGGAGTTTTTTGCCCCGGAGGGGCAGCCGGCAGATAGCCCAGGGTGTAGCCCGAGGGACGAGGGCAAACCCTGGGTCGGGTGAGAATTGACCTCGAGCCCCGGAGGGGCATCCAGAGGCTCGGGCCGGAGCGCATTCTGGACGCCCCTTCGGGGCTCGGAATCATGGCCAACGCCACCCAGGGTTTGCTCCTGCGTCGCTACACCCTGGGCTATCTGCCGGCCGCCCCGCTGGGGCGCATTGTCGACGGAGTGATTTACGGTATTCATCGGCGGCGGATTTCCATGGCTATTTTGCTGCCATCGGGATTGATCCAGAAGGCGCCACCGGTCTCCAAGGCGTGGATCTCGTCAGTATCCTCAATTTTGATACTGCCCATTTTGCCGCGAGCATCACCCGTGCTGGTGCTGACCTGCACCCAAAGATGCAATTGGCCATTCACCACAGCACGAGTCGGGCGAAAATAAAACTCCCACTCTCCATAGCGCCACTGTACGGTGTAACCCTCGCCTTCCCGTTGAATGAAGGGAGACTCGGAAAAGTAATGCGCATCGGATTCAAAAGGAACGAGGCTCTGGGTGTTTTGGCAGGAGATCGACGCTACAGTCAAAGCGAGAGCAATAGTTAATCTTCTCATGACACTTCTCCAGTTGTGGCGGCGTCCCTGGGAGCGCCGGCTGCCAGCCGGTTTGGGGGTGTTTCTTGCCCCGGAGGGGCAGCCGGCAGATAGCCCAGGGTGTAGCCCGAGGGACGAGGGCAAACCCTGGGTCGTGTTCGAATTGACCTCGAGCCCCGGAGGGGCGTCCAGAGGCTCGGCCCGGAGCGCATTCTGCACGCCCCTTCGGGGCTCGGAATCATGGCCAACGCCACCCAGGGTTTGCTCCTGCGTCGCTACACCCTGGGCTATCTGCCGGCCGCCCCGCTGGGGCGCAGAAGGCTTCACGCCTTCTTCCTCATCGCCCGCAGCGCGAACACGATCGTCGCGAGCGTGAGCAGGATCAGGCCGGCGTCGATCGTCAGGTTGATCCAGGTGT
The DNA here is from genome assembly GCA_039798785.1 of Verrucomicrobiota bacterium. GTDB lineage: Bacteria > Verrucomicrobiota > Lentisphaeria > Lentisphaerales > Lentisphaeraceae > CAMCSH01. The sequence continues at coordinate 338 of JBDKFG010000042.1, read as the reverse complement.
TGCGCAGGGCGGCCTGCATTTGTTCGAGCGACTTGTAGCCGGGCAGGAGCTTGCCTTCGGCGATGGCCGCGCCGAGCCGCTGGATATCCGCATAGAAGCCGATCTTCCAGCTCGAGTGGAAGAGCTTCTGCAAGGCGGCGGTGAGGGTGCAGGTGCAGACGAAAAGGAAGGGGATGGCGGTGATCCAGGCCGTTTTCCAGCCGCCCTGGCGGTAGAGGACGACGGTGCAGAAGAGCAGGGCGATGGCGGCGAGGATCTGGTTGGCGATGCCGAACATCGGCCAGAGGGCCTTGACCCCGCCGAAGGGGTCGGCGAGACCTTGCAAGAGGAACCAGCCC
>JBDKFG010000041.1:0-47119 GCA_039798785.1 Verrucomicrobiota bacterium | reverse complement strand
GCAAAGCGATCAGCGTCGTCGCTTCGTACACCGACGGCTTCGGCACCGTCGAAAGTGTCACCTCTGCGGCCACCGCGGTTGTTGCCAACATCAACGACGCCCCCACCGGTTCAGTCACAATCTCCGGCACCGCCGCACAAGGACAAACCCTCACCGTTTCTCAGAACCTACAAGATGCCGACGGCATCCCGGTTCTCGTCTACACCAATTACTCCTGGCGCGACCAGGAAGGTCAGTTCCTCGGTTATGGCAGCAGCTTGACCCTGAACCAGAATCAAGTCGGCAAAACCATCTCTGTCACGGCCTCTTACACCGACGGTTTCGGCAAGGTCGAAAGCGTCAGCTCGGCCAGCACTGCCGCGGTGAGCAATGTCAATTTTGCCCCCACCGGCAGTTTGAGCATCGGCGGCTACGCCATCCTAGGCCAAGAACTCTTCGCCCAATTCGACCTCAGTGATTTGGATGGCATGGGCCCCATCACCTTAACTTGGACCGATGATGCCGATGCGGTTCTGGGGTCCTACACCAGCTACGCCATGAGCCCGGGTATCCGTGCCATGGAAATCCAGGCGAATGCCCGACTTCTGATGACGAGCGAACTAAGCGGCAAAGTCATTCACTTGACCGCAACTTATGTCGACGGCGATGGCGCGGCCGAATCCGTCGCCGCGATCCCGACGGCGCCTGTCGCTCAAATCAACATTCTGGGACAGGCCATCCAGGGGCAGACTCTCACTGTCGATCATGACATCGACATCCTTGGCCTGGGCTTCTCCTGGGTCGATGAAAACGGATTGTATCAAGGCTACGGAAACAGCTTGATCCTCAGCGAAGCACACGTCGGAAAGTCCCTCAGCGTTCGCACCACTATCTTCGGAGCTTCTGGCTCAGTTGTAGTCAGCTCCTCTCCCACCTCCCCCGTCGCCAACGTCAACGACGCCCCACTCGGCGATGTGATGATCTTCGGCACCTTGGAAGTCGGCGAGATTCTCAGCGTCTATTTGGGAAATATCACCGATGCCGACGGCTTCACCGGTTACGGACTGATGGACCCCAGCACCAACTTCCAATGGTTCGCAGATGGTCAGGCCGTGGGCAATGCCCCATCCTTAACCCTCAGCGCCAACGAATCTGGAAAGTCGATTTCAGTCCAAGTTTCCTATGTCGATGCTCACGGCACCGCCGAGACGATCACTCACTCGATCAGTGGTTTGGTGGCTGATCCCTTCGACATCAACATCGGCTTCTCCGGCATCGCCGAGCAAGGCCAGGTCCTCACCGCCACCCACACCCTCAGCGACACCACGGGCTGGAATTTCGCCTGGTTTGACAGCGAAGGAATGTTCCAAGGTATGGGCGAAACCTTGACTCTCAGCCAGGAACAAGTCGGCAAGTCGCTCAGCGTCCGTGCCTCCTTCTGGGAAGCCGCTCCCTGGCCCCAATCCGGTGGTGTGCTCCATGAATCCAGCTCCAGCCTCAGCGCCCCGGTCGCCAACGTCAACGACGCCCCACTCGGCGATGTGGCAATCTTCGGCACCTTGGAAGTCGGCCAGAACCTCTTTGCAGGCCTCGCCGGGATCTCCGATGCCGACGGCTTCACCGGCTACGGACTGATGGATCCCAGCACCAACTTCCTATGGCTCGCCGATGGCCAGGCCGTGGGCAACAACGCCCCGTCCTTGACCCTCAGCGCCAACGAAGCCGGCAAGTCGATTTCATTGCAGGTTTCCTACGTCGATGCCTTCGGCACCCTCGAGCAAATCAACAGCGCCCTCAGCGCCATGGTGATCGATCCCTTCGCTTAAGCCCGCCCAAGTCGACCATGGGGAGGCGTGAATCCCTTCGCGCCTCCTCATGCTTTTCAACGCGCCCGCAAGTCAAAACCTGTTCAAGCCCCAACCTGACGCTATCCTAGGCGCATCACTCCCGGAGACCGCGATCATGGACCCCCGAAAACTCGACCAGGCCAGCCTCAAACAACGCATCGAAGAAGCCAACCTCGCCTACCGCACCGGCTCCAGCTTGATGAGCGACGCCGAGTACGATTACCTCCTCAGCCTGGTCGACGACGACTCCTACCGCATCAAGGTCGGCTACGAAGTCGAACGCGCCAAGATCGCCCTGAAAGTGCCGATGGGCTCGCTCAACAAGGTCAAGACCCGTGAGGAGATCCTCGAATGGCGCAAGTCGAAGGACTTCCCGCCCCACACCCTCCTCACCCTGATGCCGAAGTTCGACGGCCTCAGCCTCCTCGTCGAAATCGAAAACGGCCGCTTCAAAAACGCCGCCACCCGCGGCGACGGCCTCACCGGCCAGGACGTCACCGAGCACTTCCGCGCCACCCGCCTCGGCCAGGTCGCCCTGCCCGCCGATTTCAGCGGCTTCCTCATCGGCGAAACCATCCTCGACCTCGGCACCTTCGAACGCCGCTACGCCAGCAGCTTCAAGAACCCGCGCAACATGGTCGCCGGCCTCCTCTCCCGCAAGCAGATCTCGCCCGAACTCGGCGACCTCTCCTTCATCGCCTACGGTGTCCGCGGCCGCGACTTCGCCCGCAAGACCGACGAACTGGCCTTCTGCAACGACTTCGTCAACCGCCTCTTTGATTACCAGATCCGCCTCCACAGCCAGCCGCTCGACACGCTCAGCGATGACATGCTGCTCGCCTGGTTCAAGGAGGAGACCCGCTTCCAGTGCGACGGCCTGGTGCTCTTCATCGAAGACACCAATCTCTTCGCCGAGCTGGGCAACGAAACCTCCTCGCTCAACCCCGCCGGCGCCCGCGCCTGGAAACCCGAATCCGACGACCAGCGGGTCTGCCGCGTCGACGCGGTCAGCTGGCAGGTCAGCAAATCCGGCGCCCTCAAGCCGGTGGTCCAGATCGACCCGGTCGAGCTCGGCGGCGTCACCATCTCCAACGTCACCGGCATCAACGCCCGCTTCATGCGCGACAACCGCATCGCCGCCGGCGCCCTCGTCGCCATCATCCGCTCCGGCGACGTCATCCCCAAGATCGTCAGCGTCGCCCTGCCCGCCGCCGAAGCCGCGCTGCCCTCGTGCTGCACCGCCCAGGGCTGCGGCGGCTCGCTCGCCTGGAACGACAACGAGGTCGACCTGATCTGCCAAAACCCCGCCTGCCCGGAAAAAGGCCGCGCCGAAATCGAGGACTTCTTCAAGATCCTCGAGGTCGAAGAAGTCGGCGAAGGCGTGGTCAGCCAGCTCTGGCAGGCCGGCTACAAGAGCGTCGCCAGCATCCTCGCCCTCGGCGTCGACGATCTCGCCCGTCTCGACGGCTTCAAGAAGCGCAAGGCGGAGAAGGTCTTCAGCTCGATCCAGGCCAAGCTGCAAGGGGTCCGCCTCGAGAAGCTGCAACACGCCTCGAACCTCTTCAAAGGCCTCGGCTCCCGCCGCCTCGAACTGCTCGCCCGCTTCGACTCGCGCGACAAAAAACCCAGCCGCGACGAAGTGCTCACCATCGACGGCTTCTCCGACATCACCGCCGACGCCTATTTCGCCGGTTTCGACCCCTTCTGGGACTGGTACGCCACCCTCCCCGGCATCAGCCTCGCCGCGCCCAAAGCCGCCGCGCCCAGCGACGGCCCTTTGAAGGGCAAAGACTTCGTCTTCACCGGCGTCCGCTCCGCCGAAATGGAAGCCCGCATCGAAGCCCTCGGCGGCAAGATCGGCTCCGGCGTCACCGGCAAGACCTTCGCCCTGGTGATGAAAGCGAAAGGCTCCGGCAGCTCGAAGGAGAAAAAGGCGGTCGAACTCGGGGTGCGGATTTTTGAGCTGAGGGAGTTGGAGGAGTTTTTGAAGGAAATGGGCTAAGGGAATGGCTCAGCGGGAGGACATCACTCCTAATTTAACCCAGAGTTGACCCGCATCCCGCATCGGCAAACATTAGCTCAGAAAGAGTCATTAAGCCTGGATTCCGAAGCTGACGAAGCTGAGCTTGGGCTCAGCTCGGGAATCCGATTCAAGATTCAAAATTCAACAGAACGCGAACAAAATCAAAGATTTAACATTCAAGACTGAAGGCTGACTCACAGCTTCAACTTCGGAATCGAGGTTAAGATCGACTTCACCGTGTCGTGGAAATCCAAGACACAGGCTGTGGAATGCAAGCTGATGCATAAAGGATCAAGTTCCTTTGGATTTATTTCTTCGCCTCAGCTTTTTCCGCTCTTTTTCTTTTCAACTCTTGTTCACGACGGATCTCCTCTAATCTTAGTTCAGCCTCGGAATTTGGAAAGGCCTTATCTGTCAAATTTTTATATTTAGTAATTATTTCTGTAATTTTTGCAGCAGCTTTATTGTATGATTTGTAGTCATTCTTATATATACCATCAGACTGAGCATTCCAAGCGGCCAACCATTCTGGCAAAAGCTTATTGGCCTCAAGAGTTTTTTGTAGTTTTTCTTGCTCGGCCACAAGACCCGCAAGCTTGGGACTTTTCTCTGGGAGCACACTCATTTGACGTTTAAGCGCAAGCAAACGCGACTGAATCTTGATATTTTCGAGCAGCGAAGGCTGAACCTTTGTTTTCTCAAAATGCTCAGCGATTTGCTTATGCTTTTGGTATAGCTTGTCAGCCTTTTCATCAGCGTAACAATACATGGCGCCTAGAATCCAAGTGACACAAATGACATTCAAAATAGTCTTCATTCAAAAATTCCTGTATTCACGAGAGATGACACTGTAATCGAAAGCCTTAGTATCATGATTAAATGTTCGCTTAACGATTGCTATCATCTTTGATTGTCCAGATTTCTGTGCAGTGTTTATCGTAAATCCAGAGGAAAGACTGTACCCATTCAATGCCGCGCAGACAATCATGTAATAGGTTGTGTCACCATTAATAAGATTTTTAGTCCGCCACAACAACTCCTCGCGATCCCGGTCAGTCAGGGTTTGGTGTGTGGTTCTCAAGCTATCTAAAGCCGCTTGAGTAAAAATCTGGGGATAAGCAATTGTGTCTAAGGCAGTAGGCAAACTAGTGTTAGGCGCACTGAAGGGCAGGCCATAATCACGGGGGTTCCTATGAAAATGATGACAATCTTTCATGTAATAACTCAAATTTTGTTGCTGCGGGAATAAACCAGCTAATGTCTGCACCTCTTGGCTTGTGATTTTCTTAATCGGTGTCACCCACTCAGCATCCGCACAAACCGTGTTGAAAAGAACTGACAGAGTCTGAACTCGGGCGGCATTGGGATTAATTACGGAATGAGGATAGAAATCACCTGTATCAGGGTCGCTTTTCGCTCCATCGTCACTCGGATCGGTATCCGTCCCCGCGCCATTTCCACAATAAATTCCATCGAGCAAACGACGGTCGCCAAGCGCCCAGTCCCCCCCCCAACCAATCGCGGAATTCTTGTTATAACTGATCAAATTGATTGTCTGGTAAGGAAAGCCGCGGCTGATCAAACCTAATTCACTGAGGGAGGCCACCTGCCGATTCAAATGTTTAGCAGCAGAAAATTCTTGTGGATCAGTTTTACCTGGCTCATAGTCACCGACATAATATGAATCGGGGAATTTCTCGACATTGGGATGCTTCCACTTGCCAATGTTTGCTCCGCTAGTTTGGAGATCATACCCACAAACCGCTCCAGGTACATCGGCACTTCTTGCCGAACTATTTTTCTTTCCGATATTACCCACTGGATCCGAATCGAATTGAACTAAATCATCTCGATAATGAAAGAAATAAGGATATGCCCCCATGTGTATAGAAGCACGAGGGTCTAAAAAAAGCCGACTGAAATGAATAGATTTACCTGCAGGGACGCTCATGCTAGGATCAGACATATGAAAGTCAGTACCATCACAAACAGCACTGATTTGCCCATCATTGATGGCCCTGAATGGATAAGCACGAAAATCAGACCTCGCATCCGATTCATGAGCAAAAAACAACTTGCCATCAAAACCTTCCGGCCATCCAGCTGTGTCTATGTCAATCAACGCGGTATAGACCCTCATATTATCATCCGCAGCGACAGACGATTCTACAGGAATATCTAGAGGAATTTTTTGCTCACTGATAAATATAACACCGTCCTTGTCGAGATAATTAAACTTCACGTCAAGGGTGGAAATAATATTTTTATGATTTATTCCGGTTCCAAAAATATTACTCACCTCGACTTCAATCTTCGCCTTTACCTTCATGGTATAATTGCCCAATAGATTTTCAGACTCATTGATGACAGTACACTTGATTTCTGAAAATTGTGGAACTTTCTCAATTCCGCAAAAATAGTACTCTGCTCCTGGAAGGTTGTAAGCAGAGCTACCATCTGCAGGAAAATTCGTGGTAGCTACTAAATCATCATCCAAGAAGTCACGAATGTTGGCTGCTAACTGGCGACGCCACTGCAAACGAGACGCAGCCTGATGCGTAAGATCAAACGGGTATGTATATGTAGAGTCAAAATCACGGAGGTAAGGAATTTTCGCAATCACATTATCTGCCAAGGTGGTCCCTGAACCCGTAATGGATGGAACAGCATTGATGTCATACAAAGTTCCTTTATCCCAACCATCCTTTGCCTGAATTTTGTCAACTGTGTTGTGTGGGTGGAAGCTCATCCAAGTTGTGTCTTCATTGACGGCATCCCCGAGATGGATGAGGGACTTCCAAAACTTGGATTTAATGGTGGCACGCGAGGCATCTGAAATCACGCCTTTCATCCGCAGTTCGGACTGATAATTATCGGTGGTATCTGTGTTGCGAGTGAGCCCTGTTCTGGTACGATAGGCAGCATTGTCTTCATTCAATTCAATGTCCTCTCCATCAACTCCCCCTGTCGCATCATAAAGAGCTTCACGAGAATCAGCAGTGTAATTGGGATCAATTCTGCCGCTCATCGGCAAGGCGTACCAGGTATAAAGGTTGTTATAACGGGTGGCATCACCTATTGAGGAGGGGGTTTGCAGATAGCCCCAAGAAACATTGTTGGTTCCGGCAGGAGCCGAAAGATTGTCGTCTCCAAGGAAATTGATCGCCAGCTCCCGACTTAGAGGAGCGGTTTTACCGTTATTATCATCAACAAAACCAATGAACTTGGTAGCATAATCAGTGTTTGTACCCGGCAAAGTGTTTGTACCTGGCAACTTGTAGGTCACACTTTTCCAAGTTCTTCCGGAGCTGGTTACAGCTTCTGGAAAAGGGGAATTGGCATCATTGTCATAACCAAGCTTAAGGGCGGAAATCGCCTGTTGCAGAGCGGACTCACACATCGCTTGTGAGTTCATATCCGCAGCTTGGTAGTTGGCAGATCTGGATGCGGCTACACTGCGGGCAGTGAAGGCGAAGGCCAAGATCATGAAGATAGCCAAGAAGATCAAGGCCAAAATAATGGCAATGCCTTTTTCTTGGGCGTGAAGACGAATTGATTTCATGGTGGAGCCCTCAGGGTTGCACAGTGATGAAGGATTTGATATCGCGCTTGATCAGTTTGGCTCGATCAGAAGTCGGATCAACATTAGGATTCGGATCTTTTAAGGTCACGGTCACCAAAACCCCGTAGATTGGCTTGGGAACAGTCACTGATTGAATTTCTTGAAGATAAAAATCTCCTAATGAAGTACTAGGATTATTTGACAGAAATGCTTCCCGTGTAACAAAAACCTTGAAGTTAAGACTGACGACTCCGCGGAGAATGGTCTCCGAAGTTTCAGTGGCGCCGTCGTAAGTCGTATCAGCCAAGTCATCGTTGTTAAGATCCTTGGCCACTCTCTTAATCTTATCATCATCGAGCCAATAATGTATTTCTGAAAGCCCTCCTTGACCGGAGTCGATATCGTTTTTATGAGTACTGGGATCGAAGCGAGAACGAGAAACCAAGCGCAGAGAATCGGCGCTGACATTGATGGGGATAACAGGAGCCACTTCGCCATCGTATTTAACTCGAACATGAGTGTAAGCGGATTTGATATCTTTTTCAATCTGGCTCATAAAAACTGCAGAATCAGAAAGCAGTTCATTCCGAGTGCTTGAAACGCTGACGAAATCTTGGTATCGCGAAAAAAAGTTTAGGAGGAGAAGCATCATCACGGCGAAAATCCCCATCGAGACGAGAAGCTCAATGAGAGTGTAAGCCAGCCGATTCTTGATCTTCATATTATCGAACCCTTATGTAGCGTTGAATGGTCAAGCTTCTACCGGCGGCGCGGTTGATCTCCGGGCTCAAGTTCCCAGGCCAATTGATCTCTATCATGGCACAGAGTGCATTGGGCCTGGGAAGAATCAACTCAGTTCCGCCATTCAATCTGAAGCGAGTACTTTCCCATTGATCCCCATCGATAAACCAAACACAAGCCAATGCGGAAAAGTCTTGAACTCCACCGACGCTATCCGATTTACGGGCAACTCTATAAAGGCCCTTATTGTTACTGCATTTATAGACTGTACCCAACCAAGGATGGCTGGAGAAAAGCACATTCGCATCTGGGCACTTAGAGGCATCTGTGCCTATCGAAGAGCCCCACCCCTCAAAAACGTCGGGAAATGCTGAATTGGTGCTTTCTGAAGGGTAGAGGCTGCCTGAACCGGTAGCAGAAAAAATTGCGGCTGTATCAAAAGCATGACCATAAGCAGGTGTGGCGCCGGCAACCGTCAGTCCATTGACATCCGCATCAACGTAATCAGCCATGCTTTGAGCAATTTCGGCTGCGTAAAGCTTGCCGTTGGCATTGTTCAGTGCCTCCGTGGAAATCGGAATGATTCCCACCAGCCCGACCATGCCGATGGTGAGAATAGCCATGGCCACTAAGATCTCAACCAAGTTGAATGTTGATTTGCGCATGGTGGATTCCTTATTCCCAGAAGCTGGCTTTGCCGGTGAACACATTTAAATAAAGATTTTTCGCTCCTTCAACCCCTTGTGCTCCAATTGCAATTGGTTGCAATACATTTGAAACGATCGCGCTGACGGAAATCTGATTGATTTGAGCCCGGGTGGCAATTTCTGCACTGCCCGTCTTGTAATCATTATTATATAGACTGCCATTCTGCTTAAACGTAACCTTGATGCTGCCTGAGGAAGAGGAGTTTATCGTCGCCGAAATCGGCAAGTAACTGATCTGGGCCGCCGGAGTACTCACTCCACCAATATCAGTGCATTGATAGGTGGTCATCACTAGATTTTTGCTGGTGTCGCGATAGACCGCCACCTCGACATAGGCCCTTTTAGCGATGGCGTGGTCGCGGGCCATGCGGAGCTGGGCGGCGATTTGTGAACAGGCGGCTTGGGTGGGATCGACCTTGAGGGCCTTCATGCCCACCGCCATCAAGATGGCCATGATCATGATCACGGCGAGGAGTTCCACGATGGTGAAGGCTCGCATCTGGGGACGGGGAAGTCTCATCACGTGGCTCCTTGGTGATCTGTCTACCATTATACGAGGCTTTGCGCCGTGCGCAAGTGCTTCCGGCTGAACTCGGGAAAGATTCCTGGCGGCCTTTGCTCGCAGGGTTTTCCGGCGCGGCTTTCGTGAGCTCAGGCTTTCACATCCCGCAAAAGTTCGCGAACCGCGCAAAAAGTCCTGCGCTCGCTCCGCGAGGCGAATCGATTTCGTGCTCAAGCCCGTGGGCGATGCCCACGGCTATGCCAGCTTCGACCGCTACGCGGTGAGTTTTGCAGGGGGGCCCCAGGCTTTGCATGCGGAGCTTCGCTTTTGCCCGAGCCGGGGTAAATTCGGCGCACCAATACCCCAAAGCAAGGAGATCCTCATGGCCGTCGAAAAATTCACCATGCCCGCCGAATGGGCCCCGCAAGAAGCCGTCTGGTTCGCCTGGCCCGGCATGCCCGGCTGGTGGCCCAGCTGCCGCGACGAAGCCTTCGCGCAGTTCTCCGCCATGCTGGTCAAGATCTCCTCCGCCACCCCGGTCAATCTCCTCTGCGCCAAATCCTATCGCAAGGAAGCGCTCCGCCACCTCCTCGGCGCCGGCGCCGACCTCGCCATGTTCACCTTCCTCGAATACCGCACCGACGACGTCTGGTGCCGCGACTTCGGCCCGATCTTCGTCAAGGGCGACCAGGGTTCGATGAAGATCGTCGACTGGGGCTTCAACGCCTGGGGCGGCAAGTTCCCCCGCTTCAAGCGCGACGACGCCGCGCCGCAGGCGATCGCCCAGGCCCTCGGCCTGAAATGCGAGATCCCCGGCGTCATCCTCGAAGGCGGCGGCATCGAAGTCAACGGCGAAGGCGTCTGCATCACCACCGAAAGCGTCCTCCTCAATGCCAACCGCCACCCCGGCATGACCAAGAAGAAGCTCGAGACGCTGATGAAAAAGCACCTCGGCATCAGCGACGTCATCTGGCTCAAGGACGGCCTCAAGAATGACGACACCGACGGCCATATCGACAACCTCACCCGCTTCTGCGGTCCCCGCACCGTGCTCACCGCCGTCGCCCCCAAAGGCAACCCCAACTACGAACAGCTTGCCGCCAACAAAAAGGTCCTCAGCGACTGGCGTGGCGCCGACGGCAAAGGCCTTGAAATCATCGACCTGCCGATCCCCGACGAGATGTACAAGGACGGCGAGATCATGCCCGCCTCCTACGCCAATTTCCTGATCACCAACAATCTCGTCCTCGTCCCTCTCTACGGCCAGAAGAAGAAGGACGCCGAGGCGATGAAAGTGATCCAAAAAGCCTTCCCCAAGCACCGCGTCGAAGGCGCCCTCTGTACCGCCATCCTCCACGAAGGCGGCGCCATCCACTGCCTGTCGCAGCAGCAACCTTGCTGAGGAACTGGGACACAACTGGGACACAGTTGGGAGACGACTGGGTGAGCATGGGAAAGCTATTGCCCCAGCGGGGCAGCCTGATCTCAGCCCGGGGTGGAGCCGAGGAACGAGGCGCAACCCCGGGTGAGAACAAAATGGTTCCGAGCCCTGAAAGGGCGGTCTGAACACACGAAGCGGAGGGGTGGATGAATCGCTGGAATATTCCTCAATACTACCTCTCTCCGCTAGGCGGGGTTCTGCGCTTGTCGCGAAGCGCCAAACCCAGGAGCCCCGGCGTCCCGCCGGGTGCAGCTTTGCGCTCGTCGCGAAGCGACGGAATGATTGTAGCCGGGGGTTTCAACCCCCGGTGGTTTGACATTTGTTTTGGGCGTCGCGGCAGCGACGCGGTGACATCTGCGCTTGAGATGGGCGCATCGCTAGGCATGTCATCCTGTCGCTTCGCGACGGCGGTCATGGGGCGGCATTGTCCGGGGGTTGAAACCCCCGGCTATATGCACACCGTCGCTTCGCGACGAGCGCACTCGAGCTGGAAGCTCGAGCCACGAACACACCCGGCGGGACGCCGGGGCTCCCAGGACATGCTCCTCTCGAGCTGGAAGCTCGAGCACGAACACACCCGGCGGGACGCCGGGGCTCCCAGGACATGCTCCTCTCGAGCTGGAAGCTCGAGCCACGAACACACCCGGCGGGACGCCGGGGCTCCCAGGTAACCCATGAAACGCTCACCCGGAAAAATCCCCGTCACCATCGTCACCGGCTTCCTCGGCGCCGGCAAGACGACGCTGCTCAATCGGCTCATCGGCTCGGGACGCACGCTCGCTTTCATCGTCAACGAGCTGGGCTCGGTGGGGATCGACGGCGATCTGGTCGCGGATGCCTCGGATTCGGTGCTGGAACTGCCCAATGGCTGCCTCTGCTGCGCCGTCCGGGGCGACCTGCCGCGGGTGGTGATGGAGCTGCACAAAAGCGGCAAGCCGTTTGAACAATTGATCGTCGAAACCACGGGAATTGCGGACCCCGCACCGGTGGCGGAAAGCTTCGCCTTCGACCCGATTCTCAACCGGATGCACACGGTCGACGGCATCGTCACCGTGGTCGACGCGGTGAACTTCCTCGACGAGCTGGCCAAAGAAGCTCAGGCGGAGCGCCAGGTGGCTTTCGCCGATCTGCTCTTACTGAACAAATGCGACGATGCCGGCGAGGCGCTGAGCGGCGCGGTGGAGGGGACCTTGCGCGCCCTCAATCCCTTCGCCCCGGTGCTGCGCTGCCAGCGTTCCTGCATCGACCCCCTGCTCGCTCTGGATCTCGGCGGCAGCCGCTTCGAGTCCGAGGGGATGCATGCGGCACCGGTCATTCCGGCGGGGTTGCGCCATGCCCATCCGGTGCGCCACGCGGCAGTCTGCCTCGACCTTCCCGGCGAGGTCGATCACGTCCTCTTCCGCGGCTGGCTCGGCCACGTCCTTTTCGATCTGGCGGGCAAGGTGATACGGATGAAGGGCATCGTCGCGGTTCAAAACCAGCCCGAGCGCCTGATCTTCCAATCGGTGCACCGCCTCTTCGAAGACGGTCGCGGCGCGATCTGGAAGGACGGCGAGGAGCGCCGCTGCCGGGTCGTCCTGATCGGCGAGAATCTCGATGCGGCCGGGCTCAAACGCGGCTTTGCCGAATGCCTCGCCGGGATGCAGGGTCAGTGAGCCCTATCCCGGCGTAGCCGGAACCAAATGAACAACAGCTCGTTCGCCACAGAAATGCGACATCTTTTTTCTCATTTGAACGAGTGGGAGACTATTCAGCACGAGCTGCATTGAATCAGAAGACCTGCGCTTTCAGCATCGCCTCGAAATCCTGGTCGAGAGGGAACATCGGCCGGGAGATGCGGCGGTAGGGAAGGCGGAGGGTGTCCTGGTCGACGGCGCCGGCGCTGAGGGCGAGGAAGCTGCGGCGGGCGCAAGCCTTCAGCTCGGGTTCGAGATAGCCGATCTTGACGCTGGTGACCGTCGCCGAGGCGGGATCGAGTCCGAGCTTGGTGAACTCGGAAATGACGTGGTAATACTTGCGCTTCTCGGTCAGGATCACCGCCACGCCGCCGCAACGCAGGACTGCCAGATCCCCGCCGATCGGATCGTCGGGGAAAAGGCTTTCGACTTGGCCTTCGATGCGGATGGCGCAACCATGGACCGGATCGAGGCGGCCGCCGACTTCAACTTGGATGCGGGCGCCGAGGCCCGCGGCGAAACAAGCCGCGACCGCCTCGGGCGCCGGCATGCTGGCGTAGATGGCGCTGGCGCGGCCGTCGCGAAATTCGTCGCGGCGGAGCAGTTCGACTAGCATTTCCGGCACGTCGCCGGCGCCGCCGGCGGTGGGGTTGTCGCCGGAGTCCGAAATGAAGTTCGCCGGCCCTGGATCGGCGAGGGCTTTGTCAACCGCGTCGGACGAAGGCAAGGCTTCGGCGCAAAAGCCGAAGTCGTGGCGCGCCGACCAGTAGTTCCTCGCCAGGCGTTCGGCCTCGGCGGCGGCAGTCTCCGCCGTGTCGGCGAGGGCGTAGGCCGTGGCTCGGCACCTGGGCTGATCGGCCCATGCGTATCCGACGAAGATCGAGCTGTCCCAGAGATCCGGCTTGGCCGCCAGGCCCTTTGCGACCTCCGCATAAACGGCCTGGCCGGGCATCACCTCGGTGGAGGTCCGTTCACCCTGGAGGAGGACCGGGATTCCGACCCAGGCCTGCACCGGGCGGGGACCGGCAAGCAGCCGGATGGCTAGCTCACAGGCGCGGCGGCGGGTGTCGAGAACGTCGACGTGCGGCGCGGTGCGGTAGGCGGTGAGAGCGTCGACGGAGCGGCAGAATTCCGGCGTCAGGTTGCCATGCAGATCCATCGACGCGGCGATGCGGCAAGACGGGCCGAGGGCTTGCCGCAAGGACGCCGCCAGATCGGCCTCGGCATCATCCAGGCCTTCGACCGCCATCGCCCCGTGGAGATCGAAGACGAAGGCGTCCAGAGGCAGGGCCTTTTGCACCGCGGCGAGGAAGTCCGACTTGAGCGCGGCATAATCCGCTGCGGCGACCGGACCGCCCGGGATCGCCTTCGCTTGCAAGGTGGGGACGAAGACGACCTTTTCATGACCCGTAAGGCGCCATTCCTCAAGGAAGGGGAAGCGTTGCTTGAGCGCTTCGCCGAGAAGCTCGACGAAATCGGAGCGGCGCGAGGCGAGAGGGGAAAAGGTGCAGCTTTCAATGGCGATGCCGCCGATGCCGATGCGTTTCATGGGGATCCTCCTGAATGCCGGAACTTAGTGGCATTCCGCCGTTGCGCCGCGTCAGCCGCCGCAGGTCCTTCTATACCCTTGTCCGTCATTAATCATTGCAGATTCAGCAAAACCTTTACACCTCATCAACCTTTGAACCTTTCAACTGCGGTTTTTAGGTTCATTTTCCCGGAAGGCAGAGTAGATTGCCGGCCATGACCTAGCGGAGACTTCCCTTGAGCAACGACTTCCAGAGACACATCGAAAAGATCGGCGAAGGCTGGTTGACCCTGAACGGGCGCGGCGGCGCGGCGGCCCGACATGCCGCCCCCGAGCTGCACTACCTTGTGCTTTCCGGAGCAGCCCAGGGCGCAGCCCTCTGGCTGGTCTGTGAAATCCTCGGCTATTTCAGCCCCAACCCCTACGGCGGCGCCTTGGCCAGCGGATTCGTCTGCCTCGGTCTGATCTTCTGGGCCAGCCGCGGCCACATTCTCGACGCCTTCACCTGGTTCGGCGAACTCCTCGCCGCCAGCCGCGACGAGAGCAGCGCCGCCTCGCGCCACGCTCCCGCCTTGGCGCTCAATCTCGCCCTGCTGCTCCTTCTCGCCGGCATCAGCCTGCTCGCCTACCAGGGCCAGGCCTGGTGGCTGATCATCGCCGGAGCCTGCGGCGGCGCCACTCACGCCTCCTGCCGCTCCCTCGATCCCGCCATGACCCGCCGCATCACCCGCAGCGTCGAGCCCGCCCACCTCTGGCTCAGCGCCGCCCTCTGCTCCGCCGTGGTCGTCGTCTTCGCCCATCAAGCCCTCGTGCCCGCCTGCGTCGCCCTCATCCTCGTCTTCGTCCTCCAGGGCTGGCTCTTCCCCCGCATCCCGGCGCTTCTCGAGCAGGCCAATGCGGATTGCGCCCGTGCCGCCGGCATCGCCGCCGAGCTCATCGTCGTCGTCCTCGGCCTCATCCTGATGGGCCTACCCGACCGCGGCGAATCCCTCGAATCCCGCGTCCGGAGCGCCCAGGTCGCCAACGCCCGCCAGGAACGAGCCGACTTGGAAGCCGCCCAACGCCGCACCGAAGAGCTCAGGCGCGAGCTCGAGGAACAGCAACGACGGATCGCCGCGCAGCTTGAAGAATTGAAGAAAGCGAAAAACTAAGCTCATGGAAAGGGTCGATCTCATTCCTGGGCCCCCCGCCCTCCGTGCCGGCGGGAGTTTTGCCCTCGTCGCAAAGCTGCAGTCAATTTCGGAAATCAAAAATCAACCGCAATAACCCAGGCCCCCACCCATGAGCCTTCTCCTCTCCTTCCTCCTCGCCGCCGCTCCCGATGCCGCCGCGACCAGTCCCGCGCCGGTGAAAACCGACATCACCGAGCTCAGCCCGGTGGCGCTCAAAGCCGATGTGTCCGCACTCAGCCCGGTGGCGCTCAAGACCGACGCGGCGCCGCTCAGTCCTGTGGCCAAGCCGGCCGACCCGAGCAGCGACCTCACCCAGGAATTGATCTGCGAAGGCAAGGTGACAGGCTCGCGACTCAACCTGCGGCCGCGCCCCGGCACCCGCTTCGAAGTGCTCGGCCATCTCAAGCGCGACGACAAGGTGCAGGTGCTGGCCCGCCACAAGGACTGGCTGCAGATCGCCTCGCCCGCCGGGATGCGCTGTTGGGTTTCGGTCAAAAGCCTCGACGCCGGCAAAAAATCCATCAGCACCGCCAGCCAGGTCCACGCCGGGCCCGGCGTCGCCTACACCGAGTTCGGCGAAATCGCCGCCGGCACCGCAGTCAAGGTCCTCAGTTCCGACGACACCTGGGCCGAGATCGAGCCGGCCGCCGGAGCCATGAAGGTCTGGGCGAGCAGCGCCTACATCGCGATCAAAGCCCCGGTGGCGGCGCTGAAGGACCCGGTGCTCCCCGACGCTCATGAGAAGGAGGCGGCGGAGCTTCGCGCCGCGATCGCGGCCAGCGCCAGGTCGGCGGCCGGATTCGACCAGCAGTCCAAAGATCTCGGCGCCAAGGAGGACAAGCTCAATCGCAGCCGAGTCGCCGCCGAGGAACAGGAGAAGCGGATCCAGGATCAGCTGGCTGCCCTGAAGATGGCAAGCAAGAGCAGCAAGGAAGAGGCCGCCGCCCTCGAACTTCTCCGTGAACAAGCCCGCGCCGCCCAGGCCGATGCCGCCCGCCTGCTCGCCGAAATCAAGCTCGAACGCCAACACCTCGATGAACAACGCGAACGCTTCAGCGGTGAAGCCTCTCCCGCCCCCAAGATCGAAGCCGCGCCGCTGATCGTCCCTCCCGGCCAGGTGCGGCTCAGCGGCGTCGTCATGCCGGTGGACAACACCAAGCTTGCCGACGCCGTCCTCTGCGCCGAGGTCAACGGCCAGTACTACCCCATCGCGTATCTCAACTCCAAGGACGGCCAGAAGACCTTGCAATTCCTCTACAAGCGCCCGGTCGAAGTGGTCGGCACCCAGCGCCAGCAGGAGGGATGGAGCCGCCCCACCCTCGAAATCGAGCAGATCCGCGAAAGCCCCAAGCCGTGATTGATGAAGACGCCAACTCCAGGGCTGCACGCCATCATCTATGTCAGTGAGTCGCTCATCCCCGAATCGGATGTCGCCGCGGTTCTTGATCAGATCGTCACTGCGGCGAAAAAACGCAACTGCGAACTGGAAGTGACGGGGGCCCTTCTCTACCATCAGGGAAAATTCCTGCAAATCCTGGAAGGCGACGGAAGGAGCCTCTACACCCTGCTTGAAAAAATCCGCCAGGATCCACGCCACCGCAATCTCCAGATCATCGTCGATGAAGCGATCGAGATGCGTGGCTTCAGCTCCTGGAACATGGATTCATTCATCCTGGCTCGGGGTCAGATCGATCCTGACCGCCTCCGCGAACTGAAAGACGCCTACTTGATGAATTTCCGCTTGGATCCTCTCTCCCTCCTGGATGTTTTTCAAACTTTGACATGAAGCTGGCGGGGCAGCCCCCCGCCCCCTTGATCTTCGTCCTTGGCGGGCTAAGGTGCGGCTCGCAAAACTACATAAGCACCGGGAAAACCATGGCCAAACGCACTCTCGACACTATCTGGCAGCAGATCGACAAGCTTCATACTCAAGCGGTTGAAGGGAAAAAGCCGCTTGCTGAATGCCAGGCCGCCCTGGAGGACCTCCTGGCCAAGCCGGACGTCAAGGAGATCGTCCAGGATCTTGGCAAGCTCTTCTTCTCCGACTATGAAAACTTCCAGAGCGAAGTTGAACTGATCTTCCAACTGGCCGGCGACGATCCGCGCTTCGTCCGCACCACCTGGTTCGACGCCAAGTACAAGAAGCTCTATCTCGACCCCTTCCGGGTCCTGGATTTCATCCGCCAGTGCCGCCGCCTGAAGGAGAACATCGCCGCCGACGGCAATCTCGGCAACTTCGAGGCCTACCGCAAGAACTCCTTCATGGCCGAGCTCGCCAAGCTGCCGCCGAAGTGCATCCTCTTCATCAACATCCTGCAGCAGATGGCGATCACCGACGGCCTGACCCACATCGGCCTGACCGCCAATGAACAGGGCCGGATCGAGGACACCCCTTATTACCAGACCCTTCTCTGGGCCTTCACCCAGCTTGAGAAGAAGCTCTATCAGGTCAACGGCATCCAGGTCCGCACCCACTATGGCTTCATCTGGCACGAATCCGAGTGGATCGGCGGGAACTGAAACATGGCCAACGAACCTCGTAGCCGCCGCAGCCCGCGCTCCCTCGGGCGCGAATGGGCCTTCCTCTTCCTTTATCAGCAAGATGCCGCCGGCTTCTCCGACGACGTCGAAGAACAGCTGCAGCTCTTCTGGTCGCAGATCCGCGGCGAAACCCGCCCCCTCTCCGAAGCCAAGATCGGCGGCATCCCCGATGCCAAAGGTCTCGCCGAGGGAGCGCCCTTCGCCGAAACCCTGATCCGCCAGAGCCTGCAGGCCCGTGACGAGATCGACGCCGCCATCTCCGCCGCCTCGGAGAACTGGACCCTCGGCCGGATGTCCGCCATCGACCGCAACATCCTCCGCGTCGGCGCGACCGAGCTCCGCCTCGCCAGCACCCCGGTGCCGGTGATCATCGACGAAGCCATCGACCTCGCCAAGACCTTCGGCGAAAGTGATTCCTACAAGTTCATCAACGGCATCCTCGACCGCCTGTCGAAAGACCGGAAGGACGCCTGATGGGGATCTTCGACGCCTTCCGCCGCGGCCTGCAGCGCACCGCCACGGTGCTGCACCGCTCGATCGAAACCCTCTTCACCGGCACCAAGGCCTGGGACGAGGATTCCTACAAGAAGCTCGAGGGCGCCCTGGTCTCCGCCGACATCGGCTACCCCGCCGCCAAGCGCATCGCGACGCAACTCCAGGATCGCTACAATCTCGGCCAGATCAAGACCGGCGCCGACATCCTGAAAAGCGCCGCCGCCGATGTCGCCGAGATCGCCGCCCGCGGCAACCGCCCGCTCAACACCGCCAAAGACGGTCCCACCGTCATCCTCGTCGTCGGGGTCAACGGCGCCGGCAAGACCACCACCATCGGCAAGATGGCCGCCCGCCTGAAAAAAGACGGCTTCTCGGTGATGCTCGGCGCCTGCGACACCTTCCGCGCCGCCGCCATCGACCAGCTCAAGCTCTGGGGTCAGCGGGTCGACGTGCCGGTGATCGCCGGCACCCACGGCTCCGACGCCGCCGCCACCGCCTTCGACGCCTGCACCGCCGCCAAGGCCCGCAACATCGACTTCCTGATCATCGACACCGCCGGACGCCAGCACACCCGCGCCGACCTGATGGAGGAACTGCCCAAGCTGCTGCGCGTCCTCCGCAAAGTCATCCCCGAAGGACCTCACGAAACCCTTCTCGTCGTCGACGGCTCCACCGGCACCAACGCCCTGCAGCAGGCCCGTGAATTCGGAGCCGCGGTCGGGGTCACCGGCCTCTGCGTCACCAAGCTCGACGGCGCCGGCAAAGGCGGTGTCGTGGTCGCCATCAAAGAGGAAAACCCCCTCCCTGTCTTCTTCGTCGGCCTCGGCGAACAGCCGCAAGATCTCGAGCCCTTCGACGCCGAAACTTACGCCAAGGCCCTCTTCGATCTCGATTGAAGGGGGATTGATTGAACTTCCAGCTTTAAACTTGAAACCTTAAACTCGGATGCCCCCCATGAATCCCTCCCTCCCTCTCGTCGGCATCATCATGGGCAGCGACAGCGATCTGCCCACCATGGACGATGCACGCCAAGTCTTGCGCAAGTTCGGCATTCCCTACGAGATCACCGTGGTCTCGGCGCACCGCACCCCGAAGCGCCTGGTCGAATACGCCAGCAGCGCCGAAGAACGCGGCCTGCAAGTGATCATCGCCGGCGCCGGCGGCGCCGCCCATCTACCCGGCATGGCCGCCTCGATGACCGTCCTGCCGGTGATCGGCGTCCCGGTCAAGACTTCGACCCTCAACGGCATCGATTCCCTCTATTCGATCGTCCAGATGCCCGGCGGCGTTCCGGTCGCCACCGTCGCCATCGGCCAGAGCAAGAACGCCGGCCTTCTCGCGGTGCAGATCCTCGGCTGCAAATACCCTGAGCTGCGCCGTCAATATCACCTGCACCAACAGGAGATGGAGAAACTGGTTCTGGAGAAGGCCGAGGAAGTGGAAGAAGGCGACAAGAAGCGCTGAAGCCGCCGACCCCTCCTCAGAAAGCTCCCGCCGATGGCAGGAGTTTTTTGACTGGAAGCCTGTAACCGAGCGGCCGCGACGAGCGTATTCGAGGCAAGTCCCTCCGAATCCCGAAAGGAGCCTCGTCCATGTCCATGCGTCTTGCCGTCCCCTTCATTCTCAGCACCCTGGTCCTAGCCGGGCTTTACTGGCGCGAGACGCATCGCGTCGAGAGCCGCGAACTGGAACTGCTCGGGGTGCGCCAGGAACTGCGCCTCGCCCGGGACGAGCTGGCCCAGTCGAAAAAGGCCGCGCGGCAGCTGGAAGGGCTCCATGCCGAGCTGAAAAAGCAGCTTGCCGCTCCCTCCGTTCCATCGGCTCCGGCGGGGAAGAAGCCGTCGCAGAGCGAGACCCGGAGCCGCTCGCGCGAAGAGGAGCTTGGAGCCCAGTTCCGTGGACAGATCGACCGCAGCCTCGCCCCGCTCTACCGCCACATGAGCCTTACCGATGAGGAAAAGGAGCGTTTCCTCCGCAACGCCCAGACGCGCCAGATGATCCGGATGAAATACGGCATGCGGATCTGGCAGGAAAAGGATCCCCAGCGCCGACGCGAACTGATCGAAGAGCAGGAGGCCGAGCTGGCCGAGGCAGACCGCGACAACGAAAGCCTCCTCGGACCGGAACGCTACGCCACGCTGCAGGACTTCCGCAGCAAACAAATCTCCTACCAGATCCTCGACCAAGCCAACGCCGTCCTCTCCGCCCAGCAGAAGACCACGCTCGACGAGGGGCAGCTCGACCGCCTCGCCGAACTGATGCGCGACAGCGGCAAGAATTCACCGATCGGAGAGCAGCTGGAAAGGATCGTCAAAGGGGACATCCCCGAGCTTCCCGCCGAAGAGGCGAAGACGCTTTTCAACCAGATTGAAGAGATCCATGGCCAGATCCTCGTCAGCCCGGATCTCGATGAAAGCCAGGCCGAAGCTCTGAAGTCGACGCTCAGCAGCTCCCTGCAGATGCTGAAGATGATGATGCAGCGCTGAGAGCGAAGGCGGAGCTCAATCCGCACTCCCTTCGGCGTCCTCTTCCGCCTCGGGAGCGGGCGGCGCCTCGGGCGGCGCCTCCTCCAGGCCGCAATGGGCCAGGATCTCGAGGCGGAGCTTTTCCGCCTCGTCGCGACTCAGATCCTCGATGAAAATGCTTCGGTCTTCTCCTTTGACCAGGACCAGCGCAAAGAAGGGGAGGATGACGTCTCGACGGAGAAGGGTGATGTCGTCAAAACTCCTGGTCGTGCCGTTAAGCTGCACCTCGGGACGTCCGGCGGCGAAGGCGCTGCGATGGCGGGCCAGAAAGATGTAGGCGCAACCGAAAAGCAAGACGACGAAGAATCCGATGATCGGCAGGTCCTGCCCGCCGAAGGCGCAGCCCCGGTTGACCCAGAGTGAGACGAGGAAAAGCCCCATCACCGCCATGACGATGCCGGCAAGGAACGGAGCGGTTCGGCCTGTCACCAGCAAGGGCGCGGCGGAAGGTTGGGACTTGCTCACAGAGAGACTCCAAATTCGGATTTTGTCCGGGCCATCCACTTCAGGATCAGCTCGGCATCGGCGGTCTTTTCTTCTTTCAGGGGCGTCTGCAGACGGACGAGTTCGGCGGCGACCCTGTCGAGATCGATCTCCGGATTGCCGCGGAGCCGCGTCCAGGAGAAGATCCGCGCCTCGTCCCATCGGCGGTTGATCAGCTCGCTTCGCAGGCTCTGCAGCAAATGGCTGGCACGGCTGACGATGAAGAGGCTGCGCATGCGTGGATCGTGAGGGACGACAGTCGCCATCATCTGAACCCATTCGGCATTCTGTTGGGCCCCCTCGGGGCTCCAGGGCTGAAGCATGAAGGCGCGGCGGCGCACGGCGGCGATCTCGCCGGGAGGCGCACCCCGCAGGGCGAGGATGGAAGCCAGGTCGAGGAGAGTGTCCTTGTGGCCGGCGTCGACACGGGAGCGCAGGTAGCTTTCGGCGGCGGCGAGGCAGTCCTCGGTCTCGGCCCGTCCTGGCGCCCCTGGCGCTGCGAGCTGTCCTTGGATCTGGCCGATCTTCCAGTTGTAGATCAGCTTGTGCAGGGTGACTCCCTCAATCTGATGGGCCAGGGGCAGCAGCCTCCCGGCCTCCTCCGACTCCTGGACGACCTCCGACGCCGTCAGCAGACCCGCATGCGCACGAGCGCCGCAATCGCTGCAGCGTCCACGGGAGGCCCAGAGCCTGGGGTCCAGCTTGTCGCTGGCGCAGAAGGGGCAACTCGCCGCGGCCAGGCGTTCCCGGAAGGTCTTCTCCATCTGGACGAAGTCGCGGGAATAGACCTGGTCGATCCAGGCTTCGCCGAACATCTCGCGTTCGAACTGGCTGGTGCGGCGGTAGCCTTCGCAGCTGTGGAGACTGAGGAGCAGGCTGACAGCGCCGCCGAGAAGGAGGACGAGATTGACCAGGTTCGAGGCGGCTCCCGGCATCGCCTTGTCGTGGCGGAGCTGCGGTGCGACGGCAAGCAGCAGGGCGAAAGCGGCGGCCGAGGCGGGGATGTGGGCGTCGAAATCCAGCTGGGCGTGCAGCCACCAGCCGAGCAGGCCCCAGGCGAAGGCGCAGCCGAAGAGCGAATGACGTGCAGCGTTGAGGGCGATCGCCAGCAGGCAGCCGGTGATCAGGAACCAGGGAAGGAGGCCGGCAAGGCCGTTCTCCGCCAGCTGGCCCATCAACAGGGAATGGCTCAACACAGCATCGGGCAGCCCCGGATCCTTGGCAGCAAGATAGGACGCCTGGAAGGACCCGGTGCCGCAACCGGTGAGCGGAGAGCTCTGCCACATCTCGAGACAGACCCGCCAATAATCCATACGGACCTGGAAAGACGGCTCCTTCACCCCGACATAGGCGACGACCAGGGCCAGCCCGAGCAGCGCCGCCAAAGCCACGGCCAGCTTCAGCCCCCGGCAGAAGCGCCAGATCAGCACCAGGAGTCCGGCCAGAAGCAGGGACGCCAGCGCGGCCCGGCTCCTGGTGAGAAGGAAGACGGAGAGAAGAAGCAGGGCAGACAAATAAAATGCGTAGCCTCCCCAGTGGCGCTTCCGCTCAGAGGCATAGAAGAAAACCAATGGCCCATGGATTGCGATCAAGACGACAAAAATCAAAAGCCATCTAAGGAACACACGATCCGACAGGGACCTGCACAAGTAAATCAGCGCTGCAAGCACTAGCAATCCAACAATGGCGAAACCGACGCGCCCCCATTGACGTTCGCGCCCTTTCTCATAGAGCCAGGCGGCGGCGACCGGACCGCAGAGGAGGAGATGTCCTCCGAGGCTGTTGGAATAGGCGAAGTTGCACTTCACCAGGTCCTCCTTGGCCTTCTCGATAATCCGGGGATCCAGCACCGCTCCGTTGCTCATCTGCCGCATCTGCTCCTGCAGCTCGGCAAAGCCGAAGAAGTACTGGTTCAGTCCGGAAAGCGCCGTCACCAAGGTGCCGAGGACCAGTCCCGCGAGAGCGTAATCGGCCACCCGGGAATGATGACGGCGGGCGATCAGGGCCGCGGCCCCGAAGAAAAGCGCGGCCAGCCAGGTGTAGCAGAGGAGCTGTCCCTGCTCCGAGTTCCGGCCCAGGACGAAAGCCGCCAGGGCCATCAAGCCCCAGCCGAGCAAGGCGAAGCTCGCCGGATTGGGCAGATGCCGCTTCGACCACAGCATGACGCTCATCGCCAGGGCCGCCGCCGCCGCCGCGCAGAGAAACATCGGCGGCCAGCTGAAGAACAGGGTGGAGAAAAAATCCAAAGGCACAGAGACCGGCGCGTTCTGACTGGTGCTGGAGCCGAATTTGAAGGGCAGCAGGAAGGCCAGCGCCGCCATCCAGATGCCGAGCAGACGCTCCGCCCAGACGGGAACATAGAGCCCGTACAGACGGCCTGAGCCCGCAGCCTCGGAAGTTGTGGTGGTTTTTTCCATCCCGCAAGCTAAGCGCCCATCCCCATCAGTCAATCGTGATTGCGGCTCTCCGCTGCCAAGCGGCGGCGGCGCCTGACCTCCGATTTCTGCGCTTCCCGCGCTTCCGGCTGCGCATTCATGGCTATAGTGGCGGCAGCTCAACCCAGGTCCCTCCCCGTGAAGAACATCGCCATCTTCGGCTGCACCGGCTCCGTCGGTTCAAGCGCCGTCCGCGTCCTGCGCAACCATCCCGGACAATTCCGCGTCCTGGCGCTCGCCGCCGGCAGCCAGGCGGAGGCTTGCGCCGCCCTGGCCCGGGACTTCGACGCCGAAACCGCCCTTCTCGGCGATGAGGCCGCCCTGCCCGAGCTGCGCCGGCACCTGCCCCCCGGCATCCGCTCCGGCGCCGGCATCGAGGCCCTCTGCGCGGCGGCCGAAGACCCCCGCCTCGACGTCCTCCTCTGCGCCATCGTCGGCACCGCCGGGCTGCGTCCCGTGCTCTCCGCCCTGCGCGCCGGCAAGACCGTCGCCCTGGCCTCGAAGGAGATCCTGGTGATGGCCGGCGAACTGGTGATGGCCACGGCGGCGGCTCACGGCGGCCGCATCATCCCGGTGGATTCCGAGCACTCGGCGCTCTTCCAATGCCTGGAGGGAAAGCGGCCCGAGCACATCCGCCGACTCCTCCTCACCTGCTCCGGCGGGCCCTTCCTGCGCCTGCCGGCCGAAGCCTTCCCGGCGATTCGTCCCGAACAAGCACTGAAGCACCCGACCTGGGTGATGGGCCGCAAGATCACCATCGACTCCGCCACCTTGATGAACAAGGCGCTGGAGGTGATCGAGGCCAGCCATCTCTTCCGGATCCCGCCGCGCCAGGTCGAGGTCGTCGTCCACCCCCAGTCGATCGTCCACTCGATGGTCGAATTCACTGATGCCACGGTGCTCGCCCAGATGTCCGCCCCGGACATGGCCTTCCCGGTACAGTACGCTCTGACCTGGCCGGAGCGCCTCGCCGGAGGCCTGCCGCCGATGGATTTCCGCCAGCTGATCAATCTCAGCTTCGAGGCCCCCGACACCTCTCGCTTCCCCTCGCTCGACTACGCTTGGGAAGCTCTGGAGACCGGCGGCGTCGCGCCGGCGATGCTCAATGCCGCCAACGAGGTCGCGGTCGCCGCCTTCCTTGAGGGACGCCTCGACTTCCCGGGGATCTGGCGCTGTGTCCGCGCCGGCTTGGACGCCGCCCCGCCGCTCCGCCATCCCGATCTCGACCAGATCCTCGCCGCCGACGCCGAGTGCCGGGCCCTCGTCCGCTCCCTCATCGGCTGATCGCCATGTCCGCCGCGCTCCTCCCCCACGCCGGCATCCGCCGCACCGAAGCCCTGCCGAAAGGGCTGGACGCGGCTTATTCCTGGCTGAAGGGGCACTGCCTCGGCCTGGCGCCCCGCCAGGGCCGCCTGATGCGCAGGGCCCGGAAGCTCGTCGCCCGCTGGGAGGCCGAGCTCATGGCCCTCGACGACGCCAGCTTGCGGCAGCGTCTCACGGATATGCGCCAGGTCTTCCGGCTGGGACGGGAGACTCCCGCCCAAGTCGACGAAGCCTTCGCCCTGATCCGGGAGGCCGGCGGCCGCACCCTGGGGATGCGCCATTACCCGGTGCAGGTCGCCGCCGGCCTCGCCCTCGAGTCGGGCCTGATCTCCGAGCTCGCCACCGGCGAAGGCAAGACTCTCACCGCCTGCCTCGCCGCCATCCTTGCCGGCTGGCGCGGCCGCGGCTGCCACGTCATGACGTCCAACAACTACCTCGCCACCCGCGACTGCGAGGACATGCGCCCCCTCTACGAATTCTGCCAGGTCAGCGTCGCCGCCCTCGCCGACGACAGCAAGGACGAAGACCGCCGCCGCGCCTACCAGTGCGACGTCACCTACTGCACCAACAAGGACGCCGCCGCCGACTTCCTGCGCGACACCCTCGCCGCCAAGGGGCTCGACTCCTCCACCGCCGCCCTGCTCGCCAGCCTCAGCGGAGCCCCTTCGCCCCACCTGCCGATGCAGCGCGGCCTCGCCTGCGCCATCGTCGACGAAGCCGACTCGGTGATGATCGACGACGGCGGAACGCCTCTTCTCATCTCCGGCGAATCGAACTCCAAGGAGGAGCTCGCCGCCTTCTCCCAGGCCTACGAAATCGCCCGCGGCATCGAGGCGGGTCGGGATTACGACATCGACGAGAAGCTCCGCCGCATCGACCTGACCGAGGCCGGCCGCCGCCGCATGGACGCTCTCTGCGCCGAGGCCGGCCTGAAGGGCCTCTGGGACAGCTCCGTCCGCCGCGAGGAGTTCATCGTCCAGGCGCTCGTCGCCCGCCACTTCTTCATCCGCGACAAGCAGTTCATCATCGACGACGGCAAGGTGGTGATCGTCGACGAATCCACCGGCCGCCTCATGCCCGACCGCTTCTGGCGCGCCGGCCTGCACCAGGCGGTCGAGGCCAAGGAGGGCGTCAAGGTGAACCCGCCGAAGGAGACCTTCGCCCGCATCTCCTTCCAGCGCTTCTTCCGCCTCTACCACCGCCTCTCCGGCATGACCGGCACCGCCGCCGAGGCGAAAAGCGAATTCTACCGATTCTACCAGCTGACCTTCGTTCGCATCCCCACCAATCGCCCCTGCCTGCGCCGCGACTTCGGCCAGGAGTTCTACCTCCACCGCGACGACAAGCTGCAGGCCATCCTCGAGTCCGCCGCCCGCATCCACGCTGAAGGCCGGCCCGTTCTCATCGGCACCGGATCCATCCTCGAAAGCGAGGCGATCAGCCAACTCCTGAACGAACGCGGTCTCGAGCACACCGTCCTCAACGCCCGCTACTACGCCGAGGAAGCGGCGATCGTCGCCCGCGCCGGCCAAGGCGCCGCCATCACCGTCGCCACCAACATGGCCGGACGCGGCACCGACATCAAGCTCGACGCCGCCGCCAAGGCCGCCGGAGGCCTGCACGTCATCTGCAGCGAACGCTTCACCACCGCCCGCGTCGACCGCCAGCTCCAAGGACGCGCCTCCCGCCAGGGCGACCCCGGCAGCGCCGAATCGATCATCTGCCTCGACGACCCGATCTTCACCGCCCAGACTCCCCGCCTCGCCAAGATCCTGCAGTTCTGCCTCCGCCCCCTCGGACGCCGCATCCGCATCCCCGGCGCCTCCCTCCTGCCCTTCCTCGCCCAAGCCATCTCCACCCGCTTCGGCGAGCTGCAACGCGAAGCAGTGCTGAAATCCGACGAATGGCTTAACAAGAGTCTCGGATTCACCGGCAAGGACCAGCTGTGACCCTGGCCGCAGCGCGAAAAACCCGTCCCGGCATCTCGCCGGAACGGGTTTTTTAGGAGGTTGAAAGGTAGTGCGGCAACAGCACAGAGACGCGCAGCGAGGGCGTTCTCTAGGTTATGTGCTTGCCTTTCAACCTTTCAACCCGGTTCCATTCTGCTGTTTAAGCTTTGAATTCGCTGCGCAGGGTCTGCTTCATCACCTGGAAGAGATTGTCGCGCAGGCCGCGGGCTTCATCGAGCGAGCGGGTGTTGAGAGACTGACGGACGCGCTTCTTGGTCAGCGGCGTCGGATGCAGGGTGTAGTGGACGAACCAGGTCCCGTTGTTGTTCCACAGGTGGTGGTTGGGATTGGTGCCGCGCTGGCGGATCGAAAGGACGGGGGTGTTCTGTTGGCTCATGATGCGCAATTCCCGATTGGGTTTCTTCGTGTTTTGCGCATCAGGACGGGGAACCTAGGGGTTCCGGGAGACTTTTGTCGGTTTTCCCTATGCGGGCTCCGCACATCGCCAGGATTTCTCCTGACAAGCCACCGCAGGCTCTCCTACCTCGGTTGGCAGATCCGACACTCTGGGGCCGGATCATTCCTGATGCACCGTCATTGTATCCAATTTCGGTCGGGGCGCAAGAGCGGGGGATGATTTTATGACCTTGAAATTTCCGCCGGAGGCGGTCGCCGCAGATTGAGCAAGCAGGCACAAATAACGATGAAGAGGCATGCCGCGAAGATCAGAGTGAATGACACGCCACATTCTTTGGCGTAGGCCGCTGCGATATCAGGATCAGGCGCGGCGATGACATACACCGTTCCTGCATAAAACGAATAAACCGCGAAAAAGCGAAGGCTGTCGGTGACGCAGAGAAGGCAAAGCGGCAGGAGCAGCAAGAGGCCTACTTGCAGGGGCGGACATTCCTTGTCCATAACCTCGGCCCAAAGCATTAGCGTCGGCAGTCCATTCACCGGCATCTTTCCAGCGTCGCCTGGCAGATCTCGTCGAAGATCGAGTCGAGGCTGACTTCATGTTTCCAGGCGGGGAAGTCGTGCTGGAATCGGCGCACGTCGGAGATGTACCAGATGTGGTCGCCGGAGCGGGCCTGATCGGAGAATTTCAGCTTCATCTTCTTGCCGGTGCGGGATTCGCAAGCGGCGATGGCTTCGGCCATCGAGCAGTTCGAGTGGCGGGCGCCGCCGATGTTGTAGACCCGGCCGGGCTTGGGCGACTGGTGGAAGTGCCAGAAGGCGTTGGCGAGGTCGCGCGAGTGGATGTTGTCGCGCACCTGCTTGCCCTTGTAGCCGAAGACGGTGTATTCGCGGCC
Source organism: Verrucomicrobiota bacterium (assembly GCA_039798785.1). Classification (GTDB taxonomy): domain Bacteria; phylum Verrucomicrobiota; class Lentisphaeria; order Lentisphaerales; family Lentisphaeraceae; genus CAMCSH01. The sequence goes on along the minus strand of JBDKFG010000041.1, from coordinate 18,877 downwards.
TTCGACGGCGCAGCGCATCAGGTAGGCAAGGAAGCCGTGCAGCTCGGCGCCGGAGTGGCTGGGGCCGGTGAGGCAGCCGCCGCGGAAGACGCCGGTCTTGAGGCCGAAGTAGCGGCCGTATTCCTGCACCATGACGTCGGCGGCGACCTTCGAGGCGCCGAAGACCGAGTGCAGCGAGGCGTCAATGCTCATCGACTCGTCGATGCCGTGCTCGGCGAAGGGGTGGGAGGGATCGAGCTCCCAGCGCGATTCCAGCTCGACCAGGGGCAGTTCGTTGGGGCGGTCGCCGTAGACCTTGTTGGTGCTGGTGAAGATGAAGGTGGCCGCGGGCGCATGGCGGCGGGTCATCTCCAGCATGTGCAGCGTGCCGGTGGCGTTGACGCCGAAGTCGGTGAGGGGGTCGCGGGCGGCCCAATCGTGCGAAGGCTGGGCGGCGGTGTGGACGACGAGGGAGATCTGGCCGGCGTAGTCGAGGAAGACCGCTTCCAGCGCCGCCAGGTCGCGGATGTCGAGGCTGCGGTGGAGGTAGCGCTCGCCGAGTTCATCCTGCAGGCGCTGGCGGTTCCAGTCGGTCGAGGCCTCGGCGCCGAAGAAGCGGCTGCGCATGTCGTTGTCGATGCCGACGCAGGTGAAGCCTTTGGCGGCGAGGAAGCGGACGGTTTCGCCGCCGACGAGGCCGGCGGAGCCGGTGATGAGTGCGATCATGGGGGGCTCCTATTTCTGGACGATCGGAGAAAGGAGAAGGGAGATCACGACTTCCGGGCTGGATTCCGCCTGGCCCTCGGCATTGATCACCTGGCAGCGACCTTGATCACGATAGATGTCGAAAATCAGTTTGGATCCGCCCTCGGCGCGGAAGAGGACCTTCACCTTGGTGCGACCATCGCCATCGAATTCGATTTTGACTGGCACTTGGATTTTTCCGGAGCTGTTCATGGGCGGCAGCTTGATCAGGCTTTTCTGGTCGCTTCCGGCGTCGACGAGAAATCGGCCTCCCTGAGGTGAGCGCACGGCAGTTTCGAGGACACCGGCGAATTTCCTTCCGGCGAGATCGGGTCGGAGCCAGGTCTTTTCGATTTCCAGTCCGGCTTCGGGGATGTCCATTTCGGCCCAGCCGCCATCGGCTTCGGGGCCGTGATCCATCAGGCGCAGTTTGTCTTGAATGGCGATGAGAGTGCCGTGGGGTCGGGCGATGCGATCGAAGGAGCTTTGCAGGCCGCGGGCGTAATCATCCCTGGCGAACCAGGCGAAATAGACGCCGAAGGCGAGGGCGCTGATCTTGATGATGAGGGACTGGCGTTTATGCAGCAGGCTGGCGCAGGCGAGGCCGGCGAGGATGAAGCAGAAGGGCAGGAAGGGCACCTTGAAGCGGGTGAGGATGTAGAAGCCGACGATGCCGCCGGCGGCCAGGACGGTGCTGGCGAGGATGAAGGCGCGGGCCGGCTTGCGGCGGCAGTCGAGAAGGAGGAGGAGAAGTCCGGCGAGGGCGAGGGAGCAGAGAAGGCCCCAGCCGGGCAGGATTTTCAGCCAGGGGAGATGCGACTCGAGCAGGTTTTCGTTGACGTTGTTGGGGATGTGCGAGGCGTCGAGGAAGCAGAGCAGGCCGCGCAACTTCAGTTCCGCCCAGGCCAGGGGTTCGCTGCAGATGAACTGCTTGAGGCTGCTGCTCACCGGGACCGGCGCGACCGGATCATTGGCGAGGTCTTGCCACTCATGGTAGCACTCGGTGTAGTTGACGGTGCTGGGCGAGGCGTCGGGAGTGTTGCCGAAGGGGAGCACCTCGGGCAGGTCGGTGGAGGGGCCGGTCCAGCGTCCGGTTTCCCGGTAGTTGTGGAGCGACCAGGGGAGCTGCAGCCCCCAGAAGACCAAGCAGGTGGCGAGGGTGGCGAGGGCGGCCTTGAGCGGCGCGGCACGTCGCTTCCAGATCAGCAGACCGAGCAGGGGCGGCAGGAGGAGCAGGGCGCTGCCGCGGGTGAGGGTGGCGGCGGCGAGCACGGCGGCGAGGCCGAGCCAGTCGCGCCAGCGGTCGCGGCGCCAGGCGATGACGGCGAGGTGGAGGAAGAGCGCCATCCAGAAGGCTTGCAGCACTTCGATCAGGGCGACAGGCACGTAGATCAGGGAGAGCGAGCAGCTTGCCCCGAAGATGCCGGCGGCGAGGCCGGCGCGACGGCCGAAAAGGCGGGCGGCAGTCAGGGCCGACAGGACGGCGGTGAAGGAACCGAGCAGCGCTTGGACCAGGGCGATCGTCCAAGGATGGTCGCACAGGCTCATCAACACCGGCAGGAAAACCGTGTAGTAAAAAGGCTGGAAGTTGTAATCGCCCTGATACTGACCTTCCATGCACAAACGGCCGTATTTCAGGTAGACTGACATGTCGGTGACTTCGAGCGGCTGACTCATCATGCCGTGAAGGAGGGGATCTCGCCAGATGCCCCAAGTCGCCAGCAGACGCAGGCCGAGGGCGGCCAGACCGATGACCAGCAGATAGCGGTAGAAGCGGCGGCTGCGAGGAGAAGCTGTCTGGAAGAGTTTCATCTGTCGTCCTTGTGCTTGCTCTTACAACCCTTACACCCCCGCCAACCCTTCCAATCCCTATTCAGGCCTTGCGCCAGGTGAGGTGGGTGACGCTTTTGCCTTCGCGCTCCCAGAGGAGTTCGAATTCGGTCTTGACGTCGGCCATGTCGGCGATGCCGTCGTCGCAGGGGATCCAGCATTTCAGCGGCGCGATTGCCTCCTTCACCCAGGCGAGGTAGGGCAGGTCGTCGGTGGAGTAGTGGAAGATGCCGCCGGGCTTGAGCTTGGTGGAGAGGCGCTGCAGGAACTCGCTGGAAAGCATGCGGTGGCGGCGGTGCTTGTCCTTCGGCCAGGGATCGGGACAGAGGACATGGACCCGGTCGAGACAGGCATCGGGGATCTGGAAGCCGATCAGTTCCCAGCCGAGGCAGCGCATGGTGCGGAGATTTTCGAGCTTCTGGCGTACCGCCTTGTTGCCGACCTTTTTCAGCCGGCCGGCCTTGATGTCGGCGGCGAGGACGAGGGTGTCGGGATGGCGGCGGGCGAGTTCGAGGGAGAAGCCGCCTTTGCCGCAGCCGAGGTCGAGCTCGAGGCGGGGGAGCTGGCTGAGGGCTTTCAGGTCGAGCATTTCGGCATGGCCGAGGAGGTCGAGGAAAGGCAGGGAGTTGCGGGTTTTCATGAGAGCACTTGAGTTCAAAGGTTGAAAGGTTGAAAGGTGATAGCAAGCAACAGGTTGAAAGGTTGAGTGAAAACTGAGTCTCTGCGTCTGAAGTCACTGCGTCTTGCGTTCCGGTTGTTCGGTTTCTGGCTGCTCGCTTTCAACCTTTCAACCTTTCAACCCGGTTTGATCAGTCTTTGATCCGTTTGAGGATGCTCGGCTGGGGCGAGGCCGAGCTTTCCGGGAAGTCGAGATTGTAGTGCAGGCCGATCGATTCACGGCGGGCCAGGGCGGAGTCGATGATCAGTTCGCCGACGCAGGCGAGGCTGCGCAGCTCGATCAGGTCCGGGGTGATCAGGAAGTTCCAGTAATACAGCTCGATCTCGTTCTGGATCGAGCGGATGCGGCGTTTCGCCCGCTGCAGGCGCTTGGTGGTGCGGAAGATGCCGACGTAGTCCCACATGAAGGAGCGGATCTCCTGCCAGTTGTGGGTGATGACCACCTGTTCGTCACTGTCGACCGCCTTGCCGCTGGTCCATTGCGGCACGGCGTTCTCCTGGCGCAGGCGCAGGGCTTCGCTGACCGGCGAGTTGAGGCTGTGGGCGACCGCTTCGTGGGCCATCACCACCGCTTCGAGGAGGGAGTTGCTGGCGAGGCGGTTGGCGCCGTGCAGGCCGGTGCAGGCGGTCTCGCCGATGGCGTAGAGACGGGAGATCGAGGCGACCGCGCCGTCGATGCCGGTCTTGACGCCGCCGCAGCAGTAGTGTGCCGCCGGGACCACCGGGATGAGATCCTTGGCCATGTCGATGCCGAGGTTCTTCAGGGTCTCGTAGATCTTCGGGAAGCGCCGCTGCAGATATTCGCTGTCGCGCTGGCGGATGTCGAGGTAGACACACTTCTGGCCGCTTTCCTTGAGCTCGCGGTCGATGGCGCGGGCGACGATGTCGCGAGGCGCGAGCGAGGCGAGCGGGTGGTATTTGTCCATGAATTCGACCAGGCGGCCCTTCTTGACCACCTTCAACACGGCGCCCTCGCCGCGGACCGCTTCCGAGATGAGGAAGTTCTTGACTTCGTGATGGAAGAGGCAGGTGGGGTGGAACTGGAAGAACTCCATGTTGGCGATGTCGGCGCCGGCGCGGGCGGCCATGGCGATGCCGTCGCCGGTGGCGGTGTCGGGATTGGTGGTGAACTGATAGACCTTGCCGGCGCCGCCGCAGGCGAGCAGGGTGTGGGTGGCGAGGAAGGTGCGGACCCGGCCGCTTTCGTTATCGAGGATGTAGGCGCCGAGGCATTGATCCTGGGGTTCTTCCCAGCCGAGCTTGCGGGTGGTGATCAGGTCGACGGCGTGAAGGTTTTCGAAGATGACGATGTTGGGGTGGCGGCGGGCGTAGGCGGCGAGGGCGCGGATCAGTTCGGCGCCGGTGATGTCGCCGGCGTGGAGGATGCGTCGCTCCGAATGGCCGCCTTCGCGGGTCAGGTCGTACTGGTCCTTGATCTCCTCCGGGCAGGCATGGTCGACCTCGCCGCGGGTGGTGAAGTTGACCCCAAGGTCGATCAGGTCGCGGATCCGCGCCGGCGCGGCGGCGACGATGGCGCGCACCGCCGCTTCGTCGCAGAGACCGGCACCGGCCTCGAGGGTGTCGAGGACGTGGCTTTCGAAGCTGTCGCCGCCGTTGATCTCGGCCATGACGCAGGAGATCCCTCCCTGAGCCCAGACGGTGTTGCACTCCTCCACCTGGCGCTTGGTCACCAAGGCGACCCGGCCGTGTTTGGCCGCTTCAATGGCGGCGAAAAGGCCCGCCAGGCCGCTGCCGATCACCAGATAATCGCTTCTCACCGTGCTCATAAATCGTCTTTCTCCATGGAATCGCAGAAGCTAGCATTCCGGGGGCGTCGCGCCAAGCGGTGGTGACGGGGAGGATACACGGACCTATTCCCGAATCACCATCAGGCGCTCTTCCGTCATCTCGAAGATGGCGGCGCGAAGCCCCTCGCGGCCGGTGCCGGAGTCCTTGACCCCGCCGTAGGGCATGGCGTCGGAACGCCAGGAAGGGATGTCGCCGACGATCAAGGCGCCGACTTCGAGAGTCTTCCAGGCCTTGAAGACCTTGCCGAGATCGCGGCAGAAGAGGCCGGCCTGCAGGCCGTAGCGCGAACGGTTCAGCCGCGGCAGGAGCTCGTCGAAGTCGTCGAAGGCTTCGAGGAAGGCCACCGGTCCGAAGGCTTCCTGGCCGCTCAAGGAGCAGGATTCCGGCACCCCTTCGAGCAAAGTCGCCGGCATCAAGCTGCCTCGGCGCGTGCCGCCGCAGAGGAGACGCGCGCCGGCGGCGAGGGCCTCGGCGATCCAGGACTCAAGGCGCTGAGCTTCTTTGTCGGAGATCATCGGGCCGAGATCGCTCGCCGGGTCGCGCGGGTCGCCGCAGACCAGGGCTGACACGGCGGGGATCAGCATCGCCCGCAGCTCGTCGAGGCGGCTGCGGTGGACGCAGATCCGCTGGACGCTGACGCAGCTTTGGCCGGCTTGGAAATAGGCGCCGAGCAGCAGCCGAGGCAGCACCGCCGGAAGATCGGCATCGGCGTCGATGATCACCGCGGCATTGCCGCCCAATTCGAGGCAGACGCGTTTTTTGCCGGCGCGGCGCTTCAGCTCCCAGCCGACGGCGGCGGAGCCGGTGAAGGACAGCATCTTGAAGCGCTCGTCTTCGATCAGCGGTGCGGCATCGGCCACCGCCATCGGCAGGATGGCGAAGGCACCCGCAGGAAGGCGGGTTTCGGCGAGGATGTCGCGGATCAACAAGGCCGACAAGGGCGTCAGATCGGCCGGTTTGAGGACAAATGGGCAGCCTGCGGCTATCGCCGGAGCGACCTTGTGGGCGACCAGGTTGAGGGGGAAGTTGAAGGGCGTGATCAGGCTGAGCGGTCCGAGCGGGACGCGGCGGCTGAAGGAGGTGTATCCCTGGCAGCGGGGCGAGCGGTCGAGCGGCATCACCTCGCCGCCGATCCGCAGCGTCTCTTCCGCCGCGATCTCGAAGGTCTCGATCAGCCGTGCCACTTCGGCCCGGGCTTCCTTCAAGGTCTTGCCGGATTCCCGGGTCACCAAGCTCGCCAACTCTTCGGCGCGTTCGCTGAAGCGCCGGACGCAGTGCTGCAGGACTTCGCGGCGCTCGTGGGCCGGCATCGCCGCCATTGCGGGCGCCGCAAGAAGCGCCGCCGCGATCGCCTTCTCGATCTCGGCCGGCGAGGCCAGGGGAATGTCGGCGAGCTCCTCGCCACTGAACTTGTCGAAGACTTTCATGCTTGACCTCGGGATTTGCTGCAGCCGCAAAATAGCCCGCGGCGGCGCCGTTGCGGGCACGCTCCGGGAAAATCGACCTTTGCAGATGCGACGGTCAATCGGGACTGAGCACGGTTCCCATCAGTGCGTAATTTTAGGCGTGCCAGAATTTCAGGAGACCTCCGCATGATTCCCATCATTCTCTGCCTCGCCTTCGCCACCTCCACGCCTCCGGCCACACCAGCTCTTCCTGAGCCGCCCGCCTGGCAGCAGCCGGCGCTCCGTCCGGTGGCGCTCAGCGACTTCAGCTGGACCGACGACAGGCGCGGCCGCGAATTGCCGCTGCGTTTGCGTCTGCCGCAAGGCAAGGAGACGGCGCCGGTGCTGCTGCTGTCGCACGGTCTGGGCGGGTCGCGCGAGGGGATCGCCTATCTCGCCGAGCATCTCGCCGCGCGCGGCTGGATCTGCCTCAGCCTGCAGCATCCGGGGTCGGACGAGTCGATCTGGCAGGGGCAGGCGCCACGCGACATCCTGGCCAAGTTCCAGAAGGCGCTGAAGGATCCGCGCCAAGCCATCGCCCGCGCCGAGGACGTCCGCTTCGTCCTCGACCGCCTCGCCGTCGAGGCGAAGAATCCCGCTTCGCCCTTGTTCGGACGGGTCGATCTGACGCGCTGCGCCCTCGCCGGGCACTCCTTCGGCGCCTGGACCGCGACCGCCTGCGCCGGACGCCAGACCGCCGGGCCGCGCGGCGACAACGGCGGCGGAGCGCTGGGCGAGCCGCGCCTCAAGGCGGCGATCGCGCTGTCGCCGCAGGGGCAGGAGACGGCCGAGCTGGAGCGTGCCGCCAGCGCCGGCATCTTCCTGCCGGTGCTGCACATCACCGGCGGCAAGGATTCCTCGCCGGTGCAAAAGGAGATGAGCCCGGAGCGGCGGCGTCTGTGTTTCGACACCAGTCCCGAGGCCGCCGGGAACCGCGCCCTGTTGTGGTTCGACGTCGGCGACCACATGGTTTTCAACGGCGGCGGCAACGAGGGGCTGCGCGGTCGCCGCCGCGACGCCAGTCACGACGCCGCGATCCAGGCGCGGGTGATGGAGGCCAGCGCCCTCTTCCTCGCCGCCGAGGTGCTCAGCGACGCCGCCGCCCGCCGGGCGCTGCGCGAGGGGCGCTTGCAGGCCCTGATGCAGGGGGAAGGCCAGGCCGAGACGCGGCTGCTCTCCCCCCTCGCCGCCGAGGCCCGCCTCCTTCTCGGCCGGATCGAGACCTCGAAATACCGCCACGGACCGCAGAACTTCCTCTGGCCCGAGGGCGGCCGCGCCGGCCAGGCCGAAGGCGACTGCTCCGGCTTCGTCGACGCGCTGCTGCGCCGCTGCCATCCGCAGCTCGCCGATCAGCTGCGGCGGGGGAAGGGCGGCAAGCGCCCGCTCGCCGCGGATTTCGCCGCCGTGATCCGCGACAAGCGCGGCTTCCTGCCGGTCGAACGCATCGGCGAGATCCGCCCCGGCGACCTGCTCGCCGCCAGCTACGAGGAGGGCGCCGAGGTGACCGGCCACGTGATGATCGCCGACGGTCCCGCGCTGCTGCGCCGCGACGACACGCCGCCGCTGCTGCCGGGCAGCCGCCAGTGGCTGATCCCGGTGATCGATTCCTCCAGCGCGCCGCACGGCCCCGGCGACAGCCGCCAGGAAGGGCGCGACGGCCTTGGCCGCGGCCTCCTGCGCCTCTACGCCGACGCCGAGGGGCGGATCACCGCCTGGTCGTGGAGCTCGCTCAAGGCCTCGAAGCTGTATCTGCCCGCCGAACGCCCGCTCGTCGTCGGCCGGGTGGAGGAGCAGTGACGCTCAGCGTCCCATCCATTGCCAGGAGTGCTTGCTGAGCAGATCCTGGCCGGCGATTTGGGTTTCGCCGCCGTCTTTTTCGAGGCGATGATGCTGGCAGCGGGGATCGCGGTTCAAGGCTTCGATCAAAGGTAAGGAGTGCGACACCACCAGCACCTGTGTGCGCTCGGCAGCCTGGCGGATGAGACGGCCGAGGGCAGGAAGGAGATCAGGATGCAGGCTGTTCTCCGGTTCGTTGAGGACCAGGAGTTCCGGGGCGCGGATGCTGAGCAGCGCGGCGCACAAGAGCAGATAGCGCAAGGTGCCGTCGGAAAGCTCCGACGCGGCAAGGGGGCGCAAGAGTCCGAGCTGTCGCATCTGCACTTCGAAGCGTCCGGCGGAGAAATCGATTCCCAATTCCGCCCCCGGAAAGGCGTCGGCCACCGCCCGCTCCAGGACGCCGGGCTGACCCAGCTCCCGGATGGTCTGAAGCGTCGCCGCGAGATTGGCGCCGTCGTGATCGAGGACGAAGCTGCGCGTGCCGATCTGGGCTCGCCTGGCGGGTGCCTCGGCATCGGAGCGGAAATGATCGTAGAAACGCCAGTTCCGCAGGCGCTCGCGCAGCAGGAAGACCTCGGGTGCGGAACGTGGATCGCTCAGGGCGTCAAAAAGGCTTTCATAATGCGGAAGGTCCTGATGGACGATGCTCCAGGCGCCTTCGCTGTCGCGGCTGCGCAGAAGCGGGCCGCGGCGCTCGGCTAAAAGGGTGCCGGGGCGCAAGGTCGGGCCATGCCAGATGGCCTCGCCTTTGATCGCCGGATCCAAATCAAATGGCGAATTCAAAGGGGGTGATGATGGCGGATGGCCGAGATCGATCTGATAGCCGAAGTCTTCCGTGGCGAAACCTAGGCGCAAGCTTTTGGGTTCGCTGCGAAGGGTGCCTTGCACGGCCTGGCCCTTCCGCAACTGCCGCAGCGCCCCCTGTTCCGAGCCGGCCCAGAGGGTCGACTCGATGCCGCCTTCACGGGCCAGACCCGGAATGATGCCGCCGCGTCCGGCGCTGGCGAGCAGCTGGAAGGAGCGATAAACGCTCGACTTGCCGCAGCCATTGGCGCCGGTGATCAGATTCAACGGCCCGAGTGCAAGCCGGACATCGCGGAGGGATCGGTAGTTGGCGATGGCGAGGGTTTTCAGCATGGATGCATAAGCCTGAGATTCCGCAGTAGCGGATGGAACCGGGAAAGGTCGGAAGGTTGAAAGGCTAATTCAACCCTTCAACCTTCCAAGTGCGGTTTTTAGGATAAGAGATGGGAGAGTTCAGCGGCACTTCTCGGCGAGGATCTTCTTGGCGAGGGATTTGACCGCGGCGTCGCGGCTGGCGGCGGCAAGTTTCTCGAAGTAGCCGCGATGCTCCTTCCAGCAGGCGCAGCCGGTCTTTTCGAAGGCCGTCATCTGCTGGATGATGCGCGTCAGCTCCGCCTTGCTGGCGTAATGCTGGGCGAGGAAGAGGTTGAATTCCGCGGCGATGGAGACTTGCGGGCAGGATTCCTTCAGGTTGATCTCGACATTGCCTGAGACGCGAAGAAGATCGTCGAGAGGTGATTTGGGGGTGGTCTTGGCGAGGACGGCGAAGAATCCTTCGGTGAGCATTTTGACGGTGGACGCATCGAGGCTGGCTTGCGGGCTGCTGCCTTCTTTCAAGTTGCGCAGGCTGTCGAGATCGAGAGCTTCGGCATAGCCCTTGAAGTCGGCGTTGCAGGCCTGGGCGAAGTCGAGGATCCGCTTCTTGCGGGTGGCCAGCTCGGCGGCGGAAGCGGCGGGCTGCTGGAGATAAGCGCGGACCAGCAGCGAGGTGTAGGATGCGTAAGGGCTGTTCAGCAATTTCGGCATCCCATGCGAGCAGCGATCAACCACAGCCTCGGTGAGAGGGACGCTCTTGATCGCGTACAAGGCCTGGCCGAGGGGGCTGTTGCCGTCATCGATATCCTTGGCGTCAAGGCAGGAGAGGAAATAGGCTGCGTCGCCGCCGCAGTTCCGGTGCAGCTCGGTGTAGGTCTCGGAGCGTTTGTAGCGGAGCTGGCGGTGCAATTCCGCATAGCGCGGGCTTTTGCTCGTCTGCAGGTATTTGATGAAGGCGTTTTCGAGGTCCAGAGTCGAGGTCTGGCGCATCAGCCGGGCGACGGACTTCTGGTAGAATTGCAGGTCGGCGGCGGAGACCTCCTGCGGGCCGATGATGCGGTAAAGGGCATCGAGGTCGAGGCCGGCGGCGACTTGGAAGGCGACCTTGAAGAGATCCTTCTTCGATCCGTATCTGTCGGCGTAGTCCTGGCAGCTGGGCAGGGTCCAGGCGCCGGGCGAGGTATCGAGGGCCTTCTTAAGAAAAGTCTCGGCGGAGGCGGCCTTGGGCTGCCGAGCGATCAAGCCGACCAGGGCTTGGTTTTTATAATCAGGAGCCGATTTGAGCTGTTTTTCCGCCCACTGCCAGAACTCCGGCAGGGCGACATGCTCGGGCTTGAAGTCGGTGTAGCTGGCGTCCTTGTTCCAATCGCGTTTCGAAGCGAGGATGGCCGCCAGTTCGGCCGCGAAATCGGCCTTGGGCGCGACGATGGCGACCGGCGCGGCCTTGGGCGCGATGGGACAGGCTCGGTCCGCCGCGACCGGGGGAGCCGCGGCCGGCGAGGGGTCTTGCTGGGCCGTCTCCTCCTTGCTGCAACCGGCCGCGAGGACCAGGAGCGACCAGGAAAGGGCGTGACGAAGCTGGCGGTTGAGGCGGCGGTTCATGGTCATCTTCTCCTGTCGGGGCAAGCGGGTGTGTAAAAAACCGCCGGAGCTGAGCTCCGGCGGTTTGCGAGTCGCTCTTTACTTCAGCAGGTCGGCGGCCTTGCTGTCTCCGAGGCCGAGGGCCTGGACGGCGGCGATCGCCTGGGTGATCATGTCCTTGTCAGCGCCTTGGGCCTGGCTGCCGAGCTTGTTGAGGAGGCGGGCGGCGCTGAGGGTCTTGAGCTCCTCGGCGCTGACCCCGAACTTGTCGACGAAGGCGCGGAAGTTGGCTTTGAAGTCGCCGCCGCCCTGGCCGTCGAAGAAGGTGTCCTTGACCTGGGTGAGGACCTGCGAGCGGCCGACGAGCGAGTCGATTTCGCGGGCCTTGACCACCGAGGACATGAGCTTGTCGAAGAAGATCGTGTCGCCGCCGACGATGTCGATCTTGGCGGAGGCGAGGCCAGCCTTGAGGACTTCGGATTGGGCCGCGGCGATGTCGGCCTGGACCTGGATCTGGGCCAGTTCGACCGCTTGTTCCTTGGCGAGGCGGAGCTTGAACTCTTCGTGGTCGCGACCGACGCCGTCGAGCTTTTTCATCGCTTCGGCCTTGTCGTGGATGAACTTGGTTTCAGCTTCGTATTTGAGGCGGCTGACCTCGGCTTCGGCGGCGCCCTGCTTCTGGGTGGCTTCGGCGTTGGCGAGGCGGCCCTGGGCTTCGGCTTGCGCCTTGAGGCGGCTGACATCGGCTTCGGCGGTGCCCTGCTTGAGGGTGGAATCGGCCATGGCGAGCTGGACGCTGGCTTCGGCCTTGCCTTGTTTCTCGAAGGCTTCGGCAAGGGCGGACTTGGCGCGAGCTTCCGCGAGGCCGGGGGCGGCCTGGAGGGCGGCATCGCCCTCGGCTTTCGACTTGGCGCCTTCGGCGTGCAGAGCGCTGGCCTTCTTCGCGGCTTCAGCTTCGACCAACGCCTTCTCGGCGTAGAGCTCGGCCCGCTTCTTGTCGGCTTCGGCCTGTTTGAGTGCGACGGTGTAATCCTTGTCGGCATGGAGCTCGGCGGATTTCTTGACCGCTTCGGCCTTGCGGGTCTCGCTGATCAGGACCGCGTCGCCCTGGGCTTCGGCGGTCTTGGTGGCGTCGGCCTTGCGGCGCTCGAGCTCGGCGAGGACGCGTGTGTCCTTGATCTTCTCTTCCTGCTCGGCGACGGTGCGCTCGACGCTGACCCGCTCGCGGATCACTTCCTGGATCGCCTTGCGTTCGATCTCGACCTGCTTGTCGCGCTCGATCTGGGCGAGGGTGACGATGCGCTCGCGCTCGGTGGCTTCGAGGGCGCGGTCCTTCTCGACACGCTCGGTCTCGACCGCCTCGGTCTTCTCTTTCGACTTTTCGGCGACGATCACCTGGCGCTTCTTGTTCTCTTCGGCGACGGCAAGCTGCTCGTCGGCGGTGATGCGAGCCTGTTCGGCCTTGAGGCGCTCCTCCTGCTGGACCTTGAAGGTCTCGGCCTCGGTGCGGGCGCGCAGGCTTTCGATCTCTTTGCGCTGGGTGGCTTCGGCGTTGGCGAGTTCGCGCTCCATGTCGAGGATTTTTTCGCGGGCGTCGACGTTCTGGCGGGTGATCGCCTTCTCCTGCTCGCGTTCCTTCTCGTTGATGGTGATCTTCCGCTCCTGGGTGATGCGGGTGATCTTGTCGAGACCCTGGACGTCGAGGACGTTGTCGGGATTGTGCAGGTTCTTGGGGGTCTGTTCGAGTTCGTCGATGGCGGCGTCTTCGAGGTGGTAGCCGTTCAGGTCGGTGCCGATCAGGGAGATGATCATCTGCTTGAACTCGGCGCGCTTGGTGTAGAGGTCTTCGAAGTCGAAGGCCTTGCCGGCGGTCTTCAAGGCTTCGGAGAACTTGGCTTCGAAGAGATGCATCAGGGCCTGCGGGTCGGAGGCGCGTTCGACCCCGATCATGCTGGCGACCTTGAGGACGTCGGCTTTGTCGTTGTTGACGCGGACGAAGAAGGCGACCTTGATGTCGGCGCGGATGTTGTCTTTACAAATCAGGCCGCTGGCGCCGTGACGGGCGATCTCGACGCGTTTGACCGAGATGTCCATCACTTCCATGCGGTGCATCAGAGGGGTGATGGAAATGCCGTCAAAGCTCACCACTGAGCCACCGCGACCGGTGCGGATGATCACCGAGCCTTGCTGCACCTTGCGATAGCCGAAAACCAAGGAGTAAACGAACCATAGAACAAAAAGACCGCCCAAGCCGACGACAACGACTATACCGAAGAGCTTCAGCAGATCTGACCCTACGCTCGATTGAGCCAGAAGCGGGGGCAACGAACTGAGTGTTGTCATGTTCAGCATCATGATTCAAGTCTCCATTAGGGTTCATTTCACAAGTCGACCTCCCCATCATACTCCGTCTTGCCCCCGATTGCCAAATCTTTTTTCATTCCCGGCCCTTACGAGTTGGGGGAAACTTGGGAATCGGGCGGGGAAAAATCCGCTTTTGCCGATGCAACAAGTTTCGAGATGATTCGTCTTCATCCTTTGGACGCGGGTTTGCCGGACTGGACGAGCCCGGGTAAACTGCGTCCGCGCATTTCCCAACAGGAGCACAGAAGAACATGAGTGAAGAAATGATCCGAGCCGAAGGGCTCAGCAAATACTACGGCCACTTCACGGCGGTGGAGCAGATCAGCTTCAGCATCCCGCGCGGCGAGGTGGCGGCCTTCCTCGGCCCCAACGGCGCCGGCAAGTCGACGACGATGAAACTGCTCACCGGCTTTCTCGCCCCCTCGGCGGGTTCGAGCCGGATCGCCGGGCACGACATGCAGAAGGACCGCATCGCCGGCGCCCGCCGCCTCGGCTACCTGCCCGAAAACGGCCCGCTCTACCTCGACATGACGCCGCTGGAGTCGCTGCGCTTCGCCGCCGACATCCGCGGGCTCGACCAGGTGCAAGAAGCGATCGACCGGGTCGTCGACTCCTGCCACCTCGAGGAAGTCCTGCACAAGCCCTGCGGCAAGCTGTCGAAAGGCTTCCGCCAGCGCGTCGGCATGGCCCAGGCCCTCCTCCACGATCCCGAGGTGCTGATCCTCGACGAGCCGACCTCCGGCCTCGATCCGAACCAGATCCGCAGCGTCCGCGAGCTCATCGCCCGCCTCGCCAAGACCAAGACCATCCTGCTCTCCACCCACATCCTCCAGGAAGTCGAGGCGATGGCCTCCCGCGTCCTCCTGGTCAACGCCGGACGCCTCGTCTTCGACGGCTCGGTGCCCGAGCTCAAGGCCAAGGGGCCGAACCTCGACGAGGTCTTCCATCAGCTGACGGCGGCCAAGGCCTAAACGAATTGGATCCAGAAGCAGACAGATCGGAACGATCCGACCGATCAGACCGATCTTCTCGCTGCTGAACTCCTCAAACTCTCAAACTTCTTAAACTGAGTTCTCAAAAATGTCCCAAACCCGCGTCATCGCCGCCCTCTTTCGCCGCCAGGTGGGCGCCTTCTTCACCAGTCCGGCGGCCTATGTCTTCACCACCCTCTTCACCGTGGCCTGCGCCTTGGCGCAGTTCTGGGGTGACGGGCGCTTCTTCCTCGACAACATCGCCGACCTGGCGCCGCTGAACCGCGCCATGCCGATGCTGCTGCTCTTCTTCGTTCCGGTGCTGACCATGCACGCCTGGGCGGAAGAGAAGCGCCAGGGGACGGAGGAATACCTGCTCACCCTGCCGGCCCGCGACGGCGATGTCGTCCTCGGCAAATACCTCGGCCTGCTCGCCACCCTCGGCGTCGCGCTGCTTTGCGCCGCCTTGATCCTGCCGGTTCTCGGCTTCGTCGGCAGTCCTGATCCGGGACTGATCTTCGCCAGCTTCCTCGGCTATTTCCTGCTCGGCGCGGCGATGATCGCGGCCGGCCTGGTCGCCTCGATCCTGAGCAGCAACGCCACCGTCGCCTTCATCCTCGGGGTCGCCATCAACGGCGCCCTGCTGAGCACCGGCTATCTCGCCAACGCCGCCGGATCGACCACGGCGCTGGCGGCCTTCCTCGACCGCAGCGGCTTCGGCCGCGATTCCGGCCTGACGCCGCTTTTCCAGGAAGTCAGCTCCGGCGTCCTGTCGCTGAAGGCCCTGCTCGGCTTCCTCGGCTGCGCCGCCCTGATGCTCTACGTCGCCCGCATCCTCCTGGCCCGCCGCCACTGGGCCAAGGGCAATGCCGCCTCCGCCGGCCTCGGCCTGCATTACGCCCTGCGCGTCGCCCTGCTTTTCCTCACCCTTGCCGCCTTCGGCGCGGTGCTGCGCAAGTTCCCCGCCCGCCTCGACCTGAGCTCCGAGAAGATCCACTCCCTGTCGCCGGTCACCCGCGGCCTCCTGGGCGACCTGAAGCGGCCGGTGCTGGTCGAGGCCTTCGTTTCGCCCAAGGTGCCGGGAATGGTCGCGCCGGTGCGCGAGCAGCTCCTTTCGACCCTGCGCGAGATGCAGGCGCTGAGCCAGGGCAAGGTGCAGGTGCGCATCGTCGAGACCGAGGTCAACACCGCGGCGGCGAAGGAGGCGAAGGACCGCTTCGGCATCGAGGCCCGGCAGATCCGCGACGCCAGCAGCGGCGCGGTGAACGTCACTCCGGTCTTCCTCGGCCTGGCGGTCTCCTCCGGGGCGCAGCAGCGGGTGATCCCCTTCATCGGCCCGGCCCTGCCGCTCGAGTATGAGCTGGCCCACTCGATCCGCACCGCCTCGGCGATCGAGCGCAAGAAGCTCGGCCTGCTCCGCACCGAGGCGAACATCCGCGGCGGCATGAACTACCAGACCTTCCAGAGCAGCCCCGCCTGGCAGATGGCCACCGAGCTTGAGAAGCAATACCAGGTGCTGGAAGTCGACCCCGCCGCCCCCTATCCGGCCGATCTCGAGGTGCTTCTCGTGGTCCAGCCCTCCAGCCTCGGCCAGGCCGAGCTCGACCGCCTCGCCAGCCACATCCTCGGCGGCGGACGCAGCCTCCTCCTGCAGGACCCGCTCAGCCTCCTCCAGATGAGGCTGTCGCCCTTCATGGCCGACATGCCCGACCCCCGCGGCCAGCCGCCGGCGCCGAAAGGCGACATCGAAGCCTTCTTCCGCAAGATCGGCATCAGCGCCCACAAGGATCTCGTCGCCGGCAACACCTGGAACCCCCACCCCCAGACCAAAGGCCTGGCGCCGGAATTCGTCTTCCTCGGCCATGGCGAGGACTTCAACAGCTTCGCCGCAACGCCGAAGATCACCTCAGGCCTGCAGGAAGCCGTCTTCATCTATCCCGGCAGCCTGAAGGCGGCCGAGGGCTCCAAGCTGAAGTTCGAGCCCCTGCTCCAGGCGGGCGGCGGCGTCACCACCCTGACCCCCTGCGGCGAGCTGATGGAAGGCGCGATGTTCGGCCAGCCCCGGATGAAGCAGCCGGGCGAGCCGGTGCGCCGCGCCGCCACCTCCGAGCCCCCCTGCCTCGCCGCCCGCCTCAGCGGCCCAGGTGACCAGGGCAAGGCCGTCGACTGCGTCGTCGTCGCCGACTTCGACTTCATCACCGACGAGATCTTCCAGCTCCGGGCCCAGTCGAAGGAGCTCGATTTCGACAACTTCGCCTTCTTCTTCAACGCCATCGACGCCCTCGCCGGCGACGAGTCCTTCCTCGACTTGCGCAAGAAGCGCCCGCAGCAGCGCCACCTCGCCTGGTTCGAAGCCCGCCGCAAGGACCAGGACAAAGCGCTCGACGCCATCCGAATCGAATCCGAAGGCGAAACCCTGAAGGCCCTCGCCGAAGCTCAGAAGCAGCTCGACGACGCGGTCGCCGCGGTGAGCACCCGCAAGGACCTGAAGGACGAGGAGAAGCAGATGCAGCTGGAGCAGACCCAGGCCTACCAGCAGCGCCTCCTGGAGATGCGCCGCGTCGACATCGAAATGGCCGCCTCGGCCCGGATCGAAAAGGCCCGCGCCGACGTCGAGACGGTGATGGAGGAGCGCCGCAACGCGGTCCGCATCGCCGCGGCCGCGCTGCCCCCCCTCCTGCCGGTGCTGATCGGCCTGATCATTCTCATCTCCCGCCGCCGCCGCGAATCGAGCGGCGCCCCTGCCAACCGTCTTCGCGGAGTCAACTGACATGAGCGAATCCCTCAAGACCCTGTGTTTCGCCGCCCTCGCCGGCGGCGCCCTCGCCGCGGCCGTCCTCCTCAACCCCTCCCAGGGACAGGCCGCCGCCTTCTCCGATCTCGGTCAGCCCTTCTTCGCCGGCTTCAACGACCCGACCTCCGCGTCCAGCCTGGAAGTGATCAGCTTCGACGAGAAGAGCGGCCAGTTCAAGACCTTCAAGGTCGAGCTGAAGGACGGACGCTGGACCCTCCCCAGCCACTACGGCTATCCCGCCGACGCCAAGGAGCGCCTGAAGACCGCCGCCTCGCAAGTGGTCGGACTGGTCAAAAATGAAATCCGCTCCGACCGCCCCGGCGACTTCGCCGAGCTCGGCGTCATCGATCCCGCCGACCTCGACGCCAAGACGATCAGCGGCCGCGGCATCCAGTTCACCCTCAAGGACGGACGGGGCAGCGTCCTGGCCAGCTACATCTTCGGCAAGGAAGTCGAGAACCGCCCGGGCTGGCGTTATGTCCGCGTCACCGGCGAGTCGAAGACCTACGCGGTGAAGACCGATGCCCAGGTCTCCACCCACTTCGGCGACTGGGTCGACACCGATCTGCTGAAGATCGGCCAGGGAGACCTGAAGGCGATCGAGCTGAACGACTATTCGGTCGACTCGGGCGCAATCCGGTCGAAAGGCGGCTACCGCCTCGAGAAGCAGGATCAGTCCTGGAAGCTCGCCGCGGGCCTCAGCGCCCCCGAAGGCCTGGAGCTGGACGGCGCCGCGGTCGACTCGCTCGGCCAAGCCCTGAGCCAGCTCCGGCTGGTCAGCGTCCGGCCCAAGCCGGCCAAGCTCGCCGCCATCCTGAAAGGTGAAAAAGGCGGCCTCAGCCCGGAAGAGGCGCTCGACCTGCAAGCCCGCGGCTTCTATGTCACCGAACAAGGCTTGAAGTCGAACGAAGGCGAATTCACCGTCGCCACCGACAAAGGCGTCACCTACACCCTGCGTTTCGGCGCGGTCTTCTACGGCGATCCCTCCGACGCCGGCAGCACCAGCGCCCTGGCCAAGGACAAGAGCCAGGAGGGCAAGCCCCAAGGCGCGGCCAACCGCTATCTCTTCGTCAACTGCGCCTTCAACGAAAGCCTCTTCCCGGCGCCTGCCGTGCCGGAAGAACCGAAGAAACTTGCGGAAGGCGCCAAGCCCGAAGAGAAGACGGCTTACGACAGCGCCTTCTCCGCCTGGGAGACCGCCAAGAACGCCAAGGCGATCTGGGAACGCGACGTCAAGGAAGCCAAGGAGAAGGCCGAAGCGCAGAACCGCCGTTTCGCCGATTGGTACTACGTCATCCCCGGCGACGCCTTCGAAAGCGTCCGGCCGAAGCTGGAGAAGCTGTGCAAGGCGAAGCCGCCGGTGACGGTCCCGGGCGCCTTGAAGCTGCCGTCTCTCCCCGGCGCTCCGGCGCCCGACCCGGCGCCCTGATCTAGGGACGAACGGAAACAACGCCGCCGCGATCCTGTCGCGGCGGCGTTTTCTGTGTTTGGGCGAGGCTCAGCCTAAAAACCGCAACAGAGGAATGGAGCCAGGTTGAAAGGCTGAAACGTTCGAACACAAGCACATGAACAACAGCAACAAACGACGAATTTAAGAGCCTCTATCAAGATTGGCGAAGATGATTAGACTGAACTTCCCCCGCCGTTTTTAAGTCTCCACGTTCTCCTGTAGTTATTTACAGAAAAATCATGAGCTCAGCGTCTGGGAACAGGCGGGGGTGATGCCG
>JBDKFG010000040.1:0-44089 GCA_039798785.1 Verrucomicrobiota bacterium | reverse complement strand
CCATGGAGCCACCGCGTTGTTCGGCGGTGACGTTTTTGTTGGAGTCGTAGCTGTAGTTGAAGCTGAGCTCGGGCTTGTTGGCGACAGTGATCGAGGTGATCAGGTTGTCGGCGCGGGAGTAGCTGCTCGTGGTGGTGAGGCCGTTGCCGTAGGTGCGGGAGGTTTCGCGGCCGGCGGCGTCGTAGGTGAAGGAGGCAACCAGGCCCGCATCGGCATGCGGGGCTCCCAGGCTAACTGAGGCGAGTTGGCCACGGTTGGTGAAGGAACGAGTTTCCACGGCGGGTTTCTTGACCAATTCGCCACGGAGGGTGTCTGCTGGCTGGTGATCCATAGGAGATTTCCTGATCGATTTCAAGCAGTCTACGACAGGTCGGAAGCGAAAGCAAGTTTTTCGGGAGGATTTTTGCTTCTTCCCTCAAAATTCTGAACCTAATCCGACTCCGCCGGAACCGAAGCCTGCGGCGCGGGACAAGGAGACGCAGGGCTGCCGCCCCGCACCCCGCTTGGGGTCGCGACCAAACCCCTTATGAATTGGCGTCGCTGCGCTCCTGCAGGGACAACCCGTAGCGCCGGGTTTTCCCTGACCCTTTCCCGACGCAAAGACACCACAAATTATTCATTTGCTTAGTTTTGTGATTATGATACACGGCGTGTATCATGTGAAGCGGTAACCATCTAATAGGGGCCCCTGTTGCCGCTTCTAACAGGCGAATCCTGGTTCGATCAATCAGCTTTTGCCCCGCAAGAGCTTGGGGGCGATCAGCAGCCTGATGGAGCGGGCGGCGCCTGGGGTCCGTTCGATATAGCCGAGCTCTTCCAGCTTGATGATCATGTCGTGCGCCGAGGGGGCGGTGACCCGCATGTGGTAGACGATTTCGCTCTCCGAAGGGGGGCGCCGATGAAGCTCGATGTAGCGATGAAGGAAGCGCAAATAGTCGAGCTGCCGGGCGCTCGGCCCCTTGACCTTGGGGGCCTTCGCTGATTTCTTGGCCGAGCTCTTGTCCTGATCCAGGAATTCCTGACCCCAGGCCATCGTCGCTTCGACATCTCGACGCAATTCCGCCGGCATGTCGTCGAGGCGAAGGTAGTCGCGCGAGGCCTTCAGGATGCCGCAGACCGTGACGCGGACGCTCATGTCATGATTGTGGACCAGATCCATCTCGGGAGCGAGAAAATAGATCTTGTCGCCGCGAGCAATTCTCGCCTTGAGCTGCCGCTTAATCGCGTCCAAAGCGAGGCTGAGTGATTGCAGGCTGTCGATGCCGCAGGCGTAGAGGACCTTTGCGTCTTCCGCAGGCTGGAAGCGCCAACAGCAATACCAGTCGCCCTCGGGGTGAGGCCGCGGCTTGTCGATCTGGACGATCAAGCTCGTTTTGCCTTCGGGTTTTTCCCAAGTGTATTCGCGCTCAAGCATCAATTCGCCGAACTCGGTGGGGATGATCATGGGATGTTCCTTTTGGCTGTGTAGACTGTCAAAATAGGACGAGGAAGATCCTGAGTTAATCCATGTAAACGCTTCCGATAACCATGCCGTCACGGAAGATCACCTCCCAGCCGCCATAGTCATCGGATGCGTGGTGGAAGGTCATCGCTAGGGTGCCATCATGCCCCAGGCTGACAAGAGAAGCCAATTCGAAACCAGGCTCGGGCAAGTCATTCTCTTCGGCCAAGCGTGAAATGGCCTTGTCTTGATAAGACTGGAGTTCCGGCCAGATTTTGGCCAAAAGGACCAAGTCCGACTCGGAGGGGTGATTATCGACATCGTGAAAACTGACATTGATGCGAGCCCCCGTGTGAAATTCCTTCTCACAGGTCCATGAAGTTTCTCCGGCATTTCGGATCATCGTCCCCCAGAAAGGATCCTGGCATTCTGCTTTCGGCCAACGCCGACGATTACGCCTTTCTTGCCAGAGGCTGGTCAGGATGAGGAATGGGATGAGGCCCAGCAGCAGAAGCATAAGGACCAGCAAGCTCATGATGGCGACGACACTGAAGATTTCTGTGGCCAAGTTCGGTCCTTCAAGCAGCGCCACAGTCCCAGCGGCCAGAATGCATGAGAATGAAAGCCCCGCCAAAAGCTTACAGGCTTTGCAAAACCCTGAATCTTGAGACAAAGGATTTTTCTGTGGCGATTTGATCATTAGAGGGCCAAGGTGTTCCTGGTTTCATAGAATTGCGCCCGCCGCGAATCTCTTCGCGGCGGGCGCAATTTCAAGCTGGAATCAGCTCAGATGTGGACCGCTTCGCCGTGGGCGTCGAGGGCGGCTTCCATGATCGCTTCCGCGAGGGTCGGGTGGGCGTGGATGGTGGCGCCGATTTCGGCGGCGGTGGCTTCGAGCTTGAGGGCGAGGCTGAGCTCGGCGATCATCTCGGTGGCATCGATGCCGACGATGTGGGCGCCGATGAGGGCGTCGGTCTTGGCGTCGAAGATCAGCTTGACGAAGCCGTCGGCGGCGGCGATGGCCTGGGCCTTGCCGGAGGCGGTGAAGGGGAACTTGCCGATCTTGACTTCGCGGCCGAGTTCCTTGGCCTTGGCTTCGGTGAGGCCGACCGAGGCGACCTGGGGCTGGCAGTAGGTGCAGCCGGGAACCTGGCCGTAGTCGAGGCCGTGAGCCTTCTTCGGGTTGAGAATGTGGGCGATGGCGACCTCGCCTTCGAAGCTGGCCTTGTGGGCGAGCAATTGGCGGCCGGCGCAGTCGCCGATGGCGTAGATGCCGGCGGAGCTGGTCTGGCAGAATTCGTTGACCTTGACGAAGCCGCGGGCGTCGAGGGCGACGCCGGCTTCGGCCAGGCCGAGGCCGGCGGTGTTGGGCTTCATCCCGATGGCGACGAGGACGCGGTCGACGGTGAGCTTGATCTCCTTGCCGCTGTCGTCTTCGATGACCGCGTCGATGACGCCGTCTTTGACCACGGTGACGCTCTTGACCTTGGAGGAGGTGTAGGAGGTGATTCCCTGCTTCTTGAAGGCCATCTTGAGGACCTTGCCGGAATCCTTGTCTTCGACCGGCAGAAGCTGGTCGAGGGCTTCGACGATGGTGACTTCGGTGCCGAAGGCGTTGAAGAAGTAGGAGAATTCGACGCCGATGGCGCCGGCGCCGATGACCAGGAGCTTCTTCGGCTGCTCGGTGCACTCGAGGGCCTGGCGGTAGGAGATGACGTTCTTGCCGTCGACCGGGAAGGCGGGGATGACGGCGGGCGAGGCGCCGGTGGCGACGACGATGGCGTCGCAGGTGATGTTCTTCTTCGAGCCGTCGGCGGCGGTGGCCTCGATCAGGTTGGAGGCGACGACGCGGGCCGAGGCGCGGAGGAATTCGACCTTGTTCTTCTTGAAGAGGAACTCGATGCCCTTGGTCATGGTGCCGGAGACGCCGCGGCTGCGGGCGATCACCTTGGCGAAGTCATGGGAGACGGCGCCGGTGTTGATGCCGAAGTCGGCGGCTTTTTTGGTGTAGTGCATCAGCTCGGCAGATTTGAGCAGGGCCTTGGTGGGGATGCAGCCCCAGTTGAGGCAGATGCCGCCGAGTTCGGCCTTGTCGATGCAGAGGGTCTTCTTGCCGGCCTGGGCGGCCTTGATGGCGGCGACGTAACCGCCGGGGCCGGCGCCGATGACGACGATGTCGTATTTTTCGAAGTGGGACATGGTGCTTATCCTTGTTCAGCTCAGAGAACGAGCTTGACGGGGCTTTCGAGAAGCCCTTTGAGGGTGGCGAGGAATTCGGCGGCGAGGGCGCCGTCGATGACCCGGTGATCGCAGGTGATGGTGAGGCGGCAGACCTGGACTTCCTTGACCTGGCCGTTGACCAGGCGGACTTCCGGCATGGTGCCGGCGACGGCGAGGATGGCGGCCTGGGGCGGGTTGAGGATGGCGGTGAAGGTCTCGACCGCGCCGAACATGCCGAGGTTGGAGATGGTGAAGGAGCCGCCCTGGTATTCCTCGAGCGACAGCTTGCCGGCCTTGGCCTTGGCGGCGAGCGACTTGACTTCGGCGGAGATGGCGGCGAGGCCCTTCTGGTCGGCGGAGCGGACGATCGGCGTGATCAGGCCGTCCGGGATCGACACGGCGACCGAGACGTCGACGTCGTTGAACTGGGCGATGTGGTCACCCTGGAAGGCGGCGTTGACCGCGGGGTGGGCGCGCAGGGCGAGGGCGACGGCCTTGACGACGAAGTCGTTGATCGAGATCTTCATGCCTTCGATCGAGTTGAGCTGCTTGCGCAGGTCGATGAGGCGGTCCATCTCGACCGGGGTGGTGACGTAGATGACGGGGACGGCGGTGGAGGCCTGGACCATGCGGTCGGCGATCGCCTTGCGCATCTGCCCGAGGGCGATCTTCTTCACCGGCTCTTCGGAGCGGGCGACATAGCCGACGAGACCGCCGCCCTTCTGGGCTTCGTTCTGGCCGTAGCCGTGCGGCAGGTCCTTGAGGTCCTCGAGAACGATGCGTTCGCCGGTGGTCTTGGGCTCGACCTTGGCGAGGTTGATGTTCTTGTCGGCGGCGACCTTGCGGGCGGCGGGCGAGGCCTTGAAGTTGGCGTTCTCGGCCTTGAAGCCGAGGGGGGCGGCGACCTTCTTGGGAGGCAGGGCGACGGGCACCAGGCCGACCGAGAGGGTGGAGCCGGCGGCGGGCGCGGCCTTGGGGGCGGCGGCGGCTTCAGCGGCGGGAGCGGCGGCGGCGGAGGCGGCCGGGGCGGGAGCGGCGGCGGCCTTCTGCTTGGCGAGGGCGGCCTCGAGGGCGGCCTCGAAAGCCTCGTCCTTGGCGTCGGTGAGGACGGCGCAGACGTCGTTGACCAGCGCTTCGGTGCCGGCGGCGAGGACGATCTTGCGGACGTAGCCTTCTTCCATCGACTCATAGTCCACGGTGGACTTGTCGGTGGCGATGGCGGCGATCACCTGGCCGTTCTTGACGAAGTCGCCTTCCTTGATCTTCCAGGTGGCGATGGTGCCCTTGTCCATGGTGGGGCTCAGGCTGGGGAGCTTGATGAGTGTGACTGACATTGTGGGTGTTCCTCGGCCTGATTACTTGCGGTACATGGTCTTCTTGACGGCGGCGACGATCTTGTCGACGCTCGGCAGGGAGGCCGCTTCGAGGTTCTTGGCGTAGGGAAGCGGGTTGTCGGACTGCGACACGCGGACGACCGGGTGGTCGAGGTCGTCGAAGCAGCGTTCGTGGACCTGGGCGGCGACTTCGGAGCCGAAGCCGCAGAAGAAGTGGCCTTCCTCGGTGACGACGCAGCGGCGGGTCTTGCGGACCGAGCTGCAGATCAGGTCGATGTCGAGGGGCTTGATGGTGCGGGGGTCGACGATCTCGACGTCGATGCCTTCCTTCTCGAGGATCTTGGCGGCCTCGAGGGCGTAGGTGACCTGGCGGAGGTGGGCGACGAGGGTGCAGTCCTTGCCCTTGCGCTTGATGTCGCCGACGCCGATGGGGATGGTGTACTCGCCTTCCGGAACTTCGCCCGTGGTGCCATAGAGGAATTCATTCTCCATGAAGATGACGGGGTTGTTGTTGCGGATGGCCGACTTGAGCAGGCCCTTGGCGTCGTAGGGGGTGCTGGGGGTGATGACGATCAGGCCGGGGATGTGGGCGTAGAAGCTCTCGAGGTTGTGCGAGTGCTGCGAGCTGACCTGGGCGGCGGCGCCGTTGGCGCCGCGGAAGACCATCGGGACGTTGAACTCGCCGCCGGTCATGTAGTACATCTTGGCGGCGTTGGAGACGATCTGGTCGATGGCGACGAGGGAGAAGTTGAAGCTCATGAACTCGACCACGGGGCGGAGGCCCATCATGGCGGCGCCGACGCCGATGCCGGCGAAGCCGGCTTCGGTGATCGGGGTGTCCTTGACGCGTTTGTCGCCCCATTTGGCCCAGAGGCCGCGGGTGACTTTGTAGGCGCCGTTGAACTGGGCGACTTCCTCGCCCATGATGAAGACGCGGGAATCGCGGGTCATCTCTTCGTCGAGAGCCTGGTTGAGAGCGGTGCGGTATTCGATGACGGGCATGTGATGGGCTCCTCGGAGATCAGTCGGCGTAGGTGTGCTTGGTGAGTTCGTCCATCGGAGGCCAGGGGGACTCCTCGGCGAACTGGACGGCGTCGGCGACGATGTCCTTGACTTTTTTCTCCAGGCCCTTGAAGCCATCGTCGTCGATCCAGCCCTGCTTCTGCATGTGCTGGAAGAACTTGCCGATGGGGTCCTTGTCCATCCAGCACTGCAGCTCTTCGGCGGTGCGGTAGGAGCCGGCGTCGGAGACCGAGTGGCCCTTGAAGCGGTAGGTGACGACGTTGACCAGCGCCGGGCGCGAAGTCTTGCGGGCTTCTTCGATGATTTCGCCGAAGGCCTTGTGCGAGGCGACCAGGTCCATGCCGTCGACCTTGTAACCCTTGACCTTGTAGGCGGCGGCGAACTCCTGCACTTCGGTGTTGGAGAGGGCTCGGTCGTTGCGCGTGCCCATGCCGTACATGTTGTTTTCGCAGATGTAGATGACCGGGATGTTCCAGAGCGAGGCGAGGTTCATGCACTCGTGGAAGACGCCCTGCATCGAGGCGCCGTCGCCGAAGTAGCAGAGGTTGATGCCGTTGCCGCCCTGGTAGCGGTTGGCGAAGGCGGCGCCGGCCCCGATGGGGATCTGGCCGCCGACGATGCCGTGGCCGCCGAGGTGCTTGTGCTGCTTGGAGAAGACGTGCATCGAACCGCCCTTGCCGCGGACGCAGCCGGTGATGCGGCCGAACATCTCGGCCATGACGCTGCGCGGAGACATGCCGGCGATCAGGCCTTGCGCGTGGCAGCGGTACGAGGTGACGAAGGAGTCTTCCTCGGTCATGTGGGCCATCGCTCCGACGGCGCAGGCTTCCTGGCCGATGTAGGTGTGCAGGAATCCGGTGATGAATTTCTGCTGGTAGGCCTTGATGGTGGCCTCTTCGAAGCGACGGCAGAGAATCATCTGCTCGAGCATCTTCCAGGCGTTTTCTTTGGTGATCGGCTTCATGTTTTTGCGTTTCCTCTTTGCAAGTCGGTGGCCGGGGAAGCTGCGGATTCCGCATTGGAAGGGTGTCGCGGCTTCGGATTCCGGCGGAACGGCCCCAACAATACCGCGTGATGCGTACTTCGCCAAAAGCATGACAAGGGTTCCTGTCATTTTTTTTCTTGCCTGTCATTTCCAAAAATACATGCTTGTAACCGCACTTGTAATTCATCTACAAAGGTGCGATTTTCAACCAATCGATTTTTCCTTCATCCTCAATTCAGGAGCCCTCAGCCATGTCCAGCCCTTCCTTCAGCCCTGCCCAGCTCGAACTTCTTGCTGATCTCGTTCTCATCGGCATCTATTCCGACGGCCATCTGGCAATCAGCGAGGAAGCGGCTCTCGGACGCCTACTCGCCTCGTCTGGACCTGAGGGAGTCCCGGAACGCGAGGCATTCTGCGACGCCGCCACCACCCGCGTCAGGCGTCTTCTCGATCTCCCCGCCGCCTTGGAGGCCCGGATCGCCTCCGCCGCGTCAGTGTTTTCAGAGCGCGGCGAACGGGCCGCCGCCCTGCATGTAGTCAACCAGGTGCTCAATGCCGACGGGAAGATCACCAGCTCGGAGCTGCATTTTCTCGCCCGGGTGAAAAAAGCCCTTCAAAATTGAATTGCCTATGGGGCGGTGGTGGCTCCAAAGCTGAACATTGAGAGCTCCAAGGCGATTCTAATCCTAGTCACGGAGATGTTCAGGCAAGGAAATCCATTCCGGATTTATCATCCGGCTTGCTTTTTATGACCTGCGCCGCATTTTTGAAGTGACTGCTCTGCAAGCCAAAACGAGGTAAAAATCATGGTCGAACTCGATGACGCCTTCAAAGAACTCCTGAAGCAGATGAGCTCCGCCGAGCGTCTGGAAGACTGCCTCTGGGAACTGGAATCGCAGCTTCTCGCCCAGTTCCAGGCCGAGAGATTCACCATCTACCAGAAAGACGCCAACGGCCACGAGATCGTGTCGATGTACCGCACCTCCCGCGACGCGGTCGAGGAGATCCGCCTGCACGTCTCGCCTGCCTCGATCGCTGGTTATGTCGCCCAGACCCAGCAGTCATTGATGGTCGATGACGCCTACGACTCGGAATATCTCGAAAGCGTCAACGGCCAGCTGCAGTTCGACCACTCCTTCGACCAGGCTTCTGGCTATCTCACCGAGGCGATGATCACCGTGCCGATCATCTGGAAGGAGAAGCTCGTCGGCGTTCTCCAAGTGATCAACCACGTCAAAGGCGGCCCCTTCCAGGACGAAACCTATTACATGGCTCTCGAAGTCGCCAAGCTGATCGCCGAGAAGTTCCGTTACGAGCTCAAGACCGGTCGCGGGCCCTACGACCAGCTGGTTCAGGACGGACGCCTCAAGCTCGATCAGCTTGAAGATGCCGAAGGCAAGGCCGCAAGCAGCGGCAAGCCGATCACTGAAATCCTCCGCAAGGATTACGAAATCACCTCCGAGGAGATCGGCCGCGCCCTTTCGTCGTTCTATCAGCTGCCGTTCCATAACTTCGACGAGAATTTCAAGATCGACAAGGCGCTCCTCGAGAACCTCAACAAGAACTTCATGGCAACCAACTACTGGGTCCCAATCTCCAACGACGGCGAAAAGGCGGTGATCCTCATCGCCGACCCGTCGAACGAAGAGCTGATCATGGAGATCCAGAACATCATCCGAGCAGTGTACTGCGAATTCCACGTCGCCCTCGGCGAAGACATCCACAAATACCTTGGCCTCGACGTCAAGGGCAACAAGAAAATGGATGACTTCACCAACCTCGAAGGCCTGATCATCGATGCCAAGGGCCTCGATGTCGCTACCGACGGCAAGAAGGAAGAGGACGACGACATCCTCAACCAGGACCAGGAGTCGATGGTCATCCAGCTGGTCAACAAGATCATCGCCAAGGCCTACAACGACGGTGTCTCCGACATCCACATCGAGCCGCACAAAGGCACCAAGCCCGGCGAAGTCCGCTTCCGCGTCGACGGCGTCTGCCGCACCGTGATGACCATTCCTTCGACCCTGATGCGCCCCGCCGTCTCCCGCATCAAGATCCTCTCCAACCTCGACATCGCCGAACGCCGCAAGCCGCAGGACGGCAAGATCACCCTGAAGATCTCCGGCAAGATCGTCGAACTCCGCGTCGCCACCCTGCCGGTGGTCAACGGCGAAAGCGCCGTCATGCGTATCCTTGCCGCTGGCGACAAGGCCATGCCCTTTGACAAGCTGATGCTCAGCGACGCCAACCAGGAAGCGATTCGCGACTTCATCGCCAACCCGCACGGACTGGTCCTCGTCGTCGGCCCCACCGGCTCCGGCAAGACCACCACTCTGCACGCCATCCTCGCCCTCCTCAACGACGGCGAACGCAAGATCCTCACCGCCGAAGACCCGGTCGAAATCACCCAGCCCGGCCTGCAGCAGGTGCAGGTCCTGCCGAAAGCCGGCTACACCTTCGCCATCGCCCTCCGCGCCTTCTTGCGCTGCGACCCGGACATCATCCTCATCGGTGAGATGCGCGACCACGAAACCGCCGGCGCCGGCGTCGAAGCCTCCCTCACCGGCCACTTGGTCTTCTCCACCCTGCACACCAACTCGGCCCCTGAAACCGTCATCCGTCTCCTCGACATCGGCCTCGACCCGCTCAACTTCGCTGACGCCCTCGTCGGTGTCGTCGCCCAGCGTCTCGTCCGCACCCTCTGCCCGAAATGCAAGGCGCCGCACCGCCCCGATGAAGAGCTGATGAACAAGCTCAAGCATTTCTACGGCGAAGAGATGTTCCCGGAACTGAAGATCGACGAAGAGACAGTGGAGCTTCGCAAGGTCGGCGACAAGCCCACCTGCGACAAGTGCCTCGGCACCGGCACCCGCGGACGAGTCGGCATTCACGAGGTCCTCAAGGGCACCAAGGAAATGAAAAAGCTGGTCGCCAAAAAATCTCCCGTCGCTCCGATCCGTGACCAGGCCATCGCCGACGGCATGCGCACCCTGATGCAGGACGGCATCTGGAAGATCTTCAAAGGCTCCATCGACTTCGAGCAGCTGCAACGTGTCTGTCACCACTGATCCACGCCCGGCTCTGGTTCTCCTTAGCGGCGGCCTCGACTCCTCGACCCTTCTCCACCATGTGGTCAAGGATCTCGGCGTCCGCCGCGTCGTCGCGCTCTCCTTCGATTATGGTCAGCGCCACGACCGCGAGCTCAAGGCCGCGGCCGCCCAGGCGGCAGCCCTTCCTGAAGTGATTGAGCATGTGATCATGGACATCCATTTCCTCGGCGCCGCCATCGCTCAAGGATCCTCCCTCGTTCGCGGCGGCGCTGAAGTCGGTGATCTAGCAGATCTCAAACCGGGCGACGAAACCCAGCCGCCGACCTACGTGCCCAACCGCAACATGACACTCCTCTCCCTCGCCGCGGCCTGTGCTGAAGCCCGCGGCGCCACCGAGGTCTATTATGGCGCCCAGGCTCAGGATGAATATGGCTATTGGGACTGCACAGAAGACTTCCTTGTCAGGATCAACAGCGTCCTCGCCCTCAACCGCCGCGACGCCGTCCACATCCACGCCCCCTTCGTCCACTGGCGCAAAGCCGATGTCGTCCGCGCCGCCCTTCGCCTCGGAGTCAAGATCGAAGACACCTGGACCTGCTACCGCGGCGGCGAAAAATCCTGCGGCACCTGCCCCTCCTGCGTCGAACGCCGCAAGGCCTTCCTCGAGGCGGGAACGGTCGATCCCGTTTAAACAGTTTAAGCAGTTTAAACAGTGTAAGGAGTTGGAAGTTGGGGAATTGCCTGCCGCCCCGTTGCCTCTTGTTATGAAGCTCCAATCTCAAACCTCTTAAACTTCTTAAACTTTTTAAACCCTTTAAACTTCTTAAACTCCTATGCCCCCTTTCGTCAAAATCTGCGGTCTGCGCGAAGCAGATCATGCCCGGCTCGCCTGCGACCTGGGCGCCGATGCCATCGGTTTCGTCAACTTCCCCAAGTCGCCGCGCCATGTGAGCCCGGAGCAGGTGCGCCTTTGTTGCGCCGGCCTGCCCGCCAGCCTGAAAAAAGTCCTGGTCTGTGTCAACGCTAAGCGCGACGAGATCTTGCCCTACCTTGAGGCCGGATGCGACGTGGTGCAATTGCACGGACAGGAATCCCCGGAATTCGCCCGCAGTCTGCCCTGCGAAGTCTGGCTGGCTCTCCGGCTGGGACAGGCCTCGGACGGCCTCAGAGCCCGGGATTTCCCCTGTTCCCGGGTGGTTTGCGACAGCGCCCCCCGCCACGCCGAACTGCCCGGCGGCACCGGCGAGACCGGCGACTGGGAATTGGCAAGGGATTTCATCGCCAGCAGCCCCTTGCCCGTCCTCCTCGCCGGCGGCCTCCATGTCGGCAATGTCCGCCAGGCCTTGCAGTTCGTCGAGGCGGATGGCGTCGACCTCTCCTCCGGCGTCGAATCCGCTCCGGGAGTCAAGGATCCGGCGAAAATCGCCGCCTTTCTTCGCCTTTTGAAGCCTTGAGGCGAAAGCATTTCTATCGCCGCGGGCTTGTTTAATGAGAGGTCGTGTCATAAATTTAAGCGAGGCCAAGGAGGACGGCGATGAAGGGCAGCAAATATGTTTCCCACCCGGTGGATGCCGCGGGGCAGGTCGCCTGGAGCGACGAAGAAAACGCCATCTGGGCCTTCTTGGTGGAGCGGCAGCTGCGTCGCAGTCGCGACACCGCTTGCCACAACTATCTCGAAGGTCTGGAGACGCTGAACCTGCCGCGCGACCGGGTGCCGCAGCTGGAAGAGGTCAATGCCGTCCTGCGCCGCTGCAGCGGCTGGGAACTGGCCGCGGTGCCGGCCCTGATCGACTTCGACACCTTTTTCGAGCTGCTGGCGGCGCGCCGCTTCCCCTGCGCCACCTTCATCCGCACCCGCGACGAAATCGACTACCTGCAGGAGCCCGACATCTTTCACGAGATCTTCGGCCATTGCCCGATGTTGACCGACCCCCGCTTCGCCGACTTCACCCATCGCTACGCCAAGATGGGCAAGGCCGCCTGCCACAAGGACCGGGTCCGCCTCGCCCGGCTGTACTGGTTCACGGTCGAATTCGGCCTCATCCGGGAAGCTGGAAAAACCAAGATCTACGGCGGCGGCATCCTCTCCTCGATCGGCGAAACCGATCACGCCTTGTCGGCGCCCGGCGTCATCCACGAGAAGCTTGATCTCGTCCAGGCGCTCCGCACCCCCTACCGGATCGACATCATGCAGCCGAAATATTTCGTCATCGACAGCCTCGACGAGCTGGAAGAGCTGCACGAGGAACGCATCCTCGCCGCCCTGGCCGAGGCCAGCTCGCTGGGACTCCTGCCGCCGCTCTTCCCGCCCAAGGCCAGTTGACCGTTTGAGCTCGTTATTCGCGGGACGGGAGCTGCGGCGCCTGCCATTTCTCCTCCGGCGTCGCCGGCAGCGTCGCCAGCTTGGCGCTTGCGGCGAGCCCTTCGAGTTCGGGAAGCAGCGGCTTCAAGGCTTTTTTGTAGGCTTCGTCGAGGATGGGTTCGGAACGCGGCGACTCGTCCGAGTCCAGCAATTTCCCCAGAAGCCAGAGGATTTCGCCGCTTTCGGCCATTTCTTTGGATTTGTCGCGCAAGAGTCTTTGGAGATGAACCTTGGCTTTCTCCGGCGGCAGACGCAGGATCAAGGCGCTGGCCCACTCCGGCCAGGCCTGGCGCTGGAAATAAGGCTCGGCCAGAAGGGCGAAGTCCCGCGGCGGCGCCAGGGTCAAGGCGTGGAGACACTGCGGCGAGGGATTTCGGAGCTGGTGGAAGACTTTTAAGCGAGCCGCGTGAAGCTCGCGGTGCAGCTGATGCCGGCGGCTCGCTAAATCCCATCCGACCTTGTCGGACTCGTCATAGCTGAGCGACTTCACCTCCTCAAACTCCTCGTCGAGGTTGTACAGGCAGTTCAGACGCCGCGTCGGGTGGCCTTGATCAAAGGGGATATCGGCGAGAAGAAGCTCTTCAGTCGCAGCTTGACTCGCCAATTCCGCCAAGCGGATCCGAAGAGAGTTGAAGAGATTGGATTCGGGGGTGGCGACGAAGACATCATTGGCTGGGCTGGAAAGGTAGAAGCGCAGGAGCTCCAGCGCTTGGTCGCGGCGTTTTTCGGGGTCCGCTTCCAGCGGGATAAGGGCGTCGCGGCTATCGGCGGAGAGCAAGTGGTGTTTCTGCAGAAGTCGCAGCAAAGGAGATTCTTGCGTCAGCCCCTTCGCAAGCAGGAAGGAGTCGAGCTGCTCCATCGTGTTCAAGTTGCCCTCGCCAGCTTCGTTGACGAAAAGGCGTCCTTGCTCGGGCGTGAGGTTTTCAGCTCTGACGAGGATTTCTAGAAGCGCTTTGGGAAGGGGAGCGTCGAAGCCCGTGAGCAAGCCCCTTTCGTCGCAAAGTGAAGCGAGAAACTTTTTCGCCTTCGGCTGAGCCAGTAGCCAAGGCGCGACCATTTGGGCCTGGTGAGGGCCGACGCCTTCCATGAGTCGTCCGGGATGCTCGAATGGCAGCGGCGCGAGGCGATCGAGGATGGGGACGAGTTCAGGATCTGCAGCGTCTTGAAGGAGGCGGACGGCGGCGGCGCTGGCGGAGTCCTTGCCGATCTGATCGGGATGCGCCTCGTAGAAACTCAAGATCTCCTCCGGCTTCAAGACCTGGGTGTGGGCGGCGTAGCCAAGGAAGAGGTCGGGATTCTGGCGAAGTTCCTCAAGGGCTTTTTGGCGACGCTCGGCGACTTGGCGAAGCAGGGGCGGCAAGGCCGGATCCGCGTTTGCCGGCGGGCGGGCCGAGCCTCTGAAATCGAGTTGGAGCTGCAGCTTGGCGAGGGAGGAAGGACGGTGAGCCGCGGTCTTGCGATAGTCTTCGAGGGATTCATGAAGATCTCTTGGGAGTGGGCTGAACCAGTTTTTTTCCGGGGAGACGGAAAGCATCTCCCATCTTTGCTCGGGCGGGCAGCTTTCGAGCAGCTCGAGTTGCAGGCGGATGGCCTCGGCGGAGGGGCCTTGGCAGGCGAGGGCGAGGTGAAGGACGAAGCAGCGCATCGAGGCATCGGCCTCGGGCTTACGGGCGGCGCTCAGGAGCTCGGCGATCGACTGGGGCGAAGGGCTGCCGCCGAGCAAGTGCAGGAGGGCCACTTCGGCGGGCGACTTCGCCTTGGATCGGAGCAGCGGCAGGAGGCTCGCGTTGAAGCTGTTGCGGTATTTCGCATCGGTGAAGAACTTGTCGCAGAAGACCATCGCCCCCGCCAGGTCCTCGGGGGAGCCATCGATGTTGCCGCCAGTGATGTCCTGGGTTTTCAGGAAGAGGTAGCGGCAGGCGAGTTCGCTTTCGCCTGGGCTGAGCTGATGCGGGATCATCACCTGGAGCGCCGGATTTGCGGGATCCGCATGATAGAGCTGGCGCAGGACGAGTGCTTCCTCCTCGCGCAGATTGGCGCTGATCGTCGCCAGGAAGAGCGGGTCCCCGCGTTGCCCTTTCAACTGCGTCAGGATCGGCCGGATCTCCTCCGGCTTGAGGCAGCCCCCCGGGATGGTGCCGGCGAGGTTGCGCAGCTTGTGGAGGGATTCGGATTCGATTTCCACATTGCCGTAGAGATTGCGCAGCTTGTGGAGGGATTCGGATTCGAGCCCCATCGGGGCGACGAGGCCGGCGAGGAATTGCCGGCGATCGAGATGGCGGGTGTATTCTTCGATGAAACCGTTTTGCCTCAGCATTTCCTCCGGGTGTGCCTGCAAGGCCTTGAGGAGAGTTTCGCTCAAGGCGAGACGCGCCGGGGAACGAAGCCGCTCGGGAGAAAGCTCCGGCGTTTTCGATAGCTCGATTTCATTCGAATATCCGTAGCCGTTGTACTTCTCGAGAGTCAATTTCTCCAGGGGGGTGACCGCCTCCGTCTCGATGAACCGGAGCAGGGCGTGGCGATGCAGGGGCAATGCGTAGAAGCGCCGCAGCAGATCCATCCGCAGCTCTTCCGGCAGGGCGCCGGGGCTGCGCTTGGCGATGGCGAGGAAGGCGCAGATCGAGTCGCGAGGAGCCGTGGCGGCGCTTTGCCGCAGGATGGCCAGGAATTTCGGTGGCAATTCGGGAGCCGGAGAATTTTCCTCCTCCGTGTGGGCGTAACGCAAGGCGATGACGGCGAGACAGAGGGCGCGGGTGTCGATGCTCGGACAGCTTTCCAAGGCCTCGCGCCAGAAATCCAGCCCTTCCTGATTGAGCTGGAGTTCGACCTCGTGGCCGCGTTCGGCGGCAGCGAGCATGATCTTCAGGAAGCGCGGATTCGGCACCGCCCGGCAGGAGGAAAGCAGAGGCGCGACACCTTCGCCGCGGAGCTCGCCGGAAAGGATCAGGCGCTGGATGAGCTCTTGGCTTTCCTCGGAGATCGATCCTTCGAAGTCAGGCCATCTCGGGCAGGGGAGCGAAGCGAGGAATTTCAGGCTGTCGGCGGAGAGCTTCAGGGAGTCGAGCCGGCTGGTCAGGACATCGGTGACCTCGTCCAGATTCAGGATCCTGGGGCCTTGCTTCTTGAGGGCGATTTGCTGCTGGGCTTGGATCGCCCAGATCACCCGATCGGGAGGGAGGGAGAAATGCTTGCTGAGCCTGCCCAGGGCCGGAAGCGACATTTCGCGGCTCTGGAAAATCTCGGTCTGCGCTTCCTCACTGACCAGGCAGGTCCATTCAAAGCGTTCAAGGAATTTGTCCAGGCCGGGGTTTTCGAAATCGAGAGAGCGAAAGATCGGGTCGACCTCGTTTTTGAGAACGGCGCGCGGCGCGCGGTCGAGCAGAATGAAGAGGGCCTCGTTCGCGGCCGGGATCTTGTGCAGGCTGCGAATGGTGTCCTGCCATTCGGCGGCGGGGATGGATTCGCCGCAAATCAACTTCACGGCGAGCCGGGAAGGCGCGGGCCAGGAAGGCGTGATCCGCACCGTCAAGTCGCGGCAGAGGATGTCGATTTCTTCCTTAGGAATACCGAAGGTGCAGCCCCAGGTCGACACCAGTGCGTCATCTTCCGGCGCGTCCTTGAGGCGGGGGAATTTCACCAGGGCGAGAAGCTTTTCCGGACTTGTTTCTCCGAGGGATTCGAAATGATGGCGCAGGTAGGCGCTTCGTTGCTCGGCGGGGATGGAGTAGGCATCGAAAACTGTGGTGAGGGTTTTGACGCTCATGAAGGCTGCCATCGAAGGCTGGAGTTTTTTCTCCAAGCCGTCGATGAGCTTGACGCTGGCCAGTTCGAGGAGCTGGCGGAGTCCTTGGGGAGAGATATCGGGAGGCAGGATAAGCTCGAGATCGCTGCTCTGGTAGACTTTTTTGTTCAGGGCCGCGGCAAGCCAGGCGAGGCGGGTTTCGGCGCTGGCGGTGGCGAGGAGGGGGCGGGCCTTGGCGAGGTCGAGCGCTTCGACCTTCGGGTGTTTGGCGAGGGCGGCGGCGGCGTGGTGCCGGAGGGCGAGGGGCCGGGATTCGTCGTGGCAGAAGGCACGGAGTTGGGCGAGGGATTGATCGGGGTCAAGCTGAGTCAGGAGCTCGAGCAGGGCGACTCGGTTGATCTCTTCGCTTTCGCGGCCGAGCGCCTGCAAGATCTGATCGGCGGGGATCTTCGGCATTTCGTAGGTGCTCAGGGCTTGGATGGCGCGGGCGCGGAGGCTCCAGTCGCGCTGCGAGAGAAGCGGCAGCAGGGCCTCGGGACTGCCGTTCAGCAGGGCGTAGGCTTGAATGGCGGCCTTGAGGATTTCGGGCTTGGCGGAGCTCAAGTGGCTGGCGACCAGCGGGCGGAGATCAACGAGCTGGAGCGAGCCGCTGAGCTTGAGGGCGGCGATGATCACTTCCGGATCAGGGTCGGTGAGAGCGGCGGCGATCTGCGCTTTTATCGAGCCGCTGGCCGCGAGACTTTCGATGGGGTGGCTTGCCGCCAGCGCATCGAGGGCTTCGAGGGCGGCGCAGCGGGTGGCGGGATCCCGGTCGCTGAGCAGCCCGGCCAGGGCCGGATAGAGCAGGGGCGCGGGCTTGTCGACGAGGGAATTGAAAGCGGCGGCGCGGCTCCGGGCATCGGCGGCGAAGAGGCGCGGCAGGAGCTCGTGGTGCTGCTGGAAGGCTTCGGCGCACAGGCCGAGGGAGCGGGCGAGGTTGAGGCTGCGCAGCGGGCTGTTTTCAGGAAAGGCGACGAGGGGCGCGACGCGGCGATGGAGGGGCGGCGGGAATTCCGCCGAGAAGAGCTCGGACGGCGGATTTTCGAGAACTTGTTTCGCGGGCAGCTTGGCGGCCTGGCGGTAGGCGGAGGCGAGCCGCTCGACCAGCTCCTGCGGGAAGCTCTCGGGACTTTGCGGGCGTCGCGATTTCAAGACCCCGAGCCGGAGGGCAAGGGCGGCGGGATCGGCAGGATCGTCCGGGGCCAGGCCGAGGAGCTGGCGGGCGAGGGGCGAGGCCAATTCCGGCTGAAGGGGAAGGAGTTTCTCCACCTGCTCGAGACAGTTCCGGTCGAGGGCGGCGGCGAGGTGTTTCCTGAGCTCTTCATCCTCCGGCTTGGCGAGGCTCAATTCGAGCAGGATGGTGAAGGATTCGGGGCCGGGGGCGGCGGAGAAGAGCGGGGCGTAGCGTCGGCGGAGTTCCGGCGTGCTGGCGCGTCCGGGCAGCTTCCGGGCCATTTCGGGACTTTGGATGCGGGTGGCTACGAAGGCGATGAGTGCGACATCAGCCTCTGTAAGATCAGGACGGTCCAGAAGCTCGAGTAGGGCAGTGTAGCGGCTTGCAGCTGTACCGGGGCCATGCGAGGCCCAGAGTGGCAGGAGCCGGCGCTTCTCCAGGGCGGAAAAAGCTCCATAGCGGGCTGGCAGTTCCTCCGGAGTTAAATCGGGAGGGGAAGACTGCGCCAGAAGGAGGGAGAGAAGCAGGCTGTTCATGGACGGGTCCAGTGGCGAATTACAGTAAGGAAGAAATTCATCTCTAGCCAGCATGAAAGCCTTGTGCGTTGGGCAATAAGACTCATTTGGATTGGAGTCTCGTTGTGGTATTTCCACACCATAATCATGAACTCCTGTCGGCTTGAATTGAGAGAATCTAAACTAAACCAGCACGGGGCGCAAATCCAGATCCTTGCACACTTATCCTGGATTCCTATGGTTCCCTGCCGCTTGTCTTCAGAGATCTTCAGAAGCAGTAGTGCTTTAGGGGGGGGCAAGGGGGGAACCCAATCTGTTGATAAGTGGCTATGGTGATGACACCGCGCCGCCGCCGGTACGAACATGGATTCCCGCCGTTCGACAGGTCGAGAAAAAGCCGCGGGGCACCATGCCCGTCACCAGCCACAACCTCTTTGCCTCGGGGATCGACATCGGCATCACCGAGATCTATGTCTGCGCCATCGAAAATAGCGAGCAAGTCGTCAAGAACTTCGGCTTCTTCACCTGCGACTTGAAGCGGATGGTCGAGTGGCTGAAAGGACTCAAAGTCAAGACGGTGCCATTAGGAGCTCAGCAATCTCATGCTCGGAGCCGCGCGAGTCACCATTTCGAATTTGCCGCCATCTGGATCAGGTATCTTCCCCGCTGGCGCCAGGCCTTGCTAAGGCAAGTGCATGCCTTGCTGCGCAGAGTGGCTGTCCCGCTCCTGGAGCAGCCAATCCTCTGAGCTCACTCGAAGGCCGCTTTCG
Organism: Verrucomicrobiota bacterium; assembly: GCA_039798785.1. Lineage (GTDB taxonomy): Bacteria > Verrucomicrobiota > Lentisphaeria > Lentisphaerales > Lentisphaeraceae > CAMCSH01. Next base: position 25,431 of record JBDKFG010000040.1, on the reverse strand, counting down.
GCGCCCACAGCCCGAGGGCGGGGTTGGAGACGTAGAAGATCTCCTCGCCGTCGGGCAGGGTGTTCCAGCCGTCGGCCAGTGTGTCGGGATTGTAGCGTTTGATCGTCTCGGCATAACTCTGCCAGCCGAAGCCGACGCCTTCGACCTCCTCGCGGGTGATGTCGGGACCGCATGCGTAGGTGATCTTGAAGCGGCCTTCACTTGAGCCGTGGATGAGGTGGGCGGCGGCGCTGAGGTTCCTCGCCATCTCGGGGTCGGATTCGACCGCTTTCAGGGTGGCGGGCGTGCCGCGGTAGCCGTGGCGGCGGATCAGCTTGTCGATCTCGGGGTCTTCGCCGAACATGTGCAGGGCAGGGGCGAGGACGAGCAGCTCGCCGCCGGTGGCCATCGCCATCCGGGTGCGGTAGACGCTCTTGTTGCCGAGCCAGGTGGTCTTGAACTCGTGCGGATCGAGGAAGACCACGGCCTTCTGGATCGGCTTGTCGAGAAGGTCGAGGTTGACCCGTTGCGACAGGCGGCCGGCCTGCTCGAAGGTGGCGTCGTCGTCGCCGCAGTAGAGGCCGCGGAGTTTGAGCTGGCCGTCTGCCTTGTCTTTGCTGACCACGGTGAGGAGGAAGTGGATCGGCAGCTTGCCACGGATGAAGCGGTCGTAGCCGGTGTTGAGAGCCTTGCGCACCGGGGTGTCGAGGCGCCCCATCATCCGCTCCATGCCCCAGGCGGCGCCGAGGAAGTGGCTGACGTGGATGGTGCCGGCGCCGCCGACGCCGATGAGGATGTTTTTGGTGTAGTTGGCGAGGCCGACGACTTCGTGCGGGACGACCTGGCCGACCGAGAGGATCAGGTCGTAGCCGGCGTAGAGCTCCTTGTTGACCGCGACCTTCATCTCCTGCTTGATCAGGCCGTCCGAGATGATCTCCATTTCGCTTTGCGGGATCGAGCCGAGCTCGACCAGGTCGGTGCGCCAGCGGTGCGGCAGGAAGCGCTCGAGCGGGATGTCGGGTCCGAAGAACCAGCGCAGTTCGCCTTCGTTCATCGGCACATGGGTGCCGAGCGCCGGCATGATCCAGATGTCGGCTTGCGAGGAGCGCAATTTCCAGATGATCTGGGTGATCTGGCCGGCGCGGGAGTTGCCGCGGGTGTGGTCGGGCGGCAGGATGAGGATGCGCTTGGCCGGGCCGAGCTTGTCCAGGTAGGCGGCGACGTGGGCTTCGAGCTCGGCGTCGCTGATCGAGCGGGTGGGAGAACCGTCGGAGATGAGTGTGGGCATGGAGGACCTCGTGGTGGCTTGGGCGTGTGATTGTGCTTGAAGATCGGTCCGATCCGACTGATCGCACCGATCTTCTGAAATGCTGCTGAGCTGCTGAAAGAGTTTATTCCGGCAAGGGCTTGCCCTTGGTTTCAGGAAGGAAGGGCAGGACCAGTAGACCGGTGAGGAGGATCAGGCTCATCCAGAAGCCGGCGTCACGGAAAGCGTTGAGTTTTTCGGCTTCGGTGGCGGCGTTCTTGCTGAGGTAGGCAGTCCAGGCGCCGAGAGTGACCGGCGCGGTGGCGGCGACGAAGCGGCCGATGTTGTAGCAGAAGCTGACCCCTGTGGCGCGCTGCGATGAAGGGAAGAGTTCGGGAAGATAGATGGCGTAGCCGGCGAACAGCGAGTATTGGGCGGCGCCCATCAAGGGGATGATCCACCAAATCTTGTCGTAGCTGGTCATGGCTTTGAACATCAGCATGGTGGCGAGTGTGGCGGAGATGAAGCCGAGGGCGAAGGCGGGGCGGCGTCCCCAGACCTGGGCCAGCTTGGCGAGGGCGAGCATGCCGAAGAAGCCGCCGAGGTTCTGAGCCATGAAAGCGAAGGCGCGGTCGCGGGCGATGGCACCCTCGAGGTCCTTGCCGAGCAGGCCATCGGCGCTGTATTTCTCCTTCAAGAGGCCGGTGACGACTTCCGGCTGGAAGTTGCCCAGGCCCCACAGGCCGATGATACCGGCGGAGCAGAGGATCAGGCCGAGTAGGGCGTTTTTGCGCTGGGTGCTGTCGCCGAGGAGGACGAGGTAGGAGCCGGCCTTTTCCCCCTTCTCTTTGCCGGCGGCGCGGGCCTCGATCCATTTCTGCGGCTCGCGTAATTTCAAGGCGATGAAGCCGGTGATCAAGGCCGGGATGGCTCCGACCAGAAAGAGCGCCTTCCAGCTCCATTCCGGCTGGAGGGTGCCAGCCGTGACCAAGGCGGCTGCACCTAGGGCCATGGCGCCGGCGCCGATGTTGCCGATGGTCGAAAGTGCTTGGAAGGTGCCCAGGGCCTTCGGTCGTTTGTCGCCTTCGATGACGTCAGAAACCAAGGCGACGGCAAGACCGAAGACGCCGCCGACGCCGATGCCGGTGAGGACGCGGTAGGCGCAGAAGTCCCAGACCCCGGTGGAGAAGGCGGAGAGGCCGGTGAAGGCGGCGTAGAGGAAGATGCACAAGGTCAGAATCCGGGCGCGGCCGAGGCGGTCGCCGAGGGCGCCGAAATAGATGCCGCCGATGCCCCAGCCGATGAGGAAGCAGCTTTGGGCATAGCCGCCGGCCACTTTCGGGTCCAGGCCGCTGAGCGGCGCCAGGGCTTTCATCGCGTCGCCACGGGTCAGGTTGAAGATCTGCTGGTCGAAGCAGTCGAAGAACCAGGCGGAGCTGGCGATGGCGAAGGCAAAGAGCTGATAGCGGGTCAGGCCGCGCCACCAAGGGCCGGATGCGGTGTTCTCTTGTGACATCAGCGTTTCTCCTGGATCTGGTTGAGTATGGACTGCACCTGGGCGGAGGTGTCGAGGGCGAGGTCGACATGAAGGGCGTCGAACGGAATTTCGAGGGTGGCCAGCTGGGAATCCAGCAAGGCGGGATTCATGAAGTGGCCGCTGCGTCCGGCGAGGCGGGCCGCGAGCAACTCCTTCGGGCCGTGGACGAGGATGAAGCGCACCGCACCGCCAGAGCGGAGGATGTCGCGGTATTTCTCCTTCAGCGCGGAACAGGCGAGGACGGCGCCGCCTTGCGTGTTCCACTGGCGGATGTGCGCCGCGAGATTCTCCAGCCAAGGTTGGCGGTCCTCGTCGTTGAGCGGAATCCCTGCCTTCATCTTGGCGACGTTGGCGGCGGGATGGAAGGGGTCGGCGTCATGAAAGGGCAGCCCCAGCGCCTTGGCCAAGGCCTCGCCGACGGTCGATTTGCCGCAGCCGCAAACACCCATGATGATGTAGGTCATGAATTAGCTCCTGGGATTAACGACAACAAGGATTCAGCACGAAGACACGAAGAGCACGAAGAACAACGAAATGCATAAAGAAATTGGGGGCGAATTTTCATGAATATGTTTTCCATTTGTGTCCTTCGTGTCTTCGTGGTGAAATTGTTAATCATTCGACTATCAAGTCACATGATAATGCGATGAATGCCGTCGCGCAGGATGGGCACGTTGAAGTTGATCAATAGCCCGGTTTTATCTTGGCCAATTTCAAATAGGTCATCAATTGGGCCTTGTGGATGGGGTCGATTTTGTCCACTGACTTGAGCTCCAAGATCAAGCGGTTTTCGGCCAAGATGTCCAGGCGATAACCACATTCCAAGACCAGGCCTTTGTATTCAACCGGCATGGGAACTTGGCATTGATGGTCAATTCCTTGCAGCTCCAGCTCCTTCGATAGGCATTTTTCGTAGGTGGACTCGAGGAGTCCGGGACCGAGAAAGCGATGAACTTCCAATGCGCAGCCGATGACCTTGTGGGACAAGTCCTCGAATTCGTGCTTACCTTGTGATTGCATCAATGGCTCCTTTTTTAGGAAATAAGCCTCATCGAGAAGACATGAAGATGAACTCCACTTTTCAGGCCATTCAAGCCAGGCTCTTCCTCTTCGTGCCCTTCGTGTCTTCGTGGTGAATTTGCTCTTCCTCCTTCCTCGATTCACACCCCGGCGTAGGCCGAGAAGCCGCCGTCGACGGGGAGGATTATGCCGCTGACGAAGCTGGAATCGGGGTGGACCAGGAACTTCAGGGAGGTCTTGAGCTCCTTGGCTTCGCCGAAGCGGGAGAAGGGGGTGTTGCGCAGGATCTTGTCGCCGCGGGCGGTCAGTCCACCTTCCGCGGTGGTGAGGAGGAAGCGGTTCTGCTCGGTGAGGAAGAAGCCGGGGGCGATGGCGTTGACCCGCACGCCGCGGGGAGCGAGGTGGACCGCCAGCCACTGGGTGAAGGAGTCCACCGCCGCCTTGGCGTTGGAGTAGGCGACGACCTTGGTCAAGGGACGATCGGCGCTCATCGAGCTGAGGTTGACGATGCTGCCGCGGCCGCGCTCGGCCATGCCGTCGCCGAAGACCTGGCAGGGCAGGAGGGTGCCCTTGAGGTTGAGATCGAAGACCTCGCCGTAGGCGGTGAGATCGACGCCGAAGAAACTCTTCTCTTTTGCGGTTTCCGCGGTGTAGGTCTCGGCCTGGGCGGTCGCCTTCGGGCTGTTGCCGCCGGCGCCGTTGACCAGGATGTCGACCGGACCGAAGCTCGCTTCGATCTTGGCGCGGGCCGCTTCCAAAGAGGCGCGGTCGAGGACATCCGCCGCGACCACGAGGGTCTCGGTCAGACCTTTCGCAGCGAGGCTCTTCTGCAGTTCGACGAGCTTGCTTTCGGTGCGGCCGAGGAGGGCGACGCGATGACCTTCCTCGAGCAGTGCCTCGACCAGGGCGGAGCAGAGGACGCCCGCGGCGCCGGTGACAAGTGCGGTTTGCTTCATTGAGGTGTTTCCTTGGTTGCTGCTTAAAAAATCTCTGTGCTCTTTGTGTCTCTGTGGTGCATCACAGTTCCACGGCCTGCCCGCTTTTAGCCGAGCGGTAGATGGCGTCGATGAGCTCGACGGCGCGGCGGCCTTCGTGGCCGTCGACGAAGGGCGGCTGGCCGAGGCGGATGGCGTCGCAGAAGTCCTGCAGGTTGCGGGCGTGCCAGGAGGCGTCGATCGCCTTCGGGTCGGCGGCGCCGACGCCGGCGCTGGTGCTGTTCAGGCCGAAGCGCTGGCGGATGCCTTCGTCCGCGGCGGTCTCGTCGCGGAATTCCCAGTGGCGGAACTTGTCGTCGGTCATGATGACGCTGCCCGCGTCGCCGCCGATCTGGATCTCCGCGGGATGCCCCTTCTTGCTCCAGCAGGCGGTGGTGGCCTGGACCACGCCCTTGGCGCCGCTGGCGAATTCGAGGATGGCGACGGCGCTGTCCTCGACTTCGATGCGCTCATGGGCGATCAGCCCGACGCTGGCGCTGAGGCGCTTCACCGGGCCCATCAGGTGCAGCAGCAGGTCGATGGTGTGGATTCCCTGGTTCATCAGGGCGCCGCCGCCGTCGAGGGCCCAGGTGCCGCGCCATTTGCCGGAGTCGTAGTACTCCTGGGTGCGCCACCACTTGATGCTGGCCTCGGCAAGGGCGATTCGGCCGAAGCGGCCGGCGTCGAGAGCCTCCTTGAGCACCGCAGTGCTGGGATTGAAGCGGCGCTGGAAGATGCCCGATAGCAGGACGCGGTTTTTGGCCGCCGCCGCGATCATCGCGTCGACCCGCGCCGGAGTCACTTCCAAAGGCTTCTCGCAGATCACATGCTTGCCCGCGGCCATCGCCGTCATGGCCGGCTCAAGGTGGGCGCCGCTCGGCGTGCAGATGCTCACCGCCGCCAGCCCCGGATGGGCGAGGAAGGCCTCGTAATCCGAATAGGCGGCGCAGCCGTGCTTCGCCGCGAACTCGGCCCCCTTGGCGGCGTCGCGGGCGTAGATCGCGCTCAGCTTGGCACCCGTCACCGCACGCAAGGCGACGGCGTGAAATTCCGAAATCATCCCGGCACCGACGATGCCGATTCCCACTGTGTTTGACATGTCGACCTCTCCTTGGGGGCTTCTTGCAGGGGAATATCAGGCATTTCGAAAAAATCGCCTTGAGTTGCCTTAAAATATTCCTTGGGAACTTCGTTGTAAACTTTAGATCTCGCTCAAAATGAGGCAGGAACTCAGGCAAGATGCCTGTTTTTTCTGCGACAAGGAAAATTCCCGTGGCCCATCTCACGCGAAGAATCGAAGGGGCGAAAGGCGTAAGATGGCCACAAAAGGCACTAGGAGCACAAAAGTAGAAAGGTGAGCGGTCTCCGGCTCTGCCGCTCACTCTTTCTGCGTCTTCTGCGGTTCAGTTGAGCTTGATTTAGTCATGCCGCTCGGAAATTCCCGCAGCGCGTGCTAAGCTCACGAATCTTCCTGGAGACCTCATATCATGTGCGGCATCGCCGGCCTCTCCGGCCCAGATTCACCGGTGCTCGAAGCCCTCGAAAAAATGGCGTCGCGGATGCGCTTGCGCGGGCCCGACGGCGAGGGCTTCATCAGCCGTGGCCGGGCTGGCCTGGCCCACACCCGCCTCGCCATCATCGACCTCGAAGGCGGCCGCCAGCCGATTCTCAATGAAGATGAAAGCCTTGCCATCGTCTGCAACGGCGAGATCTACGACTTCGAGGAGCTGCGGCGCGAATTGCTTGCCAAGGGTCACCAGTTCCGCACCCACAGCGACTCGGAAGTCATCCTCCATCTCTACGAAGAAATGGGCGAAGCCTGCCTCGGACGCCTTAAGGGCATGTTCGCCTTCGCCATCCTCCATCTCGACAGCGGCCGTATCTTCCTCGGCCGCGACCGCTACGGCAAAAAACCCCTGTTCTACACCGTTCGCGACGGCCGCTTCGCCTTCGCCTCCGGCCCGCAGGCGCTCCTCGCCCTCGACTGGGTCGATTCCAGCCTCGACGAGGAGAATTGGGCGATCTATCTCGACCAGGGATATCTGCCCACACCCCGCAGCGCCTGGTCGGCGATCCGGAAGCTGCCGGCAGGGCATCGCGCCGTCTGGGACAAGGGTGAGCTGAAGATCGATTCCTGGTGGCAGTACCGGATCCGCGGCGACTTCCCCGGCGACTTCGCCGAGGCGGCGGCCGAAACCCGCCGCCTGGTCGAGCTTGCGGTGCAGCGGCGCCTCGTGGCCGAGGTCCCCCTCGGCTGCTTCCTCTCCGGCGGGGTCGACTCCAGCATCATCGCCGGCGTCGCCAGCAAGCTCAAACCAGGCCTGAAAACCTTCTCCATCGGCTTCCCCGAAGCCAAGTTCGACGAGCGCCAATACGCCGCCGAAGTCGCACGTCACCTCGGCACCGAGCACCAGTTCCTCGAAGTCGACCCGGGCAGCTTCGGCGATTTCGCCGCCATCGTCGAACGCTACGAGGAACCCTTCGCCGACGCCTCGATGATCCCCACCAGCCTGCTCTGCCGCTTCGCCCGTGAGCAGGTGACGGTGGCGCTTTCCGGCGATGGCGCCGACGAGCTTTTCGGCGGCTACGAGCGTTACAGCGCGATGAACCTGCTGGGGCGCTTCGACGCCGTGCCCCGCGGACTCCGTCGCGGCCTCCGCAAAAGCGCGGAATTCCTCCTGCCGCCGAAGACCGAGGAGCGCACCCGCCTCGGCCGAATCCGCCGGGTCGCCGGCCTCCTCGACCTGGAGGGCCGCGAGCGCTGGTGCCGCGTCCTCAACCGCAGCGAACCCGCTCTTGTCGCCGGACTCCTCAGGCCCGAGCTGCAAGAGCGTCAGATCCCCCTGATTCACCACATCGGCGCGCTTGCCCGTCCCGAAATCGGCCCCGACGCCTGGGGCGAAAACGACGTCCGGGCCTACATGCTCGACGACATCTTGGTCAAGGTCGACCGGGCCAGCATGGGCTATTCGCTCGAGGCGCGCGCCCCTTTCCTCGACGCCGATCTCGCCGAGTTCGCGATGTCGATCCCCTTCGCCTTCCGCCAGCGCGGCCGCCGGCGCAAGCTGCTGCTCGAGGCGGCCTTCCGGCGCGACCTGCCGGCGAGTGTCTTCGATCGCAGCAAGATGGGCTTTGGCGTTCCTTTGGCGCGCTGGTTCCGCGGCCCCTGGTTGAGCGAATCGCGGCAGCTCCTCCTCGACTCGCCCTTCCTCCGCCAGCGCTGCCGGGAGGGCGCCCTCGAAGGGCTTTTACGCGACCATGTCGAGCAGCGCTGCGACGCCGGCGCCTTGCTCTTCTCCCTCTGCAGCCTGGCGCTGTGGGCGCGGCAGCAGGCTCCCTGACTACTCGAGCTTGAGCATCTCGAGCACCTGCAATTCGCCGCTCTTGACCTGGAAGCGGAGGTTCCAATCATAGAGGGCGACGCCGTAGATCCGTTCCGGGTCATCGTGATAGGCGGGGCGGGGATCCTGGCCGAGGATCTCCACCAGGCTGGCCCGCAGCTCGGGAATTCGACTATTGGCGACGACGGCTTCGGCGGCGGCCGAGAACCCCACTTGCAGCGGCTTCGGCGCGCCGTCGCTGGTCCAGGCGCCGTCGGCTCCGGGGGCGCTGTCGGCGTAGGGGATGAAGGGCTTCAGGTCGAGAATGGGGGAGCGATCGACGAGGTCGAGTCCGGCGACTTCGAGAAGTCCGGCGGCGGCGTCGACCCGGAGGATGCGGCAGAGGGAGAGTCCGATGGGGTTGGGTCGGAAGGGGCTGCGGCAGGCCCAGACGCCGATGCGGGCGTTGCCGCCGAGGCGGGGCGGGCGGACGCTCGGGCCGCGGTCTTCGGCGAGGTGCATCCAGGAGATCACCCAGAGGTGGGTGAATGCCTCGAGGCCGCGCAGGGCTTCACGGGCGTGATGGAGATCGCGGAACTCGATGCGGGCCCGCGTGTGACGCAGAAGGGCGGCCTGGCGAGGAATGGCGAACTTCTCCCGGAAGGGAGTCCTGGCCAGGGCCACGGTGCTCAGCCTGGGCTCAGCGTCTGGGAGTGGCGAGGAGGACATGGCGGGTCACGTTGACGAAGGGCATGGTGGCGGCGTCGAGGATGTCCCATCCGGCTTCGCGGATGTCAGCGCTCATCTCTTCGCCGCAGATGAAGATCGCGGCTTTGCCGGTGATGGTTGCGAGGGCTCGGGCCATGGCGATTTCGCCGTCGCGGTCGCGGGCGCAGCGGTAGCCGTAAGGGAAGTCGACGAAGGCGAGCTCGGTGCTTTGTTTCCATTCCCGGACGTCGGCGATCTTGAGATCGGCGATGTAGCCGAAGTGCTCGAGGTTGGCGCGGGCCATGCCGATGGCCGAGGCCTGCAGGTCGATGCCGGTGGCGCGGAAGCCCATGTCGGCGGCTTCGACCAGGACCGATCCGGAGCCGCAGCCGGCGTCGAGAAGTTCCTTGCCGTGCGGCGCCAAGGCGTTGAGGCAGAAGCGGGCGAACTGGGCTTCGAGGGCGCTGGAAAAAGTCTTCGGCTTGCGGCTGTGGAGGGTCCACTTCTTGCTGGCTTCGCTGACGATGCGGCCGAAGAGCCATTCGTCGCGGGTGCGGGTGAGAAGGAAGCGGATCTTCGGATGCTTCAGCTCGAAGCTGCCTTTGATGAAGGGGAGTAGCTGGTAGAGGTCTGGTGTGCTTGGCGAGGGTTCGTGGCCGATCGAGCGGAGTTCCACCATCGCGTCCTCGACTCGCGGCAGGATCCGGCTGAGGAAGGCTCCGAGCGCGGGGATGTCGGGAGCGCGGGCGATCAGCTCCACCGCTTTTTCGATGCAGGCCGAGTGGGTGACGTCCTGCGGCTCACGATTGAGCAGATACATGCGTCTGCCGGCATCCGGGTCGAAGCCGAATCGGGCGCGGAGCTCGAGGCGGACCAGCGGCCAGCTGTTGTCATGGTACTTGAGCAGGTAGAGGGTTTCAGGATCCGGCGGCACGAAGAGCTCCTGAGAGTCTTTCCAGGTTGCCGGCCTCGTTCTGGACGTAGGCGGCGACATTGGCTAGCGCCTGGCTGTCCTCGGCCTTGGCGCAGGCCTGGGAGATGACTTCGAGGTTCTCTCCGATGGTGCCGATTTCCAGCTGCACCGACTTCAGGTAGCTGTCGTACTGTTTGCAGGTGTCTTTCACCTGTTCGATGTTGCGGCAGCGCTCAAGGTTGAGAGCGGCAAAACGGCAGAGCTGCTGGAGGGTGGTGCGCAAAGGGGTCGGAATGCGGTGGGTGGAGAGCATCTTGTCGGCGTACACGATGCCCATCAGCTCGCCATCGACCATCAAGGGCAGGCAGATGACGGAGCGGATCTTCATGTCACGCATCGAGTGGGTGGTCTGGCGTTCATCGGCTTCGTCGACGATCACCGAGCCGTTGCTCTCGAGACAGCGGCTGACGATGCCGCGGCTGATGCTGAACTGCTTGTCGGAGAAATCGCCGCCGCCGGAACGGAGCGAGCAGACTTCCTTGAGGTTGAGCTGGTCGTCGTTGGTTTCGACCAGGAAAGCGTAGCCTCGCTCAAGTCCGCTGAGGGGCAGAAGCCAGCTGACGACAGTGCTCAGCAGATCCTTTTGGCTGCGGCAGGCGATCAGTTCGTTCTGCGCCGCCATCAGCGACATCAGCAGTCCCGGTGCCGGGTGGATGGCGTTGATCTTGTCGTTGCGGAGCTGGTTGCGGGCGGCGTCCGATAGAGTCGAGAACTGCCCCTGGGTGAGGACCAGATGCTGATAACGGAACTCCTCGTCACCGATACTAAGGAGGGCGCCGTCGGCGACCCGCTGACGGGTGCCGCGAGCCAGGGGGTGGCCGGCCAGCAAGCTGCGCATCCCTTCGACCGCTTCGACCATCAGGCCGTCCTTGCCGGGGTAGAGCTTGAGATGGACGGATCCCAAGCCGGGCGTCGGGAGCGAAAGCTCGCAGGCGGCACCGCCGCCAGCCAGGGTTTCATGAGGGAAGAGGCCGATCAGGAATTCCGCCGGAAGCACGCCGTTGCCGGTGCTGCGGAGCAGCCCGACACACATCGGCTCATCGCATTTCTCGCATTTCATCTGGCCCTTCATCGCCAAGGCGCCGCATTGCGGGCAGTTGAATGTGGTGCTGGCCATGTGAACTCGCTCCTTGAGAAGCCGTTTAGGGTGGTGCAATGACGTAGGGTTTCTCCCCAATGTAGTCCGGAGCCGCTGCGCTTTCAAGGAATTCCCGGGAGATCCTTACGGCAATTTCGCGCAGCTTCAAAGGCTGGAACAAGATATTGGACTACAATAAAAAGTGACGCCCATCGAGGTGTACCCGAGAGGCCGATCATCAATGTCTCTTCCTCGTCGAAACTGAGCCTTGGGCATCTAAGCACTCTTGACGATGCTGGGCTCCGGCGGCAGATTCCTTCAAGCTTTGAACCTAACAACCGCGGTTGAACCTAAAAACCGCAGTTGAAAGGTTGGAAGAATTAGCTGCAACAGCAATAGCTTAGCTTATTCGGTGATCCGTCGGAATGACCTCTGATAGAAAAGCTCTCATGTCCCCGTCAAATAGTCGCTGAACTTTTGTTGTTCAATGCCTTGCGTTTCAACCTTTCAACCTTTCAACCCGGTTCTGTTGCTCAACAGCGGTTTTTAGCTTGAATCCTCCTGGTTTTCAGCGGCGCTTTGTGCTTGACTGGCGCTCTTGCGGTCCTATGGTCGCCGCGGACATCCCCTACTTGCAGTGCTCCCGTTCAAGGAAATTTCATTCTGCGACTTCCTTTCTTCATCGCCGATCTGCTTTTTTTCTGTGCCTCGCTGGTGCCGCGTTCTTTCCTGCCGTCACTCTCCTGGGTGGGCGGCCATCTTCTGTGTCTTATCCGCTTCCGACGCGGCGTCGTCGAAGACAATCTCGTCCTGGCCTGGGGCGCAGAGAAGGCGAAGGTGCTGCTGCCCCAGGTCTACCGTCATTTTGCCCTGACAGTCTTGGAGATCTTGCGCCTTCCCCGACTCGGCAAGGAGGCGATTTTAACTGAAACCGAGCTCATCGGTCTCGAACATCTCGAAAAGGCTGTTGCCGCCGGCAAGGGCGTGATCGTCGTCAGCGCCCATACTGGAAACTGGGAGATGTGTCTCTCGGCGATTGCGAGTCGAGGCCACAAGACCAGCGTCATCGTCAAGCGCATGCGCAACATCGACGACGCCAAGCTTTATCAGCGAATCCGAGGCCAGTACGGGGTCAATTCGATGATCAAGGAGGAGTCAGGCAGCCAGATCATCCGTCTCTTCCGCGATGGCCATGCGGTCGCTTTCGTCATCGACCAGCGCTCCTCACGCAAGGAGGGGGTATTCGCCACACTCTTCGGCAAGCCCGCCAGCACGTACGCATCGCCTGCGATTCTGGCCTACCGGTTGAAGATCCCGGTGCTTGCGCTCTTCGCTCATCGGCGTCCCGACGGAACTCATGCCGTCATCATCCAACCCGAACTCGAGCTGCCTCGCCATCTCCCCCAGGATCAGTTCGTGCCCCTCGCCACGCAGATGATGCAGGACTGCTTCGAGCGGCATCTCAGGCAGTTTCCCGATCAGTGGATCTGGATGCACCGCCGTTGGAACAAGGAGGGGCGCAACAACAGTGAGTCAGCTCCCGAATACATCTCGGGATCGAAATGAGCCTAATGACCGCATCAGGGGCAGGTCGTCGTTATTCCTGACAAACAAAGGATACTTCCGCGCTTGCTCGTCCAGAGTCGCAAGAAAGTCAGGGGGTGGCCTTGGGAATCGAGGTTCAATCTTATTCGTCCTCCGTCGTTGCAATTTGCGTGGCTGCGAGATAATCCCTGCCCTCAAGGCGGAGCACTCCGGCGCCGAGCAGCTCCTTGAGGACTTTTCCCGCTTGCGAGGGGCTGAGGCCGAGGCGTTCTTGGAGCAGGGAGCTTTTCAAGCTTCCGAGTTCTCCGAGGAGGCGCATGACCTTGGCATGAGTGTCGGGAGGGCGCGGCACGGCTCGGCTGCGGCTCGGTTTTTCGACGGCTGCTGCGATCTGGACGACACCAGGGCCGCTGATGACGGATCGGCCGCGGCCTAGCGGGGTGACCTTGATTTGGACTGGAAGTGACTCTTTCAGGCTGTCGACGTGGGAGATCAGTCCGATCAGCTTGCCGCTATGCTGTTGCAAGTGGGAGAGGGCATCGAGAGCTTGCTGGAGCGATTCGCCGTCGAGGGCGCCGAATCCTTCGTCGAGGAAGAGGCAGCCGAGATCGATCCTGCGGCTGGCCATGTCGGAGAGGCCGAGAGCGAGGGCGAGGGAGATCAGGACCGACTCGCCGCCTGAGAGATTGGTGACCGGGCGGAGGGTGTCGGCGTGATGGCTGTCAAGGATGCGGATGACTTCGTTTTCGCGGGTGAGCCGGTAGCGTGGACGGAGGAGGAGGAGGTGCTGGTTGGCGAGGGCGAGGAGACGTTCGAGGGTGAGTCCTTGTGCGAAGCGTTTGAGACCATCGATGGTGCCGATGCAATCCTTGAGATTTTGCCAGGGGGCGAGATCGGCTTGGGCTTCTGCCAGTTGGGCGAGGAGGAGGGCGTGACGCTCACGTGCGGCTTCTTCGGCCTTGAGCTTTTCGCTTTCGGCGCCTTGCTGCTGGAGCAGGCTGGCGACGGCAGAGCGGACACTGGAGAGGCTTCGAGCCAGCTCGTCGCGGCTGCGCTCGGGCCATTCCTGCTGCTTGAGGGACGCTAGTTTCTCCTTTGCCGTCTCGAGGAGGCTGATGAGAGAGGCGAGATGGCCGCCTGCCTCTTTGAGTCTGGATTCAGCTGCTTGGCGTTGGACGGGAGTGAGTTGAGCGGCGAGGCGGGCCTCTTCATCGGCGAAGCCGGCAGCGAGAAGTTCCACCTGCCAAGCGGCTTCGGCGTCGAGGAAGGCCGCTTCGCCGGCGGCATGGAGCGCGGCCAGGTCGGCGGCGGATTTGGCGCTGATTTCGGCGATGGCAGCGGCTTCGGCATGGCTGCGGATGGCTCCCTGATGGCGCAGTTCGCCGGCGGCGAGGAGGCGAGAGATGTGGATTTCCTCGGCATCGGGAGACTTTTCGGCGAAGCGCGCGAGTCGATCCCGTCTCCTTCTCTCCAGGCGGAGCCGGGTGTCGGAGAGGGCGAGGCTGATCTCGGCGAGTTCGGCATTGTTTTTTTCAAAGGCGTCGCGGGTTTGGGAGAGCTGCTCCGAGCTGGTGGCAAGCAGCAAGGCGAGAGCTTGTTGTCGGCTCGCCATCTGTTGCCGACGGCGGGAACGTTGCGACAGGCTTTCAAGAAGGGCAGGTCCGAGGTCCTGGGCTTCGACTGAAGGAAGGAAGGGGGCGAGAGCTGCGAGCAACTCCCTTTCCTGCTCTTGACGTCTCAGCGTCCGCTCGTCTTGAGCGATTTCGGCGAGGCGCAGGCTGGTGGCCGCGGCTATGGACTGATGTTCGGCGGCGGCGAATTTTTCCTTGGCGAGAGCGAAGTCCTCTCTGGACTTGGCGAGTCTGGGCCGCAGCTCTTCCAGCCCGTTGCGGCGGCTGAGCAGGGTTTTGAGCTCATCGAGCAGGGTGGCGGCTTGTTCTTCGCTGCGCAGGCGTTGGCGGCGCAGGGCGTCGAGATCGGGAGAGGGGAGCTGGGCGATGTTCCGGGCCAGGAGCTCCAGTCTTTCCCGATTGATTTTCGCCTCGGTGAGGGCTTCGGTGCGGCGGAGGTGCAGGGTTTCGAGTTTTCTGCCTTCCTCCCGGTGCTCCGTCTTGAGTTGTCGTATTTTATCTTCGGCGGGTTTCGGCGGCAACTTGAGGGCGTAGGGGTGTTCCTCCGAGCCGCAGAGAGGGCAGGGCTGGCCGCTGCGCAGTGTCTGGCGCTGGGCTTCGAGGCTGGCGATGCGATCGAGCAGGATCTTGCGTTCCTGTTCCCGTTCGATCGCGAGGCCTTTTTCGTCGATCAGCTTTTTCTGCAGTGGTGCGGCCACCTCGATTTCGGTGAGGAGCCGATCGAGTTCCTCCAGCCGTCTCTGCAGTTGCGCTTCTTCGAGAACCATGGCAAGGCGAGCCAGAGCTTGACTTTCCAGTTCCTTGAAGCCCGAGATTTGGCCGCGCAGCGACTCCAGTTCTTCCCGGATCCGAGCTTCCGGGCGTTCGGCGACCAAGCCCTGCCAGAGGGATTCCTCGCTTTCCCATTTCTCCTGCAGAGGGCGGAGGAGACTGTCGAGTTTCTCCAGCTCCTCCTGGCTTTTCCGTCGGGCCATGCCGGCTGCTCGCGCTTTTTCCTTGGCTTCAGAGACGAGGGATTCCGCCTGCATGCTGGATTCCGCCGCAGCCTGCCAGTTCCGGAAATGGTTTTCGATCAATGGTATCTGATCAGGGAGTGAGGCGTCCGCGGGCTGGGCGGCGAGGTGGCGGCCGATAGTCTCCTCCTCCTCGGCAAGCGTTTTGTGTGCGGAAGCCGCAGCCTCCATGGCGTCGCGAGCGAGCTTCCTGGCTTCTTCGGCCTTGCAGTGTCTGATTTCCTGGACTTGGAGTTCCTGGGCGACGTGGTTTTCTTCGCGGATCAGTTCGCGGAGGATCTGCAGCTCCTGTCTTTCACGATCGGTTCTGGTTTTGAGCTCCTGAATCTCCTCTTCGCTTTTCAAAAGGGCGGATTGGGCGTCGATCAGCGCGTTCCGGGCGGCGAGCGTCTCCCGGGCCGCGCGATCCCTGTCTTCAATGAGCTTGCGCCAGGCATCTTGGCGGTGGCGGGAGGCCATTGCGGCGAGATCGAGGTGGTGGGAGCGGGAGTCGAGGAGGAGACGGGGGGCGAGTTCCTCCTGCAATGACCTTTCCGCCAGGCGGGCGGCGGCGGCGGCGGATTCGAGGCGGGTGCAGTCCTCAAGCGACGCGGCGAGCTGGTCGAGCCAGTTCATCTGCTGCTGGATTCGTTCAAGCTCGGCCTCGAAGCTGGCGATCTGTCCGGCTTTGGCCTTCAGCGAAGACTGGAGCTCGTCGAGCTCGTCGTCGCTGATGCTCTTGTGGTTGCCGATAAGCGCGCCGATGCGATCCAGAGCGGCCCGTTTTTCGCCGACGATGGAGTGGATCTCTTCGCCGATCCGCTGATAGATCTCGGTGCCGGTCATTTTTTCGAGCAACTCGGCCTGCTCCTTCGGTTCGGCCTTGAGGAAGGCTGCGAAATTGCCCTGGGCGAGGAGGATGGCGCGGGTGAACTGGACGAAATCGAGCCCGAGGATGGCCTCGATCTCGGTCTTCACCTGGGATTTCTCGGCGATGATCCGATCGTTTTCGCTGAGGGTCCATTTCGCCCCCTGGAGCTCTTTGTCGGGGCGATTGCCGGCGCGGTGCTGGGAGAATCGGGCGGTGAAGATCCTGCCCTTGACTTCGAAGCTGAGTTCGGCGAAGCATTCGGCGGTGCCGCGGCTCATCAATTCGCCGATTTCCCGTCCCAGTCGCGGGCTTTGCTTGTAGAGGGCGAGGCAGATGGCGTCGAGCAGGGTGGATTTCCCAGCGCCTGTCGGGCCTGAGATGGCGAAGATGCCTTCGTTGCGGTAGGCCGGGGCATCGAAGTCGATGCTCCAGGTGCCGACAAGGGAGTTGAGATTCTGGAAATTGAGCTTGAGAAGGCGCATGGGGGCTTCGCCTAGTGAGGAGCTTGGTTTTCATCAAGCCGTTGCAGCGCAGTGGCGAAGCAGTGGCGGAGGGGCGGCCGCTGTTCTTCGTCGATCGCCTTGCGCTGGAGCAGTAGCTCGAAGACTTCTCCTGGACTCAAATCCTCGAGCCCGGTGGCAGACAGGCCGGAGCTGCCGGCGGGTGCGTCGTTCTGGTCCAGCTTTTGCTGGCAGCGCAGACAGAGGGCAGGGGAGCCTTGAATCAGGGCGTCGACGCGGCTTTCAAGATCGATGAGGCGGCTGCGGCTTTCCAGGGTGATCTCGAGCCAGCTCGGCAGCTCCTCGGAGTTGAGCGTGCTTTTTAGAGCGACGAGCTCGCGGCTGAGGCTTTCCCAGTCGCCACGGAGGCGGACGAGGCGACGGAAGCAGGGGATGGCAAGGTCGCGTATCAGGCGGACTCCGGCCTGCCAGGAGACGGCGACGATGCGTTTCTGCTGGCCGGCTTCGGCGAAGCTCATCGGCAGGGGAGAGCCGCTGTAGCAGAAGTGAGGCAGGCCGATGGACTGAGGCTTGTGGATGTGGCCGAGAGCGAGGTAGTCGACCGTTGCCGGCACGAGCTTGCCCGGGGCGGTCTCGAGCTTGCCGATGTAGGTCTTGCGTTCCGAGCCATCGGCATCGAGCTCGGGCAGGCCTAGAGTGAGATGGCCGGTGAGGATGACCGGCTCCGACTGCTGGCGAGCGGCGAGCGCCAGGCCGTAAACTTCTGAGAAGTAACGTTTCAATCCTTCTCGCAGTTTCGCATCGATTTCATCCGGGCCTTCACCGCTCTGCGAGGAGCGCAGATCCCTTTCTCGCAGGAAGGGAATGGCGCCGATCACCAGTCCGGTCCCGTCGCGGGAGGGGAGGCGCAGGATGAGAGGTGTTTTGTCTTGGTCGAATGCCGGGCCGGCCCCGATGACATGGACGTTGAGGCGACGGAGGAGTGCGGCTGGAGCGTTCAAGAGGGCGGGGGAATCGTGATTGCCGGCGATGATGACGACGGCGAGGCAAGACTGGTCCTGGGCGAGATCGCCGAGGAAGTCGTAGTACTGCTGTTGCGCCGTGGTGCCCGGGAGGGAGGAGTCGAAGATGTCGCCGGCGAGGATGAAGGCGTCGGGTCTTTCCTCGCGCAGCGTGGCGCGCATCCAGGCGAGGAAGCGGGTGTGGTCTTCCTGGCGCGATTGTTCGTGCAGGCGGGCACCTAGGTGCCAGTCGGAGCTGTGGAGAATTTTGGGCATGCCGGCAAGATAAGCCTGCTCATCGGCTGAGCTTGGGCGCATCAAGCTTTTTCCGAAAAAAATGAAAGCCGCTCCTCCGGGGGGGGCGGCTTGTCCGAGGGGAGAGGCGGGCTTAGGATTCGCTGGTGATCCGTGTGAGCATTTCCTCGATGCGGCTTTCTCGTTCGGCACGGCGTTTTTCGAGGTCGGCCTTGATCCGCTGGGTTTCCTTGCTGATCCGTTCGGCGCAATTCTCCTTGGCTTTGAAGTCGGCGTCGAAGTGGGCGGTGACGGCGGTCCGAAGCTGGATCAGTGCGGCATCCTTGGATTCGGGGGGAGCTTCACGCCAGTTCTTAATAGCGGACTGCAGGTCTTCGGAACTCTTCTGGACTCCGAGATCGGCGGACTTGTTCTTGCGTTCCTCCATCAGGCGGCGGATCTCCTGGCGGAACTTGTCGGGATCCTCCTGGCGCAGCTTCTTCAGTCTGGCCGCCAGTATCGGGTCCTTGGTGAATCGTTCTTCCCCGTCGCCCCGGCCGTCGGGCCTGGAGCGGCCTTCTCCGTCGCGGCTCCACGAATCATGGCGTTTTTCCTGCGCAAGAAGACCAAGGCTTCGCATTTCCGTGGCGACTTTCTGGATTTCGCGCTGGAAACCGAAGGGGTCGGACCAGACCATTTCCTGAAGCTGGGCCAGGCGCGCCGGGTCCTTTTCGGCCAAGTGTGAGCGTATCTGGTTCATCAACTTGGCCTTGTGATCGGATTTTTCGTCGCCGCCGGCGACCGGGACAGGCGTCGGGACGGGCGGCGGGGCTGCTTCGGCCTGCAGGAGGAGGGAGATGAGGATCTGTGTGATCATGGAATAGGCCTCTTAATGGCTGGCGAAGGTCAGTTCGGCTTCGAGGGTGATCAGGTCCTGTTCGAGGATTTTCAACTCCTCGTTGATGCAGGCCCCGCCGAAGTCGAGCGAGGGCGCGCCGCTTGCGGGGCTTTCGATGGGCGTGCTGCTCGGGGGGGGGCTGGGCTGAGGCGGCGGTTTCGCGGCGGGAAGGAGGCAGAAGAGCAGCGCGGCGGCCGCGGGGAGGGCGGCGGCGAGGATGATGCGCCAGGCTGAGAAGGGGGACTTGCGGCGCGGGCGGGCGGCGGCGGCGTGGGCGAGGATGAAGCGGTCAGAGCTTTTCGCCGGCGCCAGGGCCGGTGGGCGGGCGGCGAGGAAGCGTCCGGAGTCGCGGGCGAAGGCGGCGCATTCGGGGCAGTCGCGGAGGTGCGGGCTGTCGCCGTCGAGCAGGTACTGCTGCTGATGTTTGTCGCAGGGTTTCATGGATTTTTCTCCGTTTAGCGCCAGTCTTTTAGGATGGCGCGAAGTTTGTTGACGGCGTAATGCATGCGGCCGAGGGCGGTGTTGACATTGGTGCCCTGGATTTCGGCGATCTCCTTGAATGCGACCCCTTCCTGGCGGAGAAGGAAGACGCTGCGCTGCTCTTCGGGGAGCTGACTGACGGCGGCGGCTACGGCGCTGGCGAGATCCTTGATTTCACTTTGGTGGTGAGGCATAGGGCCCTCCCCCGCGCGGTCGTGGCCGGCGTCAAGGGAGTCGGTGGGGCGGCGGGTCTGGCGGCGGAAGTGGTCTATGCCGAGGTTGTGGGCGATTCGAAGGACCCAGGCGAGGAAGGTCTGCTGGTCGCGGTATTCAGGCAGCTTGGCGATGACTTTCACCCAGGTTTGCTGGAAGAGGTCGTCGACCAGGGATCCTTGGCCGGGAAGCATGCGGTTGAGGTGGGCGAACACGGGAGATTTATACCTTTCGTAAAGAGAGGTGAAGGCTGAATCGTCACCGGCGAGGTAGTTCTCGATGAGCACTTTGTCATCTGGCGACTGCGGATCCATTCTTGCTCCTCTCTGCACCTTCAACGCCGCGGCAGGCGGGATATTTTGTGGTGCAGACATTTTTTCAAGCGTCCTGGGCGATCTGCCAGGACTGCTTCGGGCTGCTGCCGCGGCGGATGCCGAGCTGGCGCAGGAAGGGGGTGAGGCGGTGAAGGTCCGGCGCCTCGGCGGTGAAATGGATGGCGGCGTCGGCCGCTTCGCCGGGGAAGTCGCCGAGCAGGCGGCGCACCTGGCGGGCGATTGCCTCCGAGCTGTCGATCAAGGTCACCCCCTCGGGCAGTTCCCGCAGGATCTCGTCGCGCAGGAAGGGGAAGTGGGTGCAGCCGAGAACGATCAGGTCGGGGCAGCCGGCTTCGAGGAGGCGGAAGGGGCGTACCGCGTCAGCGACAAGAGAATCAGGAAGTTCGACGCCGCGCGCCTTGGCTTCCGCCGCCAGAACCAGTTCCCGGGATCCCAGCAGATCGACCCGCACGTCCTGGCAGAAGTCGTCGATCAGCTTCCGGGTGTAGGGCCTGACGATGGTCGCGGGGGTGGCCAGCAGGCCGATCTGTTTCTTCCGGCTTGCTGCGGCGGCGGGCTTGAGGGCGGGGACGACGCCGATTACCGGAAAGGCGTATTTCTCCCTCAGTGCAGGCAGGGCCAGGGTGCTGGCGGTGTTGCAGGCGATGACGATGCCGCGGGGCTGGAGCGGCGCGATCAGATGTTCGGCCAGGGTGAGTAGCCGGTCGAGGACGACGCTTTCGGGCTTGGTTCCGTAGGGGAAGCCGGCGTTGTCGGCGATCATCAGCACCGGCAGGGAGGGAAGCTGATGGCGAACCGCCGCCAGCACTGACAGGCCGCCGATGCCGGAATCGAGGAAGACCAGGGGCGACGGGGTGCCGGCGGGCCAGCAGGGCATTGCGTTCATCGGGGTGATCCTTGCGATGACGCTAAGATGAATCGGGATCCGCGCTTAGCAAGGGAGCCTGCCTGCGGTCCCCCGCTTCCACCTCAATCCGGCGCGAGAGCCGCGTCGAAGGCGGCTCGGATCTGTTCGAAATCCTCTGTTCCCACCGAAATCCGCATCAGCTCGGGATCGAGTCCGCGCTGGCGCAGATGCTGGCGCCCGGCGGAGTTGGTGACGAGATCGTAATGGGCGAGGTAGATGAAGGGGCAGACGAGGGTGAAGTCGTTGCCGAAGCTCGGTCCCTTGGCGCAAGGAAGTCGGTCGTAGAAGGACGCGACGGCGGCATTCAGCCCTGAATCGCTGGCGCAGGCCAGCTCGATGCTGACCAGTGAGCCGGGGAGCTGGGAAGCCCTGGCGATGCGTCGGTAGTTGTCGCCGGAAGGGCCGGGGGCCAGAGGCGAGAAGACCTTTTTCACTCCCGGATGCCGACGAAGATGCTCAGCTAGGAGAAGGGCGTTGCCGCCGGCCTTGAGCGAGATCTCCTCCATCCGGCCGATCTGGGCCGCGAGAGCGTCGAGATCGCGGCGGTAGGGGGCTTCGATGGCTGCGGCGAGGAGCGGAGCCAGCTCGGCGGCGTCCGGCGAGGAGGGGTTGACGACGGCGACGCCGAGCATGGTGGAGCCGCGCCAGCCGGCGTACTTGGTGAGGCTGGCGCAGAGCAGGTCACACCATGGCAGTAGGTCGACGCTGACTAGCCCAGCCGAGCTCGGATCGAGGATGGCGAGTCCTCCGTGGCGCCGGACGAGGGCGGAGAGCCAGGGGATGTCGGCGGTCTGGAGGAGGGGGTTGGTGGGAGCTTCGGTGACCAGGCCGGCGAGTTCGCCGCCGCGGCGGCTGAGTAGCTCTTCGAGAGATTTCTGGTCATGCACATCCGGAAGGAAGATGAATTCCTCGTCGGGGCCGAGAAATTTCTTCAGGATCTCTGTGGTGTCGAGGTAGAGCCATCCGAGCTGGATCCAGAGGCGGCGGCGACGGCGGCGCTGCAGGATGCAGGCAGCTTCGAAGGCGGCGCTGAAGGCGGCCATGCCGGCGCGGGTGATCTGGATGCCGGACTCATCCGCAGGCTGCAGCCAAGGAGCGAGGGCGCGGCGGCATTCGGCGAGGGAGTCTCCTTCGAAGAGTTCCTCGTGGGCCGGCACAGGGCCGAGACCTTGGGCGGCCAGCCAGTCTTCGGCTTGTCGGGACGACAGGGCGTGGCCGGTGTGCTGCAGATATTTTGCGGCTCGGGCGCAGGCCTCGGTCTCGGATTCTGCGATGTGGAGTAGGAACCAGCCGTCCACCGGGTTGATCCCGGCATCGGCGGCGCCGCTGAAATTCAATGCGGCGGCGGCGGCCCGGGCGGAACAAAGGGGGAAGACGGCCCGCCCTTCTGGCAGGACGAGACGGACGCCGGCGACCGCAGCGGCTTCACGCACCAGAGGATGCAGGACGAAGCGGGGATAGCCGGTGCGGATCTCCTTCATCGTCTCGGCATCGCGCTCTTCGTAGCCGATGACCGAGCGCATCGTAGGCAGGCTGACCACCACCGAGTGCTGGGAACCGGGGATGCGCTGGCCGACGGGGAAATGCTGAGGCAGATGAGGCATGAGTGTGCTCCTGGAAATGAGCGTGAAGTATAAGCGTGAAGCGGCCGGCTCTCAAGTCCCCGGGCGGCAAGATGACGCAGCGGGGCGTCTCAGCCCTGGCCGAGAAGTGGCAGCAATCCGTCAAGGCGGCTGAAGCTCAGGCTGTGCGGCGCCTTGGCGCGGGTCAGCGGCTTGGCATGGAAGGCGCAACCGAGGCCGGCTTCGAGGATCATCGGGATGTCGTTGGCGCCATCGCCGACCGCCACCGTCTCGCGAGCCTCCAATCCCAGCTCCTGGCGCAGCCGCAGCAGGGACTGGCGCTTCACTTCGCCGTCGACGACTGGCGGATGGACGATGCCGGTGAGACGGCCGTCGACGATTTCCAAGGTGTTGGCGACGACGAAGTCGAAACCATAGCGGCGCTGCAGCTCGTCGGCAAAAGGATGGAAGCCTCCGGAAAGGATGGCGGTCTTCCAGCCGGCGCGGCGCAGTCCTTGCATCATCTCGGGCAGGCCCGGCATGATCGGCAGACTGTCGCGAATGGCGGCGATCACCGCCCCGTCCAGCCCCTTCAGGAGAGCCATGCGGCGGGTGAAGCTGGCGACGAAGTCGAGCTCTCCGCGCATCGCCGCGGCGGTGATGGCGCTCACTTGGTCGTAGACCCCGTGCCGCCGGGCGAGCTCGTCGATGACTTCGCATTGGATCAAGGTCGAGTCCATGTCAAACACCGCCAGGCCGGCGCGGCGCGGTAGCCCGGAGGGATCTGCGGCGACCAGGTCGCAGTTCATGGCGGCGGCGGCGTCGCGCAGCCGCACCAGGGCTTCGCCACGCGGCAGAGGGCCGCGTACCACAAGCTTGAGCCAGGAATGGTGGCCGTCCTGGCCGCGGTGGATGCTGGTGACGGTGAGACTCTCCTGTCCGAGGACGTCTTCAAGTTCGGCGTCAAGTTCTGGATGGCTGCCGGGACGGATCAGCCAGATGAGGAGTGCGTTCATTCAGGGCTCGTGGGGGCTGGAATTTTGGGAATTGACGAAGATGCCACGGAATTGCCGGGAGTCCCCGGTCCTTTGACACAGAAAAACGTTCTCCTGCAACAGGGGGGATTTTACCTGCCACGATCATCCTGACCGGCTGACCGGCAAATCCCCTTGCCTTCTCTGTCCTTGGCTCTAAATTGTCCTTTCATCAAATCGGAATCAGTACCATGCAAAAGATCGGTGTCCTCGACTTCGGCGGCCAATACGCCCACCTCATCGCCAACCGCATCCGCCGCCTCGGCGTCTTCTCGGAAATCGTTTCGCCCACCGCGACGCTCGAAGAAGTCCAGCAGTACAAAGGCCTGATCTTCTCCGGCGGCCCCTCCTCCGTCTACCTGCCCGAGGCACCCGAGTTCAACAAAGACCTGATGAACTTCCCCCGCCCCATCCTCGGCATCTGCTACGGCCACCAGCTCATCTGCCAGACCCTCGGCGGCGCCGTCCTGCCCGGCGAAGTCAAGGAATACGGCACCGCCAAGATCCGCATCCAGAAGTTCGACGGACTCTACGCCGGCCTCGACAAGGAAGAGACGATGTGGATGAGCCACGGCGACTCGGTCAAGATCATCCCGCCCGGCTTCGAAATCACCGCCGACACCGCCGACTGCCCGATCGCCTCGGTCTGCAACGTCGAACGCCAGATCTACGGCCTGCAATACCACCCCGAAGTCACCCACTCGGTCAACGGCCTCAAGCTCCTCAAGAACTTCCTCAAGATCTGCGGCTGCAAGTTCGACTGGGACCTCAAGGCCTACCTCGCCCAATCGATCGAGCGCATCAAGGAACAGGCGGCCGGACGCAAGGTCTTCCTCCTCGTCTCCGGCGGCGTCGACTCCAACGTCTGCCTCGCCCTGCTCAACAAGGCCCTCGGCGAAGAGAACGTCTACGGCCTGCACGTCGACAACGGCCTGATGCGCAAAGACGAGTCCGCCTGGGTCAAGAAGACCCTCGAAGAATGTGGCTTCCACAACTTCCACGTCGTCGATGCCGGCGATGTCTTCCTGAAGAATCTCAAGGGCGTTTCCGAACCCCAGGCTAAGCGCAAGATCATCGGCAACACCTTCCTCGATGTCAAGGACGACGCCGTCGCCCACACCCCGCTCGCCGGCGACGACTCCTGGCTGCTCGGCCAGGGCACGATCTATCCCGACACCATCGAGTCCGGCGGCACCAAACACGCCGCCCTGATCAAGACCCACCACAACCGCGTCGACCGCATCAACGAACTGATCGCGCAGGGCAAGGTCATCGAGCCTCTCGCCGACCTCTACAAGGACGAAGTCCGCGAGCTCGGCGAGCTCCTCGGCCTGCCGCACCGCCTGGTCTGGCGTCATCCCTTCCCCGGCCCCGGCCTCGGCGTCCGCGTCCTCTGCTCCGGCACCGACAAGACCGATGACTTCAGCGACGTCGAAGCCCGCCTCAACGCCTTCGCCGCCCAGTGGAATCTCAAGGTCCGCGTCCTGCCGGTGAAATCGGTCGGCGTGCAAGGCGATGCCCGCACCTACGCCCACCCCGCCCTGCTCGAAGGCGATGTCGATTACGACACCCTCGAAGCCGCCACCACCGCCCTGATCAACCGCTTCCCCGAGATCAACCGCTGCGTCTGGCGAGTCTCCTCGAAGGCCTGGACCGGCAAGACCACCCTGCAGATTTGCGACACCAGCAAAGCCCGCCTTGACCTGCTTCGCGAAGCCGATGCCATCGTCACCGAGCATCTCTATGCCCGCAAGCTCTACGAGAGCATCTGGCAGATGCCCGTCGCCCTCATCCCCGTCGGCGTCGGCGGCCCCGGCGAATCCATCGTCTTGCGCCCCATCGACTCGACCGAGGCGATGACAGCAAACTTCTCGCGCATCCCGCAAAACGACCTGAAGGCGATCGTCGCCGAGATCGAGGCGAAACTGCCGGCCATCCATGGGGTGTTCCTGGATGTGACGAATAAACCGCCGGGTACGATTGAGTGGGAGTGATGGTTACTTGTGATGCCTGCAGTGCTGAAATCACTTCAGCAACTGCAGACAAATTCAAAGGCCTTTGCGCCTTATGCTTTAAGAAGCACACTGCCTTTCCGGGCCCCAATCAAGTCATTTGCCCGATGTGTTTTGGGAGTATGATGGAGTCCACGGCACTTGCAAATCATGGACATTGTCGTGCTTGCTCGATAAATACAACTCTATGCGTTGAATGTGGTCAAAGAATTGACAACTCAAATAAAACGTGCCCCAAATGCTCTTTAAAGTTTAAAACAGAAGAGCCTTGTATTAAATGTAAAAAGATGACTTACTATCTAGAAAACAACCTTTGCCACTCATCCGAAATCCGGAGCGATTTAGGATACATTGAAAATTCTCGCCTCAGCTGCTTGCGTTTGAAGATTTTTATTGTACCCTAGCAAGGATACAGTTTGA
>JBDKFG010000039.1:0-45048 GCA_039798785.1 Verrucomicrobiota bacterium | reverse complement strand
GTTTCCTCATCTGCGTTCATCTGCGTCTTCTGCGGTTGATTACGTGTCCTCCGTGTCCTCCGTGGTTCAGCTTCGGTTCCGGCGGAGTCGGATTAGGTTTATGACAATAGACGTGTGTGTAAAATGCTCGTGCCTGCTTGTCACTCAGTTTCATCAGGCCTTATACTGCTGAACTGTAGCGAAACTGTCACACTCTCATCTGCCCAAAGAAACACGCATGCAATCTCCCGTACCCGGACGTCTCCGTCGCCTTGGCGAGCAAGTGCCCGAAACTCCCAACATCCTGCCGGCACACTTGACTGCCGAGGCCAGCGAAGAGGAGATTCTGGAAGTCGAATTTCCTGAGCAGCTTGTTCCTCCTCACGCGGCGCCCGGCTTGAGCGCGTCGAAAGCCCTGGTTCCTCCTGCGGCGCCCGGCTTGAGCGCGTCGAAAGCCCTGGTTCCTCCTGCGGCGCCCGGCTTGAGCGCGCCGAAAGCCCTGGTTCCTCCTGCGGCGCCAGTAACCGCTGCGCCGATGAAAGCGCCCTTGCGCGTCCGGCGCACCGATGCAGAGGCCGAGGAGCCGGTTCCCTCGGCGACTGGTCCGGTGCCGGAAGGCGGCTGCCCTTCCTGCGGCAAGCCCTTGGATGCCGAGGCGGTTCTCTGCATTCGCTGCGGCTACGACCTGCGCTCCGGCAAAAAGATCAAGACACAAATTGAAGCCGGACCTAGCCGTGTCGGCGGCAAACCGGCAAGCCGTTCGGTCAAGGATTCTGATGACTATGCCCACCTGGTCCTGCCTCCCCTGATGCTGGTGCTCTCGGTCGGCATGGTGCTGGTCGGAATCCTTTCAGCGAAAAGCTTGATCTCGAAAGGCGATGCGGAGAAAGACACCGAGGTGATTCAGCGGGCCTTGGACTACCGCCAGAAGCGCAAGGAGCTGGAAGCCAATTATCGCGACTACCTGATCGGGCGTCCTCAGATCAATCTCGTCCTTCCCGTCGAGCTGAGCCAGCCGGTGCCGCTGCTGGTGATCCTCGGCTCGTCCGAGCTGCCGGCATCGGCGCTGCCCAAGCTGGTGCCGACGGAATGCGCCGTCTTGCGTCTCGACGCCCCTGGCGAAGGACTGGATCGCGCCTGGAGCGAGGAATGGGAGTCCGACGGATTCATCGTCGACCGTGAAATCAAGCGGCTGCTGGCGCAGAAGAAATTCAAGGTCGGTGCGGTGATTCTCGGCGGCCTTGGCCAAGGAGGCGCCGCCGCCTTGGAGATCGCCGCGCGGGATCCTCAGACTTACTCCGGCGCCGTCGCTGCCGACCCGGTTTCGCTTCGGCCGATGCTCGACGACATCGACAAGATGGATCACAAGAAGCAGAGGATGGCGATTCTCGAAAGTCCCCAGAGCAAGTCTCTTGCTGCGGTCTACCGCAGCAGCGCCGCAGATGAACTCGGCCTGAAAATTCCCGAAACCAAGCTGGAGAAGGGGGCGGACGCCGCCAGCCTCCGCGATGCCGCCTTGAAACTCCTGAATCGGAAGTGATCCCATGGACAATTTCACCCTCAGTCTCCTCCTCAGCATCATCTTCGTCTCCTACGGAGCCTGGTTCGCGCAGCTGTGCATATTCTTCAAGCGCAACGGCGATCCCTGGTGGTTCGGCATCCTGCCGATCATCGGCGGCTTTGCCGCTTTGGGGGCCACCATCGTCCTGCCCGGCCTTCTCGCTCTTCTCGCCTGGTTCATCCTCTTCCTGATCTTCGGCGTCATGCCCGGCTGGCGCTTCTGCGAAATCATCGGGGTCAATTTCTTCGCCACCGTCGGCCTCGGCTTCCTCGGGTTCTTGGCTCTCTACAAGTTCCAGAGCGAATACCTGCTGTGGAAATTCTGCGAGGAGTACGCCAAGATCGGCTTTTTCGTCGTCTTTCTCGCCTTGGTCTTCTTCCGGATGAACTGGGTGATGTGGAAATTCCTTTGTCACATCCAGGCGCCGGCGATTTTCCGGATCGGCCTCTTCGCCAGCTATTACGGCGTCAATCTCCTCGCCCTGCTTTTCTCCCAGAGTTCGAGCGTCTTGCCCAGCTTGCTCAGCATGATCAGCTTCGCCATCTTCTCGATCGGCTTCGTCTTCATTTCCTGGCTGATGTGCTTCCGCCCCGGAGAAGCCCCGAAACGCCCCGCGATGCCGGCGGACAAAAGGGTCCTCGGTCCTTATCTCGGCGCCATCTTGAGCGGCATGTTCTTCCCTCCCCTGGCCCTCGCGGCGGCAGCCCTCGCCTGCGCCGGCCTGCGCCGGCCCGAGCCGAACGAAACCGAGCGCAAATACCTCCGCGCCGCGATGATCATCGGCCTCGGCGTCGGCCTCGGCTTCACCTCGATCTACCTGGCCGTCAGCGCCGTCCAGAAGGCCTTGAACTTGCGCAATCAAGACAACCTGGCTCGCGTCCAGCTGCAAGGTGCAGGCAATAAGATCGTCGGCCATTTCGCCGACACCCCGAACGCCCCGATACCCGCTGAATTTGTCCTCGCCGATGAGACGCTGGTGCTCGCCCCGGATCTCGCCGGACGCAGCCTCAACCAGCTGCCGATGAACCAGGCACTCTGCGGCACCGAACTGGGCGGCCATCTCCACTATGTCACCCTTAACGGCGATTACTGCAAAACCGCCACCGACGGCGATGTCGCCGAGCAGCTTCGCAAGATCAACAAGGCCCTCAAGCCCTGAACCGGTCCAAACCGCGACAAGCGCCAAATCCCGATCCCGGGATACCTTGCGCAAGGAACGGCAGAGCTGATGTGCGCTGGGAAGCGCTTGAGCCCTGACCTGTCTTCCCGCGAATTCGAAGGGCACCCGGCACCATGAGCAACTCCCTCGCCAGCGACCTCCTTGCCGCCCTGCCTCGCGGGCCGGGCGAGATCCTCGTGCACGAGCCGGAGCTGCGCGCCGCGGCCCTCGCCGCCGCCTTTCTCGGCACCCCGGAATCCCAGCTCGCCATCGTGCCCGACGCCGCAACCGTGGAGGAGCTGCGCCAGGATCTCTCCAGCCTCCTGATTCTCGCCGGCGATTCGCGCCCCTTCTTCGTCTTCCCGGAAGCGACCCTGGGCAGTGGCGGCGGCTTCCTCCCCGAGGCCGAGGAGGAGCGGGCCCTGGTCCTGTCGCAACTCGGGGAAGGCCCCGCCTTGATCCTGACCAGTGCCGCCGCGGCGGCCCAGGCGGTGCCGGCGCCGAAGGAGCTGCTCGCCCTCGCCTTCGAACTCAAGCTCGGCGACAAGATCTCCCAGGAAGATCTCTGCCGCCGCCTCGTCGAGCTCGGTTACGACGACGAATTCCAGGTCAACCTGCCGGGCGAGTTCGCCCGCCGCGGCGGCATCCTCGACGTCTTCCCGCCCGCCGCCAGCCAGCCGCTGCGCCTGGAATTCTTCGGCGACGAGATCGAGGAGATCCGCCCCTTCGATCCCCGCAGCCAGCGCTCCGAAGGCCAGGTGACGGAAGTCCGCATCAGCCCGCGGGCAATTCCGGCAGGCAGTGCGGGCCACCTGGGCGATTACCTCGGCGGCGGCAGATTTATTGCTCTTGACCTCCAAGATCGGTCGGATCAGTCGGATCGGACCGATCTTCTCAAGAATGCCCCAGCGCTTCATCTCCGCTGCTCCCCCGAAGACTCCCCCCGCGTCTTCGTCGCCCGCGCCACCGCCCACCGCATCCCCGGCGGCGGCGGCGACGCCGATGCGCTGCGCCGTTTCCGCGAAGAGCGCTTGAACACCGCCATGGCCGAGCTCGCCAAGGCGCATACGCGGCTCTTCGTCGCCTGCGGCAGCGCCGCCGGAGCGGAACGCCTCGACGAGATCACCGCGCCGCTTCCCGCGGCCAGCCGCAAGAAGATCGAAGGGGTGCCGGTGCCGCTGCACCACGGCTTCGAAATCCCCGGCGGCTGCGCCCTCCTCTCCGAACGCGAGGCCTTCGGTCGACTGTCGCCGCGGGCCAAGGCCGCCGACGAGCGCCGCGAAACCCTGCGCAAGCTTCTCGAAGGCGACAGCGACCTGATGCCCGGGGATTTTGCGGTCCACGCAGTTCACGGCATCTGCCGCTTCAGCGGCTTCATCCAGCAGAAGCTCGACGCCGGCCTCAGCGAAGGTCTGGAGCTGGAATTCGATGCCGGCCAGACCCTCTTCGTCCCCTTCGAAACTGCCCATCTGGTGAGCCGCTACATCGGCGGCGGCAAGGCGGCGCCCAAGCTCGCCACCCTCGGCTCGACCCGCTGGCAGAAAGCCTGCGACAAAGCCGCCGAGTCGGCCAAGGACTTCGCCGCCGAACTGCTGCGCCTGCAGGCGGTGCGCGCCGCGGTGCCCGGACGCGCCTGCGCCCCCGACGGCGAATGGCAGAAGCGCTTCGAGGACTCCTTCCCCTGGCAGGAAACCCCCGACCAGCTCACCGCCATGGCCGAGATCAAGGCCGACATGGAATCGCCCAAGCCGATGGACCGCCTCCTCTGCGGCGATGTCGGCTTCGGCAAGACCGAGCTGGCGGTGCGCGCCGCCTTCAAGGCGGTGATGGACGGCCGCCAGGTGGCGGTGATCTGCCCCACCACCATCCTCGCCCGCCAGCACTTCGAAACCTTCTCCGCCCGGATGGCGGAATACCCCGTCTCCCTGCGCCTCCTCTGCCGCTTCGTCAGCCCCGCCAAACAACGCCTCGCCCTCGAGGAAATGGCCACCGGCGGCGCCGACATCGTCATCGGCACCCACCGCCTGCTGCAGAAGGATGTCAGTTTCGCCCGCATCGGCCTGGTGATCATCGACGAGGAGCAGCGCTTCGGCGTCGAGGCCAAGGAGCAGATCAAGACCCTGCGCGCCACCGTCGACGTCCTCACCCTCTCCGCCACGCCGATCCCCCGCACACTCTACCTGTCGCTCTCCGGCCTGCGCAGCTTCTCCAGCATCACCACCCCGCCCCGCACCCGCAAGCCGGTGCGCACCATCGTCACCCGCGACGAGGACAGCGCCATCCGCGAGGCCCTCTTGCGCGAGTTCGCCCGCGGCGGCCAGGCCTTCTACGTCCACAACCGGGTGCAGACCCTGGAGAAGGCGCGGGAACGCCTCGCCAAGCTGATGCCCGAGGCCAACATCGCGGTCGCCCACGGCCAGATGCACGAGCACGAACTCGAGGACGCGATGAACGCCTTCCTCGAGAAGCGCGCCGACCTGCTCCTCTGCACCTCGATCATCGAATCCGGCCTCGACATCCCCAACGCCAACACCATCATCATCGAGCGCGCCGACCGCTTCGGCCTCGCCGAGCTCTACCAGCTGCGCGGACGGGTCGGCCGCCAGGAGCGCCAGGCCTGGTGCGTGCTGCTCTTGCCGAAGAATGACGCGATGATGGACAACGCTCGCGCCCGGATGGCGGCGATCCGCCGCTACACCGAGCTCGGCTCCGGCTTCAAACTGGCCCTGCGCGACCTCGAGCTGCGCGGCGCCGGCAACATCCTCGGTGCCGAGCAGTCCGGCCATGTCGCCGCGGTCGGTTTCGAGCTCTACTGCCAGCTCCTCAAGGAGGCTGCCGCCCGCCTCGCCGGGCGTCCCCAGGCGCGCCGCGTCGACCCCGAGCTGCGTTTCGACTTCCTCAGCCACTCGATCGCCGACGCCAGCAAGCCCGCCGCCTGCATCCCGCCCGACTATGTCGCCTCCGACGCCCTCCGCCTCGAGCTGCACAAGCGCCTCGCCCTCGCCGGCGACGAGAACGATCTCGACTCCCTCGCCGCCGAACTCGCCGACCGCTTCGGCGCCCTGCCGCCGCCGGTGCGCCGCCTCCTCGACCAGCACCGCTGCCGCATGCGCGCCGCCGCCCTCGGCGCCCACGAACTCGCCGTCCGCCAAGGACGGGTCCTCGTCGACACCCCCAAGGGCCTGCTCAAGCTCGGCGGCGTCATCCCCAGCCTCGCCAATCCCGGCGACGCCGACAAGTCCCTGGACGAGCTGCTCAAGATTCTGAAGAAGCTGAAGGGGTGATGAAGTGGACGAGTTGGCGCCTGGTGCTAAGCTCTGGCATGAAAAAACGACCGATCCACCATCACCTTAATCAAGGATTTTTAAGATGGGAAATTTTACTGAGTTTATTGTTAGTGTTTATGACGAGGATGTAAAGGTTAAAGACTTCATTGATTCAAAATTTGAAGTAACAAAAAATCGTGCCAAATGATTTAACTATTCTATTATATGTAGATGCCAAACATAGGTCGGTTGGATACTTGATATATCTTCTTAGGAACTACGACTTTCAATATCCTGAATTCGTTCAAATTTTCTACAAAAACGAATCCGATTTTAAGTTTAGAATTATTGATATATTTCCAGATAAACAGAAAGTTATTGAAGATGACGAAGGCATCGCCGTAGAAGCTAAATTTTGATGAACTCGACAAGCTATTCAAAAACAACAATTTGTAATAAATTTAATGAAGGACTGGTAATTGCCATGGGAAAACTCTTCACCGCACGAATGCCTGATGGAAGCGAGCGCTTTGCCGCTGATATGGGCAATGAAACCGCTAAACTCTTCTATGACATGACGAAGTTGCTGGAGGACCATCTAGAGAAGGAGTCTGGCTTGTCCGGTGACGATGGTATGGACCAGTACTGGATCGACGCGGAAAAGTTTGAAGCCTTTTTTGGTGTAGTTTTTGCTGATCGATGGCAAGGAGGACTGGGCCTCGGCTGGGCGAGTCGAGCCGCCGGCATACTTGTAAACATCACCTTGACTCCGCAGGAATGGATTCATCGAGAAGGTATGGAAGTCACAGTCATTCGCTCTCTCCGGGATGATGAATTGAAAAATGAATTCAAGTGGAAGTGAGATGGATTTGAATCTCCCAACGGCCATTCGCCTGCGTCAAGCCTTCCCTTCCACGATGCGGGATGCAGTCGATCTTGCCTTGAAGCATGTTGAGCCAGGGCGACATGAGCCTACTGCTGATGACATCGGGCCGATTGTCGTAGAGGGAGAGCGCCTTCACATTCCTTGCCGGGTCTACTTTTCCGAGCCGACAATTGGAGATTTGGCTCAGTTGCCGGTTACAAGTGAAATTGTCATCCGCTGCCTCTTAACCAGGCATCACGATGGTTATGTGCGTGAGACGCATCTCAGGTCAATTCTTCCCTTGCGTTTACCTTGGGTTCCTCCTTTCGTCATCCAGCTGTTGGGAGAATATGTGATCGAAATTCAGAACCTCATCCATATGAATCTTGATGTGATCAGGAATCCCACTTACTCCCAATTCATTGAGGATAATCGTGAGTTCATCACGCTCACACGTCAGCGCATCATCAGCTACTGGAATTGTTATCATAGATTTAGTCGCGAAGAAGGCATATTTTTGAATCGCTTTTTAAAGGATTACGCAGCGTATCAAGCTCTAGAGAGATTGGCACCATGATTTGCTTTAATGCCTGCTCCGCTCTCGAAACTCGCAGAAATATCGAAATCTTAGAGCTAGGCGGCCTCGCTCCTCGCACCGACAAGTCCCTGGACGAGCTGCTCAAGATTCTGAAAAAGCTCAAGGTGTGACCCTGGAGACATGTCCACAGGCGCTCTTCACCTTTCGTCGCTAGATGATTTCAGCCTCCTGCGGATTTTCGCCCAGGCTGTAACTTCGCCAGCAGCCGGGCGCAGTTCTAGTCCGGCAAGAATCCCAAGGAGTCCTGAGCATGAAAATCGACCGACGCGAAATGATCCTGGGCAGCGGCATGGTTCTCAGCGGTGCAGTCAGCTGTATCGGCACGCCGACGCCTTCGCCGCGGCTAGACAAACTGCCGGGAGGCAAGCTGGATCTCGCTCCTGGGGCGCGCCGCTGGCTCGGGCCGCGCTGGTGGGCCAACCGCCTGCAGGACTGGCGCCAGCAAGGAGAATGGATCGAATGCGCCCCGCGCAAAGCCTTCGAGCCCTGGCGCAACGCTGTCGAGCTTTGCACCAGCGTCGACCAGCCCGCCGCTAGCTTCCGGGTGCAGCTCGATCTCGATCTCTCCGGTCCCGGCCAGGAATTCCAGGAGGGCCGCTTCGCCGGCATCACCCTCGGCCACGGCCATGATCTCGCCTGGCGTCAGCGCCCGATGGTCTTCGAGCACCGCGCCGGCCTCGGCTCAGGTCATTTCTACGGTATCACCGGCGACGGACGCTTCGCCTTCCTCGATCTCGAGGACCGCAAGACCGAAGCGGTGCTCAGTCCCGAAGACATGGAGCGCATCGACATCGCCTCGGGGCCGATCCGCCTGATTCTCACCCTCGAGGACGCCGGAGCCCACTTCCGCATGCACATGAGAGCGGAGGAGACGGCGGGACGGAAACGCAGCTTCGAGGTGCACTTCGACAAGACCGACGTCCACAAGCTCATGGGCGGCTACGCCCTCACCTGCCATCACGGCCAGACGAAAAAAGGCGGCCGCAATCCAGGTGAGCATGGCATCGTCACCCGCTTCCGTCCCCCGGTTTTCAGTGGCGTCAAGACCGATTCCAGCCTGGAACAGGCCTTCGGCCCCTTCGCCCTCAGCCAATACACCGTCAATCAAGGCGCGCTCAAGCTCAGCGCCCAGCTCCTGCCCCTGGCGCCCGAGGAGAGCCGTCCAGTCCGCCTCGAATTCCGCCAGGGCGAGACCTGGACGGAGGTCGCCCGGGCCGAGGTCGGTCGTCCCGATCTGGTCGCCCTGCTCCGGGTCGAGCTCAAGGCCTGGGGCGGCGGCAAGTCCGCGATCGACTTCCGCCTCGTCACCGAGCTCCCCGGCATCGGCGATTCCTGCCGTCACGGCCGCATCGCCGCCGAACCGCTCGGCGAAGTCAGCATGGCCGTGCTCGGTTGCATCATCCACCGCCCCTGGGGGGCGGCGCGTGATTGGCAAGAGGATCTTTATTTCCCCCATGCCGACGCGGTGAAGCGGGTCGCCGAGCGCGAGCCCGACCTGGTCTTCTTCTACGGCGATCAGATGTATGAAGGCACCCCGACCTATCCCGACTGGGTCGAGCCGGAGGAGGACTACCTGTACAAATGGTATTACCACGCCTACGCCTTCGGCGAGCTTCTTCGCAACCGCCCCAGCGTCTCGATCACCGACGACCACGACGCCTTCCAGGGCAACATCTGGGGCAACGGCGGCGGCGCAGCGCCCGGACGCAATCCCAACAAGGGCGGCTTCGTCGGCTCCGGCGAGTTCATCAAACTCGTCCACCGCACCACCTGCGCCCACCTCCCCGACAGCCCCCTGCCACTCCAGGAACGCGGCATCCCGCCCTACACCAGCGAGCTCAACTGGGGCGGCGTCTCCTTCGCCATCCTGATGGACCGCTTCTTCAAGAGCGGACCCCTCACCTTGAAATTGCCGCAGGCCGACGGCGGCCGGCCCGACCACTACCTCGACTCCTCCAAGCTCGATCCCAAGGGGCTCGACTTGCCCGGCCTCAGCCTCCTCGGCGAGGCGCAAGAGAAATTCCTCCTCGACTGGGCCGGCCAATGGCAAGGCGCCGAGCTCAAGGCGGTCCTGTCGCAATCGCCCTTCGGGATGTACTCCACCCACCACTCCGGCGGCCTCGGTTACTACTGGCTTGACCTCGATGCCAACGGCTGGCCGCAGACCCCGCGCAACCGCGCCGTCGACCTGATCCGCCGCGCCCGCGCCGTCCACATCGCCGGCGACCAGCACCTGCCCACCCTGGTGCGCTACGGCGTCGACAAGCCCGGCGACGCCGGCTTCAGCTTCACCGCCCCCGCCACCGCCAACGCCTACCCCCGCGCCTGGGCCCCCAAACAGGCGCGCAAGGACTTCGTCTACCGGTCCGACGACAAGTCGATGCTCGGCCCCCAGAACGACCCCTTCGGCAACCCGATGGACATGATCGCCTGCGCCAATCCCCATGACTGGGGCGGCTCGCGCAAGAACCGCGACGAGTGGTCGCCGGGCTTCGGCTTCGTCGTCTTCAATCCCAAGGAGCAGACCACCCGGATCGAGTGCTGGCCGCTCAGCGAGACCGCCTGCCAGGGCGGCCAATACCCCGGCTGGCCCCTGACGGTCCGGCCGCAGGACCAGGACGGCCGCAAGCCCCTCGGCTTCGTCAGCGTCGAAGCCCCCGGTCTGAGCCGCCCGGTGGTCCGGGTCAAATCTAGCAGCGGCGAACTCCTCTGGGCCCAGCGCTTCAACGAATCGACGGTCCGCGTGCCGCTCTATTCCAGCGACGAGCATCTCGTGGAGATCGGCGACGGCGAAGGGGAGTGGAGCAGCCGCAAGGTGAAGTTGTGAGAACAGTGAAAATCATCCCCGTCTACCTAGTCCTCATCGGCCTGCTGTTTTCATGCACGAGCCAGGATCGATTCGACGCCGCCCTCGCCGAGGCCAGGCACGAACGATCCATGGCTTTGAAGCTGCGACATTCGGAGATATGGATTCTTGCCGATTCTCACTACAGGAAGGCGATGTCCTTGTACGAGGAATGTCTGAAGCATTCCCACGATGAAGCGATCGAACTCGAGGCCCGTCATCTCACGCATCTGTTTTCAAGTTCCATCTCTCCCCATCCCGGCGGAGCCAAATTCAATGAACGACATCGTTGCAGCTCCGACCCCTTGCGGGTCGCACATGGTAGCCCAGGGTCGAGCCGCATCGGCGATGACCCTGGTATGGGGTGGTTCCTGGTTCGCCGACCCCTTGCGGGTCGCACAGCGTTGGGTCGGGATCTGTGCGACCCGCAAGGGGTCGGAGCTCATTTTTCACCTGAACCCAGGGTCGAAGCGACCCTGGGCTACCATGTGCGACCCGCAAGGGGTCGAGCAACTTCACCTCATTTATGACTGATCTCCCCGCCGACTTCCTCGACGCGATGGCGGAAATGCCGTCAGGCACGGCCTTTCTCGGCTTCTCGGGCGGGGCCGACAGCCTTTGCCTGGCGGAATGCCTGTTCCGCACCGGACGAGCCTTCACCGCGGTGCATTTCCAGCACGGCGCCCGCGGCGCCGCCGCCGAGGCCGACGCGGAGTTCTGCCGGAGCTGGACCCAACAGCGGGGCGTCCCCTTTGTTCAACGCGACTTGTCGGTGCCGCAAAAGCTCCTCCCCGGCGAAGCCTTCGAAGAGGCGGCGAGGCGCCTCCGCCTCGCGGCTTGGCAAGAGATCGCCGCGGGATCCGCGGTCTTCCTCGCCCATCATGCCGACGACCAGGTCGAAAACCTCTTGCTCCGGCTCTGCCGCGGCTCCTCCAGCAGCGGTCTGCGCGGGATGCGGCCGACGCATAAAATCGGCGAGGTCACCTTCTGCCGTCCTTTGCTGGATCTGACGCGGCTCGAGATCGAGGCTTTTTTGCGGACGGCGCGACTCGAATGGCGTCACGACGCCAGCAACGACGAGGCTTTTTGTCGACGCAATCTCCTTCGTCTCGAAATCCTGCCGAAGCTGGATGCCGCCGCGGCCTTGCGCAAGACGCAGAAACGCCTCGGCGAAGACGCCGATTTCATCGAATCCGAGGCCCGCCGTTATCTGGCGGAAAAACCTTTGGATAACGCTCGTTTTGCGGAGGCCGCACCCGCCCTGCGCTCGCGTCTGCTGCGCTTCTGGCTGGCGGCGCGCGGCTATTTCCGGCCCCTGCCGGAAAGCCAGATTCAACGCCTTGGGCTCGAGGCTGGACGCAGCAGCCCCAGGCAGCGCAAGATCCCACTTGAGGCCGGCTTCGTCCTGATCATCGGTATCCGGGGCGACTGGGACTTGTCGATCCCGCTTCCGGAATCCCGGATCTGGGATTGGACGAAGCAGCACCGCTGCCGTTTCGGCGAATGGGAACTGGAGCTCAGCCATGAAGGCGAGGGGCAAGCGCTGGCGCTTGATCCCGGCCTGCCGCTGAGCTTGCGCTGTCCGCAAAGTGGCGACGCCCTTTTGCCGGCGGGACGCCGCAGCCCGCGCCGCGTCGCCCAGATCCTCGCCGACGCCAGGATTCCTGCGGCGCAACGCGCCACCTGGCCGCTGCTGGAGCAGGATGGACAATTAATCGCCGTCGCCGGGCACGCCGTGAAGGAGAAAGGGGCGTGGCGACTGCGGATCCTGTCGCTGAGGGCGCCACCATGATCTGCCCTGCCTGCGGCCACAAGCACCGATTGACTTGGAATGTGTATTTCACCACGGTCAGGAATCAATACTCATGCCCGGAATGCAAGAGGAGATTCCGCTTGAAGTTTTCATTTTTCCATTGCCTGCTCACGATTCTCGGGATCAGCATCTTCAGCATCCCGACGGCATTATGGGTTTACGGGCATTGCGAAAACCTGCCTCTGGCTCTCACGAGTTCGCTCTGGGGCTTTATTCCGGGCACCGTTTTTGATCGCTTTCTGGATGACAAGATCAGGAAGCCCGAGCTGATTCGCGGTCGCCCTTTCAAGTACGAAATGCCGGAGAAATAAGCGAGCGGCATTCAGGGACACAAGATTTCGACTTGTGCAAGACCAAAACAAGCACAAGCAAGCACGGACTTGTTGGCTGTGGTCCCTCGTCGCGAAGCGACGGAATGAGTGTAGCCGTGGGTTTCAACCCCCGGTACGCGTGGCGAGGAATTCGACGTCGCGGCAGCGACGCGATGACAGGTGCGCCTGGGGATGCCGTTTGCGTTTCAATCGCCGAAATGTCATCCTGTCGCTTCACGACGGCGATTTCTTCGTGATCCCATCCGGGGCTTGAAAGCCCCGGCTACACTCATTCCGTCGCTTCGCGACGAGCTGCAGAGCTCATATCACACCTCAAACTGTGCTCGATCTGGACTTGCACAGATCGCAAGATTTGATGATCAAATCCGTGGCCGATGCCCACGGCTATGCCAGCTTCGACCGCTACGCGGTGACCTTGAGGCAGCGCCAAACTTGAGATCCTGACAAATTCAAAGCCGCTCCCCGAAGGAAGCGGCGCTGAATTCGTAATTCGTAATTCGTAATTCGTAATTATCTCAGTGCCCTTTCTTCTTGTTGTCGGTGCCGACTTTGAGAAGGTAGGCGTTGAGGTCGCGGAGCTCTTCGGGCTTCATCATCCCGGCGTCGAGGAGGGACTTCAGGGGCGGCATGGCGGAGATGTTTTGGCGCGAGGCGATGCTGTCCTTGGCGATTTGCTGCTCACCTTCGGGAAGGGCGACCTTGATCGCCTTGTCGGTCTCGCCGAGGTAGGTGCCGGAGAGCTGCTTGCCGTCCTTCAGGGTGAGCAAAACGAAGCCGAATTTCGGCGCCAGGTCGGCGCTGGTGGCGACGGTGGCGCGGAGGGCGTATTCCTCGCGGCCTTCCTTGATCCGGCCGAGGAAGTTTTTGAGGTTGGGGCCGGCGTCGGAGGCGCCTTCGGGACCGACCTTGTGGCACTTCAGGCACTCGCAGGCGGGAGGCGGATTGCGGAAGACCTTTTCGCCACGAGTCACGTCACCCCCTTTGGCGGCGAGGATCCAGACGCCGGGGCCCATCGGGTCGGCGTTGAGCTTGGTCTCGAGGGTCGTGACTTCGGTCTTCAGGCCCGCCTGTTTCTTGGCGGCGAGGTAGATGTCGAGGGCGACTTCGGCGTCCTTGCCGGCGTCGACAGCGGCGAGACCTTCCTTGAGGGCGGCGATCGCTTCGGGAGCGCTGAGGGCGCCGAGGCCCGACCAGGCGGTCTGGCGCTCGTCGAGATTTTTGGCGCTGCGT
The DNA here is from genome assembly GCA_039798785.1 of Verrucomicrobiota bacterium. Lineage (GTDB taxonomy): Bacteria > Verrucomicrobiota > Lentisphaeria > Lentisphaerales > Lentisphaeraceae > CAMCSH01. The sequence goes on along the minus strand of JBDKFG010000039.1, from coordinate 31,400 downwards.
CCGGCGAGCAGGGCGGGCAAGGCGGCTTCGGGTTTGACCGCGGTGAGGGTTTTCATCGCGGCGACGCGGATGCCGGAGGATGCGTCCTTGGAGAGGGCAGCGAGTTCGTCGACCGAGACCTTGTCGCCGAGGCTGCTGAGGGCCTGGACCCGGGCACCTTCGGGCGCTTTGGCATTGAGGGCGATCTGACGCAGGGTGGCTTCATCGAGGGTGATCTTGCCGATTTCGCCGAGCTTGAGGGCGGCGACCAGGGCTTCGCCCTCGGCCTTGGCGATGATCGCGGGGAGACGCGAGGCAATGAGTTCTTTTGCGTCTTCCGCAACCGGAGCGGCACCGGAGGCCCAATCAAGCTTCTGCCCTTCGACGATGTCCATCGGCCAGGGCTTGAGGAAGCCGCGGAGGATGTAGCCGGCGAGGCGACGGGTCGACTGCGGAGCTTCTTTATTGCCAAGGACGCTGAGCAGACGCTCCGCACCGGCCTTATTGTTGAGGCGCAGGTTGGCGTTGAGGGCGCGGGCCTGGTTCAGCTCGCTGAGCTTCCAACAGGCGGGAGTGGCCGAGAATTCGGCGAGGGCGGGCAGGGCTTTTTCGACGTTCTCGAAGCTGATCGCGGCGACGGCTTCGGCGACGACGGCGGGGTCGCTGTTTTTCAGGAACGAGGCGAGGACAGGCGAACGGGCCTTGCGCAGAGCGACGACGAATAGGCGATTGGCTTCCGGGGAATTCAATGCTGCTTTGGCCATCTCAGGCATCAGCGACAGCAGATCAGGATTGTTAATTTTTTCCGTGAGTAGCTTGGACATAGTATGAGAAAGAGTGGCTCTCATCCACGGATCACGGGCATCATCGGTGTTGAATCTCTTCGCCAATTGGCCGATCTGGATTTCGCGACCGTATCGGAGAAACTCGGGCTTCCTCGCGCAGCCCAGCGCCGCCGCCTGGCGAACCCGGATCTCGGCGTCTTCGAGCGAAGCAACAAAGTCCCCGGTCACCGACGACTTCGCATCGGCGAGGGCGCGCAGGGCCTGGGTGCGGATCTCAGCGTGAGCATCCTTGACGAAGCCGCGTAATTCGGTGACGGCGTCGAGCTGGCCGAGACCGCGCAGGGCGTGGAGGCGGCCGAAGAGGGCCGGCCCTTCGCTGCCGGCGCCTTGGGCGACCTTGAGCAGTTCGGCTTTTGAGCCGCGGCGGACCAGTTCGGCCTGGGCTTCGACCCGGACCTGGAGGATCGGGCTGCTCAGCTCGGTCACGAGGGTGGGGAGATCGAGATTGCGGAAGCCGGTTTTGAAGAGCTCGGCGCCGCGGGTCTGGGGATTTTTGGCGATGACCTTCCAGACGCCGCCGTTGGCGCTGGCTTCCCAGCCGTTGCCGAAGTCGCCGACGAGGAGGTTTTCGGCGTGGTCGAGGGTGATGTCCGGGCTGTTGCAGCCCTTGAGCCACCAGTCGCCGCCTTCCATCATATAACCGGCGCCTTTAGGGACCATTTTGAAGCGGCGGACGCCGGAGGCGGTGTTGCCGACGAAGTCGCAGACCAGGAAGCTGCCTTTGGTGTCGGCGCCGAGGGCGTCGGTGGAAACGTAGACCAGGCCGGAGGGGCCGCTGGTGACGATGCCGGAGGCGGGGACGACCCACCAGGGCTGTTCGGGGTGCGGGGTCTGGAAGAGCTGTTCGGCCATCCAGGCGGGGGGCAGGCGTTCGTCGCCGAAGATGTGTTTGCCGAAGGAGGTGAGGGACTGGTAGCCTTGGGTCCAGCCGTAATCGCCGCCTTCGACGAGGTAGTAGGCGCGGGCCTTGTCGCCCATGTCGCCGTTGTTGTCGCCGGTGACCAGGTCGAAGGTGTCGTTGAAGGCGATTTCTTGCGGGTTGCGCAAGCCGGTGACGACTTCTTCGAGGCCGGAGCCGTCGGGGTTGATCCGGAGCAAGGCGCCGCGGCTGCGGTTGAAGAGGGTGTGGCCTTCCTTGGTTTTCACCTTGTAGCCGCGGTCGCCGATGGTGAAGTAGATCTTGCCGTCGGGGCCCCAGATCGGCGAGTGCATGTCGTGGCCGGAGAAGCCGACGGCGATGCCCCAGCCGTAGCTGAGCGACTCGCGTCCTTCGGGCTTGCCGTCGTAGTTGGCGTCGGTGAGTTTCCAGAGGTGGGGGGTGCAGGTGTAGTAGTAGTGGCCGTCGCGCTCGAGGATGCCGATGCCGGGGCCATCGAGAGGGTCATTGAAGTCGCCGAGGACGCCGGAGTCCTCGAAGAAGCCGTCGCCATCCTTGTCGCTCAGGGTGCGGACGGTGTCGGCCTTGCCGGTCCAGAGGGCGCGGGGGAAGTCCTTTTCGTGCTGCTCGTACATCTTGAGGCGTTCTTCGACGCTGTCGTTGAGGAAGTCCTGGGGCAGCCAGTGGAAGTGTTTGCGGTCGTCGGTGACGGCGTTGCCGAAGCGGTTGACTTCGTTGGTGATGATCCGGCCTTGGGAGTCGACGCAGAGGGCGCCGACGGCTTTGGTGGCGCCGGGTTTGGTGACCGGTTTGACTTCGAGGCCTTCGACTTTGGGCTCGGCGGAGGCGGAGAGGGCGGCGAGGAGGATTGCGGCGGAGAAGAGGCGCATGTCGGATTCCTTGTTGGGGATTCAAGATTCAAGATTCAAGAAGAGGGCGGGACGAAAGGGAAGATTCAAGATTCAACATGGAACAGATTGAGTCGTAATACAAGGTTGGAGGGTGCCTCAGTTGTTTTCCGGGTTGTTCTTCTTGCCATTTTTGGCTTTGCCGCCTTTGTTTTTACCACCCTTGGTCTCGGTGTCGATGTAGATTCCGCCATGTTCCCTTGCGGCTTTGCGGCCGAATTCGCCTTTGCCTTTGTGGCCGAGGTGGATGTAGTGGATGCGGACGCTGTTGCCGGGATACAAGGCGAGGAAGAGGCAGTCCATTTCGCCTTGGGCGACGGCGTCGGTGAAGCAGCCGTCGGAGAGGATGTAGACGGTATCCGGCAGGATCTTGCCTTTGCCGAGCAGGTCCTGGTAGACCTGGGTGGTGGCGATGTTGGCGAGAGGCGTGGTGCCTTTATTCGGCACCGTCTTGAGGGCTTTGAGCATGGTGGCCTTGCCGGACTCATCACCTTTGAGGAAGCCGTTTTTGGGGATGGCGAGGTAGGGGCAGAAGATCAGGGCGAATTCGCGGGAGGGATCGAGGCATTGCGACATGTTTTCGCATTCGGTCTTGAGTCGATCCATCGACTCTCCCTCCATGCTGAGGCTGCGATCGAGGTGGAAGACGATGCGGTGCCCTTCGATCGGCAGGCCGTAGAAAGCGCCTTCTGCGGCTTCGGCGGCGAGGGTTTTTTCGGCGAGTTCGAATTCATCCTTGGCGGCGAAGCTCTTGCCTTGGGTTTTCCACCACTCGGTCCAGGTCGACTTGCCGGAGAGTTTTTCACCGGTGAGGCGGATGAGGGCTTTGCGGGCATCGCGCGAGGTGTCGGGAAGCTCATACATGTCGATGAGCAGCGGGATGGCGGCGGCCTGGCGGCTGCCGCCGAGGGCGGCGCAGACGGCCCAGCGCAGGCCGGTCGGGGCGGGCGGGGCGGCCATCTTGGCGAGGCGAGGGAGGAGACTGGCGTCCTTGAGGCCGCCGCAATGGCTGAGGCCGAGCAAGGCGGCCATGACGCTGGCGCGATCCTTGGAGGCGAGGTGAGGGATGAAGAGGCTTTCGGTTCCCGGTTCTTTGAGGCGGGCGAGGACGTCGAGGATCTGCGGGCAGCAGCCTGACTTGGCGGCGAGATGGCGGAGCTCCTCGTTGACTTCCGGATTTCCCTTCATCGACACCAGGCTGCGCATGGCCAGGCCGCGGATCGGGTGAGGGAGGCGGCGGTCTGCGGCGAGGCCGACGAGGAATTTGCCGGTGCCGGTGTCGCCGCTTTTGGCGAGCTGGGCGAGCTGGCTGGAGAGGTCGTCAAAAGTCTTTTCATTGCCGTCGTGATACTTCTCCTTGTAGCTCTTGACCGTCTTGGCTGCCTCATGTTCGTCAGCCCGGGCGGGCGGCAGCAGGCAGAGGATCAGGGCGTAGAAGAAGAGGCGTGGTGTCATGGGGGGGGGATCTCCTGTTTGAAATCGCGGCAGGCGAGTGAGTTCAAGGTGCGGCCGGGGAGGCTGCGAAGACCGCCAGCTCCGAGGCCGGCAGATCCTCCAGCTTGTCATTCCGCACAAAGAGATAGCGGCGGCTGAAGAGCTCGCGCGGGGTCTGGCCACGGAAGCCGAAGACCGAGGTGTCGGGAGTGGATCGCCAGATGACCAGCCCTGAGATGGCGCCGTTTTTCAGGAAGGGCAGGTAGCGGGAGGAATTGCCGTTGAGGACGTAGAGCGGTTTCGTCGGGGCTGAAGCTTCCGGCTTGCCTTCCGCCAGTTCGGGATGGAAGCGGCTGAGTTCCTCAAGCTCATCGAGCGGCGGCAGTCCGCAGGTGGAGACGAAGAGGTCGGCATCGACCTGGAGGCAGCGCTCGAGGGCGCGGCCTTTGAAGTAGCTGTTGTCGCGGCCTTCCTTCATCGACGCGGGTTCGAGGCCGATCACCGTGTGACCCTGGCCGGCAAGGAGGCGGAGCACTTCGAGGGTCAGGCCGGCGTGCTGTTCGCCTGGGCGGTGGATGACGGCGATCCGGGCCCGGCCATGGCGGCTTTGGATTTCCTCGCACAGCACCTGCGCCTGAGCCTTGACCAGGGCGGCGGCGTGATCGATGTGGATGTGCTCCTTGCGGTGCAGATTGATAAGATAGAGGCCGGTGAAGACCAGAGTGCCGCAGGAGTAAAACAGGATGAGGATGAGATGGGAAGGGAGACGGCGCGGGCTGCGGCGGCGCAGGACGGTGGTGATCAGGAGAGCGATGGAGCAGACCACGGCGCCGATCAGCATCGGATCCATCGAGAAGGAGGATTCCGCAACGAGGAGCGGCGCTTGGCTGGCGAGACTCATGGGGCATCGTACTCCCAGGTGTAAGGCCAGGCGCTGGCCGAGACCCCGTCAGCGCCGCTGAAGATGAGCGTCTTGGCGACATGTCCATCGAGGTAGAGGGCGCTGACGTGATTGGAGAGGAGCCGGTGCCAATCGAGCTGGGGGAAGTCGCCGACCGAGCCGTTGTTGAAGCCGTATTGGTAGCCGGGGTTTTCGAGGACTGCGAGGAGTTTGACCGGGTTGCCCGCCTTGGAGATGGCTCGGCCCGGGTGGGCCATATCAGGCAGTCCCAGGGCCCGGCATTCGGGCGAGGTGAGGGCGAGGGTCTTGACCGAGCTGCCGTTGGTGACGGTGTTCGAGACGTAGGAGCTGCCTTCTTCATTGTAGCCGTCGTTGGTGCCGGCGGCGAGGGAGTCTTCCGGGCAGCGGGCGGTGGGCACTTCGATGCCGTTCTGAGTGTAGCCGAGGTAGCTGTTGAGAGGGCGGACCGTGACCGGCCGGCCGCCGTTGGCCTGGGCCTTGCCGAACCAGCTGTAGCGGCTGCTGGTGATCTTGCCTGGGACGCAGCCGTTGTTGCCATCGGCGTAGGCATGCATGGCGATGCCGACCTGCTTGAGATTGTTGCGGCAGGACGACTGCTGCGCCGAGCTGCGGGCCCGGCCGATCGCCGGCAGCAGCAGGCTGAGGAGGATGGCGATGATCACCACCACCACCAGCAGCTCGATCAGAGTGAACTTCCTGCGCATCGTGTCCTCCTCAGGGTTGGACCATGATTTTCCCTTGATCGCAAACCAGGCGGAGCGCACTGTCCTTGCGAAGCTCGAAGCTGCCTTTCCAGCTTTGTCCTTGACTTGTGATCTCGACTTCGTAGCCGCCGCGGAAAAGGCGGGCGGCGGCGCGGCCGGCGCTGTCGCCTGGCACTGCGCATTGACTGCGCCAGAGATGCTGGGTGTAATAGAGCCAGACCAGGGCGTTGAGGCCGAGACTGCCGTCTCGATCGACCAGGAAGGAGCGGTAGCCCCAGTTGGGGGCGCCGTTCTTCATTTTCAGGCCATGGCCCTTGCGGAAGAAGGTCCAGCAGTAGATGCCTTCGACTTTGGCGCAGGAGAAGTAGTTGATCAGGACCTCTTCGCTGATCCGGGCCCGCTCTTCGTCGCTGAAGAGGCGGCCTTTCTCGACCTCGACGGCGTCCGAGACTTCGAATTCGGTGGCCTTCATCGGCAGGCCAAGGGCGGCGAAGCGCTGCAGGTTGGCCCAGACCTCCTGGGGCGGCAGGTGGATGCGGAAGCGGCTCTGGAAGCCGAGGCCGTCGAGAGGCGCGCCGGCGGCGATCAGCTCGCGGCCCATCTTCTCGTAGAAGTCCTTGTAGGCGGGAATGTTGCCGGAGATCATCTGGTAGTCGTTGATGTAGAGCTTGCAGCCGGGACGGGTCTGCTGCCGCGCCAGATCGAGCCAGCGCCTTTCTTCGCCGGCGCCGAGGATGCGGACCAAGTCGCGGTTCTGGCGGGGTTCGTTGATGACGTCCCACTCTTCCACTTCCGGCCAGGTCTTGCAGAGTTCGACGATCATCTTGTCGCAGGCGGCTCGCAGTTCGGCGGGACGATCCTGCAGGGCGACAATTTCGGCGGGCAGCTTCTTGAAGCCCGGCCAGATCAGGGCGTGACCGCGCACCGGCAGCTTGCTGGCGAGAAGCCAATCCATGATCTGGCGGGTCCTGGGCGCCTCGTCGAGAGACTTGATCTTGAGCCCGTTCTCGAAGCCGGCGGCATTGAAGAACTTGAGGAAGAGATCGCGGTAGGCTGCGGAGTCGACCTTCTCCTTGCCGAACCAGTGCTCGTCGTTGATGATGCCGCCGAAGCGGAAATCGGAAGAGACCTGGCGTAGCCGGACCTGGGCCTTCGGCAGCGGCTGGCCGAGGGCGTCGACGACTTCGAGCCGGACTTCGTTCATCCGGCATTCGCGGATCCGCTGCATCGCTGCGGTTCGCCACTCCGGTGCCGTGGGTGCCGCGAGCAAGGCCTTCAATTCCGGCAGCCGCTTCAGCTGGGCGGGTGTGCCGAAACGCTCCCAAAAGGCATCGCCGGGCATCGACGGAGCCTCTTGCGCAGCGGCGAGGGAGAGCGATGCAACGGAGAAGAGAGCGGTGATCAGCAGGCTTTTCATCGGGTGCCCTGGGGCTGAGTTTTGGTGATCTCTGCCTCTGGTAACCGGAGCGCCTCGCCGTCTTACAAGCTCTCATGGAGATTTTCAGGACTTTGAAGGCGGCCTAGTTAAAATTGACAAGATTCAGTCGTTATTGAGAACTTTTGCCTGCGCGCGCTGTCGGAAGGGGCAGGACAGCCCAAACAAGGAGAGCCCCGATGAACAAGCAGCACGCCCCCGAAACCCTGGTTTCGATCTACCTCGACGAAGACGACCAATGCCAATACGCGATGAAAAAGAAGCGCGCCCACAACAAGCTGGAGTTCTTCGGCGTCAGCCAGTTCGCCGGCATGGGCTGGATCTTCCTCAGCCTGACGGCGGTCGCCATCACCATGACCCTGATCGCAATCCTGAAGTGAGCGACAGAGGTTGTTGGTGGAGAGGTGATGGTCGCGACAGTCGACCGGCCGGCTTGTCGGATCAGGGTTCGAGGTGCTGCCGTTTCACCCGGCCGCCGATGGCGCAGAGGATCTCGTAGGAGATCGACTTCTTCGCACGGGCCCATTCGCCGATCGGGATGCCCTTGCCGAGGCAGATCACTTCATCGCCTTCCCGGGCGTCCGGGACGCCGTCGAGGTTGATGGTGGTGTAATCCATCGAGATCCTGCCGAGGATGGCGCAGGATCTTCCGCCCACGAGGAAGCGTCCGTGGCCGGAGGAAAGGGCCAGGGGCAGGCCGTCGGCGTAGCCGATCGGCACGGTGCCGACACGGGTCGCTTGCTTCAAGCGGCAGGTGCGGCCGTAGCCGAGCGAGGCGCCCCAGGGGAGTTCACGCACGGCGAGCAGCCGGGACTTGAGGACCAGGACCTCTTCGAGCTCGAAAGTGCGCCGTCCTTCTTCGTCGAAGCAGCCGTAGAGGTTGATGCCGCTGCGGACGTGGGTCATCGGCGGGCGGATCGCCTCGGGGATGTTGTGGATGCCGTCCGAGTTGGCGATGTGCAGCATCGGCGCCTTCAAGCCGAAAGAGCTGAGGGAGGCATGAAGAGCGAGGAGGGTGCGCACCTGCGCCGAGGAGAAGTCGGCGTCGCCGTAGGCATGAGGGAAGTGGGAATAGAGGCCGGCGCATTCGATCCCCGGCAGGCGCGCCCACTCCAGGATGGACTCCGCCTTGTCGAGTCGGACTCCCAGACGCCCCATGCCGGTGTCGACTTCAAAATGGCAATGGGCGATGCGCCCCTGGCGGGCGCATTCCTCGCTGATCAGCTTCGCCTTCAAGTCGGAGCTGACCGGGATGACGAAGCCGGCGGCGACGGCTCCAGGGATCTCTTCGGCGAGGATGTCGCCATTGATCAGGATGGGCAGTGAGGTGTAGGGGCGGATCGACATCGCCTCGGCAAGGTCGGCCACCGCGATGTGGCTGGCTCCGGCGCGTTCACAGGCCCGGGCGACCGGTCCGGCCCCGAGTCCGTAGGCGTCCGCCTTCAGCACCGCGATGAGATTGAGGGGGGAAACCGCCAGAAGCAGGCGGCGGATATTGGCCTCGATGATGTCGAGACGGATCTCCAAGGTGTTTCGGGCGAAGTTTCCAGACATGGCGAGGCTCCCATGTCGCAATATAAGATCCGGCAACTCGGATTTCCCTGGAGAGCGGCCAAGATTCCGGAATTTCGTCAGAGGCCGGGAGGATCTTGGTCGCATGTCGCTTCGACTGGCGGGAATTTGTTGACGCTGCCGCTGATCCAGCCCCAGGCGTGAGTCGAGAGACATTGATCATTCTTCCATTGGGAGTGGCATTTGACGCAGGAGGCCGCGTCGCTGGACATTCTTCTGCCGGAGGGCAGCTCGACCACCTCGAAGCGCCAGTCGGAAACCTCTCCCTTCGATGTGATCCTGGTCATCCGCCGCGCGAGACGCTGTGGGTTGCCGCTCTCTTCTTCCACGATGGAGCCGATAGGCAGCACCGGCCGGTTGCCATCGCTGTAGCGGTAGGCTTCGATCAGCTTCTCGTTCGCCTTGAGGCGGATGGGGGGACCTTGCATCCCGGCAGGAAGCGAACACTGGCTGGAGCCGGAACAGTCATCGCTCGAGATCTGGATCAGGTGGGCCCGGCGGATCGGCATCCGCGGCGCTTCACCCTTGGAATACACCAGGCTGATCGGCGTCTCGCCAAGGCGGATCTTGAACCTTTGAGAGCCCGCATCGGTTTGAATCGTGAAGAAGTCATAGCCGTCCCGGCGCCCCTCGTACCAGGTGATGAAACCGGGATCATCCATGAGGCGAAGCTGTTTCTCGCGGAAGGCATTGAGGCTGAGATCGCTGAAGGCCTCGTCAGGCGCGGAAGATGAAATCTGGCTGCAGGCAGCGAGCAGGAAGGTGCAGAGAAGTCGCTTCATGGTACACAACCTTGGGGGTTAAGAGCGGATGTGACAAGAAACACGGTGCCGCCGCAATCACACCGCAATGACGCCGCAAGGATTGCGGCGGCCCCAGAAAACAACATCTGCAAGGCAAAACGCCCCGGGTCTCCCCGGGGCGCTCGTTCAATCGTTCAAACTTTAAACCTTAAACTTTGAACTTTGAACTCCTCAGTTCGCCTGGGCTTCCATCAGGCGGGCGACGCGTTTGGCGAAGCGGGCGGGGTCCTTGAGGGGCGAGCCTTCGGCGAGGAGGGCCTGGTCGAGGAGCATTTCGGCGCGTTCGCGGAAGGCTTCCGAGGAGGAGTCCTTGGCGGCGAGGCCGAGCAGGCTCTTGACCACGGCGTGTTCGCGGTTGAGCTCGAGGATGCGCTTGCTGACCGGCATGTTCTGGTTCATCGAGCGGTAGATGCGCTCCATGTTGGCCGACATGGCGTGCTCGTCGGCGACCAGGCAGGCGGGCGATTCGGCGAGGCGGTTGGTGAAGCGGACTTCCTTGACCTCCGCGTCGAGGGCCTTGCGGACCGCGTCGAGCACATCCTTGCTTTCTGCGGTGGCCTTCTTGGTCTCTTCAGCGGCGGCTTCGTCGAGCTTGACGTCACCCTTGGTGATGTTTTTCACCGGCTTGCCGGCGTATTCGGTGAGCGACTGGGCGACCCATTCGTCGATCGGCTCGGCGAAGTAGAGGACTTCCCAGCCCTTCTTCTTGAAGCCTTCGAGGATGGGCGAGTTGGCGCAGGCGTCGCGGTCGGGGCCGGAGACGTAGTAGATCTCCGACTGGCCTTCAGGCAGGCGCTCGAGGTATTCCTTGAGGGTGGTCGGCTTGTCGGCGGTGGCGCTGGTCGATTCCCACAGCAGCAGGTCCTGGATCTTCTCCTTGTTGGCGAAGTCGGAGTGCATGCCTTCCTTGAGGACGCGGCCGAACTCCTTCCAGAACTTGAGGTATTTCTCGCGGTCGCTGGTCAGCATCGAGCCGAGGGTGTCGAGGACCTTCTTGACCAGGTTCTTCTGGATCTTGCCGAGGATCTTGTCCTCCTGGAGGATTTCGCGCGAGACGTTGAGGGGGAGGTCGGCGGAGTCGACGACGCCCTTGACGAAGCGCAGGTATTCCGGCATCAGCGCCTTGCAGTCGTCCATGATGAAGACGCGTTTGACGTAGAGCTGGACGCCCTTCTTGTCGCCGGTCTGGAAGAGGTCGAAGGGGGCGCGGGAGGGGAGGAAGAGGAGCGACTGGAACTCGAGGGCGCCTTCGGCCTTGTAGGCGATGGTTTCGAGCGGCTCGAGGAAGTCGTGCGAGATGTGCTTATAGAACTCGGCGTATTCCTCGTCCTTGACTTCCGACTTGGAGCGGGTCCAGATCGCCTTCATCGAGTTGAGGGTGTCGTCCTCGATCTTCTTCGGCGGCTCTTCGCCGTCCTTGACCTCGACGCTGTCGTCGTACTTCTCGACCGCCATGACGACCGGGTGGGCGATGAAGTCGGAGTATTGCTTGACGATCTTGCGGATCTTCCATTCCTCGAGGTACTCGGCGGCGTCATCCTTGAGGAAGAGGGTGATCTCGGTGCCGGGCTGGTCCTTGACGCAGGATTCGACGGCGTAGGAGCCTTCGCCGGAGGAGGACCAGAGGGTGGCGGCGGAGGCCGGCGTCCCGTGTTTGCGGGTGCGCAGTTCGACGCGCGAGGCGACGATGAAGGCGGAGTAGAAGCCGACGCCGAACTGGCCGATGAGTTCGGGGGCGGCGGCGGCGCCCTGGGCCTTGAGCATCGAGGCGAAGGCCTTGGTGCCGGACTTGGCGATGGTGCCGATGTTCTCCTCGACCTCGTCGAGGCTCATGCCGATGCCGTTGTCGGAGATGGTGAGGGTCTTGCGGGCCTCGTCGGCGGCGAGGCGGATCTGCCACTGGCCGCCGGGGGCGTTGACCGCCTTGTCGGAGAGGGCGGTGAACTTCGCCTTGTCGAGGGCGTCGGAGGCGTTGGAGATGAGTTCGCGCAGGAAGATGTCGCGGTTGGAGTAGAGCGAGTGGATGACGAGGTTCAGGAGGTCCTTCACCTCAGCTTTGAAGGTCTTTTCCATGGTGTGGTGGTCCTTGTGAACTTGGGAATGTTGTGAGTTTCCCGCCTGAGCGGCAGGCGGGGCGGGATTATAGCGCCGGAGTGGCTACATTGGCAAGGGGGAGGCCAGGGGAAATTCCGGGACGCTCGTCAAGGCGCGCAAGAAGCCGCCAATAGACGCAATCTACCTGTCGCCCGCCGGAGGCGGCCTCCCGCATTTCGCTTTTGACATTCGTCCGCATTCGTGTCCATTCGTGGTTCTGTTCTGAGTTTTTTTGAATCCCAATCTGGAGGCCCCTGATGCAGAACCGCCCCGCCTTGTGGCAGCGCTCGGAGCGCCGCACTCTTTTCGACTGCCGCATCCTGGCGGTCGAGGCTGAGCATGCCGTCAATCCCCGCAACGGCCACGGCGGCGACTATTTCAGCCTGCGCTTTCCCGACTGGGTCAACGTGGTGGCGATCACCACAGGAGGCGAGCTGGTGATGATCCGCCAATACCGTCACGGTTCGCAACGACTGGAACTGGAAATTCCCGGCGGGTGCATCGATGCGGGCGATTCCGATCCCCTCCTGGCCGGACTGCGCGAGCTGGCCGAGGAGACCGGCTATCACGCCGCCTCGGCCCGGATCATCGGCGCCACCAATCCCAACCCCGCGATCCAGGGCAACACCCTCTACACCGTCCTGGCGGAGGGCTGCTACCTGGCGGCGGAGCGATCCCAGGACGATGGCGAGGACATCGAAGTGCTGCTGCTGCCCCCCGAAGAACTCCGGGCGCGGATCGGCTGTGGCGAGATCGGCAACGCCCTGGTGATCACCGCCTTGCATCTCGCCGGCTTGTGAGCAGGATGGATTGGCTTCCAAGCTGTTTTCCGGGTTGAGCTTGCTTCCGCGTCGCTCCGGCGACATAATGGTGACAAGGAGGCGGTTTCATGGAATGGCAAGCGGCGCATGGTACTTCACTCGATCCCCAGGACGCGCTGCGCCAGGCGGCCGCCGGTCTGCGCGCCGCTTTCGGTGGCGGCGAGGCGGATTTCGCCCTGCTCGTAGCTTCATCTGGATACGGCGACGGCTTGGAGTCTCTGCCGGCGCTGGCCTGCGATCTCCTCGGCACCGAGACCCTCGCCGGCTGCAGCTCCTACGTGCCGATCAGCGGTGGAGAAGAGCTCACGGCACCTTCCGTCGCCCTCCTCGGCGGACGAGGCGCCTTGTCGCCGAAGCTGCACGTCGACGACTTGCGGGACCTGCCCGACAGCGACGGCTCGCCGTCGCATTGGCGTCAGCGTCTGGGTTTGCCCTTGGCGCAAGGATCCTTGATTTTTGCCGATCCGTACTCTCCTCCCGGAGTGGAGGATTTTCTTGAGGGTCTGGGGTATGCCTGGCCTGGCGCATCGCTGGCTGGCGGTTTCGCTTCCGGCGATCCCGGGAGGTGCGCGGTGTTTGCCGGCCGCCGCTGCCTCCGCCGTTCCCTGGTCATGCTGAGTTTTCCCGAGCCGGTGATGCGCAGCGTCTTCTGCCTCGGCTGCCGCCCCTTCGGTCCGGTCTACCGGGTCACCTCCTGCCAAGGTCCGTTGTTGCGGGCCCTGGATGAACGCCGCCCGGTCGAGCTCTTGCGAGAACTCTCCGAAACCTTGCCGCGCCGCGACCGGGAGCTGATGCGGCAGTCCCTGTTTCTCGGGATAGAGAGCGAGGCTTTTGGCGACGACGAGGACGAGATCTGGCTGCCGCGGGCCTTGCGCGGGGTCGAGGCCGGCTCGGGCGCTCTCTTGATCGGCGAAAACCTGCCGCAGGGCTGCCGGGTCCGCTTCCTCCTGCGCGATCCCAGCAGCCGTCTGCCCGGGCTGGCCGACGCCTTGGCGCAGAAGCATCCCAGTGCCTTGGTCCTGAGCTCCTGCCTGTCGCGGGCGGGGCACGATGGCGACGCCTTCACCCTGGCGAGGATCCTGCCGGGGACGCCGCACATCGGCTTTCACGCCAGCGGCGAGATCACCAAGGTGCGGCAATCGCCGCGCCTGCTCGGGATGAGCGCGGTCGCGGCTTTGTTCGAGTGAGTGGCTACGGAGATCTGCCAAGTCCTGAGACCCGCAGAGCGTCGACAAAGATTTTGGATTCTTGGAATAATTTATGAGACCAGTTGTGGTAGCCAGCAGCTAAAACCACTTTGATCTTTTCTGCTATTTCCGGCCGGACTTGTGGATCAGAAGCCATTTCCTCCATCCATTCAATCGGTATGTCTGAACTGGAGATATCAATTGACGGAATTTGGCTTGATGGTCCGACAAAGATTGTGACCTTGAAGTGGACCGTGGATCTGCCATTGCAAGTTTTCTCTGGCTCTTGAAGAATGGCGTTGATTTTGTCTAGAAACTGCTGATGGATCATATGCGTAATGCGCAATTCACCAATGGCTTCACATTTGCTGTGGATGCCCGAGCCCATGCTGACCTGAACCAATGTGTGGTCATTCTGTGGTAGGATTGCGATTTGAAAAGAGTCAGCAGAGAAGCACGCTACTTTACTTGCGTTGAGGCGAAAGGAAGTTTGGGAATTCAGTTGCATTGAGATTGATCTTATAAGTGCAGTTTCAAGTGAGACTATCGGACCACTTGAGCCTCAGTTCCGCCTCGACTTGATCCCAGTCGAGGAATTCCTCTTCCCCGCGAGCCAGGCGCGCTTCGGTTTCCCGAAGCTCGGCTTCGTGCCAGTCCGGTAGGACGAGGTTCTCGGGCGCTTGTCGCAGATCCTGCCAAAGTGACTCCATCGCCAGGATTTTTTCCTGGAGACTCATCGATTGGATCTGGTCATGGCTGAGTTGCATAGAGGACGATAAATCCATTTGGAAACGACGGCAAGGGGGCGATGCTGAGCTGGCGGGGGAGGGGAGTCATCCAAGGCAAGACATCGGCTTTCACGCTAGCGGTCTGCGCCTTGTTTGAGTGATATGAGCTGCCAGCGGCGGAACCACGAATGGACACGAATGGACACGAATATAAAAATGACGCGGGCTTTATCCCCGCGTCATGTTTTCATGCCCGAGCGCCAGCTCGCTCGTCAAAATTCGTGTTCATTCGTGGTTCCGAGCTGAGGAGACGGGCATCGCCGCGCCTGCTCGTGATGAACTGCGCCTTGTTCGAGTGATCAGAGGACGATGAAGTTGCTGAAGTAGGCGCGATGGAGGTGGGGGCGCGCGTATTCAGGATTTGGTCGCGATCGTCTCGCGGGCCAGATTGAGCAGTTTTTCGGCTAGTTTCTGGCGGGCATCGGGAGCTTCGATGCTCGCTAGGGTCCAAGTCGACATCTCTTCTTGCAGACGAGCGCGGATGCGGTGGCTGCAATCGAGGGAATTGCCGCTCCAGCCTTGCTTGCCGAGAACGGCTTCCGAGCAGAACGACGAAGATCCAGGGGCGACGCAAAGGACGAGATTCACCTTGATGAGCTGTTTCTTCTCGGGCCCGGCGAGATTGGCTTCGATGACGCCGAAATCAAATTCGTCATCGGGAACTGCCTCTCCGATTTGAGAGCCGTGAATTCTTTGTCCTTCCTCGGGATTGTAGCTGCAAATGAAGGAGAGAATCAGGATGGCGCTGAACGGGGTCAAGGCCATGAGCCCGGCCTTGCGAGCCAGTGAAGGCTCGGGGATCGCAGTCGTCCCTTCCTCGCTGGACTGGGCCCAGCCGATGGTGACGAAAAGCCAGAGATGGAGCACGAAGGCATACAGCGGGCAGAGGATGGAGACGGCCAAGGCGCCGCCGAGCTTGGTGGGGTCGTTGAGATTGGCGAGCAGCAGGATGAGGCCGACGAGGAGGCCGAAGCCGCCGCTCAGCCAAGCGGACCCGATGGCGGTTTTGACCAGCTTGGCCAGTTCTTCATCGGCTTGTTGGCGCCGGGTGCAAGGACTCAGGAACATTGCCGGCAGAAGGCGTCGCCAGGCGTCTTGACCGTGGCGAGCCATCACGATGGCCAGGCTGACCCCGAAGACAATGAGCAGACTCGGCATGTCGTAAAACAGCTTGAACTTGCTGGTATCGAACGCCGAGCCTGTCCAAGTGCAAGCCCAATAGAGCAGGATGAAGGCGGCGACCGAGCCGAGATAGCGTGCGAAGGAAAAGCGCATGGCGGGGAATTCCTGAAATTGACCGCAGAAGCGCGGCTGGTTTCAGCATAAGACTAGCGGCATGCGAATGCAAGAAAACGATGAATTAAAGAAATGACGCGGGCTTGACCCCGCGTCATGTTTTCATGCCCGAGCGTCAGCTCGCGCGTCAAAATTCGTGTTCATTCGTGGTTCCGAGCTTAGAGCTTGATTTCGACGCGGCCCGGGAAGACGCGGCCGGGGTCGCCATGGCGGGCGATGTCGGCGGCCATGAAGCTGAGCTGGCGGGCCACCTTTCCTTTGAAGGCGAGCTTGCCGTTGACTTCGATGGTGACGGTTTTGTCGAGATCGAGGAGCTTGTCGTCGAGGTGGACGAAGAGGCTGTTGCCGCTGAGGGGGAGGCGGTTCTTCACCGGCTCGGGGGTGTTGGTGTTGTAGACCGGCGACTCGTTCTTGACATCCGGCGGGGTGATCTTGGCGCTGATCTGGATGCGGTTGCCGGCCTTGTCGATTTCGGCGATGATGAGGGTGTCGCGTTCCGGCGCCTTGGCGAGGGAGAGCCAGGAGAACTCGGTGCGGCGCTGGCCGTCGAGTTCGAAGTTGAACCAGCAGACTTTCGTGGGGCGGGGGTTGCGGGTCTTGCCGGCGATCCAGGCCGGGCCGGGCCGGTAGTCGATGCCGTGGCCTTTGCCGGCCTGGATGTTGAGGAAGTGGTCGTAGCCTTGCGGGTCGTCCTTCTTCAGCATTTCAAGGTACTCGTGGGTTTCCTGGGCGAGTTTGCGGCGGCCGTACATGGTGTCGTGCTCGCCGGTGTCGTTGCGGAAGGCGGTGTTGCGGAGGTTGTAGAAGCGTTCGCCGCCGCCGGCGCCGCCGGCCATGGCGCAGCCGCCGGCGAAGCGGTCGCCCCAGAAGGGGGTGAGGGCCTCGGTGCCGTAGGCGCCTTCGGAGATGCCCATCATGTAGATGCGATCCGGGTCGACGTCGCGGAAGAGGATGGCGTGGCGGATGAGCTTGTCGAAGGCGATGTGGTTGTGCTTGAACCACCAGCGGCCCTTGTTGTCGTTGGCCATGCGGGGGATGAAGTAGTAGCCGTCCTTGGGGAGCATGAAGAGAGCGAGGCCGACCTGGGCTTGCCAGTCCTGGCTGTTGGGTCCCCAGGCGTGCGGGCCGGGCAGTTTGTCATCGGTGCTGCCGCCGCCGTGGGTCTGGAAGAAGAGCGGCCAGCCCTGGGCCGGCTTCTGCCCTTTGGTCAAAGTGATGTAGGGCATGTTTTCCGTGCCGCAGGGCAGGCTCGAGGCGGCGAATTGCGGGATTTTTGGGCGCTGGTGGCGCGGCAGCTTGGAAAATTCTTCATAAGAGGGGAGGGGGGGGACGGCGGCGGGGGCGCTGATCTGCTTGTCCCAGCCGAGGGCGACGGCGGCGTTTTTGTAGTCGGCCCAGAGGGCGGTCTGGGCGCTCGCGACCTCCTTGGCTCGCAAGGTTCGCTCGCGCGGCAGCGTGGCCGCCTCTCCTTGCAGGCTCTGGCGGAAATAGGTTTCGATCCCGGCGCGGTCTTCGCGCTCCAGGCGCTCCAGGGGAATGCCTTCGTTGATGCCGCTGGCGCAGGAGGTGAAGCTGCAGGAGGCGAGAAGAGCGAAGAGGGCGAAGCGAGGAATCATCGGGGGTTTCTCCGGTGGCTGGATTGCGGGGAACACGAGGAATCAACGAAGGAGAACGGGTTTTTGCGCAAGACGCAGGCGGGATGAGGCGTCATAAACAGAAAAAGCCTCCGCCGGAGCGGAGGCTTGCGGGTGGCGGCTCAGCCTTCGATGTCGATGCCGAACTTGGCGGCGACGGCGAGGAAGTCGGCGGGTACCGGGCAGGTGATGACCAGAGGCTTGTTGGTGATCGGGTGGGTGAAGGCGAGGCGCCAGGCGTGCAGCAGGTGGCGATCCGGGCTGTCCTTCCTCTCGAGGCGGTGATTGCCGTACAGCTTGTCGCCGATCACCGGGAAGCCCTGGTGGGCCATGTGGACCCGGATCTGGTGGGTCCGGCCGGTTTCGATCCGGACCTTGATCAGCGCGGCGCCGTTGGAGTCCGCGATCAGCTTCCAGCGGGTGATCGCGACCTTGCCCTTGTCTTCGTCCTCGGTGACTTCCATCCGCTGACGGTGGACCTTCGAGCGGGTCATCAAGGTTTTCAGGAGGCCGCGGCCGGGCGGGACGCCGCGGACCAGGGCGACGTAGGTCTTTTCGATCTTGTGCTGGGCGAAGAGCTTCATCATCAATTCGCGGGTGCGCAGATCCTTGGCGACGATGAGGAGGCCCGAGGTCTCCTTGTCGATGCGGTGGACGATGCCGGGGCGGTGCTCGCCGTCATCCATGGCGTTGTAGCGCTCGGGATCCAAACCGAGGAGTGCGTTGACGACGGTGCCGGAATGGACCCCGGCGCCGGGGTGGACGACCATGCCTGCGGCCTTGTCGATGATCAGCAGATATTCGTCTTCGTAGACGACGCTGAGGGGGAGTTCTTCGCCGCAGACCTTCTCCGCTTCCGGAGCGGGCAAGACGAGGGAGATCGAATCGCCGGGCAGGACGCTTTCATTGGCGCGCACCGGTGAGATGGCTTCGCCGTGGCGGCTGTGGGTGACTTTTCCATCCTTGATCGCAGTCTGCAGCCAGGTGCGCGAACGCTCCGGGACTTTCAGCGACAGGAAGCGGTCGAGGCGGGGAGGATTCTCGGAATCGGTTTCGGCGATCCAGGTGAGCGGTTCAAGGGACATTTTCTGAGGACTCCTGGGCGGGGCCGCGGCGCAGCACGAGCCACAGGCCGAAGGCGATGAGAGGTAAGCAAGTGAATTGGGCGGCGTTGAGGTTGAGGCCGGCGAAGGCGTGCCGCGGGGTGTCATCGCGGAGGAATTCCTGGCAGAAGCGCCAGATGGCGTAGCCGATGGCGTAGAAGCCGAAGCAGCGGCCGGCGACGCGGGCGGGTTGGCGCCAGAGGAGCCAGGCGAGAAGACCGATGGCAAAGAGAAATGCGGCTTCGTAGAGTTGCGAGGGGTGGATGGCGAGGGTCTGGGTGGCGTCGGGAGCGATGAGCCCCTGGCGAACCTGGTGGGCTCCAGGGTCGCTGAGCACCGGGTAGTGGACGCCGAGGGGGAATTGCGGATTGCAGATGCTGCCGAAGCAGCAGCCGTTGAGGTAGCAGCCGATCCGGCCGATGCCCTGGGCTATGGCGAGGGAGGGGACGATCAGGTCGATGCCATGCAGGAAGGGGATCTTGGCGCGGCGGCAGAGCCACCAGGCGGTCAAGAGGCCGCCGAAGAGGCCGCCGTAGAAGACGATGCCGCCTTCCCAGATGGCGAAAATTTTCCAAAGCGGCTTGAGGGTGAATTCCGTGTCCCAGTTGCGGATGACGTAATAGGCTCGGGCGCCGATGACGGCTCCGAGCATCGACCAGATGATGATGTCCTGCACCTTGTCGTTGTCGAGCTTGTAGTTGATGCAGCGGCGGGAGGCGATCCAGGTGCCGACCAGGAGTCCGAGGGCGGCGCAGACGCCGAAGCTGCGGAGAGCGAAGCCGCCATATTCGAAGAGCACGGGATGCATGAAATTAAAGTCCTTGCGTTTTTCAGATGAAGCTGGCGACAATAGACTGGCGAACGGGTTTTGCAGGGGCGGGGGAGTGCCGGAGGGGCTTTTTTTGAAGAAGATCAGCAAAACTCTGGGAAGTCCTTGCGCCTCGTTGAGGAGGTGCTACTGTCTTGCCCATCGTGCCCTGTGACGCCTGCGTCAGAAGACAGGGGAAACGGAGACTGTAACCGAATAACGGGATGGACTATGCTCAGCAAAACCCAATTCGCTTCCGCCGCCCTCACCCTCGCCCTCGCTGCTTCCGCCCAAGCCAAGGACAATGAGGTCGATCCCTCCGAAAAAGTTCTGATGTTCATCCCGGAGCGCATCGCCGATCTCTTCGACGTGGTTCACGCCGGCATCGCCGTCGGACCCGCCGTCGGCGCCGAAGCTGCGATCACCGAATGGGGCAAGGTCGGCGCCTACACGGCCAAGGAAGCCGGCATCGCCTGGATGGGCCGGATGAATCCTTCGCTCCACGCCGGCACCTACCAGACCAGTTCCTTCGGTCCCTGGCGCAACGAAACTGAAGGCGCCGACACCACCACCCGCTTCTACCGCAACGACTGGGACATCCGCCTCCAGGCCGCTCCCCTGCTGGCCCACGGCTACCTCGGCACCAACCTCCTTGAAATCGGCGACTTCTTCGCCGGATGGGTCGGCTTCGACCCCGCTGAAGACTCCAACTTCAGCGAGCGCACCTTCGACAAAAACGAGAAGGGCGAAGAAGTCGAGAAGAACACCACCCTCTGGGGCGACCGCACTGTTGAAGACGGTTACGACACCGTCTACGGCAGCTCTCCTGCCCACCGCCTCGGCCGCGGCCTCTCCAACGTCCTCTTCGGCGTCTGGGAAATCCCCCAGAACTGGATGGACGTCACTTCCGACCAGGGCCATGCCGCCGGCATCACCTACGGCACCGTCCGTGGCATCGGCCGCTTCATCGTCCGCGAAGTCGTCGGCGTCGGTGAGATCCTCACCTTCCCCTACGGCAGCCGCCCCTGCATCGAGCCTGAGTATCCCTTCATGCCCGGCAACCAGCACAACTGGAAGTGGAACGGCTTTGACGGCGAAGGCAGCGACGAATAATCGCCTCTGAACGATCGAATCAGACGCCAATGAGGACCAGAGGAAAACACCTCGCCGCCTCTTTGGCGTTTTCTCTTTTCAGTCACGGGCTGGTCTTCGGACTGCTGGCTTTGGTCGCCATGCCCGAGGCTCCTCAGGATCCGCCCAAGCCCGGGCTCCGCGCCAAGGATACGCCCTTCCCTGCAAAGTTGCTTGCCTACCGCCCCGAAGAGTTCCGTCCGGCTTCACAGCTGCGGCCGGTGCTCTCGTCGCGAGAGCATTTGATCGGCAGCCTGGCGCGAGCGCCGCAAGGTCTCAGCCGGCAGCCTGGCAAGAATGAAAGCCAGCTCAGCGGCGTCGCTCAGGAGCATTTGAAGCGACGACCCGCGAGCCAGCCCATCGCCGCGGCACCGCTTCTCAATCCGGAGATCTATCAGATCCTGCCGACGCCGAAGGACGATAGCTGGAGCGACCGCAATCGCACCGAGAGAGTGGATCGACGCCTTTATCGGGACGGCGTCATCGACTCCGCCCTCGGCCAGTCTCCGGCAGGGGCCGGCAAGAACTTGGAGGAGAACAGCTCCGACTCCATCGCCCTCGCACTCAAAGGAGTCAGGCCGAAAATCAAGATCGACGGGCTGGACAGCTTTGATGACGCAGCAAGCCTGGATGTCTCCTCGCCTCTCGCCTTGCCGCAGCTCAACCTCGAATCGACAGGCCTCACCCTTCTTGATGACATGCTTGTCGTCAACAGCTGTTTTTGGACCGATCTGAACGCCGGGAGACGCTATTTCCGCCTTGACATCAGCGTCAATCAGCAGGCCGGCAAGCTTCCCGCCGTGGCCAAGGATGTAGTCTTCCTGGTCGACTGTTCCGGCAGCATCTCACCCGAGATGCTGGAGCAGTTCCGCCGCGGCGTCTCCCTGGCTCTCGACGGTCTTGGCCCCGAAGACCGCTTCAATGTCGTCGCTTTCAATACCAGCTCTCGCCAGGCCTTCCCGGTTGCCGCCAAGCCGGCCCCCGGCAGCCTGGGGGAAGCCCGGAAATTCCTCGACAGCCTGAGGAGTTCCGGCAAGACCGATGTCTACGAAGGTCTGGCTCCTTTCATCACTCAGGCGAAGGCTGATGGACGGCCGCTGATTCTGTTCGTCGCCACTGATGGACTCACCACCACTTTCCGCGGCCTCCGCAACTCCGAGCTGATCCGCACTTTGACGGCGAAAAACGGCGCCGGCGTCTCCGTCTTCGCCTTCGGCTGCGGCTCCGAGGTCAACCATTTCCTGCTCGATCTGCTGACTCTCCGCAACCGCGGCGAATCGCTGGTCCGCAGTCGGGTTCAGGATTCTGGCGTCGCCCTCGATCGCTTCGTCCGCGGGCGGCTGGAACCCCTCGTCTGCGAACTCAAGTTCCGTTTCCGTGGCGACATCGATTCCTCCGAGGTCTTTCCCGATCAGCTGCCGCATCTCTTCCGCGGCAGCCCCTTGTCCCTCTACGGATGCTGCCCGGCTAGCGTCAAGTCGACGGTCGTGCGTCTCAGCGGGCGCGGTCACGGGGGCGAAGCGGTCGAGCTGGTGGCGAAGATCGACTTCGACAAGGCGGCAGCAAGCGACGACACCGTCGCCCGGGAGTGGGCGGCGCGCAGGATTTTCCATCTCCTCGGAAAAATGACAGAGAAAGCCGATCCTGAGATCCGCCGCCAGCTCCAGGAGCTGCAGCTACGCTTCAAGATCGACATTCCCTACAAGCTCGCCGACGAGTGAGCGGCGATGCTCCTCCTTGTGCAGAAAGGACAAGCGGTATATCTTGGGGATGGGGAGCAACCTTTGGCTCCCCCTCAACAAACACCTCAAGGAGTTTCTCATGAAAAATCTGATGGCCCTCTTCGCCGCTCTGTGCCTGATCTCCGTCCCCGCCTACGCCGGCTGCGGCAAGTGCGAGAAAAAAGGTGAGAAGACTGAGAAGTGCGAAAAATCTGAGAAGTGCGACAAGGAAAAGTGCGAGAAGTGCGACAAGTGCGATAAGAAAGAAGAAGCCAAGAAAGAAGAAACCAAGAAAGAAGAAACCAAATAATCGTTTCTTCGCTTCTATCTTCAAGGCGGCCGCTCCGGAAAGAGCGGCCGTTTTTCGTCCCGCTTTCTGAATTCTGAATCGATGCGAGGAAAAGGCGCGGCAGAGTCTGCCGCGCCGCAAATCGCCAAGCGAGCTTGATCAGTTGAGAGGAAGATTTTCGGACAGCAGGGTGTGCAATTCGGATCCTTTCAAACGCAGGCGCAGCTTCTTCAAGGCGTGATGCTGGATTTGGCGGACGCGTTCGCGGGTGCGGCCGAATCGTTCGCTGACCTCGTCGAGCGTGTGGGCCTGGCCGTCCTCAAAGCCGAAACGCATCTTGAGTATGGCGATTTCACGCTCGTTGAGTTCTTCGTCCATGATCTGGCGGAGAAGCTGCATGGCGTCGGCCCGCTCGAGCATTTCCTCGGGGTCGGCCGCGGAAGTGTCGGGAACGAGATCGCCGATCCGACCGCCCTCGCCGTTGACGATTTCGGCGTCGAGCGAGGAGGTCGAGGTGTTGACGTTGACTATGGTGGTCCTAACCGTGCGCGGAGTGACTTTCATTTCCGCCGCTATCTCGTGGTTATTGGCGGCGCGCCCGGTCTTGCTCTCGATCGCGGCGGCGACTTCACGGATCTGGCGGTAGCGCGACAGGGACTGGATCGGGACGCGGACGATGCGGCCCTGGTTGGCGACGCAGCGGCGTATCGCCTGCTTGATCCACCAGGCGGCGTAGGAGCTGAACTTGGCGCCGTGGCCGCCGCGGAACTTGAGCACGGCGCGCATCAGACCGACGTTGCCTTCGGCGATCAGGTCGGACATCGGCACGCCGAGATGGCGGTATTCGTTGGCGATCTTGACCACCAGGCGGAGATTGCCGTGAGTGAGCATCTCCCGCGCGGCGTCCGATCCTTCGGCTATCAGATTGGCCAATTCCACTTCCTGGAGTGGCGTCACCAAGCCGTAATTGCCGATTTCCGACATGTAGGCTTTGACTGCTTTCTGGTGCTGGTCCATGGTCGGCCTCCTTGGCCTGGTCTTGTTTGTTGGCGATACGCTCGGCCTATATACGACTTTTTCAACCCGTAATTACAGGGCTCACCATTTTTGTCCGATCGCGGTGCTTTCGAAAATGTGATTGGCGGAGGCTTCGATGAAGCCGGTGAAGAGGCGTCCGTCGGGCAGGGGATGGCGCAGGGCGAACTCGGTGTAGCAGGAGGGGATGATGGCGCGGCCCTCGGTGAATTCGACTTCGCTTTGCTGGGCCAGGGTGGAGGACTGTTCGAGGTAGAGGGCCGGCGAGCCCTTGATTTCGCCGCCGGCAGAGTTGAGGGCGAAGCCTTGGGCTTTCAGGAAGTCGTTCAGTTCCGGCAGGCCGGAGAAGCTGGGGAGGGAGTTGACCAGGAAGGCGAAGTGGTTGGCACGGAAGCCGAAGGCGGCGAGCCAGGCGGCGTATTCCGACTCCTGCAGCAGGCGTAGGTAATCGGCGTGGCTGATCCGGGGCCAGGGGACGCCGGCGCAGCAGAGATGGCTGCCGGCGAGGACTTCCGTCGGCACTGCGGCGGCCAAGGCGCGGACGCGCTCCTGCAGCCAGGGACTGAAGCGTTCGACCCGGAGCTGCGAGATGAAGACCAGGGGCAAGCCGGCGTGCGGCGGCTCGAAGTGGGCGGCATCGAGCTGCTTCTGTTCGAAGCTGTAGGTCGCGGCCTTGCGGTAACCCGCTTCCAGGAAGGGATGGGCCAGAGCCTCGATCCCCAGCCCGGTCAAGCCGAAACCGCGCAGGGCGAGGTGGTCCAGCATGGGGCGGTCGCCGCGTTGCTCAAACAAGGACTTGATCCGGCCGGGCTGCCCGACCAGGCCGCTGTAGTCGTCCCAAAGTCGCGTGAAGAGTGATTCGATGGTGCTCATGAAATCCTCCCGGCTGGCCAAGGGAGGGTGAAGGTTCCCTCCAAGGCAAGCTACATCTTTATGACGCGCGATGACAAGCTTTGTTCGCAGGATTTTTCATGAAAATTTGC
Source organism: Verrucomicrobiota bacterium (assembly GCA_039798785.1). Classification (GTDB taxonomy): domain Bacteria; phylum Verrucomicrobiota; class Lentisphaeria; order Lentisphaerales; family Lentisphaeraceae; genus CAMCSH01. Next base: position 7,031 of record JBDKFG010000039.1, on the reverse strand, counting down.
AAGCAATTGATTTCAAGGGTGTAAAGATCCCGATTACTGGGGTTTTGAAAGCCGTCCGCAGAACAGGATGGCGCCGCTTTGCCGGTCGCGGAGGAAATACCAGAAAGGCCGATCGGCGCGGAATTCCGGGATGAGCGGGACGCTTTCCTCGATCCCTGCCGGGGCGGCCAAGGCAACGGTGACAGCGGCGGCTTCGGTGCCGACTTCATCGACGGCGATGAAGCATTGCTGCCAGACTGAATCGAGCTTCAAGGGGGCGGTGCTGAAGCCGCCCAGTTCGGCTTTGTCGGTGAAGACCTGTTTCAGACCGAGAGACTGGAGTTCACCCGTCAGGTTGCGGGAGGGGCCGGCGATCTTGAATCGCGGCAGGTGGACCAGGCATTCGCGATTTTTGGCGGTGCGGCTCCAGCGCTGGAAGTTTTGCGCCGTCAGCAGGGGCGTCAGCTTATCGATGTCGTCGACATCTCTCGCGGTGATCAAGACCAGGCTGAGTCGATGGCCTTTGTAGGGCAGTTCGAGGAAGTGGAAGCCGTGGGCCGGGAAGAATTTCGCGGGATCTGCCCCGAGGGGAATGGTGGCGGGACTCGCCACCGGGACACCCTTGGCATCCAGGGCCAGGTACGGGAAACTGTCTTGCTGGCACATCATCTGGCACTTGAGATTTGTTTTTCCGCCAGGCAGGAGGAAGGGCGCCTCCTGGGTCAGATCTTTCTTGAAAGGCAAATTCCATTCGCCTTTGAAATACACCGCCTGGGCCAGGCAGAGGCGGGTTTCGGGCGGGAGCGGTGCCGGCAGGACTTCGGGGATGAGCTGACGAGTCGCCGCCGCTCCCCACGCATTGATCTGGCTGCGGCTGGCTTCGGGGTCGCCGCGGAAATCGCACTGGCGGGAGATCTGAACTCCTTGCTGCCGGAATCCTTCAAGGAGCTTGGCCTCGATCGGCAGGCTGCGGTCCGCAAAAAGCCCCTCGGCGCTGCTGATTTCGAAGCAAGGAAGCTGGGTCCGCAAGGCGTTGATCCGGGACACCAACTGCTGTTGGCGTCGTTCGTTTTCAAAACCCAGTTTCTTCAGCTCGGCTTCGAGAGGGAGCAGCGCCTGGCGGACCTGGGCGATTTTGTCGCCCGCGGGGTTCGCGGCAGCTTGCCACTGTTTTTGCAAGGCTTGGGTCCGGCGCAGATAGAGCAGGCAGGCTTCCGAGGAATTCTCCGGCTCCAGGGACAGGACTTGCGCGAACTCCGTCGCACTTGCCCCCTTGGCTCCGCTGCCGGCCATGGCGAGGGCCTTCGCCGCCGACCAAGGGCTGACGCAGAGATTGCCGTCATGATCCGGCTGGGTCGCCGCCAGGAGCTTGAAGGAGAAGTCGATTTCCGAAGTCAGGGGCAGGGGCTTCTCCCGTGCACTTTCCGGCACTCCGGCAGCGAGTTGCAGGCTGAACAGGAAGACGAAGGCCAGGGCAGAGCGGATCGGAGGAAGCATGTCGGCTCCAGGTTTGAGGTTTCCCCAAGCTACGACCAGAGTGCGCGCATTGCAAGTTTTTCGACTTTGGCCATCTGAAATGAGGCGCGTGGTGCTCAGCGCGATGCGAGCTGCAGAGCTCACAACTCAACCCATGAGCGTCCTTGACTTGGGGTCGCGGCGTTTTTCGCCCTTTCCGGCCTGGAACATGCGTATTTTTTCGGCGTCTCGAGATTCCGTCCCCAGATTCACAATCGCTTCCAGGAGAATCTCCGATGCGCATCCTTCAGGCTTCCTTGATCAGCGCCCTGCTTCCCTTCGCCGCTGCCGCAGAAGAGAAGGAGGACAAACCGGTGGAGTTCAACCGCGACATCCGCCCGATCTTCCAGGACACCTGTTTCCAATGCCACGGCGCCGACGCCCACAAGGCCAAGGGCGATCTCCAACTCGACACCCTGGAGCACGCGATGAAGCCCAACGAGGACGGCTTGCGCGGCCTGGTGCCCGGCAGCCCGGAGAAGTCGCATGCCTGGCAGCGGATCATCTCCGACGATCCCGACGAGCTGATGCCGCCGGCGGAGAGCCACAAGGTCCTCACCGCCGCCCAGAAGGATCTGATCCGCCGCTGGATTGCGCAAGGGGCGAAGTACCAGGCCCACTGGTCCTACCTGCCGCCGCAGGCAGCGCCGGCCCCCAAGGTTGCCGATCCCTTGTGGAATCGCAATGCCGTCGACGCCCACATCGCCGCCCGCCTCGCCGCCGCCGGCCTCAAGCCCAACCCCGAAGCCGATCGGGCCAGCCTGATCCGCCGCGTCGCTCTCGATCTCACCGGCCTGCTGCCCGAGCCCGCCGAAGTCGAAGCCTTTGTCAACGACAAGGATCCCCAGGCCTACGAGAAGCTGGTCGACCGCCTCCTCGCCTCGCCCCGCTACGGCGAGAACAGCGCCCGCCTCTGGCTCGACCTCGCCCGCTACGGCGACACCCACGGCATCCACATCGACAACTACCGCAGCATCTGGCCCTACCGCGACTGGGTGATCAAGGCCTTCAATGCCAACCTCCCCTACGATCAGTTCTCGATCGAACAGCTCGCCGGCGACCTCCTCCCCAACCCCAGCCAGGACCAGCTCGCCGCCACCGGCTACCTGCGCTGCAACCCGACCACCAACGAGGGCGGCGCCATCGCCGAAGAATACCTCGCCATCTACGCCAAGGACCGGGTCGAGGCCTTCTCCGCCGCCTGGCTCGGCCTGACCACCGGCTGTGCCGCCTGCCACGACCACAAGTTCGATCCCATCGCCCAGAAGGACTTCTACCGCCTCGCCGCCTACTTCCGCAACCTCGACACCCCGGCGATGGACGGCAATATCGCCACCACCGCCCCGACCCTGGTCATCCCCAGCCCCGCCGACGCCGCCCGCGCCAACTACCTCGCCGCCGACATCGAGCAGGTCAAGAAGGAGCTCGAATTACGCGGCAAGAACGTCAGCGCCGACTTCGAGACCTGGGCCGCCGGCTTCAGCTTGCAAAATGCGCCGCAGGACACAATGCTGTTGCTGAGGCCTGCGGCCGATGGCAGCTTCAAAGGCATGATCGAAGGAAAGACTTTCAGCCTGCCTAGCCGCACTCCCGCCGCCGCCAAGGGACGTGACTTCACCCAGGATCCTCCCAAAATCGCGGAGATCAGCGGCGTCATCGGCGATGTCGGAGACTTCGATGCCGCCGACTCCTTCTCCTACGGCGGCTGGCTCCGGACCAACGGCGCCAACGGCGCCTTGCTCGCCCGGATGAACTCGCAAGCGGGCTATCGCGGCTGGGACCTCTGGCTTGAAGGCGGACACATCGCCGCCCATTTCATCGATACCTGGAACGGCAACGCCTTGAAGGTGGTCAGCAAGGAGGTTCTCGATCCCAAGGAGTGGAATCATGTCTTCGTCACATATGACGGCAGCCGCAGCGCCGCTGGCGTCGGACTCTATGTCAATGGCAACCGCGTCGGCAATGTCGAGATCCAGGTCGAAACCCTTACCGGCAGCCTGAAGACGGACGTGCCCCTGACTCTCGGCTACCGCAGCAAAGGCGGCGGAGAGGGCGCCGGAGGCGCCCAGCTGCGCGATCTCCGTGTCTATTCCCGACTGCTCAGCTCGACCGAAGTGGCCGCCTTGGGAATGAGCGCCAGGGATCTGGAGATCCTGAAGACGCCTGCGGACAAGCGCGATCCCAAGGATCATTCCCGTCTTCTGGCTCTCTACGCATCGAGCTACGATCCGGAATCGGCTCGCCTGCGTCAGCGTTTGGACAGTCTTGAAGCGGAAAGCAAGGCGATCGCCAAGCGCAACCAGGTCACCCTCATCGCCCGGGAGAAGAAGTCCCGCGCTCATGCCCACGTCCTTAATCGCGGTCAATATGACCAGAAGGGCGAAGAGGTCTTCCCGGGTGTCCCCCCGGCCGCCGGCGTCGCCTTGCCCGCCGGAGCTCCGGAGAACCGCCTCACCCTCGCCCGCTGGCTCTTCCACCCCCAGCATCCTCTCACCGCCCGGGTCACCGCCAACCGCCTCTGGCAGCAAGTGTTCGGACAGGGATTGGTGATCACCGCCGAAGACCTCGGCACCACCGGCGAGCTGCCCAGCCACCCCGAACTGCTCGACCATCTCGCCCTCCGCCTCCGCGATTCCAACTGGGACGTCAAGGCCCTGCTGCGCTACCTGGTGCTCAGCCAGACCTACCGCCAAAGCGCCCGCATCAGCCCCGAGAAACTGGAGAAGGACCCGCGCAACCGCCTGCTCTCCCGCGGCCCCCGCAACCGCCTTGACGCCGAAGTCATCCGCGACACCGCCCTGCAAAGCTCCGGCCTGCTGGTCGAGAAAATCGGCGGCCCCTCGGTCAAGCCCTACCAGCCCGCCGGCGTCTGGGAAGCGGTCGCGATGAAGGAGAGCGACACCCGCTTCTTCAAGCAGGACAAGGGCGAGAACCTCTACCGCCGCAGCCTCTACACCTTCATCAAACGCACCGCGCCGCCGCCCAACATGGAGACCTTCAACGCCACCTCGCGCGAATCCCCTTGCGCCCGCCGCGAACGCACCAACACGCCCCTCCAGGCCCTGGTCACCCTCAACGACCCGCAGTTCGTCGAGGCCGCCCGCGCCCTCGCCCAGCGGGTCCTGGCCAGCGCCGGCGACGACGCGGCGCGACTCGCCCTCGCCCACCGCCTCGTCACCTGCCGCAGCCCCGACGAGGCCCGCCTCAAGATCCTGAGCGGCGCCCTCGCCAAGTTCCGCAGCCATTACGCCAGCCGGCCGAAAGAGGCCGCCGCGCTCCTCGCCGTCGGCGAATCGCCGCGACCCGCCGAACTCAAGGAGGACGAGCTCGCCGCCTGGACCCTCCTCGCTTCGCAGCTTCTCAACCTCGACGAAACCCTGAACCGATAAGCGGGGACCGAACATGCAACATCCCACCTTCCTCGACCGCCGTCAATTCCTCCTCGGCTCCAGCCTCGGCCTCGGCGCCTTCGCCCTGCCCTTCCTCAATGCCCGCGGCGCCGAAACCGGCCTCGGCCAAGGCGGTATCCTGAAAGGCCTGCACCACCCCGCCAGGGCCAAACGCATCATCTACCTCTCGATGGTCGGCGCCCCCTCGCACATCGACCTGCTCGACCACAAGCCGATGCTCGACAAGCTCTACAACACCGACCTGCCCGACTCGATCCGCCAGGGCCAGCGCCTCACCGGCATGACCTCCGGCCAGGCGCGTTTCCCCATCGCCCCCTCGATCTTCAAGTTCGCCCCCTCCGGCAAATCCGGCACGATGTTCTCCGAGCTCATCCCCAACATGGCGAAGATGGCCGACGACCTCTGCGTCATCAAGACCATGAACACCGAGGCGATCAACCACGAGCCCGCCCAGCAATTGATGTACACTGGCAACATGATCTCCGGCAAGCCCAGCATCGGCGCCTGGCTCTCCTACGGCCTCGGCACCATGAACGAAGACCTGCCGACCTACGCAGTCATCAACGCCACCCACTCCAACCCGGGCTCCAACGTCCAGGCCATCTCCGCTCGCCTCTGGGGTGCCGGCTTCCTCCCCGGCGAACACGCCGGCGTCGCCCTGCGCTCCGGCGTCGACCCCGTCCTCTACCTCCAAAATGCCCCCGGCATCTCGCCGGAACTGCGCCGCACCATGCTCGACGGCCTCGGCGAAATGAACGCCCAGACCCTGCAAGACATCGCCGACCCGGAAACCCGTGTCCGGATGAAGCAGTACGAAATGGCCTTCCGCATGCAGACTTCCGTGCCCGAGCTCACCGACATCTCGAAGGAGCCCGCCCACGTCCTCGACATGTACGGCCCGGACGTCCGCAAGCCCGGCACCTTCGCCGCCTCCGCCCTCCTCGCCCGCCGCCTCGTCGAACGCGGCACCCGCTTCGTCCAGATCTTCCACCGCGGCTGGGACCAGCACGGCAACCTGCCCCACGACCTGCGGGCCCAGTGCAAGGACGTCGACCAGGCCGCCTACGCCCTGGTCCAGGACCTGAAACAGCGCGGCCTGCTGGAGGACACCATCGTCGTCTGGGGCGGCGAATTTGGCCGCACCGTCTACAGCCAGGGCGGCCTGAGCAAGACCAACTACGGCCGCGACCACCACCCCAAGTGCTTCTCGCTCTGGGCCACCGGCGGTGGCTTCAAGCCCGGCATCAGCTACGGCAGCACCGACGACTTCGCCTACAACATCGTCGAGAATCCGGTGCACGTGCGCGACTTCCACGCCAGCATCCTGCATCTCTTCGGCATCGACCACGAGCGCCTGACCTTCAAGGTCCAGGGCCTCGACGCCCGTCTCACCGGGGTCGAACCCGCCAAGGTGATCAAGGGCCTCCTCGGCTGAGGCCTTTCAGCCCAGTCCCAGATCGCGGATGAAGTCGGCGTCGTCGGAGAATTCCGGCGGAGCATAGCCGCGGCTGATCAGGCTGTCGCGGACATTGTCGCGGACGCTGTCGCGTGTCCAGGTGCGTGGATTGCCCTGGGAGAGGAGGCGGGCGTAGATGAGATCGATCGCCTGCGTGGCGCTATGTATGGACGCAGCATCGGCATCGGAGAGGCGGAGATCGAAGCGATCCTCCCAATCCATCACCAGTACGAGGCGCTTGGCGCTTGTACCAGAGGCAGACGAACCAGGCGCCGCGGCCGAGAGCAGAGAGATCGAATTTCGCTTCGATCAGCGCCGTCAGTCCGGCGAAGCTGCGGCGCATGTCGACGGGCTCTTCGCAAAGATAGATCTCCTGGGCCGCGCCGAAGCTCAGCATCGACGGCTCTCAAGGAAATCGAGAACTTCGCCAAGGGCTTGGCGGTCGAAGCCCGCGTTCAGGCGGATCCGCCAGCCGTCAAGCTCCAGGATCAATCCCGGCGTTTCCTCGTCGACGCTGAGACGGCGGAAGCTCGGCAAGGCACTCGGCGACTCGAGTTTTTGTTGCCAATATCTATGCCGTGCCCCTCTAAGCCCGCCCCCGGAATAAGAGAGTAGGGTAGCACCCGCAGCCAGCACCCCACGGAACCGCCCATGAGCAACAAACCTCGTCG
>JBDKFG010000038.1:0-45772 GCA_039798785.1 Verrucomicrobiota bacterium | reverse complement strand
TCCCGACTTTCGCTCGCAAAGACACCCCAAATTATTCATTTGCTTAGTTTTGTGATTATGATACACGGCGTGTATCATGTGAAGCGGTAACCATCTAATTCCTAAGCGGGTTTTTCAATTTTTAATCTTTGATTTCGTTGGTGTTATCTGGAATTTTGAATTTTGAATCCTGGATTCGGAAGCTGAGCCCAAGCTTAACTCCGGAATCCAGGTTTAACCCTTGAACCTGCCAACCTTTCAACTGTGGTTTTTTAGGATCAAGCTGCCAACGATCAAGGACCGCGGCGTTTCGTTGCCTGGATTTGAGCATCGAGGGACCAGACACCGGGCTTGGAAGGGATCGGGGAGAGACGGCAAGAAGTGAGGGCGAGGCTGGGGCGGTGGGCCTCGACATTGGCGAGAAAGCGGAGAAGAGCTTCGAGCTGGCCTTCGCCGCGGCTGGAGCAATTGAGCAGGTCGACGCTCCGCTCCTTGCCGCCTTTGATCTCGGAGTTGGCATTGAAGCCGAGCTGGCAAGCGGATTGCTGCGCGAGGGCGCGGAGACGGCTCTGGAGGCTGCTGGGGCTGCTTTCGGCAGGCCAGAGATGATCCAGGTGACGCTGCAGCGCCGCGGCGTCGCGCTCGTGCTGCTGACGCTCCTTGAGGGCAGCCTGAGCCTCCTTGGCGGCAGCTCGGCAGCGTCCGGCAAGATCGCCGCCGGCAGGGCGAGGGGCGAGGCTGAAGCCGAGGCCGGCGAGGAGGGCGGCGAGAAGAGCCGCCAGGACGAATGTGCGGGGGCTCATTGCTTGACCTCGAAGCTGAGGATCCAGGGCCCGCCGCCGGAGCCGTTGAGAGTGATGCCGGAAAGTCCGGCTACGGGAGCCAGCATTTGCTCGGGGTCGGGAGGGTTGCCGCCGAAGCCGCTGAGATGGAGGACCAGGCGTGCGACTCCGCCCGACTGGCTCCACTGGATCGACTCGAGGGTGACGCCCTGGGGGAATTGGCGGCAGGTCTCGACGAGGATGCGGCTAAGCTCGCTGGAGCAGGCGTTTTTCGGATCGGCGAGCTCCTGCAGGAGCTTGAGGTTTTCCGCCTGCAGTGCAGAGGGGACCTGAACTTTCCGGGTGTAGGACTGCAGGTCGGCGAGGCGTCCGGCCCAGAGGCGGTCATGGCGGCGGCACTCCTGCCAATAATGGTAGGCGGCGGCGGCGGCGGCGAGGGCGGCGAGGGCAAAGCTGGTGCGGCGGAAGAGGCCTTGTCGGTACTGGCGGGTGGGGCGGAGGAAGGCAGGGACCGGGATGCAGCGGCGGCGCTGATCCTCGGCCTTGGGGTGAAGAAGAAGGAGGGCGAGAGCGAGCGTCGCCTCGAATCCCTGGGGGCAGCCGATGCCGAGATCGTCGGCGAGAGCTTTGCCGGAGCTGCCGTTGATCTGCAGGGCCGCGTCGGCGCTGCTGACGCAGTCGAAATCGTCGAGGCGGAGGGAGCAGCCCGGGAAGGCCGGGAGGGCCTGGAGGGGCGAGGCGATGAGATCCGGACGGATCTCCGCCATGCGAGCCAGCCAATTCTCCCAGGTCTTGCGCGGCAAGGCGAGGACGCAGCCGGGAGCGAGGCAGGCGACGAGATCACTGCTCATGAAGAGCCTGGGGAGGGCCAGCTCGAGCGCCTGGCGCTGGTTTTCCGGGCTCAAGCCGGCGGGCAGCTGCAAGGGCGCGATCATCAAGTCGGGATCGCCGCTGCCGCAGGCCAGCGGCGCCTCGCGCGAGGGATCGAGCTCGGAGCGGCCGGCGGCGAGGGTGGCGGGAATGGCCAAGGTGGAGGCCGCCTTGGCGCTCCAGGTGGCGGCGACCTGCCAGGAGGAGCCTCGGCGCTCAAGGCGGAGGCCGCGGCAGGAGCCGTCTTCCTGCCAGGTCAGGGCGAGGCCCGATTTCGGCGCGAAGAGACTCACGGATCGACGTCCTTGCGCTTCATCATTTCCACGGCGTGACGGTACTCCTCGGCGAGGGCGGCGGGGCCGGGGGCGGATTCGACGACGCGCACTTTCAGGAATAGGACAAGTTCCTTGCGGGCCCCTTTGTCGCTGCGGCCGGAGAAGAGCCAGCCGAGGAAGGGGATGTCCTTGAGCAGAGGGATGCCGGAGGAGCTCTGGCTGTTGTCGCGGCTGATCATGCCCCCCATCAGGATCATTTCGCCGTCGTCGACGGTGAGGTCGGTCTTCAGCGTGGTTTCGCTGATCACGGGGGAATCGATGGAGCTGCCGCTGTTGGCATTTTCGGCGACGCCGGAGATCTCCTGCTCGATGCTGAGGCTGACCTTGCGTCCGGCGCTGATGCGGGGAGTCACCTTGAGTTTGACCCCGGTGTCGCGGTACTGGACATTCTCCTGCACCCCGTTTTCGTTGGAATTGCTGCCGAGGCGGACCGGGACTTGCTGGCCGATCTTGATTTCTGCGGCGCGTCCGTTGGTGGTGAGCAGTTTGGGTCGGAAGAGGACTTCGCTTTTGACATCGCTGTCGAGAGCCTGGAGCAAGGCGAATTCATCGGTGGCTCCGGCTCGCTGCAACATGCCGCTGAGGCCGGGAGTCACCGTTCCCGGCGAAAAGTTGGGAGCTGAGGCGCCGCTATTGCCCGAGCCGAGCTGGCCGTTGTTGTTGCCGAACTTCTTGTCGAGGGCCCAGGTGACGCCGTAGGACAGGTCGGAGCTGAGCTGGACATCGACGGCGGTGACTTCGACGATGCATTGGAGTGGCGGGGCATCGAGCGATTCGAGCAGAGGTTTGGCGAGGCGCCAGGCGCGGGGGCTGAGGCGGAGGATGATCTGATTCTGGCGGGCGTCCTCGACGAGCGCCATGTTCTCCTGGAAGCCGGCGGGAGTGTTGTCCTTGTCACCTGGGGGGCGCATCGGGGCGGGAGCGGGGGTGGGGCCGCCGGCGGCGGAATTGCCCTCGCCGCGGTTTTCCGGACCTTGGTCGAAAGTGGTGACGGCGTTGGGGAAAAATGCGGCGGTTTTGAGCATCATATCGCGGGCGACGCCATGGCGGACCGGGTAGCGGTAAAGCTGCGACTCCTGACCTGCGTCGGCGACATCGAGCGAGGCGACCCAAGCGCGGATTTCATCAAGAGCGGAGGGGGTGGCGGCGCAGACGAGGAGCATCTGGGTGCGTTCGATGGCGGCGAACTTCACCGCCCCGTCGCCGTCGACCGGCAGGCCAAGGACGGGGAGGATGCCACGCAGCTCGGCGATGATCTTGCCAGGCGCCATCTCCTTCAGCGGGATGACGGCGAGAGGCCAGCCGGCGGGTCCTTTCACCGCCAATTGCGAGGCGATCAGCTTGGCCCGTTCGACCACTTCAAGGCTGTCGGAGACGACAAAGGAGCCGCTGCGCGGCAGGGGCGACAGCTGGCAGCTTTCCGGCAGCAGCGGCTTGAGCAGGGTGATCGCTTCTTGCGAGCTCAATCCGGCGACCTGGAGAACCGCCAGGCTGGTGCCTTCCGAGCGGCCCGCCTTGCTGCCCGGCAGGATCTTGCGGACTCCGCCGGGGCCGGTTTCGATCACCAGCCCGTTCATCCTCAGCACCGTCTGCAACAGGGCCTCGGCAGCGCTGCGACCGAAACGGGCTTCGCCAAGGTCGAGGGTGACGGTACCGCCGGCGGCCTGGGCATCGATCACATAGGGGAAGTTGAGGATTTCCGGGCGGGCCATGAGGGCGACGAATTCGCCGATCTTGACACCGTCGAGACGGGTTTGCAGGGGCAGTGCCGGCTCCGCATCGACGGCCTTGGCTTCATTGGCGACGCGGGCGTAGACCGGGCGTTCCTCAGGCGGCTTGACCGCCACGGCTTTCTCCGCCGGCAGGAGAAGGCCGGCCTCGATCGGCTGGCCCGATCGGATTTCGAGGACGGGCTCGGGCTGGGCCTCGGGCGTGCTTTGGCAGGCGGCAAGGAGGAGCAGTGAACTCGAGAGGCAGAGGCGGGAGGCGGCGAGATTCATCGGGGCGGGTTCCTTTGCGGCAGACGCAGTTCCTTGCGCGAGCCGTCGGGGCTGGTGTAGAGGATTCGATCGGCCCGGATCTCGTCGATCCTGCCGGCGTCGGGAAGTTTGTCTCCGGCTTTGAGCCAGCGGCTGGGGCTTTGGCCGCCGAGCGTTTCGATCAAGGCCAGGCCTCTTCCTTCGACCAATGCGATGCCGCGGAGGTTGAAAGCCGGGGGCGGCAGCTGCACGGTCTGCATCGCGCTCGAGGAAGAGAGATCCTTTTTCGCCTTGGCGGCGACCAGGCTCATAAACGGCGCCTGAGATTGCAAGCCCTGCGACTGGACGACGAGCGGCCGGGGCTCGGGCGGCAGATCCGGGAGACGCGGATCCGGCATCTGCCATTTCCAAGCGAAGAGAAGCAGGCCGCAGCTCAGCGGCAGCAGGATCCAGGCGGCGAGGTTTTTCAGGGTCAAAGACACGAAGGCTCCAAAATTTGCCGAAGATAGCGCGGCTTCCCGGGCAAACCCCCGCCGGCAAAACAAAAGATTGCGAAAACTTACGCATCGAAGCACTTCTTACAGAGCCGAAACAACCAGGCCCGCAACACGGAGAAGCGCCAGAAAGCCAAGCATAACCAGCCGCTCAGCACAGAAGAAAAAGCGACCTGAGCAAGTCTCGAGCTTGCCGCATCTTCATGCCACGGATGGGCTGCCAGCAGACAGCCCGAGGGACGAAGGCAAAACCTGGGTGGGATACCGAGTCGATTCTAGCACCGGAGGAGTCTCCAGAGATCATCCGCGTCAATCACGGCATCTGCTCGCCCCTCTGGGGCTCCGGTCGATTTCCTCCCCTACCCAGGGTTTGCGACTCTTGCCTCGTCGCTACACCCTGGGCTGACATCCGGCCGACCTTCCAGGGTGCAATCAGACTTTGCACAGGTCGAAAAATGCCCGCCGGAAACCGGCGGGCTGAAGATCGACTCCCCGGATCTTTCAGGGGAAGATGCCGCGGGCGGCGTAGACCCGATCGATCTGCTTGAGTGCCTTCCAGTAGCACGCGCTCCGCATATCGATCTTGTTGGCGGCGGCGACGCCGGCGACTTCGCGGTGCGCCTTGGTGATGGTCTTGCGCAGGCTGTGCGTGACCCGTTCTTCGTCCCAGGCTTCGCCGGTCTTGTTCTGCAGCCATTCGAAGTAGGAGACGATGACGCCGCCGGAGTTGCAGAGGACATCCGGGATGATCTCGATGCCGCGCTTTTCCAGCACCGCATCGCCTTCGGGAGTGGTGGGGCCGTTGGCGCCTTCGGCAATGAGACGGCACTTCAGGGCGGCGGCCTCGGCGGCGCCGATCTGGTTTTCCAGCGCGGCAGGGATCATGATGTCGCAGGGCACGCTCCAGAAGGAATTGCGGTCGGCAAGGGGACGGCTGCCGAAGCCTTCGAGGGTGCGGTGCTCCCGGACGTAGCGGCGCAAAGCCTCGACATCGATGCCGTTGGGATCAATGATGGTGCCGGCCGCGTCGTTGACGGCGACGAGCCGGGCGCCGTTGCGGGCCATGGCGACGGCCGCCCAGGAGCCGACGTTGCCGAAGCCCTGGATGGCGTAACTCATGCCCGAGAGACTAAGCCCCTTGACGTGCGCCCATTCCTCGATGCACATCACGGCGCCGGTACCGGTCGCAGCCTCGCGCCCGACGGTGCCACCGGCGTCGACGCTCTTGCCGGTGACCACGCCCTTGAGGTTATGACGTTCGCTGGCGTTGGCGGTGTTGACATAGGTATCCATCATCCAGTCCATGGTCTGGGCGTTGGTGCCGACGTCCGGAGCCGGGATGTCATGGAAGGGGCCGATGTTGGAACCGAGAGCGTGTACGAAGCGGCGCGTGATCCGCTCCATCTCGGCGTTGGAGACCGACTTGGGATTGAACTTGATGCCGCCCTTGGCGCCGCCCAGCGGCAGGCCGGCGAGAGCGCACTTGATCGTCATCAGCATCGCCAGGGCCTTCACCTCGTCGAGATTGACCTCCTCGTGGAAGCGGAAACCGCCCTTGTAGGGCCCGAGGACGTTGTTGTGCTGGACGCGGTAGCCCTTGAAGAGACGGTAGCTGCCGTCGTCCATCTTCACCGGGAAGTTGACGATGATCTCGTTCTTCGGTTGCGACAGGATGGTCCGCACCCGCGGCTCAAGCTGGATCCGGTCGGCGACCTCGTTGAATTTACGGATGACATTTTCGAAGAGTGGGTCAGGCATGGCATTCTCCTTTTCGGTTAACTGTGATATCTTGAGTTCCCTAGACAACAAGAAGGCCTCGTGTCATAAATGCAAGACAAGTCGACAAAAAAAGCCTGGCGTCCGGTGATAGCTCTCAGCCTGGGCGATGCCGCAGGAATCGGGCCTGAACTGTGCATCCGGGCGGCGATCTCGGCATCACTGCGGCGGCGCCTGCAGCCGGTGTTGATCGGCCCGGCGAAGGCGGTTGCGGCGGCGGCGAAGCTTTGGGCTCCGGGAGCGGAGCTGGCGCCGTGGGAAGGGAAGTCGGATGCGGCGTCGAGACGGGTGATCCGCCATGTCGACTGCGGCGAGCTGGAGGAATGGCCGGTGGGCCGGGCGGACGCCGCCTGTGGCCGGGCGGGATACGAGGCGGTGGTGCGTGCCTGCCGCGGCGTGCTGGCCGGGGAATTCGACGCGATGACGACGGCCCCTCTGTCGAAAGAGGCGGTGAATCTGGCTGGCATCGCCTTCTGCGGGCACACCGAGCTGGTCGCGGAGCTGAGCGGCAGCGAGGATTTCGTGATGATGCAGTCGTCGAAGCGTCACAAGCTCCAGGTGAGCTTCGCCACCTGCCACATGTCCCTGGCGTCGGCGGCGGCGGGTCTCGACGCGGCGCGGATCCGGCGGGCCGCGCTGCTGCTGCGGCAGGCCCTGCAGGCCGGCGGAATTTCTGCACCGAAGCTTGCGGCTTGCGGCCTCAACCCCCACGCCGGTGAAGGCGGCTACCTCGGCCGCGAGGAGCTGGACCTGGTCATTCCCGCCTTGGAGGAACTGCGTCGGGAGGGCGTCGACATCGCCGGTCCTTTTCCGGCCGACACCCTTTTCGTCCCCCGCATCCGCGAGCGCTTCGACGGCATCGTGGCGATGTACCACGACCAAGGGCACATCCCCTTCAAGATGCTGGCCTTCGACTGCGGCGTCAACTGCACCCTCGGACTGCCGATCATCCGCACCAGCCCGGATCACGGCACCGCCTACGACATCGCCTGGAAGGGACAAGCCGGCACCGGCAGCTTCTTCGCCGCATTAAAAATGGCGGCGGACCTGGCCGGCCAGAAGCGCTCGCAGAGATAAGCTCCGGGCTGCATGACTCTCAAGTCTGCGGATTGCCGGGACCGTCAATTCCCATCCCTTCCAATCCACGGCAATCCGCAGAAGGCCAGCATCAAGGATGAGTCGGGCAGGTCTAGGATCGATAATTTTCAGGGTGCAGATGCGAAATCGGATCCTCCGGGTAGATTTGAACTCGTAGACCGGGAGACGTAAAAATGAGCGAAGACTCTTCCAAGACCTTGATCACCCCAGCCGAACAGATGCGTCTCGGGATGAACTCCCTCTCCCCTCAGGCTGGCTTCAACAAAGTGCTCAAGCCCTCCTTCTTCGTCTTCGAGAAAGGCCAGGTGCGGCGGGTCGAGATCAAAGATGACCAGCCGATCTACACCATCGGCCGCGGAGCAGAAGCGGACATCCGCATCGGCGACGGCTCGGTCGCCCCCATCCAGGTTGCCTGCGTCAAGTTCGGCAAGCGCTGGTTCTTCATGGATTGCGGAGCCAGCGACTTGACCTTGATGGATGGGATCACGCGCCGCCAGGTCGACTTCCGCAGCGAGTCCCGGATGATCCTGCGCGTCGGCACCGCCTGGGTGATCTTCTGCGGCCTCGACTGCGACACCTACACCGACACCGATTCCTGCGCCCTGAAGAGAAGTCTTCTCGAGGTGCAGGGCAACGATCTTCCCGACCTCGCCTGCGTCCGACTCTCCTGCAACGGCAAGGAACAGGGGTCTTCGGCGGCGCCGATCCTGGTCGGCACTCACGAATCCTGCGACTTCCATCTCCCCGGGAACACCCTCAGCCCCTTCCACTTCATCATCTACTGGAATCAGAAAGGCCTCTTCCTCGAGGATCTGACCCTCGGCACCCCGGGCATCCAGGTCAACGGCCGCCGTCTCATCGGCTCCCATCTCTTCACCGAAAATGCCAAGATCGAAGCCGGCGGCCAGAAATTCACGGTCGAGATCCTCGGCTCGATCCTGGAGCAGTCGGAGGCCTTGAGCTCGCGCTATTCCCGCCAGCCCCACCTCACCCTGACCAATACCAGCGGGCTGATGCCCAGCATCGTCCTGATGCCCAGCCGCGAACCCCTCAGCGTCGGACGCCAGAATGACACCCGCATCTGCATCCCCGACGCCAGCGTCTCCCGCGTCCACGCCTATCTGACGGTGAAGGAGAAGCAAATCCTGATCCAGGACAACCAGTCCTCCAACAAGACCTACGTCAATCTCAAGCAGATCGATCGCGGCATCCTGCGCGCCGGCGACCTGGTCGAATTCGGCTCGGTCCCCTTCCTCCTCCACTACGAAGTCCGCCGCTGATACGGCCGGCCCAGCCACCGGAGAGCTCATGAGCGAAGCCGAAAGAGATCCCGCGCTGATCGGCGAGAAACTGTCGCTTCTAGGACGCCTCGCGCTGGAGCGCCATGTCCGCGCCCTGGAGGGAGGCGACAGGAAGGCCAAAGTCGAGGCCTTGGAAGTGCTCGGAGCCTTGCGGGAGGAAAGCGCCATCCCCGGCATCCGCCGCTGCTTCCTGTCAAGCGATCCGGCGATCCGGATCAAGGCCGCGTCCGCTGCGATCGCGATGCACGACATCCGGCTCGCTCCGGAAGTCATCGCCGGACTTTCCGACCCGGTGGTCGCGGTCCGGATGGAATGTCTCGCGGCGGCCACCCGGCTCCGCCTCGGCGAGGCGGCTCCCGATCTGCGCCGCCTCGCCGCCGACCCGGCCTGGTACATCCGCGAACGCAGCCTGGTAGCAGCCTGCCTGATCGATCAGCACCTCGCCCTCGAGCTCGCCCGCCTGCTTCTTTCCGATCCCCACGAGGCGGTTCGCGTCGCAGCCCGCAACATCCTCCGCTGAAAGCCGGGCGACAATCAGCCGCAGTGAGTTAGTGTTAAAGCAGTCAAGAAGGGGATCGTTTGTGGACCGACAGGAAGCCAAGAGACAAATCCGGGATTTGATGTCTTCGCGAATCACCGATTCCTGGAGGATCCATCCCCGTCTGCAGTTTGTCGCTCCGGCAACCCCCCTGCTGCGCCAGTCGGTGGGCGACGTCATCGCCCAGGTAGGCTGTCCCGCCCTCATCCTCGTGCCCGACGACATCCGCCTGCAGGAATGGGTGCGTGACCTGCAAGGGGCCTGCGCCCCCTTCCACGCCAGAGGTGAGAACCAGCAGATCTCCGTCCTGCGCTATGGAGACCTGGCCAACGTCTACTGCGCCACCCAGGCCCAACGCCAGGAAGCCGCCAACCTTCGCGCCGCGGAAATCGCCCTGGTCTCCCGCGAGGGCGCCGGCGTCGGCAACCTCGGAGATCTCGACGCGATCAGCGCCGCTGCACAAAGCCTGGTGAGCGAGCCGATCCAAGGCATCGACACTTATCTCCGCAGCCTCGAAGCGCATTTCCAACCCGAGAACGGCGCTCCCGCCTTCGGCCCCGAATGGTACTCGCCGCTTTTCGGCCTCTGCCTTCACAAGCTCAAGGAGAACGGCACCGGCATCGTCATCGCCGACGCCTGGCACCGCGCCGGCCTGCTCTGGGGCCAAGTGCTGGAGATCATTCTCGCCGAGCTGGGGAACCCTTTCACCCTCGCCCTCCCCTCCCACCGCGGCGACGCCGAGGGCGAGCGTCGGCTCTGGGATCAGCGCAAGCGACTCTTCCCAGGCCAGGCCCTGGAGATGAAAACCCCCGCCCTCGTCAGCGCCGGCGCCCTCCGCCCCTGGCGCGAACTCGCCTGGCTTTGCGAACCCGACCCCGACGAGATCATGGTGATGAAAGGCGCCCTCGCCGAATGGCACGAAGCTCTGATGCTGCTCAACGGCCCCTCCGTCTCGATCACCCTCGACTCCTTCGCCCGCAACGAACTGGGCAACATCGAACACGACATACCCGGAAACTGGGGGCGCCGCCGCGCTTTCACCGAGTCGCTGCTGCAGTTCTACCGCAGCCAGGGCGAGACCATCCCCAAGACTTTCGACTTCCTGCTCGAGAAGATCCCAGACAACGGCATCGAAGGCAGCTTCGTCTTCATCCGGGACTACATCTTCCGGCAACTCCTCTGCAGCAGCCGCGAAGCCGACCACCATGCCGCCCGCGAGGCCATCACCAAGCTCGCCGCCATCGGCTGCGTCCTCACCGAGAGCGGCGTCACCAAAGGCGCCTCCCCCGTACCCAACCTCCTCGACCGCTCACGCAGCCGGGAAAGAGCCGTCTGCCAGATCCTCGAAAAGGACTGGTCGCACCTAGGCGACACCTTCAGCGCCCTCGTCGTCTGCGACTCCGCCGCCGGCTCCGCCAACGCCGGAATCTATCAGCAGGTCCCCGCCGAATCCTTCGCCCCCTGCAGCCTGCGAAGCGTCTTCTCAAGCCTGCGAGGACACCCTGTCACTCTGCAGCTCAACCCGATCGCCATCCTCGGCATGTCGATCTACTGCGACGCGCGATTCCTGAACCTCCTGGCCACTGAACTGGGCTCGGAACTGGCGCCCTGGGGCAGCTCGGTCAATCTCGGCATCCACGAACAGGACGGCTGGGCACGCCTCACGCTCAGCGGTCCCGCAGCCGGCAATGACGTGCTGCACCACTGCATCCGCAAAGTCCTTCTGCACCGCGTCTCCTCTTGCCTGATCGGCACCCGCGAACTCCTCGGCTCCTCCTGGGACCCCCTCGCCGTCAACACGGTCGTCAACCTCTGCTCCGGCGATGGCCACCTCTTCTGGCACCGCCTGCAGATGCGCGCCGCCGACCCGCGAAGCGGCCTGCCCACGCCCCTCGCCAATCTCTGGGACGTCATCTGCAGCACTCCCGATGTCCCCCAGGGCATGGAACCCTATCTGCGCCTAAACCGTCGCAAGACGGAATCCTTCCACCTCGCCGAGGATGGTCTTTTCGAAGAGGGGATCACCCACCTCTGCAGCAACCTCAAAGCTGAAATCTGCCCCGATCCCGCCACCGCCCGCGACGTCAACACCCTCTCCGCCTGGAGTGCTTCGCAGCGCCAGGAAGGCGCCGCCGCCTGGATGGCCCTGGGCATTCAAGACCCTAAGCTCAGCCGGGTGGTGGAGATCTCCTTCGTCCCGGAACTGGAGTCCTCATTCCGCCATGAACTGCCCCGCCCCGCAGGAAGCCCGCCCAACACCCCGCCCAGCTACGCCAGCCTGGCGCAATTCATCGGCCACGTCGTCCAGACCCTCGCCGCCGCCCTCTGCGACAACAGCCGCATCCCTTGGCGCAACGACCTGGTGAAATCTCGCATCCTGCCCCGCCGACACGGCAGCCTGCGCCTCTTTATCTCCTGCGACGACCGTGAATTCCGCCGCGACCTGATCTCCGCCTGCGAAGAGATCTTCGCTACCCCGGGGGGGCAGAACTACCTCCTCGCCGGCGACTACCGCAACCCCGCCGGCCGCAAGATCCTCCTCCCCGTACCCAAGACCTTCGCCTCCAAGGAAGTCATCGGACGCCTCGGCGTCCGATGGCAGCAGTTCATCGGCCCCTGCCAGTTTCTCGGCCTGCGCACCACCGAGGTGCGCCGTCAACTCCAGACAGAGGCCGCTCAAGCCACTCCCCTCCTCTTCGGCTCCCGCCTCTGCCAAGTCTGGATCGCCAGCTCGTGACAGCTGGGACACAACTGGGACACGTAGCCCACTCTTAATTCTTAATTCTTAATTCCTCATGCTCATCCACCCCAAGGATCTCCTGCATTTCAGCGAATGCCGGCACAGCGCCTGGCTTCGGTCCCGCGGCTGTCCGGATCAAGCCCTCCCCGCCTCCCCTCGCGCCCAGAGACTGCGTGCCGCAGGCCTCCGATTCGAGACGGAAATCCAGAAGGAGCTGCCCCCGGGAAGCGTCCTCATCGACACCGATCTCCCCGAGGAAGAACAGCGTCGACTCACCCAAGAAGCCCTCGAAGCCGGAGCCCCCGCCATCCATCAAGCCCGCCTGCTCTCCGGCGACCTCGCCGGCCAGGCCGACTTCCTCATCCGACAGCCCGACGGCTCATGGACCCTCACTGAAGCCAAGCTCGCCGCCGAACCACGCCCGGAACACCTCCTGCAAGTGCAGCATTACGCCCTTCTGCTGCGCCAGATCACCGGCCAGCCGCCAAGCCGCATCAGCCTGCGCCACGGCCTCGGCGACAGGGAAAAGGACTATCCGCCCGAAGTCGCCCAGGCCTACCACCAGGAAATCCTCGGCCAGATGCGCCAATACCTCCAGGCCCCGGCTCCCACCGAGCCCTTCTGGACCCCCTTTTGCGGCTCCTGCCGCTACGCCCAGCGCTGCCAGGACGAACGAAGGGGAAGCGGCCATCTGTCGCAGATCAGCGGCTTGAAAAGCAGCGCCGCAGCCGCCCTCTCCATTCTCGGCATCCGCTCGCTGCAGGATCTCGTCGACGGCGAGCCCCAGGCCCTCGCCAGCCTCGCCGATCCCGCCCTTGTCCTCAGCTGGCGCCTCCAGGCCCGCTCCCTGATCGAAAAACGGCCGCTCTTGCGCCCCGGCCGCCAAGTCGCCCTGCCCCCTGAAAACGCCCCCCTGATCTATCTCCACCTGCCCCCCTCAGCTTCACGCCTCGGCCTCGCCGGCCTCGCCATCCTGCTTAGCAACGGACGCTGCGAAGTCGTCCCTTGCCGCAATCCTGAAAGCGAAAAGTCCGCACTGCAAAGACTCCTCGTCTTCCTCTTCCGCCAGCTCGAACGCCAGCCTCAGATGCAAATCCTCGTCGCCTCGCCCGGCGAACGGCGCGCCCTTCATGAACTCACCTCGCGCCACGACCTGCTGATGGAAGAAGTCGACGCCCTCCTCGACCAGGAAGGCAAAGTCCTAGCCCTCTCCGAAATCCTCAGACGCGGTGCCGCCCTCCCTCTCCCCGCCGGCCCCTTCTCCGATACCCTCGCCTACCTCAGCCCCGATTCACCGCAAAGCTGGGGCGACGCCAGCGCCGAACATGAGCTCTGGCTCGCCGGCGATCCCGAAGCCAGTGAAAGCAGCCTCAGCCAAGCCCTCGCCGCGGAAGTCGCCCTGCTGCGCCAGGCCCATATCGGCGCCCTGCGGATCTTCAGCACCTGACCTGAGTTTCCGGCTCCAGCCGGAATTGGCTGATGATCGATTGCAGACGCTGAGCCTGGGCCGAGAGCTCTTCCGCACTGGCAGCCATTTCCTCAGCCGCAGCCGAATTCCCTTGCGTGACAGCCCCCGCCTTTTCAACCGATTCCCGCAGCGTGCCGACAACTTGCGACTGCAGTTGGCTGACCTTGGCGATCCGGCCCATCTCCAGACGGGTCCGCTCAATCCCTTCCACAATCTCTCGCAAAGCGTCATTCACAGCTTGCGAATGCCGGGTCCCCTCCCCCACTCTCTGAGCGCTCAAGTGGATCAAGTCGCCGATTTCATTCGCCGCCGCGCTGCTGCGCTCTGCCAATTTCCTGACCTCATCAGCGACGACGGCGAAGCCAAGTCCATGTTCACCAGCAGAAGCTGCCTCGATCGCCGCGTTCAAAGCCAAAAGATTGGTCTGGCTTGCGATCTGGCTGATGGTCTTGATAATCTTCGTCATCTGATCGGAACTGTCAGCAATCCGATCCATAGCCCGGATGGAATTGGCAACGGTCTCTTGACCCGCTGCCGCTGCCGCCGTGGCAAGCTCCGCCAGACGCGTCGCCTCGTCGGCCGCCCCTGAAGATTCCTGGATCGAGCGGCTCAGATCGGCGACCCCTGTGCGAAGCTCGCTGAAAAGCTGCGCCTGAGTCTGGGCCCCGCTGGCAATGTTCTGGGCGCTGGCGGCAAGCTCCTCGGAACTGACCGAAGTGGTGTCGGCTGTGTGCTTGATCTCATTCACTGTGCCGCTCAGCGAGCTCGCCATGGCGTTGATGTCTGCCGCCATGTCCCCGATTTCATCTCGGCTCGACACCGCCACATGAGTGTTGATTTTCCCTTCGGCGATCCTTCGCAATCCTGCCGAAGCCATCCGGATCTGACGAGTGATCCAGAAACTCATCCACACCCCCAATCCCAGCGCCGCCAAGGCACAGCAAACAATCACCAGGATCTCCTGAGTCTCATTGTCGGCGACAGCCTTGCGAGATTTCTGCACCTCCGCATCGCAATCGCGGCGGCTGGCCACCATCATGTTCAAGCTTTGGGCCACTTCCTCGTTGCTCGCCCTGCTGAGAGAATCGATCGACGCAACCAATTCCGCCGTCAAACGGCGTGACACCTCAGCCTTTTGCCTTTCCCGATCCCGGGCCAAGCCAGCATCCCGATCCCGGATCTCTGCGGCTGTGATCAAATCCTTTAAATTGCCCCGGACTGCCGCCAGATCTTTATCCGGCACCCCCGGCATGTCATTCATCAACTCCATCGCCCGACGGAAATTGCTGTTTAAAATCTCTGCCGGATTCATCGAGTCATCGCCCGACATGTATTCTTCAAAATAAAGATGCCCATTCGCCGCCAGATATTTCGCCTGCGACAACTTCCGCAGCACCGCGCCGCTAAGACCTTCGTTCGCCTCAAGCAAAATCAGTTGCTCAATGATCTGATCATAAGATTTATCAAACAATCCATCCGCAGCTGAACCGGTCTCGCCCTCAAGCCCTCCACCTTGTGCTAAACGACCAAGAATAATCTCCTTGAACCGCACAAAACCCTGCTGAAACTTCTCCAATTCCTTGAGAAGTTCGGGAGAGTCAGTCTTCACCGCTTTCAGCTTCATGGAGCCAAGCTGATATTCACCCCCTTCAAGCAATATCTTCGTCAAACCCTCCACCTTATTAAGATCATCATTTATTTCCTTCGACAGGTCTAGCTTATCACTGATTTCTGCGACCGTTTCAGATTGGATTTTTTGAATCAACACCTTGATCTCGGACACTATCGCAGCAGTCAACATCGACCGCTTACCCAGGTTCTCCCCCACTTGCCCAATGCGAGCTGCCTTGGCTCCGACGCTCTCCGTGATCTGAGCCGTCGAACGATTGGCCTGAATGCCAAGCCAGCCAATGACGACGGCAGCCGACAAGGACACAGTGAAACCACCCAGGATCTTGACTTTCATGCTGATTTTCATTACCTCAGCCCCCCTTAAATAAGGTTTCATCTGCTTCCTGTCGCGTTTCGCGCCATCCCATCCTCGAGCAATCGGTCAGCTTCGTGCGCTATCCCGAAACTGAGCAGTGTCACGCAGGGGACATGCCACAACACGTGACAACACGGCAGATGGCAAGTCGGAGAGCAATCCCGTTCCTTCGAGTGATCCAGGCCGAAAAATCCGCCTCTGATTCAGATCCCCGTCTCCTCATCCTCCAAAATCCGCTTCAGCAAAACAGATCCCCAATCCCTGGCGGCGGCTCATCCGCGAGCCATGAGGGCAAGAGCCGGAAACGAATTCACCACGAGGGACAAGAGCGTCTCCTCGTGGTGAAATCTTCCGGGAATCGCGCCCGAATCAGATGATCGAACCCATCGGCTCGCGGTCCATCTGGCGGCTCTTGATCTCGCCGCGCAGGGTGGCGAGGAACTCGTCCTTGGCGACGGTGAGCTGCTCCTCCTGGCCGTAGCGGCGCAGGGTGACGCTGCCGTCCGCGACTTCCTTGTCGCCGACGATCACCTGCACCGGGATCTTGCGCATGGTGTGGGTGCGGATCTTCTTGCCGAAGGAGTTGGCGGAGTCGTCGACCTCGACGCGCATCATCTCGGCCTTCATGGCTTCGGCGAGCTCTTCGCAGTAGGGCGCGTGGGCGTCGGTGACCGGCAGGAAGACGACCTGCAGCGGGGCGCACCAGAGCGGCAGGGCGCCGCCGTAGTACTCGAGCAGGAAGCTGATGAAGCGCTCGTGGGTGGAGAGCGGGGCGCGGTGCATCACCACCGGCACCTTCTCGGTGTTGTCCGAGTCGACGTAGCTGAGGCCGAACTTGACCCCGGCCTGGAAGTCGACCTGGATGGTCGACACCGTCTCTTCGCGGCCCATCAGGTTCTTGAACTGGATGTCGATCTTGGGGCCGTAGAAGGCGGCTTCCCCCTTGCCGATGTAGTACGGGATCTTGGCTTCGTCGAGGACCTTGGCGAGCAGGCCTTCGGCGCGGTCCCAGGTTTCGGGGGCGCCGACGAACTTGGGGTTCTCCGGATCGCGGACCGAGAGGCGGAACTTGTAGTCCTTGAGGCGGAAAACCTTGTAGAACTCGTTGTACATCGCGATGGTGCGGCGGAACTCGTCCTCGAACTGGCTTTCGGCGAGGTAGAGGTGGGCGTCGTTCATGGTCATGCAGCGGACGCGGAGCAGACCGTTGAGTTCGCCGGACTGTTCGTAGCGGTAGCAGGTGCCGTACTCGGCGAGGCGGAGCGGCAGGTCGCGGTAGGAACGGGGGCGCGACTTGAAGATGAGGTGGTGGTGCGGGCAGTTCATCGCCTTGAGGTAGAACTTGGTCTCGCTGTCGCCGTCCTTGCAGACCATCGGCGGGAACATCGAGTCGGCGTAGTGGGGCAGGTGGCCGGATGTGCGGTAGAGGTCCTCCTTGGCGATGTGCGGCGTGGCGACGCGCTTGTAGCCGTACTTGAACTCCATCTCCTTGGCGAAGCGCTCGATCTCGTCGCGGATGATGGTGCCGTTGGGCAGCCAGAGGGGCAGGCCCTTGCCGACCAGCTCGTCGAAGGTGAAGATGTCGAGCTCCTTGCCGAGCTTCTTGTGGTCGTATTGCTCGGCCTTCTGGCGGCGCTCGAGGTAGCCCTTGAGCTCGGCGCTGGTCTCGAAGCAGAGGGCGTAGATGCGGGTGAGCTGCTTGTTCTTCTCGTTGCCGAGCCAGTAGGCGCCGGCGACGCGGTCGAGCTTGAAGGCGTCGGCGGGCAGCTCCTTGGTGCTGGCGACGTGCGGGCCTTCGCAGAGGTCGGCGAAGACCTCGCCCTTGCCCTCGGCCTCGTTGCCGTAGAAGGAGAAGCAGGTGACGCCGCGGCCGGCGAGGTTGCGGACGTTCTGGATCTTGTAGTCGGCTTCGCCGAGGGCGGCGAGGCGGGCGCAGGCGCCTTCGGCGTCGGTCTCGGAGCGAACGAAGCTCTGGCCGACGTTGATGATGCGGCGCATCGCCTTCTCGATGTCCTTGAGCTTGTCCTCGGTGAAGTCGCAGCCTTCGAAGTCGAAGTCGTAGTAGAAGCCGGTGTCGATCGGCGGGCCGAAGCCCAGTCTCGCCTTGGGGAAGATCTGTTTGACGGCCTGGGCGAGGACGTGGGCCATCGAGTGGCGGATGCGGTACAGCTGCGAATTCTCTTCCATGGCGGCGGCTTCCTTGAGATGCGATTGAGATGAAAACCGCTCACACTAGCTCAGCTTGCGGCTGCCGCAAGGAGCACTGACATCGGCACACATCGGCAGCATACGTACACCCCGTCAAGAGCCGAGACATGCGAGATTTGCTGCACTCAAGACTTGTATCTGATGCCTCTCAGAACGTATAATGGACTCAGTCCTTAAAAAAAGAACCCAGGAGTTCGCATGGCCGCCTTGATCCTCTTCAGCCTCTTTGCCCTCGCCGCCCTGACCTATGCGGTCCTCGGGCCGCTGCCGAAACTCGCGCGGATGGCGCTTTTCGTCCTCAGCCCCCTCCTCTTCCTGATCGGCTTCCTGATCGGCTCCTCGGTGACCGTCGCCGCCGACGAGATCGGGGTGGTGATCCGCCACTTCGGCAAGACGATGAAACCCGGCGCCATCCTCGCCCAGGACGGCGAACAAGGTCCGCAAGCGCGCATCCTCGGCCCGGGCTGGCACTTCGGCTACTGGCCCTTCCTCTACGAAGTCGAGCGCCAGCCGGTCTTCCAGGTTCCCGCCGGCAAGCTCGGCTTCGTCACCGCCCGCGATGGCGCTCCGCTGCCCGCCGGCGAGACCTACGCCCGCAAGTGGGACGACACCACCGCCATGCTCACCCCCGAGCGCTTCCTCGCCGAAGGCGGCCAGAAGGGCGGCCAGCTCACCGTCCTCAGCCCCGGCAGCTACCGCTACAACCCGCGCCTGCACCTGATCGAGCTGCTCGACGTCAGCACCGTCGCGGCCGGCACCGTCGCCGTCATCAAAGCCAACACCGGCAAACCGGTCGACCCCAAAGCGGAAGGCGTCACCCTGGTCAACGGCACGCCGCTGGTCGACGAAGGCCAGTGCGGCATCTACCGCCAGGCCAAGGCCCCCGGCCAATACTTCATCAACACCCGCGCCTTCCAGGTGACCACAGTGAAGACTTCGCAGCGGGTCTACGTCTACCAACAGGCGGTCAGCCGCGACAACCGCAACCGCCAGCCCGAAGGCCAGAACGGCGACTGGTCGATCAGCGTCCGGTCGAAAGACGGCTTCTCCTTCCCGGTCGACGTGCGTGTCGCTTGCGCCATCGAATCAAAAGAAGCTCCCTATCTGGTCGCCCTGCTAGGCGATCCCGACGCCTTGAAGAAGGACGAACAAGAAGACGAACAGCTGGAGGTGCTCGAGGCCAAGGTGGTCTTGCCGACGGTTCGCGCCGTCTTCCGCAACGTCGCCGAGCAGAAGACCGCACTGGAGTTCGTCAACAAGCGCAGCGAGATCGAGAAGGTGGCCAACGCGATGATCACCGCCGAGCTGAAGAAGTTCCACCTCACTTGCGACGGCGTCTATGTCGGCAACATCCACCTCGACGCCACCGAATCGGGCAAGAAGCTGCTCGCCACCCAGACCGACCGGGAAGTGGCGGTGAACCAGCAGGTGCTTTTCGCCGAGCAGCAGAAGGCCGAGGTTTCGCGAGCCAACTTCGTCAAGGCGCAGGAAGAAGCCGAGCAGCAGCGCAATCTCGCCAAGGCGAGCTACGCGGTGCTGGTGCAGAAGCAGGAAGCCCTCGCCCGCGCCGCCACCGCCGAAGGTGAGGCGAACTACCAGCGGATCACCGGCGAAGGCCGCGCCGCCGCCTATCGATCCATGGTCGAGACCCTCGGCAAGGACTCGGTCGCCCAGCTCGAGATGCTCAAGCTGGTTTCCGAAGGCAAGATCCAGATCACCCCGCAGGTGATGGTCGGCGGCCAGAACGGGGGCGCCCTCGACGCCCTCGCCGGCACCCTCCTGCGCCAGCAGGCCAAACAACTGGAAACGGAGAAGAAGTGATGGGCCGCTACTTCATCCCCCTGGTCATCTTCGCGATCATCGCCTGCGTCGTGGTGATCGTCATCAGCCTGAACAAGGCGAAGAAGGAGTGAGGCAGTGAATGGTCGCATGCGCCCCATGCGACCCATGCGGGACGCCTGTCCTCCTTTTTGAGCCCCAAACCAAACGCCGCCCGGGATCCGGGCGGCGTTTGACAAGACGAGTCTTGGGATCAGGCGATGACGGCTTGTGGCTTCAGCCTCAATGGGCCAAGCAGGGCTGGATGCCGGCGAACTTATCTCCCAGGCAGTATTCATAATACTTGGCCTCGAAGTGGTTCTGCATGTTCATCCAGTATTGGGGACTGGTCTCGAAATACCGGCCCAGGCGGATGGCGGTTTCCATCGTGATCGCCCGTTTGCCATGAATGAGGTCAGAGACCGTCACCTGGCTCAATCCGGTGTCCTGAGCCAGACGATAGGCGGAGAGATCCATCTTCACGAGGTACTGATTTTTGAGGATCAGTCCCGGGTGAGAGAGCTTCCTGCCGACTTTCAAAAGCTCTTCTTGCATTTGCTGGTTTTTCATCGCTTGAGTTCCTTGAATGCCCGATGGTGACGAGGGAAAGTATCCCACTCGGGAGGCACAGCAAGTTTTTCTGCCGATTTGTTGCTGCGACCCATGCGACCCATGCGACCCATGCGACCCATGCGACCCATGCGACCCATGCGACCCATGCGACCCATGCGACCCATGCTAGACGCCTGTCCTCCTTTTTGAGTCACCCCAAACCAAACGCCGCCCGGGAGCCGGGCGGCGTTTGACAAGACGAGTCTTGGAATCAGGCGGTGACGGCGTCGGCCAGCACGGAGACCGTGTTCTTCTGGATTTCGACGAAGCCGCCGGTGATGGTGACTTTGTGGTCTTGACCCTTGACGCGGTAGGTGAGGACACCGTCGGTCTTGAGACCGGCGAGTGTCGCCGCGTGCTGCGACAGCACGCCGAATTCACCTTCGACACCGGGGACGCTGAGGTACTCAGCCTCCCCTTCGAAGACGAGGCGTTCAGGGGTGATGATGCGCAGTTTGAAGGCCATTATTTGGATTCCATCTTCTTGGCTTTTTCGATCGCTTCCTCGATGGAGCCGACCAGGTAGAAGGCGCCTTCGGGGAGGTTGTCGTGCTTGCCGGCAAGGATTTCCTTGAAGGAGCGGATGGTGTCGGCGAGGGGAACGTACTTGCCTTTCAGGCCAGTGAACTGTTCAGCGACGTTGAAGGGCTGCGACAGGAACTTCTGGATCTTGCGGGCGCGCTCGACGGTGAGGCGGTCTTCTTCAGACAGTTCGTCCATGCCGAGGATGGCGATGATGTCTTGCAGTTCCTTGTACTTCTGGAGGATCTGCTTGACGGCCGAGGCGGTCTTGTAGTGCTCGTCGCCGACGATCTCGGGGGCGAGAATGGTCGAGCTGGAGGTCAAGGGGTCGACGGCGGGGTAGATACCGAGCTGGGCGAGGGCGCGGGACAGTTCAGTCGTGGCGTCCAAGTGAGCGAAGGTAGTGGCGGGAGCCGGGTCGGTGTAGTCGTCGGCAGGGACGTAGACGGCCTGGACGGAGGTGATCGAACCGTTCTTGGTCGAGGTGATGCGTTCCTGCAGTTCACCCATTTCGACCGCGAGGGTCGGCTGGTAACCTACGGCGGAGGGGATCCGGCCGAGGAGGGCGGACACTTCGGCGCCGGCCTGGGTGAAGCGGAAGATGTTGTCGACGAAGAGGAGCACGTCCATCTTGTCTTCATCGCGGAAGTACTCGGCCATGGTGAGGGCGGAGAGAGCGACGCGGGCGCGGGCGCCGGGCGGTTCGTTCATCTGGCCGAAGACGAGGGCGGTCTTGGAGAGAACGGTCTCTTCCTTGCCGTCGGGAGTCTTGTAGGTGGCTTCGTTCATTTCGTGGTAGAGGTCGGTACCTTCGCGGGTACGCTCACCGACGCCGGCGAAGACCGAGCGGCCGCCGAATTCGACGGCGATGTTGCGGATGAGCTCCTGGATGAGAACGGTCTTGCCGACGCCAGCGCCGCCGAAGAGGCCGATCTTGCCGCCCTTGCGGTAGGGGGCGAGGAGGTCGATGACCTTGATACCGGTGACGAGCACTTCGGTACCGGTGTTCTGGTCCTTGAACTCGGGGGCCGAGCGGTGGATTTCCCAGTTGTGGGCGGACTTGACGGCGGGGCGCTTGTCGATCGGCTCGCCGAGGAGGTTCATGGCGCGGCCGAGGACGGCTTCGCCGACCGGGACGGAGAGGCCGGTGCCGGTGTTGTTGACGGCCTGGCCGCGGGAGAGGCCTTCGGTGGAGTCGAGGGCGATGGTGCGGACGACGCCTTCGCCGAGGTGCTGGTTGACCTCGAGGGCGAGGTTCCATTGCTCGGCGTTGATGGCGCTGTTGGTGGTGCGCAGGCAGCTGAAGATCTTGGGGACCTGGTCAGCGGGGAACTCGACGTCGACGACGGCGCCGAGGATCTGCTTGATTTTACCTTGGGTGGACATGGTTCACTATCCCTGGTTGCTTATTTGAGGCTTTCGGCGCCGGCGACGATCTCGGACAGTTCCGTGGTGATCTTGGCCTGGCGGGCGCGGTTGCGCAGCTTGGTGTAGTGCTTGATGAGGTTGTTCGCGTTGGTCGTGGCGTTATCCATCGCGGTCATCCGGGCGGCGTGTTCACCGGCGGCGTTTTCGAGCATGGCGCTGAAGACGCTGAAGGCGAGGACGCGGGGCATCAGCTGACCGATGAGGAGTCCGGCTTCCGGCTCGTACTCGTAATCCTGGGTGGCGCCCGCGGCGGCGGTGCCGGCGGTGGGGGCGATGGGCAGGAACTGGGCGATGCTGGGGACTTGCGACAAGGCCGACTTGAAGAGGTTGTTGGCGAGGTACACTTCGTCATAGGCTCCGCTGAGGAAGTCCTTGGCGAGGGTCTCGGCGACCTTCTGGGCATTGCCGTAGCTGATGGCGGAAAGCTCTTCGAAGCTGTGGGCGAGGGTGCCGAGGCGGCGGCAGCCGGAGACGGCGCGCTTGCCGATGGCGGCATAGCTGACCTGGGCTCCGGAGGCGGTCTTCTGGCGGGACCAGTTGCGCACGAACTTGAGGAGGTTGTTGTTGAAGCCGCCGCAGAGGCCCTTGTCCGCCGCGACGACGAGGACGAGGACTTTCTTGACCGGGCGGGCTTTGAGCAGCGGGTGGCTGGCGCCGGTACCGGCGGCCGCAGCGACGCGGCCGACGAGGGCGTCCAGGGACTGCGCATAGAGCTTCGAGCTCTTCTGCGCGTCCTGGGCACGGCGAAACTTCGAGGTGGCGACCATTTTCATGGTCTTGGTCACCTTCGCAGTATTCTTCATGCTGCCGATTTTGTTGTTGTATTCCTTGAGGCTGGGCATGATGCCCTCCCAGAATTACTTGGCGACGGTGAGGAGGAAGGACTTGGTGAATTCGGCGACGGTGGCTTTGACACCCTCGGCGAAAGCCTTGTCCTCGGCGTTGAACTTGGCGGCGTAGTCCTTGAACTTGCCGCTCTTCAGCTCGGTGCTCAGCTCTTCGCAGTAGCGGACCACTTCCTTGACCGGAACTTCCTTGAGGAAGTCGTTGGTGCCGGCGTAGATCTGGCAGACCTGTTCGACCACGGACAGGGGCTTGTTGACGCCCTGCTTGCAGATCTCGGTGAGGCGGCGGCCTTTTTCGAGCTGGGCGCGGGTGGCGGGGTCGAGGTCGGAGGCGAACTGCGAGAAGGCGGCCAGTTCACGGAACTGGGCCAGGTCGAGACGCATGGTGCCGGCGGTGGCCTTCATGGCGCGGGTCTGAGCGGCGCCGCCGACGCGGGAGACCGAAAGGCCGGCGTTGATGGCGGGGCGGAGACCGGCGTTGAAGAGGTCGGATTCCAGGAAGATCTGGCCGTCGGTGATCGAGATCACGTTGGTGGGGATGTAGGCGGAGACGTCGTTGGCCTGGGTTTCGATCACCGGCAGGGCGGTGAGGGAGCCGGCGCCATTGTCGTCGGAGAGCTTGACGGCGCGCTCGAGGAGGCGCGAGTGGCAATAGAAGACGTCGCCAGGGAAGGCTTCGCGGCCGGGGGGGCGGCGGAGCAGCAGGGAGAGCTGGCGGTAGGCCTGCGACTGCTTGGTCAAGTCGTCGTAGATGATCAGGGCGTGCTCGCCCTTGGGCTCGGAGCCACCGCCGAGGGCGGGAGCGCCCTTGTAGGTGAAGTACTCGGCCATGGCGGTGCCGGCGTAGGCGGCGAGGAACTGCATCGGAGCCGGGTCGGAAGCGGTGGCGGCGATGATGGTGGTGTATTCCATCGCGCCGTATTTCTTCAGGGTCTCATAGACCTGGACCACGGTCGAACGCTTCTGGCCGATGGCGACGTAGAAGCACTTGACGCCGTTGCCCTTCTGGTTGATGATGGTGTCGATCGCGAGGGTGGTCTTGCCGGTCTTGCGGTCGCCGATGATCAGTTCGCGCTGGCCGCGGCCGACGGGAGTGAGGGCGTCGATGACCTTGATGCCGGTCTGCATCGGCTCGTGCACGGACTTGCGGTCCATGATGCCGGGGGCCTTGAATTCGACCGGGCGGGAGTGCGGGGTCGAGATCGGGCCCTTGCCGTCGATCGGCTGGCCGAGGGCGTCGACGATGCGGCCGAGGAGGGCTTCGCCGACCGGAACGGAGGCGATCTTCTCGGTGCGCTTGACGGTCATGCCCTGGCGGACTTCCTTGTCTTCACCGAAGATGGCAACACCGACGTTGTCTTCTTCGAGGTTCATCGCGAGGCCCATCAGGCCGCATTCGAATTGAACCAGTTCGGAGGCGCGGACACCGGCGAGGCCGTGAACGCGGGCGATGCCGTCACCGACCGAGAGGACGGTGCCGACTTCATAGGTGGCGGGCGAGGTCTGGAATTCCGCGAACTGCTTGCGCAGGATCTCGGAGACTTCCTCAGGTTTGATGGCGTTGGACATGTGGGGGTCCTGGGAGAGGGTTTCAGGCGTGGGTGAGGCGCAGGCGGAGCTGCTCGAGCTGGGTGCGGGCGGAGCAGTCGAAGACGAGGTCGCCGGCGCGGGCGCGGAAGCCGGCGATCAGGGAGCTGTCGACGATCGTGCTCAGTTCGACCTTCTTGCCGAGGCGGGCTGCGAGGCGTTCTTGGAGGGTGGCGATCTCGCTCGGAGCGAGCGAGTCGGCGCTGGTGACGGTGACCTTGGCGACTCCGGCGCGTTCGCACCAGAGGCTTTCGTATTCTTCGCAGAGGGCGGCGAGCGAATCGGCGCGGCCCTTGGCGGCGAGGAAGAGGACGAAGTCGAGGCTCAGCTTGTCGAGACCGGCGAAGGCGGCGCGAAGCATCGCGGCGCGGCGATCGGAGGCGATCACCGGCGAGCGGAGGGCTTCGCGGAGCTCAGGGGAACCGGCGCAGGCCGCCGCGACGGATTTGAATCCGGCGCGCACGGAGTCCTGCTGGCCCTTTTCCAGAGCGATCTGGAAGAAGGTGCCGGCGTAGCGTCTGGCCGCTTTGAGGTTTTGCATGGATCAGACTTTCTGCAGTTGTTCCGAGGTGAAGGCGCGAGCCTTGCTCTCGTCGATGCGGATGATCTTGCCGGCGAGTTGGATCGCCAGTTCGGCGGACTCGGCGCGGAGGCTGCGGACGGCTTCGGCGCGGGCGTTGGCGATGGCGCTTTCGGCGGCGGCGAGCTGCTGCGCGGCTTCGGCCTTGGAGCGGGCGAGGATGGCGTCGCCGTCGCGCTGGGCAGCGCTGCGGGCGGCGGCTTCGATCTCGCGAGCCTTGGTCACGGCTTCGGCGATGGTCGCCTGGGCCTTGGCGGCGGCGTCCTCGAGAGCCTTGGCGGCAGCTTCGGCGTCATCCAGCGACTTGCGGATCTTCTCTTCGCGGGCGTCGAGGCCGGCGAGGATGGGTCCCCAGGCGAATTTCTTCAGGATGATGAGCAGGATGGCGAAGCAGACCAGGGTGGCGGCGAAGATGGTCTGACCGGCATGGCCGATCGGATTGGTCACTTCGTGCTCGCCACCGAGGGGGCTCTTGGCTTCGACGCCCTGACCGGCTTTGGTGACGGCGTCTTTTGCGCCGGTGGCCAAAGCATCGACCTGGGCTTTCGCCTCATCGGTGTTTTGTGCGAATTGGATTTGCATGATTTTCTCCCCGCTTGGTTGCGGAAGGATGGATCAGAGGATGAAGGTGACGGCGAGAGCGATGAAGGCGAAACCTTCGGCGAGGGCGGCGCCGATCCACATCAGGCCGGTGAGCTTGCCGGCGAGTTCGGGCTGGCGGGCGATGGCCTGGACGGTGCCGTTGACAGTGAGACCGATGCCGACGCCGGCGCCGACGGCGGCGAGGCCGTAGCCGATGGCTTTCATGGAGGCGGGGGCGATTTCAGCGAGGAGGGCGATGTTGCTCATGTGTGTCTTCCTTTTGGGGTTTGTTTTACGATCTCTAGGGTCAAATCAAGCTCAAAATCAGTGTTCAGGATGGAGGACCTGCTGGATGAAGATCACCGACAGGAGGGTGAAGACGTAGGCCTGGAGGAAGGCCACACCGGTCTCGAGACCGTAGAGGGCGATCGACAGGGGGCCGCTGAGGGGGGCGACCATCAGGCCGAAGGTGTGGACCAGGGAGATGAAGACGAAGAGGGCGATGTGGCCGCCCATCATGTTGGCGAAGAGACGGACCGCCAGCGCGAAGGACTTGACGAAGACGCCCATGAATTCAATGACGAAGATGCCGGGGAGGATGAAGCCGGGGACGCCGGAGGGGAGGAAGGCGTGGAAGAATTGCTTAATGCCGTTCTTGGCGATGGCGAAGAAGGTCATGAAGAAGAAGGTGCAGAGGGCGAGGGCGGAGGTGACGGCGATGTGGCCGGTGGCGGCGCAGCCGTTCGGGATCAGGCCGATCAGGTTCATCACCAGGATGAAGAAGAAGAGGGTGAGGAAGTAGGGGGTCCACTTGCGGCCTTCTTCCTTGCCCATGTTGGCGCAGACCACTTCATCGCGGATGAAGACGACCAGCACTTCCAGCATGTGGGTGAAGCCGTGCGGGACGCGAGCTTTTTTCTTGTAAAGCAGGCAGAAGGCGGTGATCACCAGCAGGGCGCTGACGACGATGGCGACATGCTGGGCATAGATGCCGTGCGGCAGGGGAATGCCGAAGAAGCTGTGGCCGACTTCCATGACGTGGTGGTTGATGTAGTTCGCCGATTCGATTCCGCGAGATGCGGAGGTGCTTGCTGCTTCTGCGCTCATGACATGGATTCCAGTTTGGTTTTTGTGTAAAGAAGTTCGATAGCGAGCGCCGCGAGGAGGGCGCAGGTGCCGGTGGCGACGGCGATTTCCAGCGGCAAGGCGAGGACCTTGATCGCGATCAGGCCGACGGCGAAAACGGCGAAGTTGCGGAAGACGCGGAGCAGGACCAACGCCGGCAGGGGGAAGACCCGGAACTGCGACAGATGGAGAATGGCGACGCCAGCGGCGGCGAAAAAGGCGGCCAGCAGGACCGCGACCAGAAGGACGACGCCGTTGAAACCGAGAACAAAAGGAACCCACGACGAGACCACCAAGGCCAACGCGGAAGCGGCGGCGGCGGCAGTGCTGATGTGAGCGACCAGAGTCATCGTTGCGAAGCCTTGAACAGTCGGTAAATGCTATAGGTCATGCCGCAGACAAGCCCGAGGACTAGACATCTGTTTCCAGTACCGGCCGCTTGATCGCCCAGCCAACCGAGAAATGCCCCACCTATGATGGACCCGGATGACTCAGCAAGAAGGGCCAATCCTGAAGCGTTGGGCTGTCCGGGATCGGTTTGCATGAGACGGCGCAGACTCTACGCAGTCGATGCCCTTAATCAAGACCCTAAGTGAAGTTTTTTTCATGAATCGTAATTGATTGATAATGAGACCATTGCACTTACAAGTGACAAACTAGTGTCATAGACCGCCAGGGTTTGAGACTCATAAAATCGGGATTTAATCGGAGCTAAGCCCGACTCCGCCCACTTTCGAGCGCCGATCCCAGTGTCTAGCGATGCATTCAAATTGTTCCCTATCAATCATAAGCAATGGACCGAACATCTCAGGGATCAGCCGGTGCAAGAGCTGTCAGCGCTCCGGAGAGGTGACGACGCCAATGACTGTGGAAACTCTCCCGCCAAGTCCAGACCGCAGCCTCGGCAAAGCCGCTTTGCCAGAGCATCAGCCCTTTTTTGAGCTCGCGCCAGATGTCGGCCAGGTCGTCGGCGAGATCGCCGCAGACGATTTCCTTTTCGGGTGTCATCGACCGGGGATCGAAGAAGCTCCAATAAATCTGCGGTTTCAACAACTGGAAGCGCTGGTAGACCTTCTGCCACTCGGCCTCCGGGATTTCGGGCGCCTCATCATCGCCGGAAACCTCGGGGAGATCCAAGGCGGGACGATACAGATCGCACAGAAGGCGTTCGGCCATCCTTTGATCTTCCTCGACATCGACGGCGGTGGATTCAGCCCAGTCGCAGTAGGATTTTGCGGCGGATGCGAAGATGTCAGCAGCATGTTTGTGTTCTGCCTCCCGATTCTCTTCCCATTTCGCCCACCAGGGCGCCTTCGGATCCGTGACGAGAGAGAGCCGATCTTCAAGAATCCGGATGGCTGCGTCCAGGTCCATCTCAAGACTCTCGCGTCCAGCGCATTTCTCCGTGAGATCCCACTCGTCGGCAGACCGAAACACATCCTTCACTGCTTCCGGCAAAACCATCGACTCGACGGCGCGGCTGAACACCGGACGCCCCAAGGTCCAGATGCCCGCTTCAGCCGGAAGCTTGCCGCTGCGGACGGCATGGATCACCCCGAGAGCAAGGCAGAGGGAGAAAGCCTCGTACTCGCGGATGATCAGCCGATGCTCAGTGTTGCTCACAGACGAGCTTCACAGGGGCCGAGGCGACGTCTCGCCTCTTCCGCCAGCGCCGCGGCTTGGGCACGATGTCCGGAGCGACCAAGGGCGATCTCCGCCGACGCCAGCGCCTGCCCGAAGTTTTCCAGCAGCATCCAGGCCTCGGCGAGAAGCACCGCCGCACGGGCGCCGCGATTGAGCGTCACCGCGGCGGCGAGATAAGGAATCGCCTCGCTAGCTGAACCACGCTTGAGATGGCATTCGCCCAAAAGCTCAAAGCACTTGAAATGCGGCTCAAGTTTCGCGGAGGCCGCAAACAACTCGATGGCAGTATTCCAATCGCCAGAATCCATCCGGGAACGGGCTTGCTGGAAGAGCTGGTAGGATTGGCTTTCGCCGAATTCATTGAATGATTCAATCATAACTTTTCTTCCAAAGCAGTCTCTGCGATTGTCCGAAGCCTTGAATCCTCTTCGTACTCGCCGCAAATGATGCGTATAACATCCAGCATCGCTTCATAGTCTTTCGCCGATGTCAACAATTTCATGATTTTGTCGCCGGGAAGCCACTGTTGAGCAATGTCATCATCGTTTACTAGGTCACGCTTGATGTCCTCTATGATGGCCTCAAGGGAGGTCTCACCATCAAGCCTCCACTCGTAATCGATCTCCTCCGCTGGGTTGAAACAGAGTTGAGCGAGCAATCTTTGAAAAAGCGAATAGCTAGAAACTGACTTCGGCTGAATTCTGTAGACGAATTTCTCACCATAGGCCTTGATGTCGATCCAGGTCTCACTCATCACTGCGAGTCTGTTTGGCCTATATGCAGGAAGTTCTCCTGCAAGGTGAGGGCCGCCAAGACCAGTGATGATGAACATAACTAACTCACCCCACGAGTTCCTTGAAGAACTTCTTCAGACCCGCTTCGCCATCCTTCTCCCAGATGCGGAGCACGGCGGTGCCGATGATGGCGATGTCGCATTTGCCGCGGAGGAAGTCGAGGTCGGCCTTGGTCTGGACGCCGAAGCCGACGGCGAGGGGGACGCTGGTGGCGGCACGGCAGCGGGCGAGGAAACGAGAGGTCTCGTCGTCCATGTCGGTCTTGACCCCGGTGACGCCTTTGCGGGCGACGGCGTAGACGAAGCCCTGGGCGGCGGCGCCGAGCTTTTTGAGGCGATCGTCGGGGGTGGTCGGGGTCATCAGGATGACCGGGGCGAGATGATGCTTGGCGGCGGCGGCGAAGAGCTCGGTCGATTCCTCGAGGGGAAAATCGGGGAGAATGAAGCCGACCGCGCCGCATTGTTCGAGGCGGGCGCAGAACTTCTCAAAGCCCATCTTGAAGGCGGTGTTGACGTAGCCCATCATCAGCACCTTGAAGGGGAAGTGCTTGGCGACCTTCTCGAGGAACTGGAAGCATTGCTCGACGGTGACGCCCTTCTCGAGCGCGAGCTGGTTGGCGCGGACGAAGGTCGGGCCGTCGGCGCTGGGTTCGGAGAAGGGGAACTGCAGTTCGACGACGCTGACCCCGGCGGCGGCCATGATTTCAAGCTCCTTCCAGTTGTCCTCGAAGGAGGGGAAGCCGCAGACGCAGTGGGTCATCAGGAGGAGGTCTTTCGATTTGCGTTGATCGCGCAGGTAGGATTCGAGGGTCATGGGGGTTCCGTTATTTGAAGAATTCAGTGATTTTGGCTTTCAGAGGATCCCAGCAGGGGTGATGGAAGTCGCAGCAGGCCTGCAGGAGATTGCGCTGGATGAGCGGGGCGTGGCCGTGTTCGATGAGAGTGGCGTAGAAGGCTGCCTTGCCTGTTTGAGCCTGGTTCCCGGCGAGGCAGGCTGCGAAATTGTGCGCACAGGAGCTGGAAGGCTTCTTCAAGGATTGCAGGAGCAGGTTTTCCAGAGCTCCCGCCTGATCTTGAGGAATGACAAAAGCGCCGCTTTCGACCTCCGGATCCAGCTTGAGGATCTTCTGTCGCGCCGAGTGTAGGGATTTCATCGCATCTTCGGGATTTTCGTCAGCGTCCGAAATCAGCAGGATTTTTCGGACTCGGACCTCCTGCATCAGGGCATTGCGGGCGGTGGCAACCAGTTGCGTTTTGCTGCCGGCAAACAGAACCGTGATGTCGTAACGCGACTGGGCGTTCAGGATTTCCCGCACGGCGAACAGGTCGTCTTTGCCCTCGACGATGATGACCTTGGGATGTTCAATGACTTGATGCATCAACGCACCTCATGATCGCTGGCGAGTAGAGCCGCAAGTTCATTTTGAGAGAAATTGAAGACCTTGTGATGACCTTCACGCTGAACGAACTTGAGAACGCCCATGTCACAATCAGCGGGCGTTGCGGCGCAGAATTTCTCCAAGCACTCATAGCTGTGGGTGGTGGCAAAGATTTGAGTGTTGAATTTCTCCGTCAGCTGGCAGAGGACTTGCCAGAGTTCAGTCAGCTTGCTGTAATGGACACCGTTTTCGATTTCGTCGATCAGGAGGACGCCGTTTTGCGAGCGCATGATGGCTGCCACGAGGGTGCAGATGCGCTGCGTGCCATCGCCGTAGAATTGGATCGGCAGGAAGCCAGATTTGGATTGCGCATAGAGCAGGTTATTCGGGCCGTGGGGCAGATATTGCAAATCGAAATCCGGGTCTTGTACGAGATGACGGACGGTCTTGATATACTCTGGATATAGTCCCTGGATCCGGAGATGCGAGATGTCTTCGCCGATTCTTGAGGTACTGGAGAGGAATGTCACCAACGGCAGTTGCACTTCGGAAGTGAAAGGAGTTGCCTCGATTTGGCCATTGGCTTTGATCCGGCATTCGTTGACGGTTTTGCCATTGCTGACTCTGAATTGGAGATCCTTGAACTCTGAGCTGGCATTGACAACGCTATTCGAGGTCACTTGGCGAACGGTCACCTCAAAGGACTTGCTTCCTTTGGCTATGATCTGGAAGTAATCCGCCTGATTGGTCTTGCAGAAGGCATTGTGCCACAAGATGCCGACATTCCCCGCATCAGGCAGAATGAGATTGAAGTTCCTGAGGCCGTTGAGCTGGGCAAAGATATTGGCCAATTTCGCCCCGGCGAGGAAGTAAAGTGCTTCGAGGAAGGAAGTCTTGCCGGAGTTATTCTGGCCGATGATGAGGTTGACCGGCTTAAAATCGGTCGCCTGCAGATGCACCAGACCGCGGAAATTGCGGATCTCCACTTCACTGAAAAGCCGCTGTTTGCTGGTCGTCATGGTGGTGTAATTCCGAAATGGTGTTTAGCTGTTTTTCCACTGGATCGCCGGCGATCCAGTAGAAGTAGCAGAGAATTCAGCGCTTGTAGATCGCCGCCCGCTGGCCGATGAAGTCCTTCCAGGCGGCGTCATCAAGCGCTTCGGCGATGGTGAAGATGTCCTTGTCGCCGCGGCCGGACTGGTTGATCAGGATGACCTGGTCCTTGCGCATCTTCGGGGCGTCGCGGAGGGCGGCGACGAAGGCGTGGGTCGATTCGAGGGCGGGGATGAGGCCTTCGGTCTTCATCACCAGTTGCAGCGTTTCGCGCACTTCGTTGTCGGTGGCGGCGGTGAAGCGGACGCGCTGGGTGTCGTGCAGGTGGGCGAGGATCGGCGAGACGCCGATGTAGTCGAGGCCGGCGGCGACCGAGTGGGTGTCGAGCATCTGGCCTTCGTCGTTCTGGATGAAGACGGTCTTGTAGCCCTGGGCGATGCCGACGGTGGCGTCGGGGTAGGCGAGGCGGGCGGCGTGTTTACCCGGGCCGGGGCCGTGGCCGCCGGCTTCCGAGGCGACCAGTTCGACCTGCGGGTCGTCGATGAAGCCCTGGAACAGGCCCATCGCGTTGGAGCCGCCGCCGACGCAGGCGTAGACCGCGTCGGGCAGCTTGCCGGCGATCTTGAGGATCTGCTCGCGGGCCTCGATGCCGACGATCGACTGGAAGTAGGAGACGATCTCCGGGAAGGGGTGCGGGCCGCAGGCGGTGCCGAGCGCGTAGTGGGTGTCGGCCATGTTGGTGACCCAGTCACGCATCGCTTCGTTGATCGCGTCCTTGAGGGTCTGCTGGCCGTCGGTGACGGCGACGACCTTGGCGCCCATGCGCTCCATCCAGAAGACGTTGGGACGCTGGCGGGCGACGTCGACGGCGCCCATGTAGATGGTGCATTCGAAGCCCATCCGGGCGCACATGGTGGCGGTGGCGAAGCCGTGCTGGCCGGCACCGGTCTCGGCGATGATCCGCTTCTTGCCGAGGCGCTTGCAGATCAGGCCCTGGCCCATGACGTTGTTGACCTTGTGCGAACCGGTGTGGTTGAGGTCTTCGCGCTTGACGTAGATCTGGGCGCCGCCGAGGCGGGCGGAGAGGTTGCGCAGCGGCGTGATCGGGGTGGGGCGGCCGGAGTATTCCTGCATCAGGGTGACGTATTCCTGCCAGAAGGCGGGATCGTTCTTGGCGTCGCGGAAGTTGAGGCGGAGCTCTTCGACGGTGGCACGGAGGATCTCCGGCACGAAGCAGCCGCCGTATTGACCAAAGTAGCCTTCGCGGCCCGGCTCGAAATCGAAAACGCCCATGATGATTCTCCCGCTGCTGGAAATGATGTCCGGCAACTATGCCCCTGCCGGGGCGCGAGGCAAGGGGGCGGGACTGAAAAGAAGCTCATTCACCACTAAGACACGAAGGGCACGAAGAAGGATACCGCTCGAATGGAGCTCAAAAATAGGCCCGCAAATTCCTGACTTCGCAATCTTCGTGTCTTCGAGGTGAAATCTTGATTGAGCTCGAACTGCTCAGCGCTTCATCGCCTTGCGGATTTCCATGTCGGCGTCCTTCTTGCGCATGTCCTGGCGCTTGTCGACGGTGTTCTTGCCCTTGGCGAGGCCGAGGCAGACCTTGATCATCCCGTTCTTCAGGTAGAAGGACAGGGGCACCAGGGTGAGTCCCTTCTGCTCCATCTGGGCGGCGATCCGGCGGATCTCGCGCTTGTGCATCAGGAGGCGGCGTTTGCGCACCGGCTCGTGGTTGTTGATGTTGCCCTGTTCGTAGGTGGAGATGTGCACCTGCATCAGCCAGGCCTGGCCTTTCTCGATCGCGATCCAGCCTTCCTGCAGGGAGATGCTCCGCTTGCGGCAGGATTTCACCTCGGTGCCGAGCAGCTCGATGCCGGCTTCGTACTTCTCCAGGATGGCGAAGTCGTGATGGGCTTTCCGGTTGGTGGCGAGTTCCATGTCCTCAAGCCTCGATCCGCAGAACCGCTTTCACCCGATCGGCCAGGCGCAAGGCCTCGCCCAGATTGGCTGCGGTGACGGTGACATGGCCCATCTTGCGAAGGGGGCGGGTCTCGGGCTTGCCGTAGAGATGGAAATGCACACCCGGCAAGGCCAGCGACTCTTCCAGGCCGCGCACCACGGGGGGACCGGAGAAGCCGGGCTCGCCGAGGAGATTCATCGACACCGTGGCACGGATCTGGCTGCAGTCGCCCAGGGGCAGGCCGGCGACGGCGCGGATGTGCTGCTCGAACTGCGAAGTGACGCAGGCCTCGATGGTGTAGTGGCCGGAATTGTGGGGACGCGGCGCGACTTCGTTGACCGAGAGGCGGCCTTGTTTGTCGAGGAACATCTCGACCCCGAAGATGCCGACGCCGCCGAGGGCATCGATGCACTGGCGAGCCAGCTTCTGCGCCGCGGCGTCGAGCTCGGGGCTGATCCGGGCCGGGACGATCACGGTGTCGAGGGCGTTGCAACGCGAGTCGAAGGTCATCTCCACGGTCGGATAGGAGCGCACTTCGCCATCCGCGCCGCGCACCGTCATCACCGCCAGTTCAAGATCAATGTCGACACAGCGCTCGAGCATCGAGTCGCCCGGCAAGACCTTGGCCAGATCGGCTTCGCTACGCATCAGCATCACGCCCTTGCCGTCATATCCGCCCTTGCGAGTCTTCTGCACCAGGGGAAAGCCGAATTGACGGAATTCTTGCGGATCCCGCGATTCCAGCTTGACGAAGGCCGGCACCGCCAGGCCGGAATCGAGAAGCCTCTGTTTCTGGGTCAATTTGTCCTGGGTCAAGGCGAGGACGCGGGGGTCGGGACGGATGATGTGTCCTTCGTCCGCGAGTCGGATCAGCTCACTTGTCTCGATGTGTTCGATGTCGTAGGTGGTGAAGTCGCACTGGGTGACCAGCTCGCGGAGCTTGACCGGATCGGCCAGGGAACCGGTGATCTCGCGGTCGGCCACCTGGCCGGCGGGGGAATTGGGGTAGGGATCGAGGACGACGACGGTGAAGCCGAGGGTTTTGGCCGCTTGGACCATCATTTTGCCAAGTTGGCCGCCGCCGATGATGCCGATGGTTTTCATGAGAAAAATCACACTCTTCAAGGTTCTGGTTTTGAGATGGCGGAACTTACTTGGCTTCGCCTGTAGGGCAAGTCCCCAGAGGCAAGACGAATACAGAACCACGAATGGACACGAATCCACACGAATGGAGGGAGCGCCGCCGAGAATGAAGTCACTTACTGATTCGTTTTCATTCGTGGTTCTGGCTGCACTTCCGCTTTTCACCGCCGCCAGTGGACAAATGGGCGCTTGGGGGGATCTTGCGGCCTCCGCAACAACACGAGATCACCGCATGAACACCGCCTTCAAGAAAACCACCATCGCCTTCAATCTCAAGCGTCCTGAAGTCCAGGAAGTCTTCCGCCTCGGCGGCCGCGATGTCAAGCTCAGCCAGATCGGCGCCTGGATGGTCGCCAGCTCCCACAAGAACTTCCAGGAGCTGGAGATGAACGACTACCTCGCCTTCCTCGACGGCCTCATCGTCTTCTCCCGCGGCACCAAGGACAAGCCGCAAGTTCCGCCCTACTGCCTCCTGATGGCCATCCACAACCTCGGCTGCGACAAGAACCTCGCCGCTCTCGACGCCCTCGCCGCCGCCGTCGCCGACACCAAGAAAGGCATCGCCGAAGGCCGCTTCGACCAGGTGGCCGGCGACGAAGACTGATCCGTCTTGACCAGCCGGCCACAGACCGGCAAGGAGCGGCCGGAAACCTCCTTGCGCCTTCTCGTCCGCGAAAGCCTGCCGCTAATGCTGACTTTCCTGATGATGGCCGGCGCCACGCCCTTCATCGGCGATGGCATCTCGCACCGCTTCGACGCCGCCGCCGAGCGCATCCATCTCGCCTCTTTCAGCCTCGCCTTCGTCCTCGCCATCCTCCTCTACAGCCCGCTGCTCACCTCGCGCAATGTCGCCCTGCGCAGCGTCCGCGACCGCCTCTCGCTGCGCGCCACCTTCCGCTTCTACACCCTCGCCGCGAGCACCTGCTCGCTCCTGCTCGTCCTGCCCAGCCTGTGCCCATCCGTCCGAGACTTGCTTTTCGGCAGGCTGCTCGGCGCCTCCGATCCTCTGGTCCGGCAGGAGGCTGCCACTGGGCTCCTCGCCTTCACGCCCCTGCCCTTCCTCGTCGGCTGGCGCGGCATCCTCCAGGCCGGCTCGATCAACGAACGCCGCAGCTGGGTCGTCGGACTCAGCTCGGTCACCCGGCTCGTCGCCATGGGCCTCTTCGTCTGGGCCTATGTCAGCCTCGAAATGCCCTTCGGCGGCGCCGTCATGGGCGGCCTCTGCTTCTGCGCCGGAATCATCGCCGAAACCAGCCTCAACCTCGCGCTCTCCCGCCCCCGATTCCCCCAAACCCCCGCACAAAGCTCTCAGCCCCCGGAACCTCTCCAGCCCCTCTGGCGCTTCGCCCTCCCGGTGATGGGATCGACGCTGATCGCCAAACTCCTGCACCCCTTGGGTTTCGTCATCATTCAAACGGTCGCCGATCCGGAAGCCGCCCTCGCCGGTCACTCCCTCACCCAGTCTACCGTCTGGGTCTTGCTCTCCTTCCTCTTCGTCGCCCAGCCTTTGATCCTCAGCTTCGCCGACACTCGCGCCCACTTCCGCCTGGTCTTGCGCTTCCTCGCCGGACTCAGCCTGCTCACCGGCCTGGCGATCCTCGGTCTCTGTCTGCCTGGCGTGCGCGAATCCCTCTTCGAGGATCTGATGCGGGTCGACAACCGTCACATTCTCGATCTCACCTACGCCGCCCTCCCCTGGACCGTCCTGGTCGTGCCGGTCCAGCTCGCCTCGATGATCGCCAACTCCCTCGTCCTGCGCAGCGGCGACACCCGCGTCCTGATCAGCAGCGGCCTCCTCGCCCTCCTGCCAGTGGCGATGATTCCCCTCCTCGTCGACATCCCCGCCGCCAACGGCGTCATCATCACCATCGGCGCCTACATCCTCTACCACGCCGGCAACGCTCTTCTCCTCGCCCTCCACCTCCGTCGCCGCGGACTCGATTCCTGCTTTGAAGCGCAAGAGAAATCCGCCCCCAGTCCGAGTTGATGTTGATTTTGTCGATTTCGCGCATTATTGTTGATTGCAAGATCAACAAGGAATCCCCCATGCGCCAAGTCTTCCTCCTCAGCTCCCTACTTTTCAGCGGCTGCCTGCAGCACGAGGACGAAGAACCGCCGCCGCCGTTGCCGGACACCCTCGAAACTCGTCTGCAATACGAAAATCATGCCTTGAAGTCCTTGCGCCTATCGCAAAACTCCGATGGCAGTTGGGGTCACGAGGCTCCCCTGCCGATCACTGGCTGGATCCATCTCACTTTCCTCGACAACGGCGAAACTCCGACCAGTAAACTCTATGGCGATTTGATGAGCAGGTCCGCCGCCTATCTCAGCTCGGAGGCCGAGCGCCGCCTCGCGCTCGGCGACAGCCAATCTCCCTTGGCCGACGAAGCTCTCTTGACCTGGGCCTTGAGCGAACATTTCGCCATGACCGCCGACCACAAGTACGAAGATCTCCTGAATCGTTTCCTACCCCGTTTTCTGCGCCGCTGCCACGAGAAAAGCTTCGCCACTGAATCGCCTGTTTCCCTGAGCACGGAATTCCTCTGTCTGAAAGCCCTGAAGTCGCTCAAAGGGACTGGATTCAAGCAGGCCTTGGCCGCTCTCGAAGCCCATCCCAGCAAACTCCGTTCTCATCCGCGAGCCAGCATTTCCGGACAGCAACTCGAGTGGGCCAATCTTCAACAATGTGACATCTTCGATTCGCCGCGCTACAAGCTTCTTCTCGAACGCTTCTCCCTCCCCAAGGGCGAAGTCGTCGGCAGCGACCTCTTCCTCCAATACGTGGCCTACAAAGCCGCCTTTGAACAGGGCGGCGCAACTTGGCGCTCATGGCAAAAGTGGATTGAGCCGCGACTGCGAAAAATGCAGCAGCCCGACGGCCATTGGGCCAGTAGCGATTTCGCCCCTGAACCCATGGGACGCACCTGGTCGAAAACCGACGCCGATCTCCTTAACACCGCGCTCGCCGCCGCGACTCTGACGGTGTATTACCGCTTTCTTCCCAAATCGCGCGGCAGCGATGAAGTCTACCCCCACCACGAAGCCAACACCTGGCAAGAAACCTCGTTCAGCTCCCACTTCGCCGCCGATGCCGACCGCTTTTCCTTCAGCAACGGCCGTCGTTTCCTGCAAGCCGGGGAGCTGCCGCCAGTGGATTCCATCCGCCTTGCCGAATGGCTCAACGCCTTCCCCGGCGAAGCGCCGCAGCCGCACCCGGGCGAGGGACTCGGGGTGTCGCTGGAAGCTCAGCCATGCCCCTGGCAGCCGAAGGACCTCCTGCTGCGTGTCGCCATCGCTGCGC
The DNA here is from genome assembly GCA_039798785.1 of Verrucomicrobiota bacterium. Taxonomy (GTDB): domain Bacteria; phylum Verrucomicrobiota; class Lentisphaeria; order Lentisphaerales; family Lentisphaeraceae; genus CAMCSH01. The sequence goes on along the minus strand of JBDKFG010000038.1, from coordinate 7,836 downwards.
CCGCCGCAAAAGAACTCCCGCCGCTCAACCTGACCCTCCTCATCGACACCTCGGAATCGATGGCCGATCCGCTCAAGCTCCCTCTGGTCAAAAGCTCCCTGCACCGACTGATCGCCAAGCTTCGTCCCCAGGATCACCTCTCCCTGGTGACTTATGCGGAAAGCGCCAAACTGCAGCTCGAACGCAGCTCCGATCCGAAGCAACAACAAGCCGTCCTAGACAGCCTGCAAAGCAGCGGCGGCACCTGCGGTTCCGAAGGACTCCGCCTCGCTTACGACACAGCCCGCAAAGGCTTCATCCCGAACGGCGTCAACCGCATCCTCCTGTGCAGCGACGGCGACTTCAACCTCGGCCTGATTGAGCGCCAAGACCTGGTCGACCTGGTGACCAAAGAAGCCCAGTCCGGTGTCTGCCTTAGCGTCCTCGGCTTCGGCCGCGGCATTCTCAACGACAGGATCTGCGAAGGCCTCGCCGATGCCGGCCGCGGCCAGGCGCTTTACATCGATTGCGACGCCGAAGCCCGACGCGTCCTCGACACCGAGCTCGTCGGAACCCTGCAAAACCGCGTTTCCGATCTCCGCGCCTCCCTGACTTTTGATCCCGGCCAAGTCAGCTCCTGGCATCTCCTCGGCGACGACAGCCGCGACTTGAAATCGACCTCCGGCACTCCGATTCGCGACGGCGGCTCCCTCGGCGCCGGGCAGCAATCGATCGCCCTCTACCAACTGCGGTTGAAAGAAAAACCGCTTCCCGGCGGGCTGCTCAAGTGGCGCTTGAACTTCCGAGATGAGACTCAACAGGCCCGCGTAATTTCGCGTGACTGGGCAGTTGAGCCTCGTGATCCCTCTCGGGAGTGGCGGCAATCCGCCGCCGTCGCGATGCTTGTCCAGGCTCTTCAGCGTGGAAAGAAGGAAGAGGTCCAAGCCCTCAGGAACGCACTGCCCCTCGCCGAGGGCGAGCTCCTGGAGCTCGTGCGGCAAGCCCAAAGACTTCGGCGCGAGAATCCGGGAACCGAGGGCGGCGAGGTCAAGCTCTAGCCGCAAAAAGCCCGCCGGGAGGCGGGCTTCTGCCGAGCTGACGAGCTTTTCAGCCCAGGCGCACCTTGACCAGGCGGGTGCCGGCGAGGATCTCGTGCGGGCCGCGATGGAAGGCGTAGACCGCGATCGGCAGCAGCGGCAGCAGCAGGATGCCGAGGGCGGCATGGGTGAAGCTGCGGCCAAGCAGCACCGCTTCGCCTTCGCCGCGAATGATCATCAGGCCGAAGAAGCGCATCCCCGGGGTCTGAGCGAAGAGACCGAGATTGATCGCGAAAAAGAAAATGCTGAAGAGCAGGCTCAGGGCCAGCAGCGTGGCGAGATAATCCGGCCCGCCCTTCAGCGACTCGGTCAGCGTCATGATACCGAAGATGAAGGGAGCGAGGCAAGCCAGATCGATCAGGAAGGCCAAGGCGCGCCAAGCCGGAGGACCCGGCTTGATCGAGTCTTTGCTGCGGTGAAGATTCTGAGCGAATTTCTGAGCTTCCTGCTTCTTCGGCGCCGCCGCCGCGAAGATCTCCTTCAAGATCGGAATTTCACGCGCCGGCTTACCCGTCTTCATCAAAGAATTGCGAACCAGATCCTCGGGACCGAATTCCTGCTGGCGGGCCATCGACTGCAAAGTGCTGTCGTCGTAAGGACCGTGTTCCTCACCGTTCACTTGGACAAAGTAATTCATCTCCGTAGCCTCCGAAAGGTTGAAGCGTGACGCCTAGGCGATAACATATCGCCCTCACCGCGAAAGCAACGGGCACCCCGAGGAGAGCCATGCACAATCCGTCACCACATGCCGCCGCCTCCCTGCGGAGCACGGCCATCGCGCTCCTCACCGTGCCCTTCCTCGCAGCCTCCTGCCTGATCCGTCACGCCCCTCCCGACTGGCTCCTCGCCGCCCTTCCCGGACTTCTCAGCAGCGTCCTCCTCTGGCCCCGGCGCGACGACCCGCGATTCTCCAACCTGCGTTTCTACTGCCTCGGCATGACTCTTTCCGCCCCCTTTCTCGGGATGGTCGCCGGCCACCCCCTCGAGCTCGCCTTCCAGATCCCGGCCCTCCTCGCCCTCTACTTCGCCATCCAATCCGCCTCCTCCACCGCCCTCCTCGCTGGCCTGCTGGCAGAAGAAAATGGACGGCTGCGAGCCGCCTTCGCCGCCCGCTGCTGCGCCGCCGCCACCGTCTTCGCCGCTCTCGGCCTGATCATCGTCGTCGGACTCATCCTCCGTGACCTGCCCCAGAACGCCCCCTCCCCCCCCCTCCACTTCGCCTGGGTCGCCGCCGGTCTCCTCCTCCTCGGCCCCCTCGCCACCTGCTTCATCACCAACCCCGAGACAGGAAGACCCCATGACCCCAGCCAAGACCCAGCTCATCGTCGCGCTTGACGTCGATAGCGCCGCCAAAGCCCTCGCCCACGTCGATCGCCTCAAGGATTGCGTCGAGTGGTTCAAAGTCGGCAAGCAGCTCTTCACCCTCGAAGGCCCCGCCATCGTCCGCGAACTCAAGGCCCGCGGCGTCAAGGTCTTCCTCGACCTCAAATTCCACGACATCCCCAACACCGTCGCCGAAGCGGTCGCTTCGTCCCTCGCCATCGGCGCCGACATGGTCAACTTCCACGCCTCCGGCGGCTCCGAAATGGTCCGCACCGCAGTCGAGAAAAACCGCGCCAGCCGCCCCGACGCCCTCCTCATCGGCGTCACCGTGCTCACCAGCATGGACCAGAAGACCCTCGACGAAATCGGCCTGCCCTTCACTCCCGAACAAGCGGTCCTGCGTTTCGCCGCGATCGCCCAGAAAGGCGGCGCCGACGGCGTCGTCTGCTCCGCCTGGGAGATCGAACCGATCAAGAAAACCCTCGGCGCCTCCTTCAAAGTCGTCGTCCCCGGCATCCGCCCCGGCGGCAGCGCCAGCGACGACCAGAAGCGGATCATGACCCCGGCCCAGGCAGCAGCAGCCGGCGCCGACTTCATCGTCGTCGGCCGCCCCATCCTGCAAGCCGCCGATCCGAAAGCCGCCGCCCTCGCCGTCCTGGCGGAAATCGGCCGATGAGCGAAGATCCCGTCGCCGTCAAGCGCGAGCTCTACGAGGACACCCTCGAGATCCTCGAAAGCATGATCGGCGACGAGACCGACCTGGTCGCGGTTCTCTCCACCGTCGTCGCCGAGCTGCATCATCATCTGCCGCACTTCGATTGGACCGGATTCTACCGGGTCGTCTCCCCCGGGCTCCTCAAGGTCGGGCCCTACCAGGGCGGCCATGGCTGCTTGAGCATCCCCTTCGATCGCGGCGTCTGCGGCAAGGCGGCGCGGGAGGCGCAAACCCAGCTCGTCCCGGACGTCCACGCCCTGCCCTACCACATCGCCTGCTCGTCGAAAACCCGCTCCGAAATCGTCGTCCCGGTGATCCTCGAGGGCCGCGTCGTCGCCGTCCTCGACGTCGACTCCAACCAGCCCGCCGCCTTCGACGAGGTCGATCAGATGATGCTCGAAATCCTCTGCGGCCGGCTCGCGGCGAAGTTCGGCTGAACGGAGTTCATCGTCCTCAGCCTTCGCCGCGTTTTTTCCGCGGCTTTTTCAGCTTGATCGCCGGTTCTTCACTGCCGGGCAGGTTGAAGCTGAGGATGCGAGAGCCTTCCTGGAGGCGGCTGACCGCGGCGGCGATAGCGGACTCCGGCAGGCGCGAGGGGCTGCTGGTCATGCCGATGGCGGCGATGACCTCGCCAGCGGCATTGCGCACCGGCACCGCGAGGCAGCGGCCGTCGTGAATGTATTCTTCGTCATCCATCGCGTAGCCCGCCGCCAGGATGGCGGGGAATTGCGCCGCCAGCAATTCCGGCCGGGTCAGGCTGCGCGGGGTCAAGGCCGGCATCTCGAGGCGGGAGAAGAGTTCGGCGCGGCGGCTATCGTCGAGATGTGCCAGCAGGACCTTGCCGGTCGCCGAGGCATGCAGCCAGACCAGGCTGCCGGGACGGCTGGAGATGCGCTGGCTGTGGGGCGCGTCACAGACCTCCAACAGCAGCGAACGGTCGTCGCAGAGGATCGCCAGGTGCACCGTCTCCCCGAGACTGCGGGACAATTCGCGCAGCACCGGCACGCAGAGCCTGCGGATCGGCAGGCCTTCCAAGGTCTTCAGGCCGAGGCGGACCAAACCAGGCCCGAGTCGGTAGCTCTTGCCGTCGGCCAGGATCAGTTTCTCCTGGGCCAGGGTCTGCAGCATCCGGAAGCAGGTGGTGCGGGGCGTCTCGATGGCGCGGGCCAGCTCGGTCGCGGTCCATTCCCCCTGGTGCTCCGCTACCAGCTGCAGAAGGCGGCAAGCTTTTGCCAGCGAAGGGATTTCATAATTGTTTTTCATCATCGGCGGTCTTCCTTGGAATTCCTCCCAATCTCCGGGAAAAAATCGCGATTTCAAGCTGCGGCAGGGATTTCCCACGGGCCGGCGCCAAGGCGGTCCCCGGCTATATTGGCGCGTCCACCCCCGAGGAACCCCGACCATGCTCGATCTTGTCCAGGCCTGCGCCGAAATCCGCCGCCACGGGCTGCCCTGCGAAAGCCGCGGCGCCGCCCGCTTCGACTCCCTTTGCTGCGACTCCCGCAAATCCGGCCCCCGCAGCTGCTTCGCCGCCTTGCCCGGGGCCAAGACCGACGGCCGCGCCTTCATCGCCGCGGCGCTCGCCCAGGGCGCCGCCGCCATCCTCGCCGAGGCCTTGCCCGAAGGTGTCGCCGGGCTGATCTGCCCGCAGCCGCGCGCCGCCTTCGCCATCCTCGCCTCCCGCCTCGCCGGCCACCCCGGCGAGAAACTCGCCTGCGCCGCCGTCACCGGCACCAACGGCAAGACCAGCACCAGCCTGATGCTCGCCCACATCCTCGGCCAGGCCGGCCTCAAGACCGGCGTCCTCGGCACCGTCGGCTACGGCTGGCCCGGAGTCCGCCGCGAGGCCCCCTGGACCACCCCCGCCCCGGAAGTGCTGCAGCCCATCCTCGCCGAAATGCTCGCCGACGGCGTCAGCCACCTCTGCCTCGAAGCCTCCAGCCACGCCCTCGATCAGCAGCGCCTCGAACCGCTGCGCTTCCAGGCCGCCATCTTCACCAACCTCAGCCGCGACCACCTCGATTACCACGCCGACATGGAGGAATACTTCCAGGCCAAGGCCCGCCTCTTCCGCCAGATGCTCGCCCCCGGAGCCCTGGCGGTGATCAACGCCGACGATCCCGCCGGACGCCGCCTCGCCGCCGAGCTCCCCCATTGCGCCGAGTTCGGCCGGGAATACGGCAGCCACCGCATCCACGACGAAAAGGCCGACGCCGACGGCAGCGACTTCCTCCTCGACGAGGTCCCCTGCCGCGTCCCCGTCCCCGGAGCCTTCTCGGTCGCCAACGCCGCCGCCGCCCTCCTCGCCGCCGCCGCCTTCGGCATCCCCCTTCCCCAGGCCGCCGCCGCCCTGCGCGACTTCCCCGGCGTCCCGGGACGGATGGAGAATCTCCCCCTCGGACCCGGACGACGCGCCGTGGTCGACTACGCCCACACCCCCGACGGCCTCGACAAGGCCTTGCGCGCCCTCGCCGGCGCCTCGCCGCGACCCCTCGTCTGCCTCTTCGGCTGCGGCGGCGACCGCGACCGCGGCAAACGCCCCTTGATGGCCGCGATCGCCTCCGGACTCGCCGACGCGGTGATCGTCACCGACGACAATCCCCGCACTGAGGATCCCGAGCAGATCTTCGCCGACATCCGTCCGGGCCTGGTGCCTTCGGTGCCGGTGCGTTTCCTGCACCAGCGCGGCGCCGCGATCGCCGCCGGGCTCGAGCTGATCGCCGCCGGCGGCACCCTCCTGGTCGCCGGCAAAGGCCACGAAGACTACCAGATCATCGGCACCGAGAAACTTCCCTTTTCCGACCAGGACGAGATCCGGCGCCTGGCTCGCTAGGATGCTTCCCAAGTCAATGGAGATCATAATGTCTGAAAGAATCAAATGTACAGAATGCAAAAACATGATCCTTAAGTCAACTTCTGAATCAAATAATGGATTATGCGGCCAGTGTTTTAAGCAGAAAAATAATTTACAAACAAATTATACACATGACTATAATGGCCATGTAATAAATGAACCAGAAGATGATTTTGATGTTTTCTTAGTTGTTGATGGAAATAAGGATTTTTTAGTTCGAGCCACAAACTTAGCTCCAGAGTTCAATGCGCTACAATTAAAGAAAAAAATTGTCGAATATAAAGGGCGGTTATGCATTCCTCTTGGACCTGTCGCTAACTCGATAAACAAAGGACGTTTTCTGTCCTTGGCATCAAAGTTTAATATAGAAGTTATTCTTGAGTAAATTGTGATATCATTTTAATTCGCCATATTATCTGGCGTGAATCATAATTAAGTTGGAACAGTTTTTATTATAATTGCTGCGAATCATGTCACAGAACAATCGATTTAAAGTCTTAACAATCTCTCCTCTATTATTTGATTCGAAGGCCATATGACGATGACTTCCCTGCATTTATTTGTCAATCAATCTCACTTGTGGATGTATCCCGTACATAAGTTTAAGACTGCCACTCGTTCCATTTGGCCATAGGCATTAAGGGCTCTATATCTGGTATTACAAAAGCGCTCTCCCCGGAATCGTATTTAGTCTTTCGCAGTAAGTCACGAACAGAATTAGTGGGTATTTCCGTTTTTGAAGCATCGGGCTGAAGATGCTTTAAGTAAGACAGGAAAACATTTAACACATTCAATTGATCTAGTATAATATTGCGATTGTTCGAACTCGCTATATTCTCCAAATATCTAATGCAATCTTTTGAGTCAAGTAAAATGTGATCAACCTCGAGGAACGCAATCCCATTAGAAATAGATTTGGCATAAGATTTCTCCGCAACTTGGAAAGAAAATAGAAGGATATCCAAATAAATATTTGGTATATCCATGAAGTATTTTTCATCAATTACGATTGTTGCGCTCATTGCTTCCATTCCAGTTTAATTATTTCGTTGGGATGATCTCTCCTTAATTCAATATAAACATCTCCGACTTGCTCAAAGGGCTTGCTAAACATCTCCGACTTGCTCAAAGGGCTTGCTAAACATCTCCGACTTGCTCAAAGGGCTTGCTATCAATTAGATGCAACGAGTCTGTCGTCGAAGCATCAGGAGAGGGGGCGGCGATGGCGGGGGTGTTCGCCGCCCATGCCGCGGCTCCTGGCCCGGAAATGAGGGTCAGCAGCAGAATCAAGTGGTGGTGGAGGCGTTTTTGCATGCCGGAGCTTAGCGCCAAGCGCAAAATCGTCCACTTGCGTCCAAGCTCCGCGGCCCGGGCGCGCGACCGGGCTTTTTTAAGTTCTACAAGTCCGGCTTGCTCAAAAGGCTTTCTTTGAGTGAGATGCAACGAATCCAACTGCGACCCGCTTGCTGGTGCTGGCTGATGGCCGGGGGCGGCCAAAGCATTCGCCGCCGGCCCGAAAGTCAGGGCTAGAAGGAGAAGCAGGAGGTGAAGAAGCCGTTTTTGCATGCCGGAGCTTAGCGCAAGGCGCAAAATCGTCCACTTGCGCCCAAGCTCCGCGGCCCGGTCGCAGGACCGGGCTTTTTCAGGAGGGATTCGAGCTTAAATCAGGCTTCGAGCGAACATCGCTCGGCACGCGCCGTCTGAGGCGGACTCCCGAGCATGGTGAAGCCGGCGATGGGGAGTCGATAAAGGCGAGTCTTGAGACGGCTGTGCCTGGAGTCGAGTGCCTCGATGGCGCGGCGCACTTCGGCCTCGCTGCCGATGGCGTGGGCTTTGAGGAAGGCCTGTTGCAGGCCCCTCAAAATCGC
>JBDKFG010000037.1:0-45509 GCA_039798785.1 Verrucomicrobiota bacterium | reverse complement strand
TCGACACCGAAAAAAGTCAAAGCATTATGACATGATTTACATGGGAACAAAACAAGCTCGGAGACTGATGGCTTGAGCTTGAATCCGGGGGAAGTTCAGATTAGAGAAGCTTTTACGCATAGTCGTCAGTTGTGGCTGTTGCAACTGATCCTTTCAACCTTTGAACCTTCCAACCTTTCAACCTGGATTCCGAAGCTGAGCTTGGGCTCAGCTCGGGAATCCGATTCAAGATTCAAAATTCAAGATTCAACAGAACGCAAACAAAATCAAAGATTTAACATTCAAGACTGAAGGCTGACTCACAGCTTCAACTTCGGAATCGAGGTTCAACTGCGGTTTTTAGGATCAATCATAGATTCAGGCTTCCTGCCGATCCGGGCTTGCCTGCCACTCCATCGCCAAGGGCTGCGAGGTTCCGCTGCAGCCAGGCGACGGCAGGGCGGTCGCCCGGGAGCAGGCCGGGGAGATCGAGCTCTTCCGGCGGGAGCCAATCACAGCGGTCATGGACGCTGAGGCGCGGCTCCCCGTGCGGACAGGCGGCGAGAAGGAAGATCAAGACGATGCCGTGCTGAGGCAGTTCATGGCGCAGGACTTCCCGGAGCTCCCCGAGTTCCAACTCCAGCTCCTCCCGGATTTCGCGGCGGAGCGCCTCTTCCGAGCTCTCTCCCGGTTCGACCTTGCCGCCCGGGAACTCCCAGGCGCCGGCATGCTTCTCCCCTGGAGCGCGACGGGCCAGCAGGATGCGGCGACGGCGGTGGAGAAGGGCGGCGACGACCGGCTGCATCTCCGAGCCTCAGAACAGGGTCAGCTGCACCGGCTCGTCGCCGCTGGCGGCGCGCACCGGGGCGAAGCTGCGGCGGTGGAGCTCGCAGGGGCCGTGCTGACGCAAGGCCTCGAGATGCTCCGGCGTACCATATCCGGCATGACGCTCGAATCCGTATTGAGGAAAGCGCAGGGCGTGCTGGCGCATCAGGGCGTCGCGATGCTCCTTGGCGAGGATCGAGGCGGCGCCGATCGACCAGGACAGCGCGTCCCCTTTGACAATCGCCTGGGAAGGAAAGGGAAGCGACTTCACCGGCAAGCCGTCAACCAGGCAGAAGTCAGGAGGGACGACGAAGCCTTCGGCAGCGCGGCGCATCGCCAGGTGGGTGGCGCGGAGGATGTTGAGCGCGTCGATCTCGTCGGCCTCGGCGATTCCGAGGGACCATTCCACCGCGGGATCGGCGATCAGGGCCGCAGCCAGCTCGGCGCGGCGCTCCGGGCCGAGGGCTTTGGAATCGGTGATGCCGGGGAGGGGGCGGGCCCCCGGGCGGAGAATGACGGCCGCGGCGACGACGGGGCCGGCCAGGGGACCCCGGCCGGCCTCGTCGATGCCGCAGATGCGAAGACGGCCCGCCGCACGCGCCGCGTTCTCATAGGCGAAGGGATCGGCTACGGGAACGGGGCGGGAGCGAGACGGGCCGCGGGGCATCCGGAAGCTCAGTTGCGGGTGGCTTCTTGGATGCGGGCGCCCTTGCCGAGCTTCTCGCGCAGGTAGTACAGCTTGGCGCGGCGGACCGAACCACGACGCTCGACGGTGATGCTGTCGACGAGGGGGGAGTTGAGCGGGAAGATACGCTCGACGCCCTGGCCGAAGGCGACGCGGCGGACGGTGACGTTGGCGGAATTGCCTTCGCCTTTCAGGGAGATGACGACGCCCGAGTAGGCCTGGAGGCGGAAGGCGCCGGCTTTTTCAGCGTCGGGGATCTTCACTTGGACTTTGACGGTGTCGCCGATGCCGAAGTTGACGGCATCTTTCTTGACGTATTCACGCAGGATCTTCTGGTACTTGGTGCTCATTTGGATTCCTTTTTGATCAGGTCGGGTCGCGTTTCGCGGAGGCGTTGGTGCGACTGTTCCTTTCGCCATTTTTCGATTTCACGGTGGTTGCCGGAGAGGAGGACTTCGGGGACTGGCAGGCCGCGGAAGTTTTCGGGCCGGGTGTACTGCGGGTGTTCGAGGTAGTCTTCATCGCTGAAGGACTCGGACACCGCGGACATATCGCAGCCGAGGGCTCCGGGGAGGAGCCGGACGCAGGCATCGGTGATCACCATGGCGGCAAGGTTGCCGGAGGTGAGCACGTAGTCGCCGATGGAGAGCTCGCGATCGACAAGGGCCTGGCGGACGCGTGCGTCGACGCCTTCGTAGTGGCCGCAGATGAAGATCAGGTGCTCTTCTCGGGACAGGGCCCGGGCGTCTGCCTGCCGGAACTTTTCGCCTGCCGGCCCCATCAGGAGGACCTTGGCGGCGGGAGTTCGGAGGGCTTCGACGGCAGCGAAGAGAGGTTCACAGAGCATCACTTGGCCGGGGCCGCCGCCGTAGGGACTGTCGTCGACCCGGCGGTGTCTGTCCTGGGCGAAATCGCGCAGCTGGTGGATGCGGATGTCGCAGAGGCCTTGGCGGCGGGCGCGCCCCACGATGGAGGTGTCAAGCGCGGCGAAGGCTTCGGGGAAGAGAGTGATGATGTCAACGCGCAGCAGGGCTTATTCCTCCACTTCGACGTTGGCTTTGCGGTTGGCGCGGCTGGCCGCGCCGCTGACGAGGGCGCGGATGGCGCGGATGTTCTGACCCTCGCGGCCGATCACCTTGCCGATGTCCGCTTTGTCGCAGACGATCTTGAAAGTGAGGCCTTCGGGGTTGGACACCTGGCTGACCTTGACCGCGGCCGGAGCGTCGACGAGGCTGCGCACGACGTACTCGACGAAGGTGCCGAGGTCGCGGTCCATGTCGCCGCTTGGACGGGGGTCGAAGCCGCTCGGGCTGCCGCCGCCGCCGGTGAAGATTTTCTTGAGCCAGCTGAGGAAGCTCATAAGCTTCAGTCCTTCTTGCCTTCAGCGGCCTGTTTCGCCTTGAATTCGGCTTTCTTGCCTTGGACGGTCTCGCCGGTGCGGGCGCGGCGGACGATGTCGACGACAGTGCCGGTGGGCTGGGCGCCGACGCCGATCCAGTGGTCGACGCGGGCGAGGTCGACTTTCTCGGTGCCGAGGCGGGGGTTGTAGAAGCCGATCACTTCGAGGTGGGCTCCGTCGCGGGGGCTGCGGACATCGGCAACAACGATACGGAAGCTGGGGGCATTCAGCTTGCCGGTTTTTCTGAGGCGGATCTTGACCATCTTCGCTCCTGTTCATTTCTATGCAATCACGGGTTTTCCAATTGCTTGCGCTCTTGGTGGGACGCCGACATTACGGTCATGTCGGATTCTGTCCAGCGCTTTTCGAAAAAAAGTTGCAAGCAACTGATGAAGTCGTGATTGCAGCGCCTGCCGGCCGCCGGCCCGGGAAGACGCCGGCGCCGCCGCCGCAAGCCTGGCTCAAGTCCGAATGCGGCATATCTTCTGCCTTGCGATCTCTACAACACAGGACTCTACGGTGCCGCGATGAAAAACCTATCACTTCTCTTCCTTCTTCTCAGCGCCCTCCTCGCCCTCGCCCAGGAGGAGCCCGAATTCGACGCGGAGCCCGGCCCGCCGGCAGAAGCCGTGACAGCCCCGGCCCGCCCGGCCGCCGGCCCCGGCCCGGCAGCGCCCGCCGCCGCGCTCCCGGCCGCCGACGCGGCGCCCCGGCCCTTCAACGCCGCCGCCGACGAAGCCCAGGCGAAGCGGGCCGACGCCCTGCGTCTGATCAAGGATCTCGCCGCCAAGGGCCGCGAAGCCCATGTCGCGGTGCTGCCGGTCACCGGAGAGCTCAACGCCGCCTGGCGCCGAGACTTCGAGAAGCGCTTCGACGAAGCTCGGAAGAAGGAAGGCCTGCTCATCCTCGAGATCGACACCGCCGGCAACGGCGACCTGCAGCTCTGCCGCCAGGCGGCGGAGCTGCTGAAGAACTGGCCCGGACCCCGCGTCGCCTACATCCACGGCCAGTGCGGCGGCGGCGCCCTGCTGCTCGCCTTGAACTGCTCCCGACTCTACATCTTCGAGAACGGCAACATCGGCGGCCCCGGTCCGGGCATTCTCGCCGGCCTCGAGTCCGCCTCCCTCGATCCCGGCGAGAAGGAAAGCCTGAGACTGGCCTGGCGCAAATCCTGCCTCGACGCCGCCCTCGAGCACGGCCACGATCCGGCCCTCGCCGAAGCCCTTGCCGACCCCCGCGCCCTGTTGAAAGGCAAGCCCGCCGAACAGCCTCGCGTCTTCAAGGCCAAGGAGTCCTGCTCGCCCGACTTCGGCAATCCGAGCCTCTGCGAAGCGACGGTGAAAAGCGCCGAGGAGCTCGCCGCCCTTGCCGGCCTCCCCCTCGCACGCATCGAGCGCCACGAACAGGCTTCGCCGCCAAATCTCGCCCGCAGCCTCCTGCCCTTCCTACCCCTGATCTGGGCCCTGGCTTTCATCGCCCTGGTGATCGAGGTCAAGACCGTCGGCTTCGGCATTCCCGGCAGCATCGGCCTCTGCTTCATGGCCCTCAGCCTCTGGATGCAGCACCAGCTCGGTCTGGTCGACGGCCTCGACATCGGCCTGATCGCCGCAGGCTGGGCTCTCGTCGCACTCGAGATCTTCGTCCTTCCCGGCGTCATCATTCCCGGGGTCTGCGGCTGCCTCCTGGTCTTCGTCGGCATGATGCTCTCCTTCATGGACTTCTCCCACCTGCCGCCGGCTTCCGAGCCGGCCCTGCGCAGCGCTTCGCTGCAGAGCTCGATCAGCTTCGGCATCCGCCAGATCACCGTCACCGGCTTCGTCACCATCGGCGGCTCCCTCGCCCTCGCCTGGCTGCTGCCCAAGCTGCCCTTCTACCGCCGCATGGTCCTGGACGAGAAGCCCCGCCCCCACGCCCCGGCCCTGGTTCAGGGCGGATTGCCGGAACGCCTCCTCCTCGGACTCCACGGCAAGGCCGTCACCGACCTCCGCCCGGTCGGCACCGCCGACATCGACGGCCAGGTCTACGACGTCGTCACCCGCGGCGAAATGCTCGACAAGGGCGAGCTGATCCGCGTCGTCGAAGTCGAAGGGAACCGTGTCGTCGTCGAAAAGAGAAATTCATGACGGTGCCGGAGAAAGCCTGGCTCTGGCAGGACGGCTGCCACTCCCCGGCCTACAACATGGCGGTAGACGAGGCCCTGCTGCTCGCTGCCGCCGGACTCGGACGCCCCCTGCTCCGTCTCTACGAATGGGACCGTCCTGCGGTCAGCATCGGCTATGTCCAGCACCTCGCCAAGGTGCCGCAGGACCGCGGCGAAATCGTCCGGCGCATCACCGGCGGCGGCGTCGTCTTCCATGCCAGCCAGTTCACCTACACCTTGGTCCTCCCGCCCGAGCACCCGGTCTACCGCGACACTCAGCCGGTGGAGAGCTATGCGCTGCTCAACGGCGCTGTCAGCGCCGCGCTCGCCCTCGCCGACTTCGCCTCGGAGATGACCCGGGAGGAGATCCCCCGCTGGGTCGACCGCGCCAGCATGGTCTGCTTCCACACCCCGACCCGCTACGACCTGGTGTCGGGGCAAGACAAGATCGCCGGCGCGGCGCAGCGCCGGATGCGCGAAGGCTTCCTGCATCAAGGCAGCATCGAGCTGGTGGCGCCTCTTGACGCGCCCCTCCTCCGCCGCCTCCTGCCGCAGGGCTTCGGCGACTTCCTCAAGTTCGACTTCGAGAGCTGGGCGCCGGACGCCGCCTTCGCCGCCCGGGCCGAGAGCCTCCGCTCCGAAAAGTACGGCAGCGCCGCGTGGAACGGATTGCGCTGAATCCCTGATCGGGCGCGGCGGCGGCTGCCGCCTCCGGCCCTTCCGGGCTGATTTCTGATCTTGGCACAAATTGCCATTTTTCTGGCACATATTGCAATGGCCACAAAAGTCTCCAGCCGTAGTTTTTGCACGTGAACACTGCAATTAATACCTATTTTAAAGCCCAAATGCGGCGCATCCCGCAGCTGGACATCGGCAACAAATTCCCAAAGGAGTCGAAGCAATGCCCACGCTCATTTTGCTGCTCCTGATCACCGGCGTCATCGTCGTCGGCAGGACGAGATACAAGACCTGGACTGTCTCCCGGCGGATCTTGTTCAATGCCTTCTCGGCGCTGGTTCTTTCTGCGGCCATGGCGATCTCGGCGAGGAACCTTTTGGGGCAGGGCGCCTTGTCTCCCGAGGTAGCGAAGCATTTGTCTTACACGACTCTGGCGGAGAACATGGAGACCATTCAGCTTGCGATCGCAACCGCGAAAAAGCCCAATCCCAGAATTTTGGTCATTCAATCCGATGCCTGCCTCGGCCTGGATCCCGCCTGGTTCGAAGAGCAAGTCGTCCGTCGATTCAAGGGCAAGGCGGATTTCAAATTCACCACGATCACGGTGAAGCTGTTTCCCAATGGGATGGAGTGCAACAGCGATGGCGAGGCGATCTTCCCGGCCAACTTCGAGAGCGGGATCTATTTGCATCATGCCACCATCGAAAAAATTCGCCAGGAGGCCCAGTCGTTTGACGCCGTCTGTTCCTTTCTGCCTCCGATCCCGATCTTGTCCAGCGGCATGGACGCCTTTTCACCTCAGCGAAACGACAATTTCGAAGCCTTGCCTTGCCCTCTGATTGTGCGCGATTCTGCGGCCAGCAAGGTTGGGCACGAACTGCTGAAAGACAATCTGATCAACATCTTGATCCAAGCGAAGAAATTCGCCGATGACGAAATCCTGAAAGAGCTGCCATCGGAGGAGGTTTCGAAAGCGCACTTCTCAAAGTGTTTTGAAATTTTTGAAAGCAAAGGAGAATGAGTCATGAAACGGAAATTCACCTTGATCGAGCTGATGGCGGTGATCGCGATCCTTGCCATTCTCATCAGCATGCTGTTCCCGTCTTTTCAGCGGGCTCGGATGATGTCGCAACGAGTCGTGGAATTTAGCGGCGCTGCGCAAGTGATGAGTCTGTCTGTCGCAAGAGCGATGAACAACCGCGGGAAATTGCCGGATATGAATACATCAGGATGGGGCGCCGAGGCTTATTCTGTCAGTGGCGTCTGGCGAGGCCCGGGATTATTGCATCGCGAAAAATATATTGATGACAAAAGCTGGCATCTCATTGCCAATTGCATCAAGTTGCGGGCGGAATACTCCAAGCCTGACTATTCCAACCGAATTAAGAATGGGTCCTATTATCCGGCGTCGACGTTGTGGCGTAAGTGGAACAACAACAACTCGCAAATCACTCTGAGTGATGATCGGCAGGCTCTGATGTGCGAGACCAATTGGAGAAAAAACCCAAACCTGTGGGTCACTGAGGCCGATAAAAAAAACAATCCCTGGTGGCACAACGACAACGGCGATCGAGGCACCTTTGTCGCCTTCAAAGACGGCCACGTCAAATTCATCGCCGATGAGAATTACACGCTCTGGAAAAGCGCGGGATACCTGCCTAATAGCGATTATGCTGCCTTTGATGCGTGGTTCAAATATGTCGAAAACAATCAGCCTTGATGAGGTTTCAGGGCCTTCGTGCCAAGTCCATTTCGACCTCTCTCCTGCATCCTTTCACAAGCCCTGAGGAGGCCCCCCTATGAATCCCTTAGTCCATCTCCTTCTGGCCGCTCTCACCGCTGCGGAGATCCCCGCGGATGACGGAGCTGCAGCTGCCGCCCGACAAGCCGCCGCGCCGGCATCAGCCAAGGCAGAAGACGCCTTCATCAGCTCCATCCCGGGGGAGAGCCGGGAGCGTCACGATGCCCGGATGAAATGGTGGCGCGAAGCGAAGTTCGGCATGTTCGTGCACTGGGGCGTCTACGCCGTCCCGGCGGGCAGCCATCAAGGCAAGGCCACACCCGGCACCAGCGAATGGCTGATGCACTACGCCAAGATCCCGATGGCGGACTACCAGGCCTATGCCAGGCAGTTCAATCCGGTCAAGTTCAATGCCGCCGAGTTCGTCGGCATCGCCAAGGACGCCGGGATGAAGTACATCGTCATCACCGTCAAGCACCACGACGGCTTCGCCATGTTCGACACCCAGGCGAACGCCTGGAGCATCGTGCGCGCCTCTCCCTACGGCAAGGATCCGATCAAGGCCCTTGCCGAGGAATGTCGCAAACAGGGAATCCGCCTGGGCTTTTACTACTCCCAGGGGCAGGATTGGAACAACCGCGGCTCCGCCTACAAGGGCAAGTGGGACGCGGCTCAGGAAGGCGCGATGAGCGATTACGTCGACAAGACGGTCGTGCCGCAGATCAGGGAGCTGCTCTCCCATTACGGCGACGACACGCCGGCGCTGCTCTGGTGGGACAGTCCGGAAGGCATCGACAAGGCGATGGCGACCCGGATCAACGACGCCGTGCAGTCGCTCCGTCCCGGCATCATCATGAACAACCGGCTGGCCAACCGCTACGCCGTGCCGGGCTTTGCCGGCGACACCGAGACGCCGGAGCAGCACATCCCGGCGCGCGGCTATCCCGGGCGGGACTGGGAGTCGTGCATGACCATCGGGCGCTCCTGGGGCTACAAGAGCGGCGATCACGACTGGAAGCCGGCGGAGCTCCTCATCCGCAATCTCTGCGACATCGCCAGCAAAGGAGGCAACTACCTGCTCAACGTCGGGCCTGACGCCCTCGGGGAGATTCCCGAGGGCAGCCGCGAGCGCCTGGCCGCGCTGGGCCGATGGATGAAGGTCAACGGCGAAGCCATCCACGGCAGCCGGGGCACGCCTTTCGGCAGTGAGTTCGGCGAGGAAGTGGACGGCAAGGACGGCTACGGCGCCAAGGCGAGGGTCTCGTCGCGGATGGAATGGCGGGCGACCCAGAAGGGCGATTCGATCTACGTGATGATCTTCAAGTGGCCTGAAGGAGGCATCCTCAAGCTCCCGCCGCTGCAGCGGCAGGTGCTCGGAGCCAGGCTTCTGGCGGTGCCCGCGCATAGTCTTGAAGTGATGCAGAGTCCGCAAGGGATCGAAGTGAAAGGCCTGCCCCTCCAGGCTCCCGATGCAGCGGCCAGCGTCCTGGTGCTGAAATGCAAATGAGGCGCCCCTCTCTTGCAAACCCGGGCGGCGGGTGTTTCTTCTGGCGGCGAGTAAACAATAGGAGAAATCTCCTGATGAGATCCGGGGCATTCAATGGCGTCGATCCGCGCCCGAGGAGCTTCACCCTTCTCGAACTCCTGATCGTGGTCTGCGTCATCGCGATCCTGCTTTCTCTTCTCCTGCCGGCGATCCAGCAGGCGACCGCGAATGCGAGAACCAGCAAATGCGTCTCCAACCTGCGCCAGATCGGGCTGGCTTCGACACAGATGATGGATGACAACAACCGCCAGGGATTTGTCTGGGTGTACGGCACCATGGGAGGCATGGAGAGCTACCTCGGCGGCAGCGCCTCGAGCATCCGCGTCTGTCCGGAGACTCCGCCCTCCGGCGCGCCTGGCGGCGACGGCCAAAGCCAGACAAAGACGCCCTACGCCTGGGGTGGCAAGTGGTTCTCCTACGCCCCCAACGGCTGGGCCTACCGGCAATGGGCAAGCCCCAACTATCCGGTTTGGAATTCGACCTATTCGATCGGCGGCCGCGGCGACGCCAGCAATCCCCTGTACTCGGACTCGCGCTGGTGTCTGTCACAACCCGTGAAAGGCACCGCCAACCTGCCGACCCTCGACGCCAACGGTGAAGTGACTTCCGGCGGCGACCTCAACCGTGTCTACATGTGGCGCCACCGCCAAGGCATCAACGTGGCCTTCTTCGACGGCCGCGTCGAGAAGGTTCTGGCCGCGAACCTGAACCAACTGCAGTGGAACCGCACGCCTTGAGTCTTTCCCTCGCCATATCCGCCGCGACCCTCGTCTGCGCCACTTTCCTTCTTCTCGCCCCCGGACGTTCGCGAGGCTGGCTGAAGTCAAAGACGCGCTGCCGTCTACTCGCCTGCTTGATTCTCGCCGCCGGCCTGGCTTCGGCCTTGATCAACAGGGACGAGCTCGACCCCCGCGAGGAGATCGAGCGCATCACCGGAAAGGAGGCCGCGATCGCCTACGCCCGCGGACTGGGCTTGGGAAAGGCCTTGAAGGAGAAGCATCCCAAGACTCTGCTGGCGCTAAGCTCCGGACTCCCCTCCGACCGTCTCCTCGACGACGAATACATGCGCGGCCTGCGCGACGGTCTCGATGGCTCCGCTGCGATCATCGGCCCCCTGACGCCCCTGCCTCTCGACAACGAAGAGCTGGCCGCCTTCCCTCCCCTCGATGCTCGCCCCGACCCCTTCCGCGACACCCCGGGCAACAGCGCCGCCGGCTACCAGAAAGCGATCGACGCCTCCCCCTCCTCAGACCTCATCGTCTTTCTCCACGGGCTGCCGTGGATGGCCGAGCAGATGCCCTTGTTCGCGGCAGATCCGGCAAGCCGCCCCCTCGTCGTCGCCGCCCTTCCCGCCGAGACCTCCGAGTCGAAGAAGCTGCTCTCTGAAGGCCTCCTCGATATGGTCCTGGTCAACCGGAACCTCAACCCCGAGCAGTGGAACCGCGCGCCCTCGAAGGATCCGATGGCGGAATTCGAGTCGCGCTTCTCCCTTCGCCAGGCGGCGGCGAAGTAGCTCACGGGCCGTCCTTGCGGATCAGCCGGAAATGGCGATCTCCGCCCAGCTCGAGGTTGTAGGTCAGGCTGTAGGAGTCGCTGGCGGCATCGTACTGGACCTGCCAGAAATCCTTCCCTGCGGCCGATTGGTCGATCTCCCTCCATTCAGCCCCGAGCCTCTCCTGCAGGACATGACCGCGGTAGGAACGAAGGCCGCTGATGGTCACCGGGGTGTGGGTGAGCCCTCCTCGGCTGCGGAACTCGAGGAACTCGCCGGCTTCCGCCTTGAGCCGAATAGGATAGTTGCCGAGGAGCTCCCCGCGGACCGTGTCGATCTTGACCATCCCAAGTGCGGCTTGCCGGAAGACCAACTTCCATGTGTCCTCATTGGCGATGAGATCGCGGCGCATCCGGGCATCGGGGCCGTAATAATCCCTGGCGAACTGCGGCAGGACCAGGAGCTCTATGCTCGCCTCTACGAAGTCTCCGGCCTGCAGCCGCGACAGGCCGGGTGGAGGCGAGAGTTCGACGTTGGCACTCGGAAACTGGTCGACGGTGCCGAAAGATGAGTAGTGCGGACCGGCAGGATGCCCGCCGAGGCGGGCCTTCCAGGACCGGAGGATCATGCCGCGGTTGGCCCAAGGGCCCGGCTGTCCGGGCTTGCCGAGCTCCTGGTGGAGCGAGATCCAAGGCATCTCGCCGGCCATCGGCAAGCTCCTGCGGTGGTAGATGCGGCCGCCAAGCTGCGGTCTCCACTCCTCCCCCAGGATACGCGAGTCGCCGGTGGCGAGAAGCCGGAAGAGATGGTCGTTGTAAAGGTCGCCACCGAGCTGATAGAAGGCGAGGCGGCTGAATTCGACCGGCTTCAGCACCTCGTAGCGGAGATGGTGGTAGGCCCGATTCATGTCCTGGCAGCGGGGCGTCTGCACCCGGACGATCGAGGCGACGGCCCCGTCGGCGGTCAAGCCGCTGTAGCAGACGTCGCTCAGGTTGGGGCCCTGGCTGAAATACCGGGCTCGCACTTCTGTCATCTTCTGTCGCTTTCCTTCTTTGTTGTGATAGACGAGAAAATCCCCGCCGCCGACGTTGCTGGTCCAATTCCAACGCCGATCCCCCTCCGGCTTCATGCTGTGGACCATCAAGGGCCTCATGTCGGTGATGACGGAGCGGACCGAGCACTGGTCGGGGTTATAGCAGATGCTCTCGCCCCAGCTGCCGATGGCGGCCTGGTCCCAGAGCTGGAATAGACCGCAGCCGATGACACAGAGCTGGGCATGCGAAGCCAGAGGCAGGGATCCCCAGAAATTGTGGACGAGGCAGAACTCAAGCTCGAAATCGCAGTGAGGCGGCAGTGTGAGAACGCTCAGGACATGGAGCCACGGGCCCTGGTAGAGACAGTTCCTGTCCTTGGGATCGACATGCCAGTTCTTCGACAGCTGCAGCGGGATGCCGGTGGGATAACGGTCGACATCGCGATACATCGCGACCAGGCCGGTGATGCCGGGGATGTTGCCGGCCTTGGCGAAATTGACCTTGACCTGCCGGGGCGAGTCGCCGCCGTTGCGAAAGCGGACACGGCTGGCCTCGAGATGCTGCGAACCCTTGTCCTTCTCGGGCCGGGTGCGCAGCTCGACGCGGTGCCACTGCAGATCAGGATCCCAGACCACCTTCAGTGGCTGCCCCTCCGCATGGGCGCTGATCGACACACCGGTGCCGGGCGGATTCTCGTCCGAGGGAAAGAGATCGAGGCGGACCCGCCGGACCTCCCCCGCCGGCCACTCGGCCTGGGGCGCCTCTCGCCGCCGCGGCGCGGCGCCGTCCAGCGCGATGCCCAGGACCGCCGGGCCAAGCGCCTTGCCGGGCTTCACTTCCAGCAGCAGAGTGAAGCTGTCCGGCCAGGCGATGATCTCCAGACGTCCCTCAGCCTCCAGAACCTTGCCGGCCTCGCTGGCGAAGTTCAGCCCGAGAATGTCCATGCGATGCAGGAAGCGGCCGCTTTCGACCAGGCGGCACTGAGCTCCTTGACGGCATGTGTAGAGCTCGTCGCCGATGCGAACGGAAAGTCCGAGCCCGGCCGCGGGCAACGTTTCGATTTCGGGATTGAGGCGGACGGACGCCGCATCGGCGGCGCCGAGCGCACCGAAATGGAGGAGTCGCATCCGGGAACAGTCAAGCGCCGCGCCATAACGCTCTCCTCGCCAGCAGGCCACAGGACCGTTACGGAAACCGTCACGCCACCAGAAGGAGACGCACTCCTGCATCCGGTTCAAGTTTCGCACCCTTGCCTCGGCGAGCTCGGAATCGGCCGCCGGCGAGGCGCCGGCGGCGAGGAGGGCGGTGGCGACCAGCAGGCGGCGGACGAGGGGCATGGCGAAAATCATAGGACTGGCTCTCCGGAACGCCGTCGGGAAATCCGCGGCCGGGGAAATGTAGCCCCAGGCCGGCGAGAGCACCAGATCCCGAAGCCTGCACCCCCTGGGCCTCAATGCCTCCGGACTCACGGCGTGGCGACCGGAACACAGACGATCCGCAGCCCGATCTGAGGGTATGCGACATCGTGGGCGACATTGAAAGGGAGGCGCCGGCTGGCGCTGCGGCAATGCTGCGCCAGGGCGCCGGCGTTGCCGCCGCGGACGACGCGGAAGCGGCTGGCAGCCGCCATCCCCTTCGGATCCGCGACCGGGCCGAGCTCGTACTCGACGGGGATGTTGGAGGTGGCGTCGCGGCAGAATTCCGCGACATTGCCGTGCATGTCATGCAAGCCCCAGGCATTTCCCTGCTTGCCTGCGACGCTCTGGATCCGGCCGCCGGAGTTGTCCCTGAACCAGCCCAGGCTTTTGAGATCGCCGGCCCCTGCGTAGGCTCCCGCCGAGCCGGCGCGGCAGGCGTACTCCCACTCCGCCTCGGTGGGCAGTCGGTACTCCCAGCCGGCGGGCAGCTTGCCGGCGGATCGCTCCCTCTCAGTCAGGCGGGTGCAGAAGCGCTCCGCGTCGAGCCAGCTCAAGTTTTCGGCCGGCAGCCTGTCACCCTTGACGACGCCGGGATTGACGCCCATCACCGCCATGTACTCCTTTTGCGTGATCTCGGTCCGCCCCATCAGAAATGCGCGGGTCAGGGTGACCTGATGCTGGTTCTCGTCGACGCCGCGTCCGTACTCCCGCGGCTTGGCAGGACTGCCCATGACAAAGGCGCCTGCAGGGATGAAGACCAGGGTGATGCCGGCAGAGTTGACGAACCTATCCTTGACCTTGCTGCATCTGGACCAGGCCAGGGCCTTGAGTCCCGCGGCCTGATCCACCAGGGCATTGACTTCATCGCCTCCGCTGGGCGTGGCGGGGCCGGGGGGCGGGGCGGCAGGCGCCGCGAGGCAGTGAAGCAGCAGGGCGGCGCCCAGGAATCTCTTCTTCATGTCGATCTCCTTGCTTGGTTGAAAGGCTCAGAGGCTGATCACTTCTTCGGCCTCGGCCTTGCCTGCGTTCTTCCGTGCAGATCCAGCCTTGCCTCCGGCCTCGATCTTGCCTTTCGAAGACGGAAGGAACCGGTAGTAGACCGAGATCATCAGGATGGAGAAGGCCGTGGCCTGCACCTTCTGAGTGAGATCGTCACCGATCACATGATGCCGGCCGGGATAGATCCAGAAACCTTCAGGACTCTGGCTTTTCACCAACATCGGCTCGAACCTCTTCCGCCAGCCGGCCCAGACCGATCCGCCCTCCTGGAAGCAAGCGTAGGTGCCGTAATACCATGCGTACATGGAGAATTCGGGCGGTCGGTTCCAGTCGAGAGTCTTGACATCCTCCTCGCAGACCACCTTCCAGATCGGCTCAAGCTCCGCGCAAGGCTTCTGCTGGCCGTCCCAGGCTGCGTCAAAGAGCTGCAGGCAGAGGATGCCGGCGGCGCGGAGGCCGGAGGAACGGCGGGGATTGTCGCTGCAATAGGTGAAGCCCGCGGCGGCGCGCCTCTTCAGATTGGCGACCGCCTTGACGACGGCCTCCTGCAGTCCGGCTTCACCGCAGCCGGCGGACTTGGCCGCCTTCAACGCCTGGAAATTCCAGGCCGCGAAAGACAGGTCGTCGCGAGACCCTTGCTTGTAGCCGTAGTCGAAGCCTCCTTCCTTCTGCTGCCCCGCGATGATGCGCCGGACACAGGCGTTCATCGCCTCTTCGATGGAATAGTTGCCAGTCATCGCGAAGGCCTCGCAAAGGGCATAGGTCTTGATCGCATGGGAATACAGATGGGGGTCGCTGTTGCCGTCGCCCTTCGAGGCGGCGAGAAACCGGATGCCGCGCTCGACGGTGCGTCCGTAGAACTTCGAGGACGGCGTCTCCCCATGGGCGAGAAAGGACAGCAGGGCGAGTCCGGTGATGCCATCCCTGGCAGAGCTGCCCCATGAGCCGTCGGGGCTCTGCACCTTGGCGAGCCAGGAAAGGGCCCTCTCCATGTGGACTTGGGCCTTCATCGAGCCGCCATAGCGGGCGACCGCGCCGGCCCGCCCGGCGGCCCCACGGCCGCCAAACATCTTGCTCGACACGCTCGGCGCGAGCACGGCCTTCACGTCGGCCATAATCTCCGTCGCCGCGCCCTCGTCGGTCGAAGGACTGCCGTCGTCGACCGACTCCAGGCCGCTGGCTTCCGCCGCAGTCAGGGCGAGTCCGGAGAGAGGACTGACGGCGGCCTCCGCCGACTCGGAGGGGATCTCTGGCGGCGGCACCGCATCGAGAGGGGGAGGTGGTGGTGGCGGTGGGACGCGCGGCGCCTGCTCGGCCGCGGCAGTAATGACGACGGCAGGAGCCGCAGGCTCCACGGTTCCCTTCAGGAAGACCGCGGCGCACACCAGGAGGATGAGGTGGGCGCCGGTCGAGACCGAGGGCCCGAAGAGGTTTTCCCGGAGCCTTCTGCGGCGATACTGCTCCATGATGAGAATGAGCTCGTCGTGGGAAAGGACGCTGATGCGGGCGCCGGGTTTTTCTTCTGCCATGGGATTCACCTGGTTCTGAATTTCGTGTTCATTGAAGGACGGCTTCGGTGAGTACGAGTCGGTCGAGCCCTCGATAGCCGAGGGAATAGCCGCGGACCGAGACCTCCTTGCCGAGGCTGCCGAGAAGCCGCCGGGCGATCTCCTCGGAGAAGCGGAAATAGACTTCGCTGCGCCCGCCGAGATCGACGCTGAGGAATTCGCCGCCTCTGCGGACCGCCTGGATCCGACCGGAGAGCTCCATCGACTTGCCCCGGTATTTCAGCTTGACCGCCGAGAAGAGGGAGGTGCGGAACTCCTCCTCGAGCTGGAAAATCTGCATCGGAGGCAGCCTCTCCGCCCCGGCGAGATCGGCGCGGTAGTCGCTGCCGGCAGGATCCCAGATGGTGACGACCAGCGGCTGGAAACGGTCGGTCTTCACTTCTATGCCGCGACTGAATCCGTACTTGTCTGCCAGGCTCGCCTTGTCGACGAGAAGAACCTCGGCGGCGCCGAAGGATTGGCTCTTCCCTGGTGCCTCGGCCAGGACGAGACCGCCGCCGGGCCGCTTCTCCAGAAGCATGCCATAGATCCTGCGGCCACCGGACTTCAGCTGCACTACGGTATCGACAATCCAGGCCTGCATCTCGATCTCCTGATCCTCACGAGGCTTGAGGGTGACGGTCCTCCTGGCGGCAAAGCCGCCGCCGACAGGACGGACCACGACTTCGTGCTGACCGGGCAGCAGGCGCCCGACCTCGAAAGGAATGGAGACGGCGGGATTGCCTCGCTCGACTCCAGTCTCGCCCAGGACAACGCCGTCGACGATGACGGTGCAGCGCGCCGGGCGGGTGACGATCCTGAGACTGCCGGTGCTGGGAGCGAAGACATGCTCGACCGCCCCGCGCGCCTCGTCCGGGCTCAAGACGACGCTGTAGGAAGCCTCGTCGAAGCCGGTCTTGCGGAGCACGACCTGATGCTGCCCCTGAGGCTGATCGGGCAGCACCAGAGGAGTGCTGCCGAGAATACGCCCGCCGCAGATGACGTCGGCCCCCGCAGGCACCGAGTTGACGATCAGGGTTCCCGGCGCAGGACGCAGACGGAAATGACGGGCTTCGCTCTCCCCCGGCTCGAAGCAGAAGCGGCTCGGCAGGTAACCCGCAAGAAGCAGATTCACTTCCTGCCCGGGAAGAACCGCCGGAAGCAGCATCGGCGTGATCCCCACCCTTTTGCCGAGAAGCTCGACGACCGCGCCGGCCGGCTCGCTGCTCAAGACGAGCGGAGCGGCGGCGGGGGCGGCGGGGGCGGCGGGGGCGGCGGGGGCGGCGGGGGCATGGCTTGCGGGCCTCGCCATTTCCATCGCCGCGGCGATCTCCACGGGCGAGGTCGCGGCCTCGTGGCTGACCGTGCTGCGTCCCATCCAGAAGCCTACGAGGGCGAGCAGTGCGGCGAGGAGAACCAGTGCCGGAAGCCGGCCGGAAGGAGCGACCTGCGGCGCCTGACTGCGCGGCCGCCGCGACGGCGCCCGGATCGCCACCTTCGCGCCGGCCCGGGGGACCTGGCAGGCCTCCGGGACGGGAGCCTCCACGGCCGGCGGCGGCGCCATCATCACTGCGGCCGCGCACTCGCCGGGAGCAGCCGCGACACCTAGCAGCCTAGCCGCCTCGACCATGGCACGGTCATGGAAGACCAGGGGCTCCGCCAGGCCGTCGTCGAGACCGAAGTCGCGGGGGCGGAAGCCCTGTCCGCAATCGGGGCATCGGATGGACTGGCCGGAGCTCCACTCGAACTTCCGCAGGCAGGCGCAGCATTCCAGTTTGTAGGTCGACATGGGGGGATCCTCCATCGTGTTGCGGCGGCTCAGTAAAGCCGCATCTCCGGGGAATTGAGCAGGGCCCAGACCGCCTCGAAGAAACCCGACTGCTCGTAGCTCTTGCCAGCATCGAGCTTGGCATCGAAGAAGGCCAGCTCCTCGGGGCTGCAATGACGGGAGTAGAAGCGGACGAAGATCGAGTCGATCCAGGCTTCGTGAGAGCTGCCCTGGCGGGCATTGTAGCCAGCTTGGGCGAGCTTGTGGGCGAAGTCCAGCATGCGCTTGTTCGAAGAGAGGAAAAGAGTCTGGTTCAAAGTGCCGCGATAGCTCGCCTCGCTGTCGCCCAACGAAGCAGGGAACAGCGACTGCACCATCTCGTTGCGGTCAAGCTCCGCCAGGTAGAGCTGGCGCATGGCGCCGACGCTGCCGTCGCGGCGGAGCCGGGAGAGGTAGGCGCCGTTGAGAGAGTTCACCAGCTGCTCGCCGCTGAGATGCCGCAGTCTGCGGGCCTTGAAGGCCATGAACTTCTCCTCGTCCGATTCCGGCGAAGAGGGCATCCGGTAAGCCGGCGACAGGACGATGCCGCGCACCAGCGCGTTGATGTCCCAGCGCTCCTTCTCCAGCAGGTCTGCGAAAGCGGCGATCTGGAGCGTGGCGTTCCTGGTGTCGTAGACGTCGTTCACCGGCAGGGCGAGAGCACGGCCGTAGAGCCAGTTTCCGACCCAGTTGGCAACAGCACGGGAGACGTAGCGGCCTTGCTGGGTGGCCATCCACTTGGCGAGCATGTCGCGAGGCTGCCGGGTCTCATCAATGCCTCTCTCGTCGCGAAAGAGGCGGGCCTTGGCGCTGTGCATCACCCCTTTCACCGGATAAGTGATCTCGATCTTGCTGAGACGGACCTTGTCCTCGTACAGATAGAGCTGGGGAGCGAGCAGGGTGGCCTCGTCTCGGCCGGCCATCTTCTTCATCCGCGCCTCCTCGACGGTGGCTACCCGGTTGCTCGGGTCGACGCCGAGCTTGTCCTTGTCACTTAGCTCGTCGTAGATCGACACGCCCTTCTTTTCCGCCTCGATCCACGACAGGATGCGTTTGTACTCCGGCTGTCCGAGCAGTGCCGCGAGCTTCGGCCTGCCGTCTCGGTCCTTTTCGCCAAGCTTCCGCTCCAGGCTGTCGAGCTTCTCTTCGTTGGCGATGTAAGTCTTCTCGAAACCCTGGTAGAAAGCGGCGAGCTGCCAGAAATCAGTGATCTTGATGTCCGGATGGACCCTGTGGTCATGGCATTCGGCGCAGCCCATCGGAACGCCCATCACCCGCTCGGTGAAGCGGGAGGTGATCACCGGGACTGACTCCTTGTCGCTGTAGAAAAGAACCAGGGGATTGGAGATGGCGAGACCTCGGGCCTTGAGCATGTCCTCCAGGAAGACCCGGAAGTCGCCGCCGGGCTTGAGGTAGCGGTCCTTGAGGTGGGTCTCGAGGCGCTTGTAGTCGACCAGGCCGTGGTTGCGGTCCTTCAAGGGAGGCGCGTAATGATTCACCACCTTGGCGGCGAGGTTGAGCTGGTACTCCTGGCTTTTCATCATCAGATCGACCAACTCGGCGTAGCCGCCGGTGTCGATCATCCGTACGGCCTGGCCGAACTCTTCGAGCTCGGGCACTCGGTTGAAAAGATCCAGGTATAGACGGCGCACCAGGGCGTCAGAAGGGGCGCTGCGGACCGCATCGCGATTCTTGCGCGTCTTGGGCGCATCCGTCGCGGCCTGGCCGGTCTCTGCGCCTCCGGCCTCCGGGGCGCCGGCCAAGGCGAGAAAGGCAGTGAGGATGAGGCTCATCGGGGAAATCTCCTGTTGGATGAAGTGTGGGACGGCCGGAGGGCCGGGAAAGGCTCATTCAACCCTGGCGACGGCGGGAAAGTTGAAAGGTGTGCCGCCGGGTGGCTGGATCCGGAGAGTGAGGCGGCATTCGGGCCGGTCCGCATCGAACCCCTCCGGAAGCCGGGACTTGAAGGCAAGCTCAAGGCAAGAGTGCGGGGGGATCCGGCCTCCCTCCCTCCATGCCGCCAGCGCTTTCAAATCGGCGAAGACGGAGGTGATCTCGTTCTGCAGCTGCCCCCTGGCCTTGTCGAGGCTGCGCTCCGCCTGCGGGACTTGCGGATAATGGAGCAGCAGCTGGGCTTCCAACTCTCCGGGCGCGGCGGCCTCGAGGGCGGCGAGCAGCCCCTTGCGCGCAGCCAGACGCTGCTGCAGCCGCAGCTCGGAGCCGGTGGCCATGGGCACAAGCTCAAGCTCCTTGCCCCCCCCCGGCGCATCCCGCAGGACCCTAAGCATCCCGGGATCGAACTTCAGCGCCTCGTCGCCGACGTTCCTTAAGCGCAGGACGAGGCGGACGGGACGGCCGGGACGGGCTTCGGCCGCCTCGCCGGCAGGGACTGCTATGCCGGCCTGGCTCTCCACCTCGAGGAAGCGCAATCCGGCGTCGTCCGCACCGGCTCCGAGGAGCAGGGCGAATGCGAAAACGGCGATCATCGCGAACCCCGCTCAAACCAGAGCGGCGGGGAGGCCGGTGTCGCCCGCGCAGTAGCGCTGGGGCCGGCCCGAAACCGGATCCTCGAAGAAGCCGAGGGGCCGCATCCCCATCAGCTCGAGGACGGAATAGGAAAGCTGCCCCATGGTGATCGGCTGGGCCAGGCTGAGACCGTCCTGAGAAGACTCGCCTATGCTCTGCCCTTTGATGCCGCCGCCGATCAGCGCGAAGCAGCTGTTCTGGGGAAAATGCCCCCTCCCCTCAGTCTGCTTCTCGATCTGCGGCGAACGCCCCATCTCGCCGCCGACGAGGATCAGGGTCTGTTCAAACAGATCGAGCTCCTTCAGCTCGGAGATCAGACAGCCCAGCCCCCTGGTCAGCACTGCCGCCGATCGCGCCGAGGCGCCGAAATTGTCCTGGTGGGTGTCCCAGAAGGCGCAGGTGATCTCGATCGAAGTGACCCCGGCCATGATCAGGCGACGGGCCCTGAGACAGCTCTCGCCGAAGCCGGGACCGTAGAATTCACGCGTCTTCTGCGATTCCTGGCTGACATCGAAGGCCCGGTGGGAGATCCCCAGGGTCAGACGCGAAGCTCGGGACTGATGCTTGACCTCCTCCTGGAAGTCGCGGTGCAGCCGCAGGGGCGAAAGTGCGTAGTACTCCTCGCGCAGCTGATTCGCACGCTCCATCCGTCCGCGCCACTGCTCGTCCACCTCCAGCTTGCTGCCCATCGGATACTGGTCGAAGGTGTTGCCGAGAAAGCCGCCGCCCTGGGCCCCGTAGAATCCGCTGTAGGACGAGACCACCGGCGGCAAATCGCGCTCCGGATCATAGAGACCCCAGCCGATGGTCGAGCTGAGGGAAGGGTGATCTACCCGCGGATTCGGGGTGAAGCCGCCCGTCATCGTGTACTTGTAGGCCAGATCGTGAGCTCCGATCCCTGAAGTCGTGCGCACCACGGCGATGTTGTCACTGTACTCGACCAGGGGAGCCATGTTCTCGGCCCAGCGCATGCCCTTCACCTTGGTGTCGATCGCCTTGGTCGGTCCGCCGTTGACATGACCCGGCTTGGGATCCCAGGTCTCGAACTGCGACGGGCCCCCAGGCAGGACGACGAAGACGAAGTGCCTGTAGGGCTTGAACTTCGCCGCCGGAGCGGCAAGCGCCCCCCGGACTCCGGCCATGCCGGCAAGGCTGGCGGCCGCGCCACCGATGAAACTGCGTCTGTGCATCCTTGTCCCCTCCTCTTCGATTTACGGGTTGCATGATTGGCATTTATGGCAATCACACCGTCGCTCCAGATGATTTCGATCTGCGACAGAGCTCGATCACGTTGGTATTTAACCTCAGGACACCATCGGCGACCATGGCCGTTCTTTGCCAAATAATGGCAATATGTGACCCGCGACGATGACGACCAACCGGATTCTTCGTCTGGTGGAGACTCCTCGTCTTTATGAAGCTGCCGCATCTTCATTGTTGTTGATGAGCTCAGGTCATCGACCTGAGAACGCTCGTGCGGGCTGGGTGCTCCCGCGCAAGGTACGAGGCCGCAGGAGTGTCCGCCGTCGTGATGCGATAGCTTTTTGGAGCCCTGGATTGAAAATTTTCGGAAGCCTCGCCGCCCTCGCCTTGCCGCTTCCGGACTTCAGGAAGGCCTACAACGCGTCACTTCAGGCTGGAAGGACGCTTGAAGGAGAAGCGCTCCCGGAAACGCATCGGCGACATGCCATTCTGCTTCGAGAAAGCCCGACTGAAACCATACTGATCGAGGAAGCCGAGCCGGTCCGCGATCTCGTTCATGCGCAGATCGGTGCCGAGGATGAGATCCTGGGCGCGACGGTTGAGCTCCTGCTCGAGATAGTCTTTCGGCGACAGCCCCATCAGCTTCTTGAAATGGCGGGTGAAGGCGCTCCTGTCCATCCCCTTGATCTCCGCCAGGGTGGCGATCTGGAGGGAGGCGTCGAGATGGCTGTCGATGTAGTTGAGGATGTCGGCCAGGCTTTCATAGATGACCGCCTGTCGAGCGACCGTTTCAGCAAGGTCGGGGAGGTTCCGGGCCAGCTGGCTCTGGATGAAGGAGCTCAATTCCCAGTAGGAGGAGCAGCCCATCTCGGCGCCATGCCAGAGCTTCTTGAATCGGACCGGGTCAAAAGCATCGAGGAAGACGATGCGTCGACAGTCCTTGAGGAAGTCGGCGCCTGGCGCAGATTCAAGGGTGAAGACACAATAGAAGTTCTCGTAGAGGCCCCGGCTCTGGCGATGGAGGAGGGCGCCAGAGGGCGCCAGGAAAGGCCGCCCGGGCACGATGCGGGACAGACGCTCGCCGGGATGGCCGATCAGCACCTCGTCCTCGACCGAAATCGGGAAATGGATGTGGTGGCGGCTGTCGGTCAGGTGATCGCCGTCGTAATTCCAGTCCGCCGGTCCGATCACCTGGTAGCTGAAGCGGACGATCTCCAGATCCAGCCCCTTGAGGACGCGCAGGTAGGCGGGAGTCTGAGAAGGGCCGAGAATGTCGTGGTTCATGGCGGTCCTGCATCAAATTGACATCATTATGTAAAATCCTGCCATGGCCTGGCAATGGCGGATGAGATAGTCTTGCCCCTGACGCCGGAAGCGCCACGCAGCGTCGACGAAAATCTCCGGATTTGTCATGGCCGGGGCCCGAAACAAGGCGGAAATCACAGGACATCCAAGGAGACGTGCCCATGGCGATGGCGAGAAGAGATCTGCTCAAGGCCGCGGTCGGCGTCGGGCTGGCGCTGCCGCTTCTCCCGGGCTGCATGAGGCCGCCAGCTTCCACATCCCTCCTCGCCTCGGAAGATCTCGGCCCGGTCGACTGGCCGGCGTTCATCGGCCGTCAGGACATGGTCTGGGACAAGCTGCCGAAGGAATGGCAGCAGGCACCCTACCTCGGCAACGGCATGCTCGGCCTCATGGTCTTCCAAGGACGGGAATGCGCGGCCAACGAGCTGGCGATCCATGTCGGCCGCGGCGATTATTACGACAACCGGCCGCCGGTCAAGGGCAACCCCAACACCTGGATCTACCGCGGCCGCCTGCCGATCGGTTTCTTCCGGCTCAAGTCGTCGGGCAATATCGTCTCCGTCGACTGGCGGCTGGATCTGTGGAACGCCGAGCTGCGCGGCCGGGTCGTCACCTCGAAAGGAGCCTACACTCTCCACGCGCTGGTGCACAGCCTGTACGACTCCTTCGCCATCGACGCGACGGCGGAAAACGGCGAAGCCGTGAAGCTGGAGTGGCAGCCCATCGAAGCCTATTCCCACGCCCGCAGCGTCTGTGAGGCCGCGATGAAACGCGCCGCCGCCAGCAAGACCAAGCCGGACGCCATGCACGTCAACTTCACCAGCGCGCCGTATGAAAAGGCGCCGCCGTCGCAGACTGTCGACGACTCGGAAGGCAGCTATTGCCGCCAGATCCTCTTTGCCGATTCCGGCGAACTGATCACCGCGTGGAAGGAGAAAAACACCGGCGACGCCGTGGCCATCCACGGCAGCATCCAGTTCTCCACTCAGCTGGGCGAAAGCCTCGGCAAGGCCCGGCAGATCCTCCGCCGCGCCGAGGACGAACAAGGCCAAGGCAGCTACCTCCAGACGCACCGTTTGTGGTGGCATGAGTTCTACCCGCTCAGCTTCATCTCCATCGAGGATTCCTTCTGGGAGCAGTTCTACTGGATCCAGATGTACAAGTTCGCCTCCGCCACTCGCGACAGCGGCATGCTCATCGACGTCTTCGGCCCCTGGTATCAGCCGGGCTTCTGGCCGATGATCTGGACCGACCTCAATGCCCAGCTGATCTACTGGACCCATCTCACTTCGAATCGCCTGAAAGTCGGGGAATCCCTGATCAATCAGCTCGATCGCTACACGCCCAACCTGATCAACAATGTTCACCCCGAGTGGCGCGCCGATTGCCTCAATGCCGACACCATTTTCCCGGCCGACATGAAAGGGCCCTGCGGCAAGAAGATCCCCGACCACATGGTCTGGCTGCTGCACAACTACTGGCTGCACTGCCGCTTCGCCGATGATCCCGTGCGGATGAAGAACGGACTCTTCCCGCTGCTGCGCCGGGCGGTCAACGCCTACCGCCGTTACCTCAAGGATCATCCCGATCTCAAGATCAAGGACGGCAAGATCCACACCCTCAACACTTGGTCGCCGGAATATCCGGGCGGCACCGGCACCGACATCACCTACACCCTGTCGCTGATCCGCTGGTCGTGCAAGACCCTGCTCCAGCTCGACAAGGATTTCAATCTCCAGGATCCTCTCGCCGGGGAATGGCGCGATATCCTCGATCGCCTCGCTCCCTATGCCACCGATGAAAACGGCCTGCGCATCGGCCGCGACATTCCCTTCGATCAGGCGCACCGCCACTACTCGCACCTTCTCGCCTTCTACCCGCTCTTCGACCTCAGCCCCGAGAAGGATGCTGCTCTCCTGCGCAAGTCGCTCGAGCACTGGCTGAAGACCAATCTCGACACCGGCAAAAACCACTCCAAGGCAATGGCCGTCACCGGCTACACCTGCACCGGCGCCGCCTCGATGTACGCGCTTCTGCACCAGGGTGACGAAGCGCTCAAATACCTCAATTTCCTGCCGTACCGGAACGTCTCCTCGACCACCATGTACTCGGAGGGGAACCCGGTGATCGAAAGCCCCTTCTCCGCCGCTACCAGCATGCACGACATGCTGCTGCAAAGCTGGGACGGACGCCTGCGCATCCTGCCCGCCGTGCCCAGCACCTGGAAGCAGCTGCAGTTCCGCTCCTTGCGGGCCCAGGGCGGCCTGCTGGTCAGCGCCGATCGTCAGGACGGCAAGAACGTCTACGTCCGCATCGACTGCCCAGGACGCCGCCGCCGGGTTGAATTCAAAGTCGAGGTCGAGCAAGCGGCATTCACCGTGCTGGCTGCCGACGGCTCAAGCAGCGGGATCAAGCTCACCGCCGATGCCGACGGCTTCTTCACCGTCGTCCTGGAGGCCGACTCCAGCCTTCGCATCGAGACCGGGCTTCCTCATCACGCCCGTCCCGCCATCAAGTCCGATGCCGCCGCCAGCCACATCTTCGGCTGCAACAGCCGCTACGACCAGCTGCTCAAATCGCGACAGCCGCAAGAGCTGAAGTGAGCCGCCCTTTCTCATCAAAAAAACAAAGGAAACGGATATGAAAAAAATCCATCAGCTGTTGCTCATGCTCCTGCTGCTGTGCTGCGGCAGCGCTCTTGCCGGCGACAATCTCAAGGTCGCCCCGCCCAGCGGCGAGACCCAGGTGCAGGCGGCGCGCGATCTGATCCAGCGTCGATTGCCGGCCGTGGCGGCTTCGTTCAAGCTTGAACTCATCCCGCAGGAGAACGGCTTCGACGTCTTTGAGGTCGAGTCCGCCGGCGACAAGATCGTCGTCCGCGGCTCCACCGGTGTCGCCATCGCCACCGGCTGGCACTGGTATCTCAAACATGTTTGTAATCAGCACATGAGCTGGTGCGGCAGCCGCATGAACCTGACTCCTGCCGAGATCAAAGCCGTCCCTGGCGGCAAGTTCCGCCAGGTCATGCCGCAGCGCAAGATCGCCTACATGAACTACTGCACCCTGAGCTACAGCATGGCCTGGTGGGACTGGCAGCGCTGGGAATGGGAGACCGACTTCATGGCGATGAACGGCATCAACATGCCGCTCGGCATTGTCGGCGTCGAAGCGGTCTGGTACAAGGCCTTGCTGCGCGTCGGCCTCAGCGATATCGAAGCCCGCACCTTCCTCTCCGGTCCGGCTTATCACGCCTGGCAATGGATGCAGAACCTCGAAGCCCAGGCTGGCCCGCTGCCGAAAAGCTGGATCGACAGCCACGCCGCCCTCGGCAAGAAGCTGCTCGACCGCCAGCGCTCGCTCGGCATGACGCCGATCCAGCAGGGCTTCTCCGGACATGTGCCCCGCCTCTTCAAGGAGCGCTTCACCGACGCCAAAGTCCGCCTCCAGGGCAACTGGTGCGACTGCCCCGGCGTCGGGCAGCTCGACCCTCTCGACCCCTTCTTCAGCACTTTCGGCAAGATCTTCATGGAAGAACAAGGCAAGCTCTTCGGCCTCGGCGGTTTCTACGCTGCCGACCCCTTCCACGAATCGCAGCCGCCCAAGGACATCCCCAAGGCCGAATTGCCGAAATATCTTGCTAGCGTCGGCGCCAGCATCCACCGCGTCTTCGACGAAATCGATCCCGATTCCGTCTGGGTCATGCAGTCCTGGACCATCCTCGAAGACATCGCCCGCGCCGCTCCTCTCGGGCGACTGCTCGTGCTCGACCTCGCCGGCGACAAATGGAGCCGCACCGACGGCTTCTGGGGACACAACTTCACCACCGGCCAGCTGCACAACTTCGGCGGCCGCACCGAGTTGCACGGCAATCTCGACAACGTCGCCAAGAACAACTTCATGAAGGCGCGGCTCGCCTATCCCAAGACCGCCATGGGCACCGGACTCTTCATGGAAGGCATCGTGCAAAACCCGGTTTTCTATGACCTGGTGATGGACATCTGGTGGCAGGACAAGCCGGTGCAGGTCGCCGATTGGATTCAAGGCTATGTCGCCCGTCGTTACGGCGTCAGCGGCGGCCCTTCGGCCGAAGCCTGGGCCTTGCTCAGCACCAAAGGCCCCTACAAGCCCGGCGCGGCGGGGATCGAATGGGGCTCGATGATCTGCGCCCGCCCGGCTTTGAACTGCATCAAGTCCGGCCCGAACGGCGAATTCCGCATGGAATACAAGCCGGAAGTGCTCTTGCAGGCCTGGGAACTCCTGCTGGCCGACAAGGAGCGCTGCGGCGCCTCCGAGGCCTATCGCTTCGACGTCGTCGACATCGGCCGCCAGGTCCTCTCCAACTACGCCAAGGACGCTCATGAGGACGTCAAGCTCGCCTTCCTACTCAAGGACAAGGACGGCTTCGCCAAGGCCAGCGCCAGATTCATCGAGCTTCTCACCGATGTCGACCGTCTTTGCGAGACCCGCAGCGAGTACCGCTTCGGCGACTGGCTTAAGGCCGCGAGAAGCTGGGGAACGACCCCTGAAGAGATCAAGCTGTACGACAAGAACGCCTCGATTCTCCTCACCCTCTGGGGTCCCGAGGACAAGCCCTACGTCAACTTCGACTACGCCTGGCGCGAATGGTCCGGCCTGATCCGCAGCTTCTACATCCCGAGATGGCAGAAGCTCCACGCCCTGCTCGCCTCGCACCTGGAGAGCGGCAAGCCCTACAGCGAAGACGGCATCAAGCTCGCCTGCAACCGCCCCGCCTGGAGAGCCAATGAGTTCTTCACCGACATGGCCGCCTGGGAGACCAACTGGGTCAACACTCCGAAGGACGACTGGAAAGGACTCGACGTCGGCAGCGGCGATGAGATCAAGGTCGCGCTCGAAGCCCTGAAGAAATGGGGCCCTGTGGTGCACGATTCGATCTCGAATCAGAGCCTTAAAAAAGCCAAGGTCCTGAAGGTCTCCGGCGCCTTGCTCGCCCTCGAATGGAAGCCCGGCATGATCCCTGCCGCCGGCAAGGAGCTCGACATCGATTGCGGCGACTTCATCCAAAGCGAAGGCGAGTACGAAGTCGAGATCAAGTTCCTCGAAGGCAACAACGCCGTGTCGATCGAGTGGGCCGCCTTGATCCAGCAGGGAGTCGAAATCCACCGCGACAGCCATGCCGGCTGGACCGGCAACGAGCACAAGAACAACGTCTACAAGCTGAAGCTCGAAGTCCTCGCCAACGGCGCCAAATACGGCGTCAAGCTCAAGGTCAAAGGCGAAGGCGGCGACAAGTCCAGCGGCCAGGTCGTCATTCGCAAAATCACCCGTCAATAACATAAATTTGAAAGGTCCATCCGCATGAAATTCACCTTCCTCCGCCGTTCCCTCGCCGCCGCCTGCTGCCTCTCTCTGCCGCTGATCGCGGCGGACGAGGGGA
This sequence comes from Verrucomicrobiota bacterium, assembly GCA_039798785.1. GTDB lineage: Bacteria > Verrucomicrobiota > Lentisphaeria > Lentisphaerales > Lentisphaeraceae > CAMCSH01. The sequence goes on along the minus strand of JBDKFG010000037.1, from coordinate 17,769 downwards.
TGGACAAGATGTGGGGCGACAAGACCGTCCGCAGCGCCGCCGCGACGGCGAAACTCGCGGTCTTCGACCAAGGCAATTACGGCATGTTCATCCACTGGGGCCTCTATTCCCATCTCGGCGGCCAATGGGGCGACAAGACCTTCTACGGCATCGGCGAATGGATCAAGCCGCAGATGAAGATCGGCGACAAGGAGTACATGGCGATCGCCCCGAATTTCAACCCGGCGAAGTTCGACGCCAAGGCGATCGTCAAGGTCGCCCAGGCTGCCGGGATGAAGTGGATCATCATCACCTCCAAGCATCACGAAGGCTTCGCGATGTTCAAGTCGGCCCATCCCTTCAACATCGTCGACGCCACGCCCTTCCGGCGCGACCCGATGGCGGAATTGGCCGCCGCCTGTCGCGAAGCCGGCCTCGGTTTCGGCTTCTATTACTCTCACAATCAGGACTGGACCGCGCCCGGCGGCACCGGCGGACCCAAGGTCAATGACGACGGCAGCCCGGCCAGCTTCGAGCATTACTTCCGCAGCAAGTGCTTTCCTCAGGTGAAGGAGATCTGCAGCAACTACGGACCGCTCAGCTTCGTCTGGTTCGACACTCCCGGCGACATGCCGAAGGAGCTGGTGCAGGAACTCGCCGCCTATGTCCGCAAGGCCCAGCCCGCCGCCCTCCTGTGCAGCCGCGTCGGCCACGGCATGGGCGACTACAGCAGCCTCGGCGACATGGAGGTGCCGCCGCGCAACATGCCCGGCGCCTGGGAGTGCTGCGACACCACCAACGACTCCTGGTCCTACGCCTGGTACGACCAGAACTGGAAGGATTCGAAGGAGATCCTCCGCCGCCTCGTCGGCACCGTCGGGCGCGGCGGCAGCTACCTGCTCAATGTCGGTCTCGACGGTCAAGGCCAAGTGCCGCCGGAAGCGGCGAAATTCCTGGCAGCCGCCGGCTCTTGGATCGCCAAGCATCCCGACGTCGTCTACGGCGCCGGCGCTTCTCCCTGGGGCCGCGCCTTGCCCTGGGGCGACGCCACGACGCAGGGAAAGGATCTCAACCTCACTGTCTTCGACTGGCCTGCCGATGGCCGGCTTTATCTCCCCGGGATCAGCGCCGATCCCAGCCAGGCGAGCGTCGTCATCCCCGGCGGGACTCAGCCGATCACCTGGGAACGCCAGGGCTCGTGGTTGATCTTGAAGCTGCCGATGCCGATGCCGGAGCGCCCGGCCTCGGTGGTCAAGCTCAGCTTCGCGACGCTGCCGCAAGTCGACCCGAGCTTCGGCCTGGCGCCGAATGGTCCGCTACATCTCTCTGTCGAATTTTCCGACGTTTTGAAGGCCGAGAAGAAGCGGATCAGCTGGATGGAGAAGTTCGGCGAATGGAAACACGCCACCCAGGTCAGCCAATGGCAGGAGGCCTCACAAGTCAGCTGGGACGTCGAGGTGGCCGCAGCGGGCGACTACTACCTCGAGCTCTGCTACCGCGGCAAGGGCAAGACGGCTTGGGAAATCACTACGGACGAAGGGCTTAAGCGTCAGAACCAGCAGAGCGCCGGGCCGATCTACCAGAGCCACGGCTTCGGCCTGATCTCCTTCAAGACTGCCGGAAGGCATAAAATCTGCGTTAGCCTGAAAGAAGGCGACGCCGCCGCTTCCAGTCTCGAGTCGATCAGCCTGAAGCGAGCGGAATAAGCTTAAGGAATACGACATGTATCGTCTAGGGATTTTACTCATGGCTCTCCTCGGCGCTTCATGCGCCGGGGTGCCACCTTCCGCGAGCCGCCCCAACATCCTGGTGATCGTCGCTGACGACATCGGCTGGGGCGATCTTTCCTGCCACGGCCATCCGGTCCACCAAACGCCGCATCTCGACCGCATGGCGACGCATGGCGTCGACTTCCAGCAATTCACCGTGCTCAATCCGGTCTGCTCGCCGAGCCGGGCCGCCATTCTCACCGGTCTCTATCCAGCCCGTCTGTCGATCCATGAGCACTTCGCCAAGCCGCAGGACAATCGCGCCCGCGGCATGCCCGACTGGCTCGACCCGCAGGCGCCGAACTGGATACGCCTTTTGCATGATGCCGGTTATCGCACCGGCCACTTCGGTAAATGGCACCTCACCAACGCCTCGGTGCCGAAGGCCCCGCTGCCCGCCGCCTACGGCTACGACCAGGCTGCGGTCTTCAACGGCGGCGACGGCTGGCCAATCGCCGACTTCCGTCGCACAGCCGATGAAACTGCCGAGTTCATCCGCAACAGCCAAGGACAATCTTTTGCCGCCAATGTCTGGATCCATGAAAGCCACACACCCCACAAGCCCAGTCCCGCCGCGATGGCCAAGTGGGCCCATCTTGACGAACGCCAGCAGGTCTACGCAGCCGTCATGACCGATGCGGACAATGCCGTCGGCAAGATTCTCCAAGCCTTGCGCGACGCCAAGGTCGAGGATAACACCATCGTCATCTTCACCAGCGACAACGGCCAGGAGGACGCCGGTCCGCCCGAACGCAAGCTGATGAATGACTCAGATGCCAATATCGACGGCTACGGCGATTACTACTCCGTCGGCAGCGCCGGCCCCTTCAAGGCCGGCAAGCGCAGCCTTCACGAAGGCGGCGTGCGGGTTCCCTTCATTGTTTCTTGGCCAGCACAAATCCAGAAAGCCGGCAAGAATCAAGAAACCGTGATCAGCGCCGTCGATCTGCTCCCCAGCCTCTGCGCCGCCGCCGGGGTCAAAATGCCCGAAGGATTCCAGCCTGACGGCGAAAACCTGTTGGCTTCGTTCACCGGGATCGAACGTCGCCGGCAAGGGCCCCTCTTCTGGGAGTGGCGAGGCGGTCACGGAGGCCACAACTGGCCGGCCCATGCAGTCCGCGACGGCCGATGGAAACTCCTGATCAACGAAGCTTTGCATCGCGAGGAGCTGTACGACCTGGAAGCCGATCCCGGCGAAAGCCGGAACCTGGCCGCCAGCCATGCCGATCAAGTCGCCCGGCTGAAAGGCCTTCTCCGGGAGTGGCGGAATTCACTGCCTGTGCGTCCCGACCCCAGGTGCCAAGCGCAAGAATAAACAAGCGAGGCCGGTCATGAGATGCCTGAAGTTCACTCTGATTGAGCTGCTTGCCGTGGTGGCAGTGATCGCCATTCTTCTTTCTCTTCTCCTGCCTGCCATCGCCCAGTCGAGATATCGCGCGCAAGCTTCCGTCTGCATCGCCAACATGAAGCAGTTCGGCGTTGCCAACGGCTCCTACATGGCGGACTGGGGTGGCAAGATCCCGCGAGCCCAGCCGCTTTCCGCCAGCGGCACCTGGCTGGCCGGATCGGCTGCCAGCCCGAGCATCAAATACAGCGTCCAGGTGACCTATCAGCAGGGCTATGGCGCGGCGGAATGCGGCGATGGCTACATGGGGATTGGCAGCCTCTACAACGGCAAATACCTGCAAGGCGACCCCACCAAGCTCTTCCGTTGCCCGATGACCTCGAAGACCATCTCGATGAGCGGCGCAACGCCGACATCCTCGACCTACAAATGGCAGAACTATTTCCGGGTTCAGCCTGCCGGCGAAACGCGCACCTACGCATGGGTGACAGGTTCGGACAATGGCGCCACGCCGATCTGTTCCGACGAATTCACCTTCTACAATTACAGCAGCACCCAGGAGCCGATCAATCACCAGGCTCTCCCCAGCTATTCCGTGCTTTATCTTGACGGCGCCGCGCTTTCCTATAAAGATCCTTCTCTCAGCCTGCCTGCCAACTTCCCTGCCACCAGTGACCTCAACAGCTGCAACAAACACGTCCAGTTCGGCTGGGACGGCTTATTCAGGAGGACCCCCTGAATGACCTCCCTCATCCAAATCCTGATGGCAGCAACGATCATCGGCTTTATCCTGATCCACAGGCATTTCGAGTTCAAAAGAAAAAGCCGACAATTGATCTTCAACCTCGCAGGCGCCGCATTCTGCCTGACGAGCACAGCCTGCATCGTCGGCTACCATCTGGGCCTGATATTCCCTGCTGTCTCCACCAAGGATCACATCAAGGCCAACCAATGGCATCACTACATTCAAGGCCACAAGATCGGCACTATGCTGAACGACCAGAAAATCGCCGAAGCAACTGTCCTCGTGCCGAAATTCCAAGGTAGCGAGCACGCGGAAATCCTCAAAGGCCTGCTCGCGGCGACCAAGGGAAAAACCCCTGTCAAGGCGATGTTCATGGCCATGCCCAGCCCCAAACAGCGCGACGACTATATCGACCGCCACCCCGATCTCGCCGAAAGCTTCTACACCAACACCCCTGACGCTCAGAACACCTTGCTTGAAAACAGTGCCGACACCTATGACCGCAGTCTCAAAGCTTGCGCCCGATCCCCGCTCGTCGTCCTCCTCGCCCTTCCTGATGACTGGAAGGAAATGCATAGCTGGAGCCGGAACGGCAATCAACCTCGGATCTGGCTTGTCAATGGCGGCAACAAGGCGATGGACGAATTGCTAGCTTCCTCCGCCGTCGAATTGACCTGCGGAGAAATCCCCACACTCAACTACGCAGAGCGCATCCGTATCCCCTCCTACGATGCAGTGCTCGACTTCAAACAACGCTTCTTGATCAAGTCAAGGGCTCAGCCCTGAATCCCTGTTCAGGCCGGCGGCAGCTCCCGCCGCGCCAGTTCCTTGCCGGCGAAGTCCTCGATCCGCAGCACCAGCCGCGCCGCGTCGGCCTGGAGATGGATGATGACGGCGTTGTCGCTCTGAGGTCCGCCGCCGACCGCCTGCATCAGGGGTTCCGAGGCCTCGGGATCCTGGATCCGCCACTGATGGGTGTGACCGGAAACGACCAGGCGGAAGCCGGAGGCCCGGAGGGTCGGCCCCCACAGTTGCAGCCCCTCGCCGGAATGATGGGCGTAGCCCTGCAGCGTCCGGCCGTCGTTGTCGTCGCCATCCACCCCGCGGAGAGGGATGTGGCAGAGGGCCACCTTGTAAGGCGCGGCGGCGATCTCCGGCCTCTTCACCGCCTCGTTCAGCCACTGCGCCTGGCGGCGGCGGTGCTCTTCATAGGCGGCCATGCCGGCGAAGACCGGGTGGGCGTCGGGCTTGTCCTCGCCGGTCTCGAGTCCGATCAAGGCCACCGGACCGCAGCGTATGGCGAAGTTGTATGGCAGTTCCGGATCGCCGGGCCAGGGACGCATGCTGAGCGGCACTTCCTGGGCCAGCTGGCCGCGGACATCGTGATTGCCGGGAACAAAAAGCAGGGGACGGGTCGAGGCCCAGCCGCCGAGCTCCGGAGTCGCGCCGGCGCCGTTGTCGAGGAGGATGGCGGCGGGCTCGTCGCCGGCGTCGAAGTCGCGGCAGGTGTCGCCGTTCCACACCAGCACGTCAGGATCGAGAGCCTCGATGCGGCGGGCCAGCCCGGCGATGACGCTTTTGGCTTCATGGGTGTCGCTGACGGCGCAGAAGGAGAAGGTGTCGGCCGCGGCGCGCGGCAGCTTGAGCCGCCGCACCGGCGAGAAGACGGGTTCGCCGCGCTCGAGCTTGTAGGCGTTGAGGTAGCGCAGAGGATGGAGGACGATGCGGTAGTGGATGACGCCGTCGGCCGGCAGGCGGTCGCTGCGCAGGCGGAGGCTGAGGACCCGGTCGTCGGCCTGGATCAGGCCATGGTGGGCGGCCTTGACCACCTGATCGAGTTTGTCGGCGCTGGCGCCCCATTGCAATTCGGCGCTGGCGAGACCGGTGACCCGGAAGGTGAAGGTGCAGCCGTCGGGTCCGGGATTCTGCACCACCGGGGGACTGGCGAAGCCGGCTGGCCGCTTCTCCTGCTGCTCGGCGGCGCGCAGCAAACTGACGGGACTGAGGGCAAAGGCGGCGAGAGGAAGTCCGATGAAGCTGCGGCGGCTGGGCATGGGGAATCCTGGGGTGGAGAGATTTTGCGGCTGCGAATTTTTGATTCCGGAATTCCGCACTAGTTTCCGGGCGGACAAAACATTCCGGGAGATTTCTCTATGAAAGCGATCATCATCGGCGCCGGACAGGTCGGCAGGGGCCTGGCGGAAACCCTCTGCCTGGAGAACCGCGACGTTGTCTTCATCGACCAGGACGAGGAACGCCTGAAGCCGATCATCGAGAAGCTCGATCTGCTCACCATCGAAGGCAACGGCGCCTCGGCGAAAGTCCTCGCCAAGGCCGACGTCCTGCACGCCAATCTGCTGCTGGCGGTGACCAACTCGGTCGAGACCAATGTCCTCGCCTGCCGGATCGCCAAGATGATGAACCCCGCCATCCGCACCATCTGCCGCATCGCGATGAAAGACTACTTCTCCGAGGAGCACGGCGTCAGCGCCGAGCATCTCGGCATCGACGCCGCCGTCGTGCCGCACCTGGAATGCGCCAAGGCGATAGTCGACGCCGTCCACCAAGGGGCGGTGCGGGAGATCTCCGAACTCTCGGCTCCGGGCGCCGTGATCTGCGGCTTCCGCCTCCAGCCCGGCTCCCCCATCGTCGGCTGCCAGATCGGCAAGTTCCCCCGCCCGGAACTGATCGGCCGCACCCGCTTCGCCGCGATCAGCCGCCGCGGCCGCATCATCTTCCCACGCGAAGGCGAACGCTTCAACAACTACGACGAAGTCTACGCCGCCGGCCCTCGCGAAGAGATCGAGGCCCTGGTCGAATGGTCGCAGACGACGATGGAGAAGCAGCCCCGCCGCCGCGCCGTCATCGCCGGCGCCGGCAACGTCGGGCTCGAAGTCGCCGTCCGCCTCCACTCTCTCGGCTGGCGTGTCGCCGTGATCGAGCAGGACCGCAAGGTCGCCGAGGCGGCGCTCGACGCCCTTCCTGCCGGCATCGAGCTTCTCCAGGGCAATCCCAGCAACGCCCAGCTGATGGAAGAGCTCGGCGTCGCCGGCTGCCGCGTCTTCATCGCCGCCAGCCGCCTCGACGAGACCAACGTCCTCTCCTGCCTCCTCGCCCGCCGCCTCGGGGCCGCCAAGGTGATCGCCCTGATCAACAAGGCCGACTACCGCGCCATCATCGCCAGCATGGACAACATCGACTGCTGCTTCTCACCACGCATCGCCGCCTTGAACACCATCCTCAACCTCGTCCAGGGCAGCGAACGCCGGGTCGGCGCCCTCCTGCACCGCCTCCAGGCGGAGATCTTCGAGCTCAGCGTCGACCCGACCTCGGAAGTCGCCGGCAAGACTCTCGCCCATCATCCCCTCCCCGATGGCTGCACCCTCGCCGCCCGCCTCCGCGGCAACACCATCGTTCCTGCCTCGAACGAAGAGTTCAACATCGCCTCCGACCGCGTCGTCCTGATGGGCGAGGCCCCCGCCTTGCGCCAAGCGCAAAAACTCTTCCTCCCACGCTGAAATCCGCTCCTCCCGATAAGCCTCAATTGCAGATTGACGACAGGCTCCGGACCCGCATGTTATGACGCCATGTCATAAAAACCTCGGAGACTTCGACAATGCTCATCCCGGACAAGCACCGGCTTCACCCTGATTTCACCCGCGACATGCAGTCGCTTCTGCAGCATCATTTCCGCCGTGACGCCGGCCAGTGGCCGGTGTACCGCGACGAATCCCTGGCCGGCCTGCTGGCAGAGCGCCGCAAGAACTGCCTGCCGCCGCAGGAGCGGCTCGCCGCTTATCCCGACGGCACCACTCTTCTGGAGCAGCTGCAGAAGGAATGTTCGATACCTCAGGAGACCAGCAAGGGCGGCGGCGTCCATCCGCTGCTGCAGTTCGCCGCCACCTTGTCGAAGAACTGGGAGGACCCGGCCAGCGTCGAGAACGTCATCACCACTCCCAGCGATCCGGCGATCATGGGGAGCATCCTCGGCACCGTCGCCAACGCCAATCTGGTCTACTCCGAATACGCCGGCATGGCCCAGGAGCTCGAGTCGATGGTGGTGCGCCAGATCGCCGGCCTCGCCGGCTACGACCCCGACCAGGCCACCGGCATCTTCACCCAGGGCGGCACCTTCTGCAACCTCTACGGCTACCTCCTCGGCATCCGCAAGAGCCTGCCGATGGCCCGCGAATACGGCCTCGAGCACGGCCAGGACTACCGCATCCTCAACTCCCAGGGCGGCCACTACTCCAACATCACCAACCTCTCCCTCCTCGGCGTCAACCTGCGCCGCAAGGTGATCCGCATCCGCATCAGCTCCAGCAACGAGATGGACATGGAGGACCTGGAGCGCCAGCTCCGCGCCTGCTTCCAGCTCGGCTGCGTGGTGCCGACGATCATGCTCACCATGGGCACCACCGACACCTTCGGCGTCGACCGCGTCCTGCCGGTGGTGCAGATCCGCGACCGCCTCTGCGCCGAGTTCGAGATCAAGGTCAAGCCGCACATCCACGTCGACTCGGCCATCGGCTGGCCGCTGATCTTCTTCCGCGGCTACGACTTCGACCGCAACCCCCTGAAGATCAATGCCGCCACCCTGCCCTCCCTGCGCCGCCACGTCGAGCGCTTCCAGGAGCTGCGCCACGCCGACTCCTTCACCGTCGACTTCCAGAAGTGGGGCTACGTCCCCTACACCTCCAGCCTGGTGATGATCCGCGACCGCAAGGACCTCGCCGCTCTCGAGCACGACCCCGAGAACTTCAGCTACTTCGACCGCGACATCGAAGGGCAGGGCCACCTGCATTCAACCATAGAATGCTCGCGCGGCGCCGCCGGCGTCTTCGGCGCCGCCTCCGCCCTGATGCACCTCGGGGTCGACGGCTATCGCCGCCTGATCATCAACTCCCTGCAGAACGCCAACTACTTCCGCTTCCGCCTCTCCTGCCTGCCCGGCGTCGTCCTGCCGGCGGCGCAGAACCACGGCCCCAGCGTCGGATTCCGCATCTACGACCCGAGCCTGGTCAACGACCCCGAGGCCGAATTCCACGCCGAATGCAGCCTCGTCCAGGTCGATGGCCGACTGGAGCGCAACTCCCGTTACCACCGCAACAACTTCCTGACCCGCGGCAAGCACGGGCTCTACACCAACTGGATCGAGGCGCTCGCCCTCGGTTCTTACGACCAGCTCGGCCGCTCGCAACGCATCCCCGGCGAGAAGGCGGTGTTCTTCAACCCGCACTGCAACTACACCCAGATCGACACCTTCATCCAACGCCTCAGCGCCACGATGGGCGGCTGAGGCCGAATTCGATTCAGGAAGGCGGAACCGCGCGGGTCCGCCTTTGTTTCGTCAGAAAAGAAGTGCCTTACTTTTCGGCGGAGCGTGAACAACATTCACCAAGAAGGCCAAGAAATGAGTTTCTAATATTTTTTGTACAAATTAATGGCGCCGCTGTCGCGAATTTGTTTTATGTCGAAGTTTATATAAATTTTTTGTGGCCCACTAGTGTTTTTGTTCCACATATCCAGAATTTCTTGGGTTTCCTGAGGAAATTTTTTATCGTGAACATGAGCGAGATATTGGAGGACCGCGCTGTTTTGATGAGCGATCGCCATTCTTTGCACATCAGATTTTGAAAATTCGTCTTGAAGCCACTGCTCCATAGTCAACTTCTTGAGAGTAACTCGAAATTCTCCGATTTGCTTTTCAATTTCCGTTCCTTGATCTATCCAAATGACAATTTTCTTGGCTTGGAGCAACTCTTCAAAGTGAACTTGCTCGGAGTAATTAATCCACATTCCTTGCGAATTGACTTCGGCAAGTTTTTGCTTTGCCGCTTGATGGGATAAAAATGAAAAGGCAGCCAATCCAATAATGGTGACTGTGCTGATCGCATGGGTGATCTTGTCGTTCATATATTTGACTCTTCAGATTTCGTGGTGAATTCCGATCGTCCTCAGGCCCCGCCGCCGCCGGTGAAGCCGAGCATCGATTCGAGCCACTGGTCCGACTGCAGCACCTGGTCGCGCTGCGCCCTCTGAGTGCGGCCGAGGCGGGTCTGGGCGTGGGTGAAGACCGGCCGCAACCAGGGGCCTTGGGGCAGGACCCTGGCAAGGGGTTTGGCGGCGTAACGCAAAAGCGGCGTCTGGGCCCGGGGCAGCTCGTCGTCGAGCGACAGGAAGACCTGGACCGACCCCGGATCGCCCTGGCGAGAACAGCGGCCGTAAAGCTGCCGGTCGATCCGCTGGTTGGCGAAAAGGCCGGAGGCCAGGACCAGCAGGCCGCCGAGCTCGCGGACGCCTTTGCCAAGCTTAATGTCGGTGCCGCGTCCGGCCATGTTGGTGGCGATGGTGACCGCGCCGAGCAGGCCGGCCCGGCTAACGATCTCCGCCTCCTCCTTGTGGCGGAGGGCGTTGAGAATCTCGTGCTTGACGCCGCGCTCCTCGAGAAGCTTGCCGACCAGCTCCGACTCGCGGATCGACGCGGTGCCGACCAGCACAGGACGGCCGAGGGCGTGTGCCTCGATCACCGCCCCGGCGATGGCCGCCAGCTTGCCCTCTTCGTCGGCATAGACCCGCGTCCCTTCGAACTTGCGGATGCAGGGCTTGTGGGTCGGGATGGCGACGATGCAGCGATGATAGGTCGACCAGATCTCGCCGCGGGTCTCGGTGATCGTGCCGGAAATGCCGCTGAGCTTGCGGTAGAGACGGAAGAATTTCTGGAAGGAGATGCGGGCGCAGGTCTCCTTGTCGGCCGAGACCTCTACACCCTCTTTGCATTCGACCGACTGGTGCACCCCGGCGCGCCAGAAGCGGTCGGGCTGAAGCCGGCCGGTGGATTCGTCGACGATCACCACCTTGCCGTCCATCAGGACATATTGCTCGTCGCGCTTGAAGAAGAACTTCGCCTCGAGGGCCATGCTGACCAGTTCTTCGCGGCGGCGGCGCGACTTCCACGGACCGGGCTGGCCCTTGGTGAGCTCCTCGATCCGTTTGCAGGCGGCGGGCAGCAGCTCGACCGAGCGGTTTTTGCGGCTGACCGTGTAGGACTCGGGCGGCAAGGCCTCGGCGACGGTGCGGGCGAAATTGTAGAGCTCTTGCGCCGGGATGCCTTCGCCGCCGTCGCTGGAGATGATCAAGGGGACGCAACCGTCGTCGATGAGGACCGAGTCGGCCTCGTCGACGATGACGCATTCGAGGCCGCGCAGGGTGAGGCCGGCGACATGGGTGTTGGCTTCCGAGTCGACGGCGCTGAGGAGGTGCGAGTTGAGGTTGCTTTTGGCCCCGAGCATCATCTTGTCGCGCAGGAAGTCGGCGGCGACGTCCTTGTTGGTGCAATAGGTGATGTCGGCGCGGTAGGCGGCGGCGCGTTTTTCGCCCTGGTCGTCATCGGCGATGCCGGCGACGCTGACGCCGCAGAAGGCGAAGAGCGGCTCGAGCTCTTCGGCGTCGCGGCAGGCGAGATAGTTGTTGGTGGTCATCACATGGCAGCCGCGGCCGCCCCAGCCCATCAGGGTGGCGGCGAGGGCGCAGGTGAGCGACTTGCCTTCGCCGGTGGCCATTTGGACGACCAGGCCGTCGTGGAGGGCAAGGCAGCCGGCGACCTGGACCAGGTAGGGGCGCTTGCCGAGGCTGCGGAAGGTGATTTCGCGGAGGACCGCGACCGCCTGCTGCCGCATCTGGCCTTCGAGACGGCCGCGGCGGGCTGCTTCGACGAAGGGGCCGAGCGCTTCCCGCAATTGCCGCTCGGTCCACTTCATGTAGATCTCTTCGTCCTTCATGATCACCGCCGCTTCGCGGAGGTAGAGGGTCTGGCGCGGCTTCAGCGAGGCGAACCAGCCGATGCAATCGGAGTAGAATTTGTCGAGGCCGGTGGGCAGCGGCTCGGGCTCGTTGGCGTAGCTGAGGTAGCGCCAGTAGCTGTTGTCGAGGCCGGCGGGCAGGGGCGATTCCGTCTTGACCGCCGTGCCGGTGCTGAGGGTGATTGAGCTCATGCAGGCCCCGGAGCGGCGTAAGGTGCGGTCTTGACGGTGACCAGGAGGCGGCCCTGGCGGTCTTCGACTTCGATCCGGACGAGCCAGCTCTGCTCGGAATATTTCATTCGTTTCAGGGCTTCGACCTCGAGGCACCAGGAGAAGAAAGTCGGATCGCGGCGGGCGCTGTCGAGGATTTGGGTGAGGGCCTCGGGCGCCTCGGCTTCGCGGACGACGGCGTTCCACAGCTGCGCCGCGAGACGAAGGATGATTTCGGTCTTTTGGCGACGGTGGCTCGGCGGCAGATAATCCGCCGCTTCGCGGAAGAAGCGGTCGAAGACATCGGCGTCGGGAACAAGGGAGCTCATGCAGTCTCTTCGGGTCGGAATTTGATTGGGCCGAGAAGCTAATTCTCTTTTGCGGCGCGGCCAGCCCCGCCGCCGCTCTGGCTCGAAAAACCCCGCCGAGACCGCCGCTCCTCGCGAAGAGTAAACACCGAATCAACCTAGTGCTCCGCTCCTTAGTTGACTGCAAGCCGCCGAGTCTACTCGGCGGCTTTTTTGCTGGCACCTGACTTTCGCGGAGGCAGAGGCTCGACACGCCTTAGAATGAGGGTGTTCTTGTCCTCGATTTCCCACTCAAACTCCTCACCTTTCTCGGCGCCAAGAGCCTCGGCGATCGCCGCCGGGAAATTCAGGTAATAGGACTTGTTGGTCGGTCGTTCGACCTTCTGCAGCTTGACTCGATAACCCATTTTGCTCCTCCCTCCATACGATTCTTTCTGCACCCTACTCCGCACTGTGCTTCAAGCTCGCTTCAAGCTTGAGATTTCTCCATAAATCGCTTGTATTATATAGTAAATTTACTCTATCAATCGTCACCTTTCAAACCCCGAATAAAGGTGACGATAAAAATATGAAAGTTATTAATGGGAAAGCTGTTGTGATTCCAGATCAACATCAGATGAAAGCCATCGACGTGCTGCGGGAAATCGCCGCCAGCCGAACCGAGCCCGCTTGCGAGATCGCGCGCGCCGAATACGCGCTGCGAGCGATCCAAGGCTGGCATCTCAACAGCCTGCGCTGGCTATCCGGCCTGAAGATGCGCGAATTGAAGATCCGCCTCGCCTGGATGAACTCCTGCTTCGCCGAGCTGGCCGCGCCTAGCCTCGACATCAAAAAAATCCGCGCCATCATCCACAAGGCTCTGCGCGACAAGCCTCGCTGCGGCGCCCCGGCGGCGTTCACCGCGGAGCAGGTCGCTGCCATCATCAAGATCGCCTGCGAACAGCCCAAGACCTATGGCCTGCCCTTCTCCCGTTGGAATCACGAGCTGCTCCGCGAAACCGTCATCGCGCAGAAGATCGTCGCCGATATCAGCGCCTCCCACATCGGCAAGATCCTGCGGCGGGCCGAGGTCAAGCCGCACCGCAGCAAGTACTGGCTGAACTCGGCCGATCGGGGGACGCCGGAGTTCGAGCCGCGATGCAAGGAGGTCATCAAACTCTACGCCGAAGCTGGGGAGCTCGCCAAGCAAGGCGTCAACGTCGTCTGCTGCGATGAGAAGACCGGCACCCAGGCGCTTGAGCGTAACGCCCCCGATAAACCAACAGCGCCGGGTCAAACCACCAAGCTCGAGTACGAATACACCCGCCACGGCACCCTCTGCCTGATCGCCGGTCTGATGGTCGCCACCGGCGCCATCTGCAGCCACACCATCGGCAAGACCCGCACCGAGCGGGATTTCGCCGAGTTCATCCGCCTGACGGTCGCCACCAAGCCGCAAGAGAAATGGGTCTTCATCGTCGACCAGCTCAACACCCACAAGTCGGAGTCCCTGTGCCTGCTGGTGATGGAAATGGAGAGACTCGAGCTCAGTCCTGAGGAGATCGGCGTCAAAGGGAAGTCCGGCATTCTCAAGGACCTGGAAAGCCGGATGGCCTTCCTCGAGAACTCTGAGCGCCGCATCCGCTTCCAGTACACGCCCAAGCACTGCAGCTGGCTAAATCAGATCGAATGTTGGTTCGGCATCTTGCAGCGTCACGCCTTGTGTCGGGCCAGCTTCGAAAATCTCGAGGAGCTGCAGGAGCGGCTTGAGGGCTACATCGCCTACCACAACAAGCGGGCCCAGCCTTACGACTGGTCATCATCAAGCAGCCGGCTCCTGAAAAAGCCAGCCTGAGTCAAAGCCGGCAGCGCAGGAGGTTAATTAGGAGGCCCTCAAGAAGCTCAAACTCTGATCGCCATCGGGATTCGCGAGTCTTCCGCGCCACCTCCTGTCCGCATCACATGCGGGGGGAATTTAGGGCGCGGAGCACTAGCTGCGCAGGCCCCGACAATCTGCGAAGTGCCATCCTGAAAATTAACGGCCTGTGTTTCATCCCATCAACTCACAACCCGGGTTTTGCAGGATGAAAGATGACTTGCGCAGACCGCAAGAAAACGACGTGTATCCCACCGTATTAAGCTTGGAATCCCTAGCCGTGATCCTGCAATCCGACTGAGACCGGTCGCAAAAAACGAGCTCCCGGTGAAGGGAGCCCGTTTCTGTTCCGCTGGCGCGGGCGTCTTGGCAATTACTTACCGGAGACGACACCGTGAGCCTTGAAGGTGCGGGTGGCGGCGAATTCGCCAAGGCGGTGACCGACCATGTTGTCAGTGACGAACACGGTGGTGAAGCCTTTGCCATTATGCACTTCGAAGGTGATGCCAACCATGTCCGGGAGGATCATGGAGCGGCGAGACCAGGTCTTGATGGTCTTGCCGGCGGTGGCCTTGTCGACTTTCGCCTGAAGGTGCAGGTCGACGAAGGGACCTTTCTTGATGGAGCGGGCCATGGTTTATTTCCTCCGGGAGACGATCTGGTTCTGCGAGACCTTGCGGGGATTGCGGGTCTTCTTGCCTTTGGCAAGCTGGCCCCAAGGAGAGCGGGGGTGACCGCCGCCGCAGGTACGGCCTTCACCACCACCGTGGGGGTGGTCGACCGGGTTCATCGCGACACCACGGACGTGGGGGCGCTTGCCGAGGTAGCGCTTGGCGCCGGCCTTGCCGAGCTTGATCTTGGCGTGTTCGGCGTTGCCGACGGTGCCGATGGTAGCTTTGCAGAGGAGGCTGATCAAACGGACTTCGCCCGAGGGGAGTTTGATCTGAGCGAAGTCGCCTTCTTTGGCGCGGAGGATGGCGAACTGGCCGGCGGAGCGGACCAGCTTGCCGCCCTTGCCAGGCTCGAGCTCGATGTTGTGGACGAAGACGCCATCAGGGATGCGCTTGAGGATGGTGGCGTTGCCGGGTTTGAATTCGGCTTTGTCACCGGACAGGACGGTGGCGCCCTGGACCAGACCATCGGGAGCGATGATGTAGCGCTTCTCGCCGTCCACGTAGTGGAGCAGGGCGATGTTGGCGGTGCGGTTCGGGTCGTACTCGATGTGAGCGACCTTGGCCGGCACGCCGTCCTTGTCGCGACGGAAGTCGACGACGCGGTAGGCTTGTTTGACGCCGCCGCCGCGGAAGCGGGTGGTGGTGTGGCCTTCGTTGTTGCGGCCGCCGGAGGAGTGCTGGCTCTCGAGGAGCGACTTCTCGGGGGTGCTGCGGGTGATTTCGCTGAAGTCACGGGAGATGGCGTGACGCTGCGACTTGGTGTAGGGATTGTAGATTTTCAGGCCCATGGTATGCCTCTCAGATCAGGTTGAGCTGTTGGCCGGGCTTGAGCGTAACCACGGCTTTCTTCCAATCAGAACGATAACCGGCGGCGGCGGTGCGCTGACGCTTGGCTTTGCCGGCATAGTTCATGGTGTTCACCGCGGCGACTTCGACGCCGAACAGGGCTTTGACCGCCTTGGCAATTTCGACCTTGTTGGCCGACGGGGCGACCTTGAAGGTGAACTTGTTGCTCTTCTCGGCGAGGGCGTTGCTGCGCTCGGAGAGGATGACGGACTGGATGGTTTGATAGTGGCTCATGGATCAGGCCTCCTTGTTCAGGCGGGCGCCGAGAGTCTCGAACGCGCCTTTGGAGATGACGACTTTCTTGCCGAGGAGCATCTCGTAGGTGTTGACTTCGGAAGCGAGGACGAGGTCGACGCCGCCGATGTTGTTGAAGGAGCGCCAGGTCTTGGCGACGGCTTCAAAGCCTTCGACGGTGTCGACGTTGTCGTTGAGGATGACCAGCGAGCGGTTGGGGGCGCCGATCTTCTTGAGGAAGAGGTTGGCGGCCTTGGTGCTGATGGTGGGGAAAGAGAAGTCCTCGACGACGATGACGTCGCCGGCGCTGACGCGTTGCCAGAGGGCGCGGCGGAGAGCGAGGGTCTTGACTTTCTTGTTGATGTGCTGGGCGTAGGAGCGGGGCTTGGGTCCGAAGACGATGCCGCCGCCGCGCCAGATGGGGGAGCGCTTCGAGCCGACACGGGCGTTGCCGGTGCCTTTCTGCTTCCAGGGCTTGGCGCCGGAGCCGGAGACTTCGCCGCGGGTCTTGGTGCAGGCGGTGCCGGCACGGATGCCGGCGAGGAAGGCGTTGACGGCTTCGTAGACGGCTTGCTCGCCCTTCTCGGATTCGAGCCAGGCGGGGTTGACCGAGTAGTCGCCTTTGGCGGCGCCGCTCTGATCAAAGATTTTCAGGGTGTTGGACATCTGGGTGCTCCTTACTTCTTGATCGCCTTGCGGACGATCACCAGGCCGTTGCGGTGACCGGGGACAGCGCCCTTGACGAGGAGAACGTTCTCCTCAGTACGGACCTGGACGATCTGCAGGTTCTGGACGGTGCGGGTGACGGCGCCCATGTGGCCGGGGTAGCGCTTGCCGGCGAGGACTCGACCGGGCCATTCACGCATGCCGGACGAACCGGGACGACGGATCCAGCCGCCGCCGTGAGAGGCGCGGCCGCCGCGGAAGCGGTAGCGGCGGACGACGCCCATGAAGCCGCGGCCCTTGGTCATGCCCTGGACGTCGACGAAGCCGATGTCCTTGAAGCTTTCCACGGTGACCACGGCGCCGGGAGCGACGCTGGCGTCGGCGGCGAGACGGATCTCGCGGATGACGGCCGGGGGGGTCTTCTCATTGCCGGTCTTGGCGAGGTGGCCGAGAACAGCTTTGGTGACGTTTTTGACTTTCTTCGCGCCGAAGCCGAGCTGAAGGGCGGAGTAGCCGTTCTTGGCCTGGGTGCGGGTTTCGAGAACGGGGCAGGGACCCGCTTCGATGACGGTGACGGGGACCAAGCGGCCCTTGTCATCATAGACCTGGGTCATGCCCAGTTTTTTTCCGATAATGCCGGACATTGTTGTGCTCCTCAGTCGATCTTAACCAAGATGTCCACGCCAGCGGGGAGGTTGAGCTTTTTCAGCTCATCGACGCTCTTGGGAGTGGGTTCGACGATGTCGAGAAGGCGCTTGTGGGTGCGGATCTCGAACTGTTCCATGGATTTTTTGTCGCCATGGGGAGCGCGGTTCACGGTGAACCGCTCGATGCGGGTGGGCAGAGGAATCGGACCGGCGATACGGGCGCCAGCGCGTTTGACAGTGCGGACGATTTCGCCGGCGGACTGGTCAAGGACGCGGTGGTCGTAAGCCTGGAGTCGGATTCGAATGGTCTGTTTGGCCATTGTTTACCTCGAGTGTTTTATGTGCTGTGGCTCTTCTGCTGGCCGCTCTCGGGAGACGCGCTGGGGCGCCGCCGGATCGCTAGGCCGGAAGAGGGCCGTCAATAAACTTCCATCCCCATCCTTTGCAAACGCTTCAAACCAGAATTTTATAAGAAAATTCGGGCTTGTATCACACCGTATCGAGCTTGGACTGAGATGCATTCAATCTGCTTTTCAGTTTCCAGGGAGTCGGAGTCAAAGCACTGCCTTGACTCCCCAGTTCCCTGACTCCCTAATCCGACTCCGCCGGAATCGAAATGGAACCACGGAAGACACAGAGAACACGGAATCAACCGCAGAAGACGCAGATGAACGCAGAAAGGAAACCCA
>JBDKFG010000036.1:45795-71459 GCA_039798785.1 Verrucomicrobiota bacterium | reverse complement strand
AGGCCAGCTCCAATTCACCCCGACTTCTCTCCCCGGAAAGCCCTCTGCCGAGCCCTCGGCACTACGTACTGCTTGACCGCGTTAGCGGGGCGCAGTACAACTCTGTGCGACCCGCAAGAGGGGAGCTGCACACAGTGGAATCGACCTAGCCCAAATGACACTTCTCCTGGTGGACGGTGGACGTGGGAATTCCGATCGTAAGGGGGTGCCTAAGCTGAGCTCGGTACAGCTTAAATTCGTCAATGTTTTGGGGTAGATATCAATTTTTCGCCAAGGAATGAAGCACTGGTGAGCCGTTAAACTGACAAGCATTTCAAGAAATGGAGTTAGCCATGAAAGTCATCACAGCAGTTCGGCGCATAGATAAAATAGACTTAGCTGATCTGCACCTGGTTCAACAAGACCATAGGAGTGGATCTAGCTAGGCTGCTCGAAACGAAATTCGAGATGAACCAAAGTTGTGTTCTGAATCATTGAAAGTAAAGGCAGCCCCATGATTTCAACTCTTTTCTCCATGATTGTGCTCATCGATCAACCTCTCATGAACGACGAGCGCCCCGTTTCAGTACGTCAAAATGTCAAGGCTCAACCCGTCGAGCTCCCCTTCCTGAATTCGATGCCAGCACTAGCGGTCGAAATCAACGGAGTGAAGGGTTGCCTTGTGTTGGACACAGGTGCGACTGATACCGTGCTCAGTTCTGACGTCATCGATAAACTCAAAATTGCAGCTGCATCGAGTGGCAAGACAGCCACTGGAGTTGGCGGCAAGACGGTCGCCATCATGAGCGGCGATGTAAAAATTAAGGTGCCAGGATCAGGAAATCAATGGCAAAGCTTGAGTGGCAAGCGCTACTTCATGCCTCTGCCAGCTAAGGGCGAAGCTTTTGGCGCCGGACCATTCTTCGGCGTCATCGGGCTCAAGGAGTTGATAAAAGAGGGAGTCGTCATCAATTGTTATCAAGGCTCTCTAGAAGTTCGCACGACGGTACCGCCATCACCGCAACGTCAGATGCTGCAAATGTATAAAATACCCGCTGGAGAAGGGTTCCAGTGGGGAGTCATGACGATTCTGAACGGTAAGAAATGCGTCCTTATGGTCGACACAGCCGCTTCCATCACAGCGATTTCGCAATCTTTTATGACGGAGTCAGGAATCACCTTAGAAGTCGACCGTGAAGTTGCCGGGGCAGGTGGAAGCAGCACATCCGTCAAAGAGGGCAAGCTCCCTTCCATGATTTTGGGGAAATGCACTCTAACCAATGTACCAGCTGTCAGTCTACCCAGACAAAAACAAAAGATCACCGTGCAAGGGCAGTCTGTCGAAGTTGTCGGCATTCTCGGAATTGATCAGCTCCAGCGGTGTCAAGCCATTTTCGATTGCGCCAAAGGCCAGCTTCATGTCAGTACTCAAGCACCACTCAATCCAAGCGATTATCCTTCGTTGATCGATGCTGTATGCATGCTCGCACGCAAGGGCGATCCTGAATGCCAATGCATCATGAATAATTTTCTTGTCAGTGGTTCATGGCCGCTCATAGCACTGAAGAAGGATGAAGCCATAGTCGCAAGAGCAAAAGAAAAGGGCTATTATAAACCTAATCTACCTGATACCCGGAATACAGCAAGTCCCAGTGGCTCGCGTGCTGGCGCAGCCATCCAGGCCCTGGCTGCTAAGGATGATCCCGAAGCAAAGGAAATGCTTGATGATGCCAAAAACTGTGGCGGCAAGCTTTACATTTTACCTGCGCAAGCCGCAGCGATGATCAAGCGGGCCAGTGAACAAGGATTGTTACCGCCTGAAGAAATGAGCCCTCAGCTAGCACTACGAGCTCTTCAGGCTTTGGCCCAAGCTGGCGACATAGAAGCCAAGAAATTTCTATCTGATGCAGTGGCAAATGGCGGACGTCTGAATATCGATAGAGAAAAGGCAATCATGCTCATCGAAAAAGCACGAGAAAAAGGACTCCTCCCATGAAAAAAAATCATCTCGTAGTCAGTATTATCTGTCTATCATCTATAAGCATTGTGGCGTACTTATTTATTGAAAACGATAAACAAGTATTAAGCGGAGAATGCCCGACAACCACATCAGACATCCACCAAAAATCAGCTCAATCATCCAAGTACTACAAACAGATCTCTACAAAAAGTTCATATAATGCTGATCTAGAAAAATTGCGCGCGGAATTGGATGCTGGATTGGATGTAAATGGCGCGGATAAAAGTGGATATCAACTGCTACAAAAAATCATACGAACAGGAGATATTGATCAGATTAAGCTTATGTTGGATCGAGGCGCTGATGTCAATTTTACAGGACGGATGGGGGCGACCCCACTTGCTGCCGCCGCCGGAACCGGTGATTTAGAAATATTTAAACTTATCCTAGATCATGGCGCTAAAATTAATAACGATAGATACTATAGCATTTCCTCTGGAGAGACAATGACCCATGTTGATTATCATGAAAATCTGGAAAAAATTAAAACCAAAGGAAAAAATTTATCAAATTTCATAAAATCAGGTAAAGCGAGTCAGGATGAATCAGTAATAGCCGAGAAAGAACTTTCAGAAGTTGTATCTGTATACAGAAAATTCAAGAATGACTTTTTGCCATTGGAGCAGAAAATTATTTGGCATTCTTGCCTAGCACAAAAAACAGACGTATTAAAATACCTCTTAGAAGAAAGTGGTTCCTATGATTATGCCTCAAAAAAGTGGGGGTCACTGGATGGAAAAGGCATAGCGCATCTTGTAATTGAGAAGAAATTAGATGCACTGAAAATTCTTGCGGATGCTGGCGCTAAGCAAGAAGAATCAGAGATGAGAACAGCCATGATACTAGGGATAAAATCAAATAATATAGAGATGGTTGAGACACTAGAGCGAATGGGAGCGACTTATGATTTTAATGGAAAATATGGAAAAAACACGCATGAATCATTATTAGTTTCTCTTACTGAATCATCTCCAGAATTTATTGAGTGTATGGAAAAAAAATATAAAATTGATATAGCGACTTTAGGATCTAAGTTCGAGGGGATGGTAACGATGTATGAACATGCCGATGCTAACATGGTAAAGTATCTAATTAATAGAGGAGTAACTTTACCAAAAAAACTACCAGTTTTTCTTGAATGTCTAAGCGACGATAAGCTTGAAATTTTACTTAAAAATGAAGTTAAACCAGGAAATGTCATTGGCACTGATTTTGGTAGAGCTAAAAAAGAGATGATCCAGCGTTTAGTTGATCATGGCTTCAATCCACTTTCAGCAAAAGATCCATTGGGGCGATCACTTATTAAATTGGCTAAAGAAGAAAAAAATACAGAATTAGTTGATTATTTACAATCTTTAAGCTCACACAAATAAAATAACCGACAAGTAAATCATGAAAATTCCATTTAAATTCTTAATTAAATACATTTTCATTGACGGATGCACATCAAATAATATTTATGATTTTCATGATAGTACGCCCCGCGGTTGGTACACCCACTCACGTTCAGGTGAAGTAAATAGTTTCACCAGTGATGATGGGATTGTAACCGGCATAAATCCGCAAGGTCATACTTGCCTCCTGTGAAGTTAAAAACTCTACAAAGACTTTGAATTATCCTTCGATTTTCTCGTTGATGACGATTGACAGCACATCTCAATAACATAATTTAAAAATCAAAAATACAGAAATGGAGGCAGCTATGAAAAAAGAATTGTTGATTATCAACCTCACTTGGTTCTTGGGATCTCTTACAATGAATGCAGATCCGTCGAATCCAGATTTTTCGCCTTTACGTGTTGAACCTCCAGGGGAGCACGTGAGCTTACAATCAGATTTGAGCCTACTTCGACTCAGTGATCCAAGAGGCAGGGCCATTTTTGATGGGGCTCAATCTGGACGGAGGTACCTAGAAACTCTCTCACTTCAGATCCCGTATAATATTGAATTTTTGGATCATTATTTTTTGGGAGAGGAAGCTGAAAATAATAAGTTTATAAATTACAATATAAAAAATGATGAGGAAAGCAATCTCATTAAAAAAAATATAATAAAAAGTTGGTTTTCTCTAGCAACTACTCATAATATAAATCCATATGCTGATGAAGCAGATTGGCGCGATATGGATATTGGATATTATACAGGACGATTTGAGGAAGATGGTTCATGGCTTATTAAAGGAATTTCATTACAGTTGCCAATGGCAAAGTTTAACGGAGAAGAAGATACTGCTGGGCAAGCTGGCGAGTGGCAATTGAGCATTGTCGATCGCAAACGCGCCCGTTGGGATAAATTTTATCTTGAGGGCGAGTTCAAGCATACGCACAGTGAAAGTTATAATACTGTAATTTATGTGCAAGGATCTGCAGGCTATGTGATTGGCCCTGTAGATATTGGTGTTTTGGTACTCGGCGAGAGGCATTTTTCAAATGATGCGTTTCCCCTTTTTCAAAGATTATTCAAAGATTGTGATGGCTATCGCCATGCTGTAGGTCCTCGACTTATTATCGATACCGGCAATCTAGACTTTGTCTTAAGCCATGAATGGAATTTTTGGAGAGATAGTGACGACCCAGAGGCCATTCCCAACAGTCGCACTTCACTCTCGCTTATCTGGCGATTTTAAAGTCACTTAATGAATAACATAATAATAAGTAGTTGGACCTACATAATAAATGATATCTAAATTATCTATCAACAAACAAATAAAGGAAAATCGAATGCATCTGCGCAATCACTTATTGGCTGTCATATTTTTGTCATCGCCCACTTATGCGGGGTCCGGTTTGAACCAGAAAAAATTCTGTATAGGAATCAATAAAAATGAAAAGGAAAGCGAAGCATTAATATCTAAGCTAATTCCAAAATTAATTAACTCAAACGGTCAAAAAACTAAGGCTATAGAAATTGGAAATCCGAAATATTTTGCTTATTACTATTCGGCTTCATGGTGCGGTCCTTGCAAAAAATTAACGCCGGAATTCATCAAGCATTATGAAGAATTGAAAAAGGGTGGCGTGCAGATTGTGTTGATTAGCCAAGAAAATGAAGCTGGACCGAAAGCTACACTCGCCTACATGAACACTAAGGACCATGTGCAGCCCTGGCCGGCTATCTTGCCAGAAGACCAGGCAGCTCTGGGAGTCAAGGATCATGGAATGCAGGGAATTCCCGCCATGGTCATCGTTGATGCTTCCGGTAAGGTTGTTGAGCGTGGTTATGCCCAAATTCTAATACATCGAATCCTCCAATTGTCCAAAGGAGAATCGGCGAATCGCCAGATTAAACCTGTTGACAAAGATGGAGATGGCAAATTTAGCTTTGAAGAGTTTTCTTCGGGTATAGCCTCCGGGGCCGTTCCTCAAGTTCGCCAAGTGTTTGACAAGCTTGATTCTGACAAGGATGGTTTTGTTACACCTGCAGAAGTTCAAGCCAATCAAGGAGGTGCTGGATTACGATTGCAACCAAAAGATACTGACAGCGATGGAAAATTTACTTTTGAGGAGTTCTCCACAGGAGTCCCAGCCGCACAAATTGAACAGGTTCGAAATGTTTTCCATTTGTGGGATTCTGATAAGGATGGAAAATTGACAGTCAACGAAATTCAAGCAGCCCAAAATCATCGATAACAAAGGAGTAATTTATATGAATAGAATTGCCTCTGCATCGTGCCTGACAATTTTCTCTGCATTTTGCTTGAGCTCCTGCATGACACCTGAAGTTACTAAAACTGCTCGATCCGGGCTAATTATGAATCTCTTAATATCCTAATTACCATGCCAAGCAAATTCATCTGTCTCTGCGCCAGCCTGACTCTCGCCCTCTCCTCTTGCACCAGTACCCCGCCCCTCCTCGGCAAGGTCCAGGCCAGCGAACTTGAAGCCAAGACCATTTCTTGGGGCCCGAAATACCGCGCCGCCACAGTGGCCATCACCCACACCAGACTGGGTGAGGGCAGCGGCGTTATCATCGGTCTCACCGTCCCCGTCGCCCTTCATGTCAATCGTAACGACCAACTTGGTCTTGGTCTCCCGCCGAACCAGAACACGGTCGCTCAATTGGTTCCGAATTCAGCTGCGGCTAAGGCCGGCCTCCAAATAGGCGGCCTGATACTTGAGGTCGATGGCACACCAATCGCCAAGCCTGCCGACTTGCTCAAGGCAATTAGCGGCAAGCAGCCTGGTGACAAAATCACCATCAAGCTGAAGCGAGCTGACAAGGATATGACTGCGTTGGCCGAACTCACGGCCGCCGCCCACAGCGGCGACAACGCCGTCGGACGGACGGAGACCCTGGCTATCTTGTCCGGCAATCTGAGTAAGCTTCGAACAGACTTCCCCGCGGTCTTCCAGCATGACGGCATCGTCTGGACGGAAAGCTGCGGCGGTCCGCTTGTCGATTTGAATGGCCGCTGCGCCGGTATCAATATCGCCCGCTTTGATCGCGTCAGCACCTTCGCCCTCCCTGCCTGCGAAGTGAAAGCCTCCGTCAAGCGCATCCTTGCGCAGTTCCCCCGCAAATGAAGTCTCTTCTCTTCAGCTTTCTACTCGCCGTCTGCCTCCAGGCAGCTGGCCAGACGCTCGATGCCCTGGCCTCAACGCCTGCACGAGTCTTGAAAGCCGATGAGGTCTTGCCCAGCCTCAACGCCGAACAGAAGGCCATCATCGACCAAATGCCAAAGACCCCGCAATTTGCGCGGGTCTTTGACTACGGTTGGATCGAAACGCCAGAGGACTGGAGCCAGCCGGATTCCCGTCGCATCCGGATCTTTTACATGCGCCTGAAGGCGAACCCGCAAACACCCAGCCTCCCCCCCGCCATCTATTTCAACGGCGGTCCCGGAATGTGTCTCGGTCCCGGCAGCGCCCTCAATCTCATGGGCCGCGATCCGCAACGCGACTTCATCGTCATCCACCAACGCGGCACCGGCTGCTCAAGCCCTTTCCCGGAAGCTTCCGATGAAGCCAGCATCCGCCGTCTCGCCCACTACCTCAGCAGCGACATCGTCAAAGACTCTGAAGCATTACGCCGCAGCCTTTACGGCGACAAGACAGCCTGGGCCGTCGTCGGCCAAAGCTTCGGCTCCTTCATCGGCCACCGCTACCTCGAACTTGCTCCGGCATCCATCACCAGTCTGCACCTGCACGGCGTCGCCCCCTCTCAAAATGCCGCGCTTTGGCCCGAACTGCGGCTCCGCAGCCACGGCGCTTTGCTCAAACAATTCCTCATCCGTCAACCAGAGGGAGCCAGACGACTCAAGCTCATCAGGCAGCATCTGCAAAAAAATCCCAGCGCCTTCACCGTTGCGGGCCTGACCTGCAAAGGAGAGCACATGCTCGGCCTCGTCGGGCTGCTTCACCTCACGCCAGACGGCAAGTCGCTCGATAATCTCCTTCGCCGCCTCTGCCCCAAGGACCAGGTCAATGAAAAGGAGCTGATCGCCACTGTCCGCCAAGTCAACATCGACGTTTTGAACTTCCATCGCCCCTCCGGCACGCTCAACATCATTTTTAATCGCCTCGAAGGCTACGGCGCCGGGCGGCAATCCCTCAGCGCCTTCTATCAAGGCCTCTTCCAGAAACTCGCAGCCGAGGGCGATGACCCCCGCCTCTGGCTCATCGGCGAAGAAGCCCTCGCCCACAATTCTTTGAGTTCCCCAGCCTTCCATCTCGCCGACACCCTCGATTTTGGCCCGGCAAAATCACTTGATCCCAAGAAAATTGCCGCCAATCTTCGGGAACACCCCTCGATCACTTTTCGTCTGTACTCCGGTGAATTCGATACCATCAGCCCCCCCGCAGCCTACCAAGACATGCAAAAAACCTGCGGCCAAGGCCTCATATACACCTTGATTCCCAATTCCGACCACGGCGGCTTCATGGCCGACCAGCCCTTTTGGCAAGACCTGCGAAGGCAAACGGCTGCGGCTCTCCCAATCGAAACCTTCAATCCTCAAAAATAATCCTCAAGGAAGTTTTTCATGATTATTTTTTTACGCCGCATTGCTGACTCAGTACGTGCTAATTGCAAACCACTAGCACTCACCGAGTCAACATTAAAATTTTCACCATAAAAATAGGATTTAAAAAATGCAAAAAATCACCCCAGTTCTCTCCGCCGCTCTCCTCCTCGCCGCTACACTGACGCATAGCTGTACTAGTGCCGATGCCTCAAAATCTACTCCGCCCACTCCGCCCGCTGTCTCAACGCCCACTCCGCCCGCTGTCTCAACGCCCACTCCGCCCGCTGTCTCGAAGCCCGCTCTTAATGCCGTCTCCAGCACCTCAATCCCACTCAAGCTTCATGGTCTTACGCATATCCCTGTCGAAATCAACGGGATCAAGGGGTGTTTGATGGTGGATAGTGGCTCTGGTGAAACTTTAATCGCCAATGACCGTGCGCAATTGCTCAAAGTCAAGCCTGTTCCGACAGGTGAGAAGCGTTTGGGCATTGGGGGGGAGACGGAAGCTCGTCGGGCAAAAATCAAAGGAACTGTTGTCGGCCTTCCTGATTCTGCCTTCAAATCACTGACCGGCGATCATATTTTCATGCCGCTTCAAGAACATGATATCCCCGGACTCGGCTCCTCATTTGGTGTCATTGGCATGGCTGAGTTGGCGGCAGCCGGTGCAGTAGTGAATCTGCAAGATCAAACGTTTTCGATCAATCCGGTCCATTGCCCTCCTGGTTATCAGGAAATCCCCCTGCACAAACTGACCTTCGGCAACACCTTCATCTGGGGGGTAAAGTTGGAGATCAATGGTCAGCCATCTGTCATGATTGTGGACACCGGTGCACAAGCCACGGTATTGGCGAAAGCTTTTGCCAAGACCCATAAGATCCCTCTTGTCGACTCCAATGTCGTCGCCACTGGTGCCGACGGCAAACCCGTGGCCATGCCTGCAGCTAAGCTGGAACATGTCCGTCTTGAGGGAGGGGAAATCAATTTTGACGGCATAACGGCCTATGCGGTCGACATGGGCCAGTTTGGAACTGATGTCAAAGATGCCCATGGCAAACCATTGCCCACTTCAGGTATTTTGGGGCTTGATCAGATGCTGCGCAGCAAGGCCATCCTGGACTGCAAAAATGGCAAGATGTATTTGACGCAGGCTTCTCGTCAGCATGCTATTGAACCCGTAACGGATGGCCAGGTTGTCACCCAGGCACTCTATGCACTGGCTGCTCATGGAGATGAGGATGCCAAGAAGATTCTGGCCAAGGCGCAAAGCGGGGGAGCTGTGCCGATGAGCCCGGAGGAGGCAGGGGCTATTGTTGCCAAGGCGAGAGAGAAAGGTCTTCTCCAAGCACTCCCGGCAGGGCTCGACCCGCGGAAGATCAGTCAAGCCATCCAGGCTTTGGCTCTTGCAGGCGATGTCGAGGCGAAGGCCATTCTGGATTCGGCTCAGAAATCCGGCGGAGCAGTTCAGCTTACTGCTGATCAAGGAGCAGCTTTTGTTAAAAAGGCCGTTGATCGTGGCCTGATGAAATAACACCTCACGTCTAACCCATATAAGGTCATAACATGATTAGATCTCTCGTGATCGGAGGCATGATTGCCACCAGTAACGCATCCGTCTTGGACGCGCAGGAGCGCGCTCAGGTGCCATCCGCCGGTCAAGAGGCTGGCGGCTTCACTTTCAAAGGCGAGGCTCCGGCTCCGGCCCAGCCTCTGTCGATCTGGAGCCGCAGACCGGCCGGCAACTACTACGAATCATCCCCAGTGGGGAACGGTCGGCTCGGCGGCATGCTTTTCGGGGGTGTTGGCCAAGAAAAGCTCGTCATCAATGAGCAAACCGTGTGGTCAGGCAGCCCCTATGATGGCGACCGACCTGACGCATGGAAAACCTTGCCCGAAATCCGCAAGCTCCTTCTCGAAGGTAAAAATGCAGAAGCCGAGGCCCTTTTAAACAAGAATTTCACCTGCCAAGGACCTGGATCTTCTCATGGCAACGCTGGCGATCACGGCCCCTTCGGCTGCTCCCAGGTCCTCGGAACACTTTGGCTTGACTTCAATGGCCAATCAGGTGTGGTTGAAGACTATCGGCGCTGGCTTGATCTCGACAGCGCCAGCACCTTTGTCGAGTACCGGCTGGGGGGAGTCCGCTACTCCCGTGAGTTGATTGCGAGTGCGCCTGACCAAGCCATGGTCCTCATTCTCAAGGCGGATCAGCCCGGCCGAATCTCATTCAGTGCCGAGTACACGCGCCAGCCAGGCTCATGGGGGCCGATCAAAGCCGACAAGAAATCTGGAACTCTGCAGCGCGCGCAAGCTCGCAGTGAAGATCAGAATCAAATCGTCATCGAAGGCCAGCTTGGCAACGGCAAGCCCGATGGCAAGGGCCTTCGCTTCATCGGACGCAGCCGAGTCGTCGCCAAAGGCGGCACGGTGAACAGCAAAGATGGTCAACTCAAGGTCGAAGGCGCCGATGAAGTCGCCATCTACATCAGCGCCGGTACCGATATGATTGACAAGGATTTCCTCGCCACCAGCGCGCGCCAAGTCCAGGCGGCTGCCGCCAAGCCGCTTGAATCCTTCCGCAGGGAGCACCTCAAGGAATACCAGTCTTATTTCCACCGCTGTCAGCTTGATCTCGGCAGCAGCGATGCCAACGCTCTGCCCACCGACGAACGCCGCAAGAAGGCCGAGAAAACCGCTGATCCACAGCTCGCCGCCCTCTACTTCCAATATGGCCGCTATCTGATGATCAATAGCTCGCGCCCGGACAGCCCCCTCCCCTCGCATCTGCAAGGAATTTGGGCCGAAGAGACTCAGACTGCCTGGAATGGCGATTTCCATCTGGACATCAATCTGCAAATGAATTACTGGGCGGCTGAATCCACCAACCTCAGCGAATGTCATCAGCCTCTACTCCGATACATCAAGTCCCTGGTAGGCCCGGGTGAGAAAACCGCCAAAGCCTATTATGGCGCGAAAGGATGGGTCGCCCATGTCGTCTCCAATCCCTGGGGCTTCACCTCCCCGGGCGAAAGCGCCAGCTGGGGTGCCACCACCTCCGGCAGCCCCTGGCTCTGCTGGCACATCTGGAATCATTACGCCTATAATCAAGACAAAACCTACCTCGAATGGGCCTATCCCATCCTTAAAGGCGCTTCGGAATTCGGACTGGATTTTCTGATCGAAGAACCCCAGAACAAATGGCTGGTGACCGCCCCATCCAATTCCCCCGAGAACGCCTTCAAGCTACCCGACGGTCGCAGCGCTCACACCTGCATGGGCCCGACTATGGACATGCAGATCTACCGTGAGCTCTTCACCAACACCGCCACAGCCGCTCGTATTCTTGGAAAGGACGAAGAATTCGCCCAACGGCTCTGTGCCGCAGCCGCCCGGCTTGCACCCCACCAGGTCGGCAAACACGGTCAGCTTCAGGAATGGCTACAAGATTATGATGAAGCCGAACCGCATCATCGCCATGTCTCACACCTCTACGGGCTCCACCCCTCAAATCAGATCACTCCAGCCACCCCCGAACTCTTCAAGGCCGCCCGCGTCACACTCGAACGCCGGGGCGATGCCTCCACAGGATGGTCGATGGCTTGGAAGACTTGCTTCTGGGCACGCCTGCACGATGGCGAGCGCGCCCACAAACTTCTGTCGATGCTCATCAGTCGCAGTGCGCCCAACCTCTTCTGCCTTCATCCGCCCTTCCAGATCGACGGGAATTTCGGCGGCACCGCCGCCATTGCGGAAATGCTGCTCCAGTCTCATAGATCGATCGAAGGACGGCCTGTCCTCCACCTTCTGCCTGCGCTCCCCAAGGCCTGGGCCAAGGGCTCAGTAAAGGGTCTCCGAGCCACAGGAGGCTACCTCGTCGACCTGAGCTGGGAAGACGGCAAAGTCACTGATTATCGCATCGTCGCCGACCGCGCCCTCGATAAAGCCGCCCGCGTCCACGTCCTTGTCAATGGCGAAAGTCGTGATGTCACGCCCATCAGCACTCCGTAATCCACAACTTGACCTTCAACCAATCTTTCCAAACCAATCAGGTAAAACACATGTTCAGTAAACTCGCTTTCTCGGCGATCGTCATCGCCAATCTCGCCGCTTGCACCAGCGCACCTCGTCAAGTCCCGCTACTCAGCGAGGACTCTTTTGAGGGGTGGACGGTGAAATCATTGCTTGGCGATCTCAAGAACTACCAGATCAAGGATGGTGTCGTCACCGCAACCTCCCCCCAGGGAGCCGACTCCTTTTTGTGCAGCGACAAGTCCTACCGCAATTTTGAGCTTGAACTGGAATTCAAGCTGGACGAGAAGGACGGCGTTTACATGAACTCCGGTATCCAGCTGCGCAGCTGCGTGAAGAAAGATCCCAAAGGTCGTGATTCCATCACCGGTTGGCAATGCGAGATCGACCCCAGCTCCCGCGCATGGACCGCCGGCATCTACGAAGAAGGGCAAGGTCGCGGCTGGCTCCAACCTAAAAAGAATGCTGGAATGGAAGGTAAATTTGCTGGAGGTCAGAACTTCCGCCACGGCGAATGGAACCATCTGCGGATCGTCTGCGAAGGTCCCCGCGTTAGGACTTGGCTCAATCACTCGCCAGCCGTCGATCTCGTCGACCCCCAAGGCGCCACGGAAGGATTCATTGCGCTCCAAGCCCATAACGGCCCCCCGGGAAGAACCTACCATTTCCGCAAGATCCACATCACTGAACTCCCCTAAATTTGGATAAATCTCATGTCACAACCCGTACTCACCAAGCAATTTGATTTACTTGCTGTAGAAATTCATGCTGACAACGAGGCCATGGGGCGCGCAGCCGCAGAGCAGGCAGCCAGCATCATCCAAAATGCCATCGCCCAACGAGGTGAGGCCAACGTCATTTTTGCCTGTGCCAATTCCCAGCTTACCTTCTTGCAGGCTCTGCGGGTCATCCCTGCCATCCCCTGGAGTCAGGTGCGCATTTTCCACATGGATGAATACATCAATTTGAGTAAAGGCCATCCCGCCAGTTTCCCGCTTTTTTTGCAGCGTCATCTGCTTGATTTTATACCGTCTCCTTTGGACTTCCACGCTATTTGTCCGGAAGCCGCATCCATCGAAACCGTTTGTGCCCAGTACGCAGACTTGCTTCACCGGTATCCGGCTGATCTTGTCGCCTTAGGACTCGGTGAAAATGGTCATATCGCCTTTAATGATCCTCCGTACGCGGATTTTGATGACCCGGTCTGGATTAAGCCGATCCGTTTGGACGAAGTGAGCCGTCGTCAACAAGTCGGCGAGGCCCATTTCCCTTCCCTTCAATCCGTGCCGACTCATGCACTGACTTTAACTGTACCGGCTTTATTGTCTCCCCGAGCTATTTTGTGCATAGTTCCGGAAAGCCGCAAAGCCAATGCCGTTCGCGATTGCATGACTTTGGATATCTCTCCCGATCGCCCCGGGTCCATCTTGCGGCACTGCGCACATGCAAGGCTCTTTTTAGATAGGGCGTCTGCGGAACATATCTGTACTATGC
This sequence comes from Verrucomicrobiota bacterium, assembly GCA_039798785.1. Classification (GTDB taxonomy): domain Bacteria; phylum Verrucomicrobiota; class Lentisphaeria; order Lentisphaerales; family Lentisphaeraceae; genus CAMCSH01. The sequence goes on along the minus strand of JBDKFG010000036.1, from coordinate 57,975 downwards.
ACCACTAAGGCGGTCAAGCAATAGCGTCACGTCACTCCTCTCTAATCGAAGGTGCCCAGCTTATATATTGGACTACATTGTTTATTTTAATATTTATCGGGGGAGAGTTCATCTTCCGTATAGGCGATGGCTCCACGCTTTTGAAGCGCTGCACGGACTTTGCTCACTGCTTCAGGTTTGACGGCAGGAGCTTGGTTACCCCATTCGTTGCGAATGTAAGTAGCAATAGCCGCCAATGCCTTGTCGTCCATGGCGGGGTTCTGCATCGAGCCGGGCATTTCAACCGGCAAAGAGAGTTTTTCGCCTTTCACGGTGATCGGCCCGCGGAGGCCAGCGAGCAGGACCTTGAGCAAGCGTGTTTCATCTCCGGTGACCCATTCGGAGCCGGCCAAGGGCGCGCCAAGCGTGGCGATACCGCGGCCATCGGCTCCATGGCATCCTGCACAGATCGCGAACTGGGCCTTCCCCGCGTGGAACAGAGCCAACTCATCTCCCTTGAGCTTGGGGCCTGACGATGCCTTCTTGCGCTTTTCCTCTTCAGCACGGATCTTGTCAATTCCTTTTTGCAGTTTGGCTTTAAAGGCATCTGCTGTACTGTGCTTGAGGAAAGCATCAGCATCGGTGCGTAAGCCCGCAATCGCGGCTTCATCGACCCATCTCTTGCCAGACCATTGATTCAAGAGTTGATTCAACTGAGGCCAGCACGGCCAGCCAGCGCCAGCGAGCAACCTCGCATGAATCGCGGCTTCAAGGGCGTTCACAGGTGCCTGCGCTTGAACGATCGCAGCGATATCATCACTGTTGAATTCAGCAGCTGAGGAGAGCATGTTGGCGCGGGCCAAAGTGCCGACACCCTTGATGGCAGAGCGGATATCTGCTGCATTGAGCTGCCCCAGCCCCTTCAGCGACCACACAGCTTGGATTTTCGCTGTTTCTGGAGCATCACCTTGCAGCAGGGACTTAAGTGCGGGGACGGCCTGTAGGACTTGGCGCTCAATGATCTGGCGCCTGGCCATGTCTCGCCACCAGGCGCTGGGATGGGAAAGAGTCTTGACGAGGGTTTCGGCATCTGCCGTATCCAGCGAGGGTCGAGTCAAATCCAGCTGTGCCTTCTCGTCTTGAACCCGGAAAATGCGGCCGAATCCTGTGAATTGCTCAAGCTTGTGCTTTAGGATGTACTTACGCAGATACGTAGTTACAAATTGCTTGTGCTGAAGGATGCCCATGTGCATGTCAAGAATGAGCAGCGAGCCGTCCGGAGCTTCGACGCAGTTGACTGGACGGAAGAGCTCATCTGTTGAAGTGAGGAACTCGGTATCCTTGATTGGCTGAGTACCCAGGGGGTGTCCGTTCTGGTCCGCGTCGATACGGATATATTTGACCAAGTATGCCGCGGGCTCAGGAATGAAAAGCCCTTGCCAATCACCCATGGCCTTGCCGTAGCAGAAGGTCGGGCCGCTAACGCTGGTAGCTTCCTTCATTTTGTATTGATCATCCAAGATGCCGGGCTGGTATGCCCTGTTGATTCCCGGGGTGACCCGGCGGGGCTTGCAGATGTTGTCTGAGAGAGCGACGCCGGCCCAGCGGTTGCCAAGGTAGGGACTGCCATTCATCAAGCTGGGGAGGAAGCCTTCGATGCTGCCAAATTCACCCGAGCCGGTGTTGGAGATGCGCCCCCAGGGATCACTGGTCAAGCCCCATTGGTAACGGAATTCCGAGTCGCCGCGGATGAAGCTGCCATCAGGTTGACGATGATATCTCCGTGTGGTATGGACGGAATAGATCCAGCCATCCTGATGCATCAACAGTCCATTGGAGGAGTGCTCTACGGTACCGCCCTTGGAGTATGTAGAGTCGACAACGATCTGCTTGCCAGGTTTGAGGTCGGGACCAATCTCCAGGAAATACAGTTTTTCTTCATCTGCCCAGAGGATGCCATCATTGAAGGGAAGCACGGCACGGGCGACTTTGGCATCGGTCACGATGTCAGTCTTTTTATCGAAAACACCATCGGCATCAGTATCTTCTAAACAGACAATGCCAACCGAGGGTTTGCTTTCATCCTTGCCGTCAACATCAAGCATGAAGGTGGGCATCTGGACCAGCCATAAACGGCCTCGCGCATCAAATTGGCCGGCAACAGGCATGACGCAAAGGGGTTCAGCAGCCGCGACACTGAGCTTGACACCTTTAGGAGCCTGAAGATCGGCCAAGGCCTCCTGGGGCGTCAGGAGCCGCACCGGGGGGATCTTATCAGCGGGAATGACTTCGCGATCCATGAGCTTATTGTCTGCCTCGCCCCGCTTGTCGCCCTGCTGGGCCTGGACGCTCATGGCGAGAGCAAGGGAGATGATTCCGTGCACGAATTTCATTGGCTCTTCCTTTTTTTATTGAATACTAAGTGACTGAGCATTAAAACTCAAAGGCCACCAGAAGTTCCGGAACGAAGATTGACCTTAACCCCAAAACATTGATGATGATTTCAATACCCACCCTTTTTCGATAAAGGGAAACGGGTTGGGATCGCCGAAAGTGTGACCTTGCCGGTGGCCGCCCATTCAGCGCCGCGAATGAAGGTGACTTTGAAGCCGATACACTCGAAGGAGGGGGCGTGGTGACCTAATGTGCTATGGAAAACTCTGCCCTTGTGATAATCGATCGCCATGAGAACCGGTTCGTTGCGTCCCTTGTCGCGCAGTGATTGCGGTTCAGCGGCAGTAGCGAGGATTGTCATCTCTTCGGCCGGACCACGAAGGTGCGAATAGCATTCATCAGAAGAGTGCCACCAGTGCTCGGGCAAACCTTTGGTAATCGGATGATGCAAATCGCGCATGGTGATCAGAAAGTCGTTCAGAGGACCATGGGCGCCGCAGGGGCCTGGGGAGGGATCGCGGATGATCTCGCCCTCGCGGTTAATGTAAACATAGGGTCCGTGTTTTTCGGTACGACCACCCCAGCCGCCTAGCCCGATCATGCGATTGTATTCTGGCCACTCAGGGAAACAATTGTCTGCTGCGTGGACAGAGACAAATCCCCCGCCATTTCTCACATAGCTCTCGAAAGCTTTTTGGGTTTCAACAGGCCATGGAGCGGCGCGGAAGCCAAAGTTGGAAATGACAACATCATACTTCGCAAAATCGGGCTTGAAGTCTGGGTCGGTTTTGGGCGCGGGCAGATCCTCGCTCGGTCCAACACCGGCAAGCAGCAGACTGGCGGCCTCCTGATGGCCATTCCAGGTGTATCGTGTGCGGGCAATATCAACCTCAAATAGCCCCGTAGCCATGAGGTAGTCCCTCATGATGAGCGTCGATTTCGGCCAGACAGCGTGGTTGTTCTGGCCATCAACGATCAAGGCTTTGATTTTTTTCTGGGGCGCCGATTCAGTTGATCCTGCCCCTGTGCAAGAGGCAAAAGCAAACAAGAGAATAATATAGACGGATTTGATTGTGATCTTCATGGGGTTTTCCTTAAATACTTTTGGGGGGGATCCGTGTTGCATTAATGCAACACGGATACGTGGCCCCTTCTTAGTCTTCTGTCTCGTTCAGTGTATACCACCCGTGATCCGATGAGAGCTTTCTACCCTTTGCATCGGTCAGCGATGGCATGAAGAACCCGTAACATCTACGCTTTACTAATTCAGGAATGGCAATGAATAGGCTCATTCTATCGTCGGATAAAACAGCCTTTTCAGGAATGACTTTGGTGGTATCAACCTTCGGGGAGCCGTATTTTTCCCAGAAGTTATAAGTCCAATGAGAAATGTTTAAATCAGCGATTTCAGGAGCCGACTTAAGTGGGGCTGTAAAGTAGAATCTAAAGCCCCCTTTCTCATGAATGATGGACTTAATGCAGAAGGGTACGGTAGCTCCATCCCATTGGATGCGTTGAAGAGCGAACGGCAAATCACCCACAGAATGGAAGCCTCTGGAAGTCGCGCAGGTCCATAGCGAGCCGTCTGGCGCAAACTCGGTTCGGATGACACCGCAGCGTAAGGAGCGGATAAAATCAATGGCGCATCCCTGCCAGACGCCTTTTACTTTTTGGAGTTGGCAACGGAATACGTTTGATTGCGTTTGATCTCCGACAAAAATCTGCCCAGAAAATGGCCCGAACTTGCCACCTGTGGAATCGTAAATCGCGTTGCCTGGTGAATTGGCCAGTTCCTCATGAGGAATATAAATCGCAGGAGGAACTCGTTTTTGTGCCCATTCGCTTGCAGGGATGGCATCGAGATTCTTCCCAATATAGTCGGGATGAATGTCCATGCCGGCTGGATGGCCATGGAAACTTCCACGCTCAATGATGGAGAGATAGGAAGTTGGCATCCAGTCTCCTTGGTTGTCCAGGAAGATCAATTCGCCATCAGGGGTTAGGCCTGTACCTGCCGGGGATCTGAGTCCCCAGCCAAAGGTTTCGTAAGTTCCATCGGGAGAAATTCTATAAGCGGTTCCGCGCTTCATGGCTTTCACGGCACTCATACAAGTGATATTTTTCATGCTGGATGCCATTTGCGGTCTATGAGATAAATTCAGAGTTCCGTAAATCGAGCCATCAGGGCCAATCTCGGGTCCGAAATGATATTCGTGATAATTCCCAGACAAGCCCCAATCAGAGGTAATTGTTCTAAATTGATCGGCGCGCTGATCGCCGTCTTCATCCTTGAGTGCAGTCAATTCTGGCTTTTGAGCGATCCAAAGTTCATTTTTATCTTCAATCCAGCGTAGGCCACAGGGCTCATTAAAGCCTTCCGCAAATAAGTGCCATTGACCATGAGTGCCGCGTTTCCAGACTTCGCCTTCCCGTGTACACACGAAGACTTCGCCGCGTGGACTAATGGCCAGGCCAGCCATTTGCAGCGCTCGACCGGGAGGCAATGGTATGGTTTGTACCGAATATCCCTCGGGCAATAGTGTTGGTTTAGGTTCGTTTGAATATTCCCTTGCTTCGATCGCGGGTTCAGGCATTGCCCGACTCATGGGGGCGTGCTGAGAAATACGAACGCCAAGTCCTGACTGATCTGTTTTAGCAAAAAGGGTCGCCCATGACTCTCCTATGTGGAGGGTCACCTCAGCACCCGAGATAAAGTAACCTTTAAATTTTCCTTGTGGGAGTACGGGTAGATCGATTTTCTCGATGGCCTCTGTCCCAGGGAGAGCAAAGCCCATCCCCCTCCCCTCCCGTGTTGGCGCCACATCAATATATGGACCTTTCCAAGAATGAGTGAAATTATGGTGTTCGATATCATAGACACAGTTGATCCCACCAGGGAAACCCATGGATAAGCTTCTGGCCGATTGTTGGCCCTTAATGTTGCAACGGTAAACTTTGGCCCGGTCATCGACTTTAATGAAAATGGGGTCTGGACCGCGCGCGCCTTTGACTGGCGCACTTAACCACTCTGAGACTTGTGGTCCAGTCCAATACAGCCCTAGACTATCTTTTTTTCCCTCACAGATATAGGTGAGTTTGAAATCGTGACTTCCTTGCGCTAAGCGAACCTTGATTTTTTTTGCTTTGTCGCGATTAATTTGATCTTTACCGATTTGAATTATAGACTTTCCGTTGTCATAGATTTCAATTGTATATTCTCCGTCTTTATGGACGAGTAGTTTAGCTTCATATACAATCTGATTATCTTTTAAAAGTTTGGTATCTGGTAAGGCCAGTAAGTTGATAATTTCACTAGAGCCATTACTTCCATCATTGGTGGATAAAGAATATTTAATTTCACGAAGACCCTGCTGTTTTGATAGTATATATTCGCATAAACTATTCTTTTGCTCGGCACTGAGCATCGATTCAAAGGCAGGCATGCCTTTTACAGGGAATCCTGAATTGATTGATTTTAGTATTTCTTGGCTGGATCCACCGTGGAGCCAAAGGGAATCAATCAGCTTAGGTCCAGTGGCTCCCTCAAGGTTTTTTCCGTGGCAACTCATGCAGAATCTTTCGTAGGTCTGCGAACCTGTGTTTTCTTTGGGGGCATGATCGTTTCCTTGGACTTGCAATGCAATCAGTGCCATCCAGGCCATTGAGTGAATCATTTTTTTCTTTCCTTTTTATCAATTATTGTCTATTCGTGCCTTCTCGAATCTCGCCGCCCCACTCTTCAAGGAGCTTCTTAAGTTCGATAGTTTTTTCTTTCTTATTGTTCGTAAATTCTAGCCTTTCTCTCATGTCGGTCTTTACATTAAATAATTGCAGTGAAAGTTCAGAGAATGGGATCGACGTCGCACCTGGATTCCGCCAGTCTTTTGTTCTCGCCACGAGCTTCCAGTCATTATTCCGAATGGCCCATTGACCTGACTCTAGGTGACGCCAATAGAGAACTTCGTGCGGTGTTCCTTCTTTAGCTCCAGAAAGGTAGGGGATAAGATCAACTCCATCTAGAGGCTTGTCCGGCGATTCATGAATTCCAGCGGCAACTAAAGCTGTGGGAAGAACATCCAGGGCGCTGACGATTCCATCATATTCTTTATTAGCTGGAAGTTTCCCTGGCCAGCTAACCAGAAATGGAACTCTGACGCCTCCTTCAAATGCCGTTCCTTTTTTGTCGCGAAGTGGTGTATTATCGGCGCCGCTATAGGTTTGTCCGCCATTGTCACTCATGAAAAAGACCAAGGTATTTTCCAATTGCCCACTGCGCTTCAGGGCCTGAAGAGTTTCACCAATGGCATCATCCATGAGGCTGACTTGCGCGGCGTAGGCGCGTCGAGTTGGATCTTTTATATGCATGAATTTCTGCAATCTCTCGGGAGTAGGCTGATTCGGCATGTGTGGAGCATTGAAGGCTAAATACAAAAACCACGGGTGATTTTCATGGCGTTGAATAAAGCGCGATGCTTCTAATCCAAATTCTCTTGTGAGATGTTGTGTAACTTCTACCGGTTTTCCTTGCCGTTCAATCGGCAATAAATATTCTTTGGTAGAGGGCTGCCAATTGATGAATTGATGGCCACCACCAATGAATCCAAAGGTTTCTTGAAAGCCACGATTTTCTGGCTTGAATTCAGGCGCAGCACCCAAGTGCCATTTCCCAATCCATCCTGTTGCATAGCCCTTCTCCGCAAGATATTTCGGCAACATCTTCTCGTGAGTCGACACCCCCTGTTTATGATCATTTGGATCATAGGCCGGATTGTATTCGAACGCATAGCGCATTTGATACCGTCCTGTCATCAGTGCGGCACGCGAGGGGGCGCAATAGGAATGTGTTGCATATCCGTTTGTGCAGCGAAGCCCGGAATGAGCTAAACGATCTAGATGTGGAGTTGGAATGTCCGTACATCCTTGAAATCCTGCATCCCAATATCCTTGGTCATCGGACATGATCACCAGGATATTTGGGCGCTCATCGTATCTCTTGACTGTCGATGAGCATGAGAGCACGGTTAATACTGCCAGGAGAGATGCGGGCAGTGTCAACCAGATTTTTATTGTAAGCCTCATCTTATGCTCCTATGTCGTTATTAGTGCTTGTTGCCATCACTAGTGCATCCGATTTCTTTTAGATACTCAGTAAGGTCGCGCAAGTCCTCGGGTTTCATTAAACCCTGATCAAGTAAGGGTCGCAGCGGCGGCATCGGAGAAATGTTCTGCCGTGATTTGATCTCATTTTTTTGAATGGATTGCTCTTTATCTGACTTGACTTTAATGATCATATCGTCTTCAGACAATGGAACCCCGACGATCTTGCTGTCATTATTCAATGTCAGTGCAACCAATCCAAAATTGCGAGCGAGATCAGCGGTAGGGGAAACAAGGCTATTTAATGTGTATATATTCCTGTCGTCAACTTTTATGTGGCGCAGAAAGTTTCTTAAATTGGGGCCTGCCTCGCTGGCACCTTTAGCGCCCACTTTATGACAGTTTAAACAGGCACAGGAGCTGGGCGGATTGTTAAAAATCAGTTCACCACGTTTTGCATTGCCTCCTTGGGCTGCCAGGACCCATACAACAGAAGGTTCTGACGAGAATTTATTTTCTAAGGCCGTCACTTCCGTGAGCAATCCAGGATGCTTTTTAGCCGCAAGATAGATATCAAGTGCAACTTCCGCATGGCTACCTGTGGTGATTTGAACAAGCCCTTCTTTGAGGGCATTGATACTTGCAGGTGCTGAGATCAGGCCGAGGCCTTGCCATGCTGCTTGGCGCTCATTCAAATCCTTGGCTGAGCGACCTGCGATTAACAGAGGGAGAGCCTCGTTAGGGTTTCTCGATATGAGTTTTTTTAGCGCGGCTATGCGGAGCGCGGTGACAGGGTCTCGCGTCAGCGTGAGTAAGTCTTCCATCGGGAGATTGTCAGCCAGGCTATCGAGAGACTGAATCCGGATGCCTTCGGGCACGCTTGGGTTAAGCACAAGCCGACGCAACGTCGTTGGATCAAGGGAGATCTTGCCCAAATCCGCAAGCTTGATTGCTGCGCTTAATGCTTGGCCATCGGCGGCTTGAATGATACTTCCCAGTCGGGACGAGATGACTGCCGTTGCATCTTCTTTGCGGGGAGCTTGGCCAGAATCCCAGTCGAGCTTTTCTCCTTCGACAAAGTCCATCGGCCAAGGTTTGATAAAACCACGCAATAATAAACCAGCCATGTAGCGCGCTGATTGCGGGGCATCCTTGTTGGCGAGAACGTCCAGCAATCGTGTAGCGCCAGCCACATTATTGAGGCGAAGGTTGCAGTTTAATGCCCGTGCCTGATTGAGCTCACTCAGCTTGAAGCAAGCAGGGCTGATCGAGAACTCGGCCAAGGCAGGGAGTGCGGCCTCGATGTTCTCAAAGCTAATCGCGCTGATAGCTTCCGCGACAATCTCCGGATCACTGTCGTGGAGAAACGCAGCTACTTCCGGGGAGCGCGCTTTGCGTAAGGCCACTACATACAGGCGGCGAGCGTTTGCGTCAGTAAGCTCAGATTTGAACGAGAGATAATCATCTTGGCGGGCCAAAGCGTGCGCCAGTGAAGGCCGCATCCAGGGATCCTTAACGTCAGAACTCTTGAATCTTTGGATCAGTGCGGCGGAGCTGCCTTTGCCCGGCTTTCTTGCGCATCCGAGGGCCGCTGCTTGACGGACTCGGATGGCACTGTCATTCAGTGATGTGATAAAATCATCTGAAGCCGAGGATCGAGCATCAGCCAAGGCACGCAAGGCTTGCGTGCGGATTTCTGCATGTGGATCTTTAATGAACTGGCGCAACTCTTTGACAGCATCAAGCTGACCCAGGCCGCGCAATGCGTGCAAGCGCCCGTAGAGCTGGTGGCCATCACTGCCTTCACCTTGGGCGATTTTTAATAATTGACTTGTAGCGCCTCGGCGTACAAGCTCTGCCTGAGCTTCAACGCGGATTTGAATGTCATGACTACTTAGCTCACTCATCAATTCATCCAGGCTCAAGTTGCGGAATCCCTTTTTGAAGAGATTTGCACTTTGATGCTGTGGGTTTTTGGCTTCTACTTTCCAGATTCCACCACTTTTGCTAGATATCCACCCTTCGCCAAAATCACCCACAAGCAGGTTGCCATAATGGTCGAGCGTAAGATCAGCAGTATTGCAATTTTTGAGCCACATTTCGCCACCCTTCATGACGTAACCAGCGCCTTCAGGGACCATTGTGAATCTGCGCACTCCTGAACCTCCAGCGCCTCCAACAAAATCACAAATCAGGAAGCTCCCTTTGGTTTCTGCCCCTAATGAATCAGTACTGACATATACTAAACCTGATGGTCCAGAAGTCACAAGTCCTGATGCCGGCACAAGCCACCAAGGGTGCTGGGCTCTGGGAGTCTGAAAAAGTTCTTCGCTCAACCAAGCGGGTGTCACACGCTCATCGCCAAATATCTGTTGTCCGAATGAGGTGAGAGCTTGCCATCCTTCTGTCCAGCCATAATCGCCCCCTTCGACAATATAATAAGCACGCGCATTGTCGCCGATATTGCCATTATTGTCGCCGGTGACTAAGTCGAAGGTATCATTGAAAGCGATCTCTTGCGGATTGCGGAGGCCTGTGCAAACTTCCTCGAGTTGTGATCCATCGGGATTGATGCGTAGGACGGCCCCACGTGAGCGATTGAAAAGGCGCTTGCCTTCTTGAGTGACCACGTTGTAGCCACGATCACCTATAGAAAAGTAGATTTTTCCGTCTGGCCCCCAAATAGGGGAATGCAAGTCGTGTCCAAAAAAACCTACCGCAATTCCCCAGCCATAACTTAGGGATGTACGTTTTTCTGGTACACCATCATAGTTGACGTCATCAATTCTCCATAAATTTGGAATGCAGGTATAAAAGTAATGCCCATCTCTCTCAAGTGTACCAATCCCAGGCCCATCTAGAGGATCATTGAAATTTCCTAGAACACCAACTTCTTCATAAATGCCATTTTTATCGACTAAGACCCGGACGGTGTCTGCCTTTTCAGTCCATAGTTTTCGAGGAAAGCCCATCTCATATTTTTCATACATCTTTAGCCGATCTTCGACAGAGTCATTCAGCAAATCATCTGGCAGCCATTGGGGGTGCCAGCGGTCATCGGTAATGGCTGTACCTATACGATTCACCTCGTTGGTGATGACACGGCCTTTTGAATCTACGCACAGTGCGCCGATCGATTTAGTGGTTCCTGGCTTAGTCACTTGCTTTGTATCAAGGCCTGCGACGCTAGGATCGGCACGGCTACTCAGGGCTGCCAGAATGAGGGCTGCAGTGATGTTAAGTCTCATGATGATTTCCTTCTTATAGTTGTATCTCTTTGATTGGATTGGCTTTTTCTACGCCGGTGAGTTTCCAGTCGAGTCCGTCAAGTTTGACGCTGAGTTGTTCAGGATCAATGCCGAGCTGATGCAGGATGGTGGCGTGCCAGTCGCGGATGTGGTGTGGATGCTCGGCGGGAGCAAAGCCGAATTCGTCGCTGGAACCGTGGGTGGTGCCGCCCTTGATACCGCCGCCGGCCATGAAGCCGCTGAAGCATTTCATGTGGTGGTCGCGGCCTGCGCCGCCTTGCGACATCGGGGTGCGGCCGAACTCGCCGCTCCAGACGATGAGGGTGTCTTCGAGGAGTCCACGCTGCTTGAGGTCGGTGATCAGGGCGTAGATGCCGCGGTCGACGTAGTTGGCGAGAACAGGGAATTGCGCTTGGATATTGGTATGGTGGTCCCAGTCGCGGTGGTAGAGCTGGATGAAGCGGCAGCCCTTCTCGACCAGTCGGCGGGCCATCAGGCAGTTGGAGGCGAAGCTGCCGTCGCCGGGCTTGCATCCGTAGAGGTCGAGGGTGGCTTGCGGCTCCTTGCTGAAGTCGGTGAGCTTGGGAATCGACTCCTGCATGCGCAGCGCCATTTCGAGCTGCTGCGAACGGGTTGCCGCTTCGATGTCGGCCCACTCGCTGGCGGCATGGCGGTTGAGGACGCCGGATGCGGCGGCGACGGCGAGCTGCTGTTCCTTGGCGACGCCGACGGGGTTGCCGGAGAAATGCACCAGCGGGCCGCGGGAATTGAGCTTGACACCCTGGTGGACGCCAGGGAGGGCACCGCTGGCCCAGTAGCGGCCGGCGAGGGGCTGACCCTGACCGCCTTTCACCGATTCCATCACGACGAAGCCGGGCAGGTCGTCGCAATCGGCGCCGAGGGCGTAGTCGACCCACGAGCCCATCGAAGGACGGTCGGGCAGGATCGAGCCGGTGTTCAAGAGAGTGTTGGCGGGGTCGTGGTTGATCTGGTCGGTGAAGAGCGAACGGACCACGGCAAGCTCGTCGGCGACCTTGGCGAGTTCGGGAAACTGATCGGAGATCTCAATGCCGGACTGGCCGTGCTTGGCGAACTTGAAACGCGGGCCGAAACAATTGAGCTTCTGACCCTGGATCTGGGCAAGCTGCTGCCCGGCGGTGACCGAGGCTGGCATCGGCTTGCCGTCCAGCTTCTCCAGCATCGGCTTGTAATCGAAGCTCTCGAACTGCGAGGGGCCGCCGGACATGTAGAGGTAGATCACCCGCTTGGCCTTGGGCTTGAAGTGCGGTGACTTCAAGAGGCCCGGGCGGCCTCGGCGCCCGATGTCCGCGGCGAAGGCGCTGCCGGTGAAGAGGGTGCCGCAGGCGGCGAGGGCGGAAGCGGAAAGGAAGTGACGGCGATGCATGAGATGCCTTGATGTTTGAAATTCCGAGATTAAGGGGGGGGGGGGGGGGGGGGGGGC
>JBDKFG010000036.1:0-45771 GCA_039798785.1 Verrucomicrobiota bacterium | reverse complement strand
CCCCCCCCCCCCCCCCCCCCCCCCCCCCAAGACAGTGAAAGTCAGGAATTTCCCCTCGTTCAATCGTTAGATCCAGATGCAGCTCTTAGTTCACAGTTCTTCTAATTTAAAATCTTTGAATTGAGCTTTCATCGCTGGCCCACCATGTAATTGAAGTGCAAAAAAACCCGAAAAGGCCTGATAACGAGGATTATTATCAATACATTCGACAGTGCGCACCCCATCAATTTCCTGTATGATATGATTACCCTTAGCATAGATCCTGTATGTATACCATTTACCTTGTTCTAGAGTTGCTACCTTGCTGACGTCAAATGATCCAACAACCTTAACCCCTTCTCGTGAAGCGATGACATTTTGACCTCGATTTACAAAAACACCTCGCCCTCCCTGTTCATATAGAATGCCATTAAATTCTTTTCCCATCTCCATATCTGCCTGATATCCAGTTACATCAAATTCATCTTCATTTGATATTTTGCTGCGGAATTGAAATCCAGAATTTGCCCACTTGCTTAAGAATCTAAATTTAAATGTAATATCAAAATCATAAAACTTGCGATCCTTTAGGATAAGATACGTTGTCTTTCTACATGGATTACCCCCTCCGGTTTCTCCTGTAATCGTACCGCCTTCGACACGCCAGAACCTATTATCTCCTATCCATCCTGAGAGATCTTTCCCATTAAAGATTTGAGATTTATGCTTTGACAAGCAAGAAAATGACAGACAAGCGATAGCCGATAGGATTAATTTTTTCATTTCTATTCTCCGTGTTTTTATGTTTATTTTAACTGATTTAAAAACATTTTGTTGCGCCCGGTATGGCACAAGGGTATAAGCCATCTTTATCCGGCATTACCAAGGTGTTTTTCTTTCCAACAACCTCAGGGTCGAAGTATCGGAAATTTGAATTCAGAATTTCATTCCAAGTGATTTCTTTTCCCGAATAAGCACAAGTCCGACCAAGGATTGCAGTTAATGTCGAATGGGCACCATATTCGCCCTCGTTCAAAATCTTACCCGCGGCTAGATTTTTCATTAAATCAGTCCATTCGGCGGACCAGCCGACTTCATTTTTCCCGGAGAACTTCCATATACTCTTCCCGTCATGATCATATATTTTTGAACCTGAATGATTTAAATCAATCCTGCCCTTCTCGCAAATCATATGTTCAGAAATATCTGCCCAAGCGCCATCGATATGCCCCCCGTAGCTTTGCATGGTTACTCCATTTTCGTAAGTAAATTCAATTGATGTATGGTCAAAGATTTCTCCAAATTTCTTCTGCCCTTTACGAACTTCTCGACCTCCGAAGCCGCGGGCTTTGAGTGGATGTCCACCATTGAACCAGTTAAATACATCAAGGTTATGAATATGCTGCTCACAGATTTGATCACCTGAAAGCCAGTTGAAATAATACCAGTTTCTCATTTGATAATCGAATTCATTGCTGATCTGTTCACGATACCACAGTGTACCGATGACCCAATAAACACGGCCACTAAGAATACGGCCAACGGCCCCACTTTTAAACTGATTATATGCATCAATATAATTACTCTGATGACGCCGCTGCAGACCTACAGCCACGTACAGATTTTTCATTTTTGCTTCTTCCGTGGCTGCCAGTACTTGGCGAACACCAGGTGCATCCACGGCTACGGGCTTCTCCATAAAAACATGCTTATTCTGCTTGATTGCATATTCAAAATGCAAAGGACGAAATCCAGGAGGGGTTGCTAAAATGACAAGATCGCAACCTGAGGTTATTGCTTTTTGATAAGCGTCTAAACCTGAAAACCTTCGATTTCCTATGTCGATTTGTTTGGGACGCTGTTTAGCAATGTTTAAAAATTTATCCATTGCAGCGTTTAGAGCATCATCAAAATAATCAGCCAGTGCATAAACTACTGCATTGGGATTTGCTTCAAGTGCTTGTATAGCAGCACCAAAACCCCTGCCACCACACCCTACCAGAGCAATTTTAATGGGCGGCATTCCAGAATCATTCAATTCATCCGCATTCATCAAAATTCCTCCAGAGGCTATCAATCCTCCTTGGATAAAAAGGCGACGATTGCTTGTTAATTTTTTCATATATCCTCCATTTCATTTCAATTTGTTAATCTCAAGGCAAAACTATCTGAATTCACAAGGTGATTTTCCGTGGTCTACCAGGCGCGGATCGCGCCGTCGCGGTCCGGGCGAAAGAGGCGCTGTCCGGCCTTTGGGGCGCGCCAGACCGAGCCGTCGAGGGGATTCGATGTCGTAGATGTATTCGCCGAGGGGACCTTGAGCCATTGAAGTGTTTCCATGCAAATCCGTTCCAGACTGATACGCCGGAGATCGAGTGGCCAGCCTTGACCCCCCCCTTGACCGGAGCTGTGGCTGCTGGCAAGATTGCCGAGGGCAAGACGAATGCGGTAAGGAAAGCTTTTAACATTTTTCAATAAATCGTGATGAATTCGGAGGAGTTGATCAGCGCGCGAGCGACGCCGGTCCAGGAGGCGATGCTGGCGGGCTCAGTGTCCCAGGGGCGGCGGGCGATGCCGGCCCCGAGGAGTTTTGCGGCGGCCGCAGGATCTTTGGCGTAGGCCGCAAGGTCGAGCTGGCGGACCGTGAAGAGGGCGGCTACTTCTTCGGCCGAGGCCTCGCGACCGAGAGCGGTCTTGACGGCCCAGCGGATGCGGCCTTCGTCATCGCCCTGAGCCTCCTTCTCGATACGCTGTGCGAAGAATGTGGCGGCTTCGACGAACTGCGGGTCGTTGAGCAGGGAGAGCGCCTGCAGGGGCGTGTTCGAACGGGAGCGCAGGGGAGTGCAGTCCTGGCGGTTGGGGGCGTCGAAGTTCTGCAGGAAGGGGTGGAGGAAGGTGCGCTGCCAATGCATGTAGACGCCGCGGCGCCACTGTTGACTATCCTTGCTTACCGGGTATTCACGCTGCGGGAAGTTGAGCGAGGCGTAGAACCCGGCAGGCTGATAGGGGTAGGCTTGTTCGCCGCCTTGTTCATCGACGAGCAGGCCGGAGACGGCAAGGGCGTGGTCACGGATGAATTCTGATTCGAGGCGGCGCGGGCTCTGGCGTGAATAGAGTCGGTTCTTCGGATCGGCGGCGAGCTGCGCCGGGCTGGCGATGCAGGAGCGGCGGTAAGCCTCGGTGCTGACGATGGAGCGCACCAGGTTTTTCACGGACCAATCCTTCATGAAGTCCGCTGCCAAGAGGTCGAGCAGTTCGGGATTTGAAGGGAATTCGCCTTGCGAGCCGAAGTCGCCGGCCTTGCCGCTCAGCGGGGCGCCCATGTAGAGGGCCCAGATGCGATTGACAAAGACCCGGGCGGTGAGGGGATTGTTTGAAGCCATGAGCCAGTCGGCTAGATCAAGGCGGTTCAGGCGGCGTTCGGGGGTGCTGGCGATGCCATCAAGGCAGGCCGGTGCCGCCGGCTGGACGATTTCGCCTGTGAGGTCGAGCCAGTTGCCACGGTTGAGCAGGCGCACTTGGCGGGGCGGACAGGCCCGTGTGTTGACGACAGGGCGTCCAGGACTCTTGCTCAAGGCGCGGATGTCCGCCTCGGTTTTTTCCAGAATGGCGTGGGCTTTCTTCCATTCCTCGAATTGAGGCGCGGATTCGAGGGCGAAATGAGCAGGGATCTGAGAGGCATAGGAGGAGTTGCTGTCCAGGCGGATGGTGACTTTGCCGGCGATGGCTTCTTTGAGCTCGATCAATAGGAAGTGATCCTGGCTAGGTTGTTCCGGCCCTGGAGTCCATCCGTAGCCATACTGGTTGGTTTGTGCCCTCAGAATGTTTTCCGGGGGATAGCTAAGCGGCCATGAATCTGCGGAGATCGCGGCTGCTTTGACTTTCCGACCTTGGGAGTCTTCGACACCAAGGTTGTGGATGAAAAAATTGCCGTCAGGAGCCAGCGAATGGCCCTTGCCCCCATGCAGAGGTTTGAAGCGCAAGCGTAGGAAGCGTGAATCCTTAGGTACGTCGGCAGAGATCGTGATCGACTCAGATCCTGCAGCGACATCCTGAGCTTGAACCGAGCCGTCAGGCCGGATTACGTATCTAGAGCCCTCGGCGGCTTTGATCTCGGTGATCGGAGAAATGGTGAAGCCACCCTTGCCGACCAGAGACCGGCTGGTGGCGAGTTGCGAGCTGCGATCACTCCATAGTTTTTCCTGCGCCGCGGCCGCCGATTTAGGGAGTTTTGTCATCAACATCGGATCGTGAAGTCGATCTCCCGAGCGGACATCGCCAAATACGGTGATGTTGTAAACCCCGACCTCTTCGATATCAGCAAAAAAGGCTGCGAACGAATAGAAATCCTTCTGGGTGAATGGGTCATATTTGTGATTGTGGCATTCTGCACAACCCAGCGTTGAGCCGAGCCAAGCCTGGGCGGTGTTGCGAACGCGGTCGGCTTGGTATTTGGCAAGATATTCGCCGGGCTGGGCGCCGCCCTCTTCGGACTGGGCATTGAGACGGTTGTAACAGGAAGCGATGCGGGCATCCTCATCGCCGTCCTTGATGAGGTCGCCGGCAATCTGTTCGCGGGTGAAGCGATCGAAGGGCTTGTCTTGGTTGAAGGAGCGGATGATGTAATCGCGGTAGGGCTCGATGGGTTGGTCCTGGTCACCGTGATAACCTACCGTGTCGGCGGCGCGCACGACGTCCATCCAGTGGACCGCGAGGCGTTCCCCGAAGGCCGGCGAGGCGATGAGCTCATCGGCGCAGCGGTCCAGTGCAGCGGGAGAGTCGTCGGCAAGGTATTTCTTGAGCAGTGCCGATTTCGGCGGCAGTCCGGTGAGGTCGAAGGCAAGGCGACGGAGGAGCTGTTCGCGCGATGCGGCGGGGCTGGCATGGATATCGGCCTCCTTGAGAGCCTTGGCGATCAGGATGTCGGCGGCTTTGGAGGTCTGGCTTGGAGCTCCGGCTGGACGCACGACCGGACGGTAGGCCCAGTGTTCCTGATACTCTGCGCCCTGCTCGATCCATTTTTTAATCAGATTTTTCTGATGTGCGGTGAGGGTCTTATGGGCCTTCAGGGGAGGCATCAGCTCTTCTTCGTCGTCAGAGAAGAGGCGTTTTAGCGCTTCTGATTGCTCGGGCTTGCCGGGAACAATGGCTCGCAGGCTGGCGTCGCTGTCGAGAGGCTTGGTGGCATGGGAGAAGTCGTGCAGCTGGAGCTTGGCCTTGGCTTCATGTTCATCCGGTCCGTGGCAGTGGAAGCAAGTATCCGAAAAGATCGGACGGATGTCACGGTTGAACTCCACTTTTTCAGGCGGGGCCAACTCGGCGGGAGAATCACCCCACAATGCAAGAAGACAGAGCAGTTTCATGAATTGTTTCTCCCAAGGCATTTTTACTAGTCAAATTGAGCTCGTCGACAGCACCGGAGTTCCAGGCGAAAACATGATCTTCGCCACAGATGATTGACTCCGACAATCTGAGAAATGCCCCCATCTCTGATGTCGCGAGCAAGTGCACTTCAGATAAGCGGGCAGTCAGGGGCAGTCAATGCTCTGAGCTCAGCCTCAGGGGCCGACTGGAGAGCCGCACTTGACAGAGCCGTCTTAATGCATTTTCCCCTGGAATAAGGACAGCCCCCGATGCAAAAGTGTGGATCTGGGATGAAGGCTTGCCCGAAATAGGGTCGCAGGCCTCAAGGATTAGGTCGCAATCCTCTTGCGCCATGCCATAGGCAGGAAGCCAGTGCGCTGGTGGAACCAGGTTGAGAAATGCTTAGACTCCATTCCCATTTGTCCTGCAAGATTTTTCACTGGCAAGTCAGTTTCGCGAAGCATCCGGCACGCAAGGTCGACACGTTTTTCAAGAAGCCACTGTTGGCAGGTCATGCCGACTTCCATGCGAAAAACCCGACTCAGATGCTCAGGGCTTATGTTAAGATGGGCAGCAACGAGTTGTACCGTAAGTGGTTCCTGGATGTGTTCTCGGATGAATTGTTTTGCCGATTCGCTTAATGACAATCGTACCCCTCCTGGGACTGGCCAGTTTAGAAGTGCAGAAAAAATATCCAGAACCAACTGGCTATTAGCTTGTCTCGGCAGCTCGCCGCGCCCAGCCAATTCAGTCTGCAGGCGATGTACCAAGGGGGTCTTGACACCACAATCGAAGACGGCGCCACGTTGCTCGAGGATCATCTTTGCCAGTCCCTGGCATCCGTGGCCAGTAAGTGCACAGAACAGGAATCGCCAGCTTTTTGAGTGCGGTGCTATCGAATAAATGACTCCTGGATCGTTCACGGCGCAGAAGAACGCTCTTCCGGGACTCATTTCCCATGTTTGGCCATTGCGCTCAAAAACGCCGCAACCGTCCAAACTTATTTTGAGCAACCAACTGAAGTCTTTGCGAGTCGCGCATTCCCATCGGTATCCTGGCAATGCTTCAGCCTCGGCCACATGGGCAATGAGCGGGATCACCTCACCGGTGGCGCTCAATCCTTCGGTGGACAGCACTCTCAATCGTCTGTTGCGTTGCATAGATTTTCCTTAATTTGAGGATTTTTGAGAGAGCAGTCACCCCGCGATGCGGTCAATATCGAGCTCGTCTTAAGACTTTCGGGAAATGAGGTGAATTCCTACTGTTCCGACACCTGATCTTCAGCGAACCTAGTCGTTTATTCCGGTGTGGTCTTTAGGCATCATCTCTGCCTGAAATTGCTTCGACCTTTGCTTTCCTTTCACCTTGAACCGGAGGCGGGCAATAGAACGAAAGGGCTCTCGGGGGGGGGAGCAAGTTAAGCGAGGATCTCCTTGACCACCCGGGCCGGCTTGACGCCGGTGAGCTTGACGTCGAGGCCTTGGAAGCGGTAGCTGAGGCGCTGGTGGTCGAGGCCGAGCTGCTTGAGCAGGGTGGCGTGCAGGTCGCGGACGTTGACGATGTTCTCGACGGCGTGGTAGCCGAGCTCGTCGGTGGCGCCGTAGGTGATGCCGGGCTTAAAGCCGCCGCCGGCCATGAACATCGAATAGCCCTTGATGTGGTGGTCGCGACCGTCGCCCTGGGCCATGGGGGTGCGGCCGAACTCGCCGCCCCAGACGATCAGGGTGTCCTCAAGCAGGCCGCGGCGCTTGAGGTCGCGGATTAGGGCGGCGGTGGGCTTGTCGGTCTTGGCGCAGCTCTCCTTCATGCCGGAGACGAGGCCGCCGTGGAAGTCCCAGCCGCGGTGGTAGAGGTGGATGAAGCGGACGCCGCGTTCGGCGAGGCGGCGGGCGAGCAGGCAGTTGCTGGCGAAGCTGCCGTCGCCGGGTTTGGCGCCGTATTCGTCGAGAACTGTCTGCGGCTCCTGGGAGAGGTCGGTGAGCTCGGGCACGCTCATCTGCATGCGGAAGGCGAGTTCGTACTGCTCGATGCGGGTCTCGAGCTCGGCGTCGTGGATCTGCGCCTGGCGCATGCGGTTGAGTTCGCCCAGGGCCTGCATCGCCTCGGCCTGGTCGCCGCGGCTGATGCCGTCGGGATTGGCGACGTAGTGGACGGGGGCGCCCTTGCTCTGGAATTCGACGCCCTGGCAGCGGCCGGGGAGGAAGCCGGCGCTCCACTGGCGGTTGCCGATCGGCTGCACGCCCTGGCTGCTCTTGCTGGTGAGGACGACGAAGGAGGGCAGGTTGGCGTTGGCGGTGCCGAGGCCGTAGGTGACCCAGGAGCCCATGCTGGGGCGGCCGGGCAGGATGGTGCCGCAGTTGAGGAAGGTGTGGGCCGGGTCGTGGTTGATCTGCTCGGTGACCATGGAGCGGACGACGGTGATGTCGTCGGCGATGGAGGCGATGTGGGGGAGGAAGTCGCTGATCTCGGTGCCGCTCTTGCCGTGGCGCTTGAAGCCGGTCTGCGGGCCGAAGCAGTTGAGGGCCTTGCCCTGGAGCTGGGCGATGGGCTGACCCTTGGTGAATTCCGCCGGCATCGGCTTGCCGTGCAGCTCGCGCAGCCGCGGTTTGAAGTCGAAGGTCTCGAGGTGGCTGGGGCCGCCGGCCATGCACAGGAAGATGACCCGCTTGGCCTTGGCCGGGAAGTGCGGCCCGCTCTGGCCCGGAGCGGCGGCGGGGGCGGCGAAGAGATTGCCGCCGAGACTGCCCAGGGCGGCGAGGCCCAGACCCATCGAGGCCTGGCCGAGGAAGTGGCGGCGGCTGGAGTTGTCGGTGAACATGGTCTCAGTCCCTGGTGATGGTTTCGTGAAGGTTGAGGGCGACGCGGGCGACCTGGGTGAAGGCGGCGAGCTCGCTGGCGGGCAGGCTCCTGTCGAGCGGGGCGAGGCCGACGGCGAGCAGCTTGGCGGCCTCGGCGGGGCGGGCGGCGAAGCTCTTGCGGGCGCCGGCCAGGAGCTTGAGCAGGACCTTGATCTCGGCCTCGGCGGCGGGGCGCGACAGGCAGCGGCGCAGGATGAAGCGGCAGCGGGCCTCGTCATCGCCGCCGGCCTTGAGGGCGTTCCCGGCGAGGACGCGGGCGGCCTCGGTGAAGCTCGGGTCGTTGAGGACGGTGAGGGCGCCGAGAGGGGTGTTGGTGACGCCGCGGCGGGGGCAGGAATCCTCGCGGCTGGGAGCGTCGAAGGCTTTCAGCATGGGGTGGACGAACATGCGCTGCCAGTGGACGTAGACGCCGCGCTTCCACTGCTTGGCGTCCTTGTCCGCATGGTAGGTGCGGTCGGGGAACTGCAGGTGCTGGTAGTAGCCCTCGGGCTGGTAGGGGCGGCAGGTGGGGCCGCCGATGTCGCTGACCAGCAGGCCGCTGGCGGCGAGGGCGGTATCGCGGATGTGTTCGGCGGTCAGGCGCCAGCGGCCCTGGCGGGCGAAGAGCAGGTTGCGCGGGTCCTTCTCCATCACCGCCGGGGCGGCGACCGAGCTCATCCGGTAGGCGCGACTGGTGACCAGCATGCGGATGAACTTGCGGTTGTCCCAGCCGCCGGCGACGAATTCGAGGGCGAGGCGGTCGAGCAGCTCGGGGTGGTTGCAGATCTCGCCCTGGCCGCCGAGGTCGTCGACTGAAGGGCACAGGCCCTGGCCGTAGAAGAGGCACCAGAGGCGGTTGACCCAGACGCGGGCAGTGAGCTCGCCGCAGCCGCCCTGGGCGTCGGGCGCGGTCAGCCAGCGGCCGAAGTCGAGGCGGTTGGCGCGGCGGTCCTTGACGCCGAGTTTGGCGAAGGAGCCGAGGAACCTGGGGACTTCGGGGCTCATCACCGGGCCGCTGTCATCCATCCAGTTGCCGCGGGGGAGGAAGCGGACTTCGCGGGGGGCGGAAGCCTTGCTGACCATGACGGTGCGCGGCTTGATCGCCCCGGCCTCGGCGAGCAGGGCCTTTTGGCGCTCAGGATTCTGCTCGGTGGCGGCGGCGGCGGTCAGGCCGGCCTGGCGCTGGCGGTCGAGAGGGGAGAGCAGGTCCATCTCCGGTTCGCGCAGGGTCACTTCGCGGTTGTTCTGGGGCCGGTACTGGTTCTTCAGGTGGGCCAGGTCGTCGATGTCGG
The DNA here is from genome assembly GCA_039798785.1 of Verrucomicrobiota bacterium. GTDB lineage: Bacteria > Verrucomicrobiota > Lentisphaeria > Lentisphaerales > Lentisphaeraceae > CAMCSH01. The sequence goes on along the minus strand of JBDKFG010000036.1, from coordinate 36,299 downwards.
CGAAGACCGAGCCGAGGGCGTAGAAGTCCTTGGCGGTGTAGGGGTCGTACTTGTGGTCGTGGCACTGGCAGCAGCCCATCGAGGCGCCCATGAAGGCGAGCGAGGTGTTGCGGACGCGGTCGGCCATGTAGAGGGCGGTGTATTCCTTGGGCTGGGCGCCCCCTTCGTGGGTGGTCATGATCAGGCGGTTGTAGCAGCTGGCGATGAGGGCGTCGTTGCGCTCCTCGGGGCTGAGGCCCTCGATCAGGTCGCCGCCGAGCTGCCACTGGATGAAGTGGTCGTGCGGCATGTTCTTGAGGAAGGAGGCGATCACCCAGTCGCGGTAGAGGGCGGCCTTGTGCTCCTGGTCGCCGTGCAGGCCGACGGTGTCGGAATAGCGCACCAGGTCGAACCAATAGGTGGCCAGGCGTTCGGCGTGGTGCGGGCTGGCGAGGAGCTGGTCGACGAGCCGCTCGTAGGCGTCGGGCCGCTGGTCGGCGAGGAAGGCGTCCAGCTGCTCCGGCGTGGGCGGCAGGCCGAGCAGGTCCTGGTAGAGGCGGCGGCAGAGAGTGGCGCGATCGGCCTCGGGAGCGGGCTTGATCCCTTCGGACTCCAGGCGTTCGAGCAGGTAGTTGTCGGGGAAGGAGAGCGGCCAGCCGGCATCCTTCACTGCGGGGGTGGCGCTGCCGCGGGGCAGCTCGTAGGCCCAGTGCTTCTCGTATCTGGCGCCCTCGGCGATCCAGCGGGTGAGCAGCTCCTTCTGCTGGGCCGTCAGGGTCTTGTGGCTGTCCTCGGGAGGCATGGGGTCGTCGGCGTCGCGGATGCGCTCGACCAGCAGGCTCTGCTCGGGCTTGCCGGGAATGATCGCCGGCGGCTCGTCCTTGCGGGGGCTGGTGGCGTGGGCGAAGTCCATCAGGCTGAGCTTGCCCTCGGCCTTGTTCAGATCGGAGCCGTGGCAGCCGAAGCAGTTGTCCGCCAGGATCGGGCGGATGTCGTGATTGTAGGAGACCGGCTTGTGCTTGGACTCGGGTCCGCGGGCGCAGGCGGCGACGACCAGGGCAATGAGCATTAAATATGAGGATTTTTGCATGGGCAACCTAGATGTCCTTTGATTTGCTCGCTTCTGAATCGATGTCCACGGATCTCTTAATAACTTGTGGTTATAGATATCCCTCATTAATAAATTTTTGAATATCCTCGCGCGAATCACGAAATAAATCGGCTATCAATGGACCGCCATTTTCTCTTGTGATCTTATCGCGACAACAAGCAAGACGCCGGCTTCATCAGCTTGTTCATTCATAGATCAAAATGACGGGGTTTTATCAATGAATGACGGCGAAGGAGTATCCTGCAGTCAGGACTTGTCCAGTCCGCGTCTAATCTCTAGCGGGCGGCGGCCGTCGAGGTTGCGGAACCACGAAGAAAACCTCTTGGCTTCCATGCCGATCTGGTCAGCAAGCAATTTGATCGGCAGATCCGTTTCCAACAAGATGCGTCGTGCTAACTCAAGTCGCCTGCTCTGGATCCACTGCTGGCAGGTAATACCTTCATCCTGGCGGAAGATCCTACTCAAATGCTCGGGCGAGATCTTGAGATGAGCGGCGACGGAGCTGACTGTCAAAGGCTCATGGATGCGAGCCTTGATAAACTCCTTGGCTCGCATCGTCAAGGTCTGTCTGGAGGCTGGATCTTCCAAGCTCGACCAATGAAGCAGTGCCTCGAAGATTTCCAGGGCCAGTGCAGCACTGGCGAGTTCGCTCAGCTTGAGATCCTTCCGCACCTCCCGCAGCAGCTTTCTCAGCAGAGGATCCTGTAGCCCGCAATCAAAGACCCTGCCACGCTGTTGGACGAGGAGCTCCGCAATGCTACGGCAGCCGGGATCACTCATGGCACAATATATGAAGTGCCAGGACGAAGCTCCCGGAGCAATTCGGTAGCTCATCTGCGCATCGTTGACGGCGACTAAAAAAGCTCTTCCCGCAGGAAGGCGCCAAGACTTGTCAGCATGGTGCAGCTCGCCTTCGCCGGCCAGAGTGATCTTTAGAAGCCAGCCCTTGTCGCTGCGCAAGCGGCCTTCCTTGAAATACCCAGGGGCGGCCTCGGTTTCGATGATATGCCGAAGGAGCGGCAACTCCTCTGCACCGCTGTAATTGATCACCCGCGCATGCTTGTTTCGTTGAGACATGAAGACTCCTTCGATTTCATCAAATATCAACAAAACGGTGCATTTATCAAGTGTTTAGAATTGGTTTGTGTAGAATATCGGGGGAGACTGTATCAACTAGATAAGGTTTTAAAAATGAAAAAACTCGACCGTCGCGCCTTCCTCCGTCAAACCGCCGCTCTTGGCACAGCTATTCCAGTCATCAGCTGTAGAAATATCCAGGAGGTGAGGAGCGGCTTTGCCTCGGGCTTCGCCAGCGCCTGGCACAGGGAGTTCGACCAGGCTTGGCTTGGCCGAGAGTTCTGGTCCAACCCCCTTCAGGATTGGCGAATCGCCGCAGGACGCCTGGAGTGCCGCAGCTCCGGAGGCGGGCGAAACGTTCACATCCTCACACATCAATTGGGAGTGAGGGAACATCCCTTCGCCCTATCGGTCAGGCTCGGACTGATCACCCGAGGCGGCTCCGGCAGCGCGGGCTTCCGGATCGGCGTTCACGACTTGGTCAATGACTATCGCGGCAATCTTTGCTGGGGGCGAGGAGTTGATGCCGGCGTAAACCTCGACGGCAGGATCTTCATCGGCGCTGTTCACGCGCCACTGGATCCCACCGACTTCACCGATCTCGCCTTGACACTGGAGGCTTCGCCGCTTGAGGGCGGCCAGTACCGGCTCCTCCTCGAATGCAAAGATCGGGCTGGCCTGCGGCTCGGCTCGGTCGAGACGAATGTCCCCGCCGCCAGCCTTTTGGGCAATCTCTGCCTCGTCAATAATTTTGACGACAAGATCAAGAATGGCTCAAGGTTCTGGTTCAACCGATGGCAAGGGACAGGTGGTCGGATCGAATCCAAGCCGGACCAGTCCTTCGGGCCTATCCTCTGGAGCATGTACACGGTCAGCGACTCCCGCGGGCCGGACGGACAAGTCCTCAAACTCAGCGCCCAGATGCCTCCAGTCGCCAAAGAGAGCAGTCAATCGGTCTTGCTGGAAGTCAAGGGATCGGGCGGCACATGGAGCAGCGTGGGCGAAGAGATGATCGATCCAGATTCCCGTACGGCCACTTTTGAAAAACGCCGCTGGGACAGCAGCAGCTCCGTGGAATACCGACTCAGCTATTTGCTCAAGTTCAAGGACGGCAGCAGTGAACTCTGCCAACGTTTCGGCATCATCCGCGCCGAACCCAGAGGTCGCTCCTTGGTCTTTGCGCCACTCACCTGCCAGCACTTCGATGGATTCCCCTACGCCCCCTTGGCTGAACAACTTCGCGGCATCGACCCGGATCTTGTATACTTCTCTGGCGATCAGATCTATGAAGTCAACGGCCATTTCTGGATCGTCAGGAGCCCTGTCGACGATTCCATCCTCTGCTACCTCGGCAAGTACTTCATGTTCGGCATGGCTTTTGGGGAGATCATGCGAGACCGACCCACAGTCTGTTCCCCTGATGACCACGACGTCTTCCAGCCCAATATCTGGGGCAATGGCGGCAATGCCATCCCCTACGAGCGTCACGACGCAGGCGGCTACGTTCAGGATCCTCGATTCGTCAACATGGTCCACCGCTCTCAGATGGCTCACCATCCCCGTTTCTTCGACGACACGCCGATCGATCAAGGCATCAGCGTCTTTTACGGCGACCTCGTCTACGGACGTGTCAGCTTCGCCCTCGTCTCCGACCGGATGTTCAAGTCAGGGCCCAAGGACAGCGTCTGCGACTGGGCGGGGCGCGCCGATTTGATCGAAGACAAGAAATATGACGTCGGACGGCTCGACAAGCCCGGGCTCGACCTTCTCGGCACGCGTCAGTTAGCCTTCCTTGAGCACTGGGCTCAGGACTGGCGCGGCGCCGACATGAAAGTCGTCCTCAGCCAATCCCCATTCGCACAGGTCCTCACGCACTCCGGCTCGCGCCACGACTATTTCCAAGGTGACTTGGATGCGCACGGCTGGCCGCACACGGCTCGCCAGCAAGCCATCATGACCATGCGGAAGGCTTTCCCCCTGCATGTCACCGGCGACCAACACATCACCACGATGATGCAATACGGTGTTGAACACCAGCGCGACTCCTGCTGGTCCCTCTGCGTTCCGGCGATCAGCGTCGGTTGGCAGCGCTGGTGGGTGCCGGATGAAGTCGGCATCCCTCATCAAAATCGCCCCCGCCACAATCTCCCCAACACCGGTGAATACTCCGATGGCCTCGGCAACAAAATCTTCGTCTACGCCGTCGCCAACCCCGAAGGCAGCAGCCACTCCAATCGCTACCGCAGAGCCGACATCAAAGTCTCCGGATTCTCCATCGTCCGCATCGATCCAGAGACCAGAACCTACGAGTGCGCCTCCTACCGATTCCTGCCCTCGCCGGATGGGCGCCCCATCCCCTTCCCCGGATTCCCTTTGCTCGTCCATCAACGCGACAATTTCCCCGCGCAGAGCACCCGGCGTCTTCCCGAAGTCCGTTACCAAGACTGTCCTGAACCAGTTCTCAAAGTTTATTCTCAGAAGACTGGCGAGCTGATATATGCCTTGCGACTGAAAACCCAGAGCATCCAACCTTGGGCCTATTCCGATGCAGCTCACAAAGTCGTGATCGGCGACCCTGATCAAGATGACTGGCTGACTTTCATCAACCAAAGCCCCCGCACAAGCGATGAAGCATGATAAAAATTAAATTTGTAATAACAACTGCTTTAATCATTACGTGCGGTTGAACGAGCCTTCCGAAGCCGCAAGGTCCGGCCGGCCGATACACCACCGCCACGAGAAAAGCGTTCGACTCTGTGTCCGCATGCCCAATGCGTCGAGAGGCACATGCACGAGCTCCTCGCCGACATGCTCTTCGACGCCCCACGTCGTCGCCCCGATACGGACCTCGTCGCTCCGGCGCAAATCTCCGATGCAGCCATGCGCAAAACCGCCGCACATAAAAGCTGCGACGGGAACTCGGATAATGCAGTTCTCAGCCGGTCAAGGATCGAGTCTTGGCATTGAAGTCCACGGGTGAAAAGGTGAAAAGCAGAGATCGTGATATCGAATGAACGCTTCAGGGGTATCTTCCGAGGATGAACACAAGGAAACCCCCATGCACCCCTTCAAAACCGGCCAACGCGTCCTCTCCGAATCCGAACCCGAGCTCGGCCTCGGCCTGATCGACTCCTGCGACCGCTTCTCGGTCAAGGTGCTCTTCCGCGCCACCGGCGAAAGCCGCTCCTATGCCCTCGAAGGAGCCCCCCTGCGCCGCCACCTGATGCGCATCGGCGACACGGTGCAGGACCTGGCCGGCAAGTCGCACAAGATCCAAGCCATCGAAGACAAGGGCGGCCTCGCCTTCTACCTCAGCCAGCACGGCATCCTGCCGGAGTCGGAGCTCGCCGACGCCATCTCGCTGGCCCTGCCCTCCGACCGCATCCTCAACGGCCGCTGCGAGGATCCCTCCGCCTTCTCCCTGCGCCGCCTCGCCCTCGAGGCCCGCGCCATGCGCGTCAGCTCGCCCCTGCTCGGCCTGCTCGGCCCGCGCGTCGATCTCATCCCGCACCAGCTCCACGTCGCCGCCACCTGCGCCGAACGCCGCCCCCTCCCCCGCGTCCTCCTCTCCGATGAAGTCGGCCTCGGCAAGACCATCGAGGCAGGCCTCATTCTGCACCGCCTGATCCAGACGCAGCGGGTCACCCGCGCCCTCATCGTCGTTCCGGAACCCCTCGTCCACCAGTGGTTCGTCGAGATGTACCGCAAGTTCAACCTGTGGTTCTCGATCATCGACGAGGAGCGCTGCCTCGCCGCGGTGAAGCACAACAAGCGCAGCAATCCCTTCGAGCTCGACCCGCTGGTGATCTGCCCGGTCTCCTTCCTCGCCGGCAACCCGGTCTGGGCCGCCGCCGCCGCCGCCGCCGGCTGGGACCTGCTCTGCGTCGACGAAGCCCACCACCTCGACTGGGACCCGGTCAAGGGCGCCTCCAAAGCCTACGAGGCCGTCGCCGCGATCAGCGCCAAGTCGCCCGGCCTCCTCCTCCTCTCCGCCACCCCGGAATCCCTCGGCGAGGCCGGCCACTTCGCCCGCCTCCGCCTCCTCGATCCGCAGCGCTTCTCCGATCTCGAAGCCTACAAAGCCTCGCAAAGCGGCTTCCAGGACACCGCCCGCCTCGCCGGCCTCCTCCTCGATGCCAAGGCGACCCTCAAGCCCGCCGAGCGCAGCCAGCTCGCCGCCCTGCTCGACGGCGACGAAACCCTGGTCAAGCTCGCCAAGGCGACCAAACATTCCAAGGAGGACCGCAGCCGCCTCGTCGACGCCCTCGTCGACCGCCACGGCACCTCGCGCAGCGTCTTCCGCAACACCCGCAAGGTGATGGACAACTTCCCCAAGCGGAAACCGCAGATCCACCTCCTGCCCCTGCCCGCCTCGCTGGCCCGGCCGGCCGAAGTCGACGCCGACGACTCCGCCGCCCAGATCATGCGCGACACCGAGACCCGCCTCCTCGCCGAAGGTCGCGGCGCCGACCCGCGGGTCGAATGGCTCGCCTCGCTGGTCCGCTCGCTCAAGGGCGCCAAGGTCCTCGCCATCTGCTCCAGCCAGGAGCGCGCCCTGCTCCTCGAAGAGACGATCCGCGATCAGCGCAACGTCAAGCTGACCATGTTCCACGAAGGTCTGTCGCTGGCGCAACGCGACCGCAACGCCGTCTTCTTCCAGGATCCCGACGGCGCCCGCCTGATGATCGCCTCCGAGATCGGCTCGGAAGGCCGCAACTTCCAGTTCTGCCACCACCTCGTGCTCTACGACCTGCCCGTCTCGCCAGGCACCCTCGAGCAGCGCATCGGCCGCCTCGACCGCATCGGCCAGACCGAAGACATCAAGATCCACATCCCCTGCTTCGACGACTCTCCCCACCACGCCTTCGCCCGCTTCTGCGACGAAGGCCTCGGCCTCTTCTCAGCTCCCTTGCACGGCTGCGAAGCCCTCGACGCCGCGCTCATCCCGCTGGTCGGCGAAGTCCTCGGCGAATTCGTCACCCGCGACCCCAATCGCGAGGCCTCGTTGGAGGCCCTGATCGCCCGCGCCAAAGAGGAATCCGCCACCATCCGCGGTCGCCTCGACGCCGGACGCGACCGCCTTCTCGAGATCCATTCCTATCGTCCCGACAAAGGCAAGGCCCTGGTCGAGGCAATCACCGCCGCCGACAACAACGGCCGCCTCGAAGTGCTCTTCGAACTCTACGCCGACCGCTTCGGCGTCGAGCTCGTCGACGCCGAGCCTGGCGTCTGGTTGATGAAGGCCGCGCAGAACCTGGTCACCGAACTCCCCGGCGTCACCCAGGAAGGCCAGCTCGTCACCTTCTCGCGCCGCAAATCGATCGTCCGCGAAGACCTCACCCTGCTCACCTGGGACCACCCCCTGGTGGTGGCGATGGAAGAGCACCTGCTCGCCGCCGACTGGGGCAACGCCTCCTTCGGTCACTGGAAGGACGCCGAAGCGCGCAGCATCTACCTCGAGGCCCTGATCAGTCCCGAAGCCTTGCTCCCGGCCCGTCTCGAAGCCCGCCGCTGGCTGCCGCCGACCCCGATCCGCATCCTCCTCAACCACAAGCTGGAATTGATCGAGAACAAATTCAGCGCCGAAGAGCTCGACGACAAGCTCGTTCCCGGCGATCTGCACCGCTTCCTCAGCAACGAGCAATTGCGCACCAAGCTCCTTCCCGCCATGCTCGCCGCGGTCAATGCCGAAGCTCAAAAGCTCCTCGCCCCCCTGGTCAAGGAAGCCATCGCGACCGCCCGCGCCCACTTCGACACTGAAGCCGCCCGTCTCGAGGCCCTCGCCAAGGTCAACACCGCGGTCCGCCCGGAGGAGGCCGCCGCCCTGCGCAGCGACGCCGCCGAGCTCGCCGCCGGCTTCACCAAGACGACGCTGCGCCTCGACGCGCTGCGCCTGATCTGGCGGGGCAGTGACAAGTATCTGGGATGAGCTTAAACATTGTGGCTCAGCTTCTCTTCTGACCCGATCTCAGCAATCGAAATTTGACGGCTCAACTCGGGCGCCGATCAGCCTCGCCCCCTGAACCCGCAGGAACAGCAGAAATGAGAAGATTGGCGAACTGGCCGGAGACTCCATCGGACGCCGAAAATGCCCAGGCAGCCTTTTGCTTAAGGCGGAACAAGGCTTCATAAGCTTTATCCGCAAAGCTTGCAAGATGAAGAGCCGGGGGTTAACTTGGCCGACCTGTAATACGAACAATAATCGACGAGTGTCCCCCATGGAGCCTGAAATGTCCGACCTGCCCCTGATTCCCGAACTCCCGGTCCTCTTCTCCCACGTGGTGGATCCTGGCGAGATGCATGATTTCGGCGAGTTCTTCGAAGTCGAAGAACTTGGCATGGTGATGAAGCGGATCGAGCCCGGCAGCTACCACAAAGGCGTCGACGACAAGAAGCCCGAGCGCGCCCCCGAGCGTCCCCGACACCGCGTCCACATCACCCGCCGCATGTGGATGGGCATCTACCCGGTGACGCAGGAGGAATACAAGGAAATCATCGGCAAAAACCCCTCGATGTTCCAAGGCAGCTACTGCCCCACCGGGATGAACTCCAACCGCTTACCCGCTGAGAAGATCTCCTGGACCTCCGCCGTCGACTTCTGCGAAAAGCTCACCCGCCGCGAAAAAGCCGCCGGTCGCCTGCCCGACCCCTATGTCTACCGCCTGCCGACCGAAGCCGAGTGGGAATACGTCTGCCGCGGCGGCTCCGAAGACGACTTCGTCGACGATGTCGACAACATCGCCTGGTACTACAAGAACGCCAACGAATCCGCCCACGAAGTCGGCCTCAAGGAGCCCAACGACTGGGGCTTCTACGACATGCAGGGCAACATCTGGGAATGGGTCCTCGACGGCTGCGACTTCCACGACCCCAGCTACTACGAGGCCGGCGGCGTCCTCCTCTCCTGCTCGCGCGACGACATCATCAACCCCTATAGCAAGAACGGCACCAACCGCATCGCCAAAGGCGGCTGCTGGCTCTACAACTGGACCGACTGCCGCCCCAGCTCGCGCTTCGTCAACCCGCCCGACTCCCGTTACTTCGTCCTCGGCTTCCGGGTCGTCCTGGCCGAGAATCCGGTAGCCACCTTGCCTCCCCTCGCCTAACCTCAGCCCGAACAGAAGATCGCCATGGCCATTTCCAAATCCAAGCACCTGGAACATGTCAAGTATGAAATCCGCGGCCGCATCGCCCAGCGTGCCGCCGAGCTGAAAGCCACGGGAGCCAAGGTCCTAGAGCTCAACATCGGCAACCCCGGCGCCTTCGGCTTCCAGGTCCCCGACTCGATGAACCTGGCCCTCATCCGCAACCTGGACAAGGCCGCACCCTACTGCAATTCCAAAGGCATCGTCGAAGCCCGCGAGGCGATCGTCGCCGACGCCGCCAGCTATGGACTGAAAAACCTCGACGTCGAACACGTCTACATCGGCAACGGCTGCTCCGAACTCATCGTCATGAGCATGGAAGCCCTGCTCAACCCCGGCGACGAAGTTCTCGTCCCCTCCCCCGATTACCCGCTCTGGACCGCCGCCGTGCGTCTCGCCGACGGCAAGGCCATGCACTACCCCTGCGTCCCGGAAAAAGGCTGGCAGCCCGACGTCGAAGCGATGGCCAGGATGATCACCGACAAGACCCGCGGCATCGTCGTCATCAACCCCAACAACCCCACCGGCGCAGTCTATCCGAAAGAGACCCTGCTCGCTATCCTCGAGCTCGCCCGCAAGCACAAGCTCATCATCTTCGCCGACGAGATCTACTCCAAGATCACCTACAACGGCGTCAAGCACGTGCCCCTGGCGACGCTCTCGAGCGATGTCCTCACCATCACCTTCAACGGCATCTCGAAGAACTACCGCGCCTGCGGCTTCCGCTCCGGCTGGATGTACTTCACCGGCCCCACCGCCGAGGCCAAGGATTACATGGAGGGGATCACTCTCCTCGCTTCGATGCGACTCTGCGCCAACGTCACGGCGCAATGGACCATCCCGACCGCACTCAACGGCTACCAGTCGGTCTTCAGTCTGACTTCCGACGGCGGCCGCCTGAAGGAACAGCGCGACCTCACCGTCAAGCGCCTCAACGCCATCCCCGGAATCAAATGCGCAGCTCCCGAAGGCGCCCTCTACGCCTTCCCGGAGATCGATCTGAGCCTCTACAATTTCAAGGATGTCGAAGATTTCTGCTTCCGCTTCCTCGAGGAGAAACACGTCATGGTGGTCCACGGCACCGGCTTCAACTACAGCAAAAGCGCCGCCTTCCGCGTCGTCTTCCTGCCCTGGTGCGAAACCCTCGCCAACGCCTTCGACCGCCTCGAAGAATTCCTCGCCGCCAACAAGCGCTGAAAGACGTGTCGGCTTGTCTCCCTCAAGGTTCAAAGGACTCCCTCCTTTGAACCTTAAACTTTAAACTTTAAGCTTGAATACCCTATGTTCCGTCCCTGCATCGACCTCCACGACGGCCGCGTCAAACAAATCGTCGGCGGCTCGCTCACCGACAGCGGCGCCCGGACCAATTTCGTCTCCGAGCTGCCGCCGGCCTATTATGCCGAGTTGTACCGCCGCGACGGGGTGACCGGCGCCCACGTGATCAAGCTCGGCGCCGGCAACGACGCCGCCGCCCGCGAAGCCCTCGCCGCCTGGCCCGGAGGCCTCCAAATCGGCGGCGGCATCTCCGCCGCCAACGCCAAGGAATGGCTCGACGCCGGCGCCTCACACCTCATCGTCACCTCCGCCGTCTTCAAGGACGGACGGTTCGACCAGGCGGCGCTCGACGAACTGCTCCGCCTCGTCGGCCGCGACAAACTCATTCTCGACCTCAGCGCCCGCATTCGCGATGGCAAATACTGGATCGTCACCGATCGCTGGCAGAAGTTCACCACGATGGAACTCAATCCTGCCACCCTGGCGCAATTGGCGACCCAGTGCGACGAATTCCTCGTCCACGCCGTCGATGTCGAAGGCCTCTGCCAAGGAATCGATCTCGAGCTGGTCAAAATGCTGGCGGAGCACTCCCCTATCCCCTCGACCTATGCTGGCGGCGCCAAGTCCCTCGACGATCTCGAAACCGTCACCTCCCTGTCCCGCAACCGCGTCCACCTGACCATCGGCTCGGCCCTCGACATCTTCGGCGGCACCGGCGTCGTTTATCAAGAGGCCGTGGCCTTCAACCGCCGCCATTCCCAGTCCAAAGATTAAAAAGGGTCAGATGATGGATGAAACTGGAACTCCCGCGGCGAATCAGCACCCCCGCGCTTTAGGATTGGGGGATCTCGCCGGCTTCTTGATCGGCCGACGCCAGTCGATTGAACGGGTCGCCGCGAACCCGTATCCTGCCATCGCCTTCGGCCTGATCAGCGTCGTCGTCGCCGGCTTCTGCCGCGAATACGATCAGGAGCCCTTTGAGACCAAGATGGGGCTATTCTTCCTACCACTGCTCGCCTCACTGGCCATGGGCACCTGGCTATTCGCCGTATTTCAGGCCCTTTCTCCCCGAGGCCGACGCCAGCACTCCTGGCCAGTCTTCATGGCGCTGTTCTGGATGACCGCGCCCTGCGCCTGGCTCTACGCCATTCCGGTGGAACGCCTCTGCCCCGACAGCCTGACTGCGATCAAAGCCAACTTCGCCCTCCTCGGCATCGTCGCCACTTGGCGGGTCGTGCTGATGGGACGCGCCCTCAGCATCCTCACCGGCAACCCAGGCGTCCCAATCCTCCTCGTCGGCAGCAGTTTCATCGTCGTGCCACTGATTTTCTTGAAGAGCTTGAACGTCGCCCTGATGGTCATGGGCGGCGGCGTTCATTCACCGGAACAGAAGTTCATCATGAATTTCAGCGGCCAACTCAGCTCCTACCTCTTTTTCGGCGCCATCCTCGCCCTCGGCTGCCTTCTCTGGAAGATGAAGCATCGCGATCCCGAGGCCTGCGGCTTGCTGCAGCCGGCCGACAAACAAGCCGGCTTCTCCTGGACCTTGTTGCTTCCGCCGGCCCTGGCCGCTGCCGCCGTGGCCAGTCAATGGACCCAGTCCCAAGCGGAGCTCGGCCGTTATCAGCAGGCCGTCGCCCTGATGCAGGAATGGGATGAGCCGAATCAGCCGCCAAAACGGACCGGGGCGCAGCGTATGGACGCAGTCGACGCCTTGGTCAAAGCCGGGATTCCCCGAGGCCGCGATCTGCAGCCGCCGGTTTATCTTGGGCACTGGGGGGGCGGCGGCATCAATCGCTGCATTGGCAATTTCCTGGGTTTGCGCCCGGCGCACAGCAGCTTTCTCAAGATCGAAGTGCGACTCACCCTGACCCGCACCATCGAAAATCTGAGGGAGCGAAATTTCATCCATGCCGAGCCGTCCGAATGGGAGTCGTTCAAGGCTCTTCATCAGTCCCTGCTGGCGACCGATGTTTTGCGCCCAACTTTTGATCGGATCGTTCTGCCACATCTCAAGCGTCTGGAAGAGGAAGCCAAAGCCTCCGCGGCCGAGGCGAAATGAGGATCCTTTTTGCGGCGATGAGCGGGGTGCGTTGTCAGGACGCCGAGCTGCTGGCGCGGGGCTTGACCCTTCCCGGCTTCGTCGAACGCAGCCAGGTGATCGCCAGCCTGCCGAGCCTCGGCCTGCTCACCCTGGCCGGTATGACCGATCCGGAGCGGCACCAGCGCTTGTACCACGAAGTGCCCGATCGCGCCGCCTTTGCCAGACTCCCGCTTGAGGTCGATCTGGTAGTCATTTCCAGCTTCAGCGCCCAGATCTTCGAGGCCTACGAATTGGCGGCGCTGTACCGCTCCCGCGGCGTCCCGGTGGTGATGGGCGGCCTGCATGTCACCAGTCTCCCCGATGAAGCCTTGGCTCATTGCGACGCGGTGTCGATCGGCGAAGGCGAAGTCACCTGGCCGGAGCTGCTGGCCGATGCCGAGGCGGGAAAACTGGCGCGGATCTACGACGCCCGCGGCCGTGAATTCGATCTGGCGCAATCGCCGATGCCCGCCTTCGAATTGCTGGATCGCCGCAAGTACAATCGCCTCACCGTCCAGACCAGCCGCGGCTGCCCACACCGCTGCAGCTTCTGCGCCGGCTCCATCCTCCTCACCCCGCGCTACAAACAGAAGCCGATGGAGCGCGTCCTCGCCGAAATCGACCGCATTCGTCAACTCTGGCCGCGACCCTTCATCGAGTTCGCCGACGACAACTCCTTCATCAACCGGCCTTACTGGCAGGCGCTCCTGCCCGAGCTGGCGAAGCGCGAGCTGCGCTGGTTCACTGAAACCGATTTGTCAGTGGCGGACGATCCGGAGCTCTTGAAGGCGATTGCCAAGGCGGGCTGCCGCGAGCTCTTGATCGGCCTGGAAAGTCCGGTCTCCGCCGGCCTCGACGGCCTCGAGATGCGGGCCAACTGGAAGCTCAAGCGTCAGCACAGCGCCCTTGCCGCGGTGAAGCGCATTCAGGACCACGGCATCCGGGTCAACGGCTGCTTCATCGTCGGCCTCGACGAGCACGATCCGAGTATCTTTGCGGCGGTCGCGGAATTCGCCCAGGAAGCCGGACTCTACGACGTCCAGGTGACCTTGCCGACACCTTTCCCCGGCACGCCCTTCCTGGAGAAGCTGAGGCGCGAGGGGCGCCTGCTCGCCGATGGCGCCTGGGATCGCTGCACCCTCTTCGACCTGCTGTTCACGCCCCAGCGGATGAGCGCCGAGCAGCTCACCACAGGCTTCCGAGAGCTGGTCGAGCGGCTGTACAGCGCCGAAGCGACCGAGCGGCGGAGAGCGGTCTTCCACCTGCAGCTGCGGCGGTGGCGTCGACGCATCGCGACGCCTCTTCAGGAATGGACCTAAATTCCGCCGCAGCGGAATGGAACCGGGTTGAGCAGCCTCCGGACATGCTCATCGCATCCGTCGGTTCCTAGAGTTGCCAAGGGGTCCGATGTACGGTGGGCAGCGCGGCGCCGATCAAACTGAAGGGGGTGAACGCCGCCCCCAGAGACATTCCGAGTCACCGCAATCCGGGGAGCCGCCACGAAGTCAATCTTGCCAATCCTCTCCTGCTGGGACTAGATTGGCTTCGTGAGCGAGTCCAGCCCAGGAGTGAGCCCTTGAAGAATGATCTTTACCAACGCCACGGCATCCGCTGCGAATCGCGTCAATGCCCGCGGCACCACCAGGCGATGGGAATCGCGACGGACCGCAACTCGGCCGAGTGCATCTCCAGCACCTTGCATTGGTGGTGTGATTCCTGTCGCGGCTTTTGGTCCGAGCTCTACTTCGAACGCCAGAAGGAAGCACAAGATCCCTCCATGATGGGCCTGGAATCGAACTTCGACCTCGAATGCCCCGATTGCAGCAGCCTGGATGTCGGCCGCGAGTGCCATTTCAGCTGTTGCGACAACTTTATTTGCGGAGATTGTGGTCTGTACTTCTCAGTAGAACACCAGATCCTCGCGACTAGCAGGTTAAGCCAGGATCAGATCCGGGTTTTGCAATTCGAAGACACCGGTTCCAGGGAAACAGGGGAATACCTCGACCCCATCGTTCACCCGGTGACTCTGGAAACCGAGAATTGGAGTTATGAAGGCTATGCCTTCTGCCAGAATCACCCCGGGCGTCCGGTGACCTTGGTGGAGAATCCGAACGAGAAAGACGAGCGCCATCGATTCTCATGGGTTTGCGTCGACTGCAAAAACGAGGAAGCTCCGACGAGTGAATATGTTTGCAGATTGCTCCGCCCCAGTTTCTCCAGCTTTTTCCGGCGCTCGTACTCTCCTTATCAATGCCGCATCTGCCATCACGCGCTTTTCAGCCGCGAAGCCGATCTTCTGCTTTGCGATACCTGCGGTACGCTGATGCGGCTGCAACTCCATTATCTCCACAAAAGCAGTTGGGGAGACTTCCGCATGAAGGGAGCTCTGCAACTGAGCCGAGAACACCCTCTTCTCGGCCGCGTCGACATCGTCCTGCGCGAAGGCGGTGACAGGACCGAAGAAGGGATACTTCTGCTGCAGCCCTACTGGGACGGCTTGGCCGACTTCGACGCAGCAGCGCGTCTGCACCTGGCCACTTCAAAGCAGGGCGAGGCGGTGGATTTCGCGTTCTGCGAGATATCTCCTGGCGAAGAAGCCGGCACGGTGCAGCTCAGCTACGATCAAGGCGAAGCCACCTGGGACGTGCTCTTTCTCAACGGAAAAATCATCGGCGTCAAGTCGGAAGCCTGACGCCGAGGACTGCCTTTGTCGGACTCAGTGCTTCTGTCCGCAGGGACATCTGTAGGTGAAGGCGCCGAGCTGGCTGGCCTGCACCGGGCGGTCGCTGAAGGGCAAGGCGCTCGCCGGCTTGTAGTGCTTGAGCGCCATCGGCATGAGTTTTTCGAGGTCGCGGATACGAGTTTCATCCGAGGGGTGGGTGGAGAGCAATTCAGGCGGTTTTTGGCCGCCGATGGCGGCCATGCGGCGCCAGAAGGGGATGGCGGCACGCGGATCGTAGCCAGCCTTGGCCATCAGGATGGCGCCGATCTCGTCGGCGGCGGATTCCTGCTTGCGGCTGTATTTGAGAAGCAGGAGAGGCGCACCGAGTTTGGCGCCTTCGACGGCGGCCTTCGAGGCGACTCCCCCCTTCTGTTCGGCGAAGATGCCCGCGATCTTCAAGCCCAATTCTGCTGCGGTGGCTTGAGTGGCCCGTTCGTTGCCGTGACGAGCCAAGGCGTGGGCGACTTCGTGCCCCATCACCACCGCCATGCCGGCGTCGTCCTGGGTTACAGGGAGAATGCCGGTGTAGAAGGCGATCTTGCCGCCGGGCATGCACCAGGCGTTGACCTGGGAGTCCTCGATGAGATTGAACTCCCAGTCGAATTTCATCTGGATCTTGTTGGCCTTGCAGTAGTCGTCGACGGAGGCGGCGATGCGTTTTCCGACGCGGTGCAGGCGGGCGAGTTCGACCTGGTTTTTCGACAGCTTGGAGCTGGCGAGCACTTCCTTGTACTGCTGATTCGCCTGTGAGGCGAGTTCATCGTCATTAAAAGCCGCCAGCTGCTTTCGGCCGGTGAAGGCCTCGGTCTGGCAGGAGGCCATGGAGAGTATGAAGAGGGCGGCGGCGATGCGCAAGATCATGGCGGGACTTCCGATTCTTGAGTTCAGTGCATGAGTTCCATCAGACGGCGCTTGCCGGTGGCGGCAAGGTTCTGCTCGAGGAGGGCATGAGTGCCGACGACGCGGAGGAAGGTTTCCTTGTCGAGGGCAAGGACGCGGCACTCGCCGAGCGCGCGGACGGTGGCAGTCCTTGGGATGGAGCGGAGCAAGGCGATCTCCCCGAAGTATTCCCCTTTGCCGAGCTCGACCACCTTGACTTCGCTGCCGTCGTCGTTGCGGCGGACGATCTCGACCCTGCCGGAATAAACGATGTAGAAGGTCTTGGCGTCCACTTCTCCCTGTGAGATGATGGCGCTGCCGTCGGCGATTTCGAGAGAGTGCATGGCCCGCACCATCTGCGAGATGGAGGAGCTTTCGAGTTCCTGGAAGAGCGGCACGGAGCGTACGAGGCGGAGCATCTCGATGGCGGCGACGAGGCGTTCGCGGTGGCCTGGATGACTGGCGAGGAAGGTATCAAAGTCCTGAGTGCGTAGGGAGAGCAGCTCCATCGGCTCCAGGGCGGCGATGGTGGCCATCCTGGGTGCGGCGGTGAGAAGAGCGGTCTCCCCGAAGAAGTCTCCCGGGCCGAGGGTGGCCAGGATATGGGCATGGCCGGCGCCGTCTTCAACCGTCACTTGTGCGTGACCCGTGGCGATGATGAAGAGGCGATCGCCGTGATCGCCTTGGCGGATGATGTCGTCACCAATCTTGATCGACACCGGACTGAAGCAGGCGTCCAGGAAGTCGAGCTGGTCGGAAGTCGCCTCGGCGAAGAGCAAGGTGCTGGAGATCAGCTTGCGGCGCTGCTCGAGAGAGAGCTGGGCGATCTGATGGGTGACGGCGCCACCGAGACTGCCCGCATGTTTTTCGAGGATCTGTCGGAGCTGCCAGGGGATGCGGTCGCTGATCGCCTGAGCCAGGCCGCGGCTGTAGGTGGCGCCAGCCTGGAGGCGGAGCTCGCTGAAGATCGCGGTGATCTTGCCCCGGGCCTCCTGGCCGAGAGCCTGGATCTCGGTCTCGGCTGAGAGAGCATCGAAGCCGGGGCGCCCCTTGGTTTCTACAGCAGAGCGGAACCGGCCGAGCGCGTAGGCGCCGAAGTCTCTCTCGAACTGGCCGCCGAGAGTTCTGGCGACATAGGCGTAAGCATCGCGCAAGGCGCCGTCTTCGGTATGCTCGAGGCGGATCGGATAGGCATCCAGTTCAAACTCCCTGCGGTAGGGCCGGCGGATGCTGGCGACGCCGAAAAGCAGGCCGGCCGGACCGAGGATGCCCAGGCCGGTCTGCATTCCCATCGCCTGGGTGCAGAAGATGAAGGCTCCCGCAGCCATCAGCAGCGGGCAGCGGCAGATCAAGCACAGCACAGCCAGAGCTATGCCGCTGCCGATGGCGATCTGAGCGCTGAAGCGGATCTGCCAGGGGAGGCAGTAGAGCGCCGCCAGGCCGAGACTGATGGTGATGCCGACGATGGCGGCGCGGCCGGGAACGGAGCCGGAGGCGGCGCTGCGCAGCAGTCGCATGCCGACCCAGGCGGCAAGAAGAGCGGTAAGCACGCAGAGGACCTTCGACTCCTGGCGTTGGATCAGCTCGAAGGCGAAGACGCCGAGGAAGCCGATGCTGCCGATCAGCTTGCCGTAGAATTCGGAATGGCCGAAACGTGACTGCTCGATGAAGTTATGAATGGAGCTGAGAATCCGGAAGAAGATATGCAAGCCAATCAGCGCGATGGGAAGGATGACGAGAGAGAAATACAAGGCCATGCGCTTGTTGCCAGCGGCATTGTCGATGGCACTGACCGCCGAGGCGTCGCCGATCACGGCCTGGCGGACATTGTCGAGTGCCAGATTGGGGATGTCGGGATTCTGGGTCGCCAGGGTCAGGAGTAGGAAGGCGCTGCCTGCGGCCCATGTGAGACTCACCACGTTATAAGAGATGTAGAGGAATGAGTCGCCGCCGGCGGCGGCATTGCCGGCAAAGAAGGATCTCAGGTGACGTCCGATGAATTTGAAGGAGGCGCGACGGAGGAATGGCTCGCGGAAATGGTCGATGACACCGCGGTAGATGTCGTTATTGAGGAAGGGGCAGGATTGGTAGAGCAGGACGATCAGCAGGGCGGTGCCGACATGGCGGCACAGGCTGGCGAGCTGGGCGGTCTCGACACCGGTGAAGCGCAGGAGATCCGGATGAGAGCTGATCGCCCAGCTTAAGCCGCAGAGGATCGCCAGGAGCCAGACGCCGCTGAGCTTGATCAGGAGCCGGCGTCCCGGCGAGAGGGCGCTCACCGAGGGGAGGCGGGCGTGAAAACCTGGGACGGCATGGAAGGAGATGCCAAGATCCTGGATCGGCAGTTTCTCCCGGCCCAGAAGAGCAATCTTGCAGAGCACCCGCAGGAGGGATGCGACCGGAAAGCAAAGCAAAAAGGCCAGGCACAAAGGAGCCGAAAGCTGGCGGTTCACGATCAGCAGCTGATTGGTCGCCCCGGGCTCGCCAAAGGATTCGATCAACCGCAGGAATCCATAGGCTGCGGGCAGGCTGAAAAATGCCAGCAGGACCGGATGAAGAAGGAACTGCAAGGGATGCGCCAGTAAAGCGGCCAGGCCTTTCGCCCCCGGAAGACGGACGAAACGCGTCGCCGGCAGAGCCTGGCGGGGGGCCGAGCTGAGAAGAAAGCCGTTCTCCTCAAGCCGGGTGACGAACTGCTTGATCATCCCCAAGGCGATCCGGCCGCGCTTTTCCAAGTAGATCATCGCCAGATCCTGGACGTCCCGCTTTCCGTCAAGCAGGTCCCAGATGAACTTCTCCTCGACCGAAATCACCATGAATTCGTCTTCGCGCGTGCGAAGCGTGAAGCGGCTGGCGTCGACGTCGCCGTCGCGTTCATAAACCTTGACTTCGGCGGCCTGCGCCGGCTGGAACTGGTCCCAGTCGCGCTGCTTGCTTGAACGGGCGTCATTGTGAAACATGCATTCACCTGATTGAGGGCTGATAACTCAAGGACAATCTACACCATCGAAAGGATTTCATGAAGGGGGCCACTTGCAATTGTCCACCAAGCAGGCGTATCTTGGCCTCGATCCTCGTCGAAATCCAGCAGCCCCGGAGCTTGTCGTGCGTCTCATTCCACTTTTTCTGAGCCTTGTCCTTGCCCTCTCCGCCGCCGCCGAACAACCCAAGTCGGACCGCGTACCCTGCGAAAGCTCCAGCCGCATCGAGGCCTCGGTCAGCCGCATAGATGCTGGTGAAGCGCCCTACACCTTGGGTTGCGCTGTCGCCCGTTGCGAGATCCGCAACGGTTCCGATCGCGACGGAGTCTGGAAGCTAGAAGTCTCCCTCGGCGACGCCAACAAGAACCATGAAAACCGCGAAATTCCGGTCGCCGCGGGTGCCAGCGTCACCCTCGACCTGCCGATAAGCTACAACGTGGAGGGCAGCAATCTCAGCTGGTCTCTGCGCGGTCCCGGGATCCAGTCGGGCGGCCAGACCGGCAACCTTTACATGAGCCGCTACTACGGTTCGGGAACCCAAATCTCGGTCCTCGCCTCGAGCGACACTTCGCTCTCCTACCGCGGCCGCAAGTCGCCGGGCGTCTCAAGCTCCTCCTCGAACGACATCTGCCTTGAGCTCGAACCCCGAGCCTGGCCCAGTGACTGGCGGGGCCTCTGCGGCTTCCGCAAGGCCGCGCTGTCCTCCTCTGAATGGCTCAGCCTGCCGGCAGAACGCCAGCAAGCCCTGCGCGACTGGGTCTTCGCCGGCGGCCACCTCGGCTTCCTGCCGCCCCATGACAGCAAGGTGCAGGAGGAATTCCTCAAATCGGAAAGCTCAGGCGCCTATTCCGGTCTCGGCAGGATCAGCTTCCTCAGCTCTGGAGCCCTTCCCGATGACCACGCTTCCCCTCAGGCGCAACAGCTCGGCAATTTCGTCGGCAACAGCCTGAACAAGCAGCAGGAGCACTTGCCGCTTCCCGAAGCCTCGCTCTTCTTCCCCTGCCTCATCCTCACCCTTTTCGCCATCGCCGTCGGCCCCCTCAACCTGCTGGTCTGGGCCAAAGACGGCCGACGCCACCTCCTCTTCATCACCACCCCGGTGATCTCGGTGGTCGCCAGCCTCCTCCTCGGCATCTACATTCTCCTCATGGATGGCATCGGCGGCTCGGGCCGCAGCAACGCCGTCGCCTTCCTCGACTCCCGCCAGCAGCGCATGGTGCTGCACCAGGTCAACACCAGCGTCACCGGCCTGATGCCCAGCCGCAGCGGCACGCTGCCCAGCTCCGCCCTCCTCAGCCAGAATCTCGACGGCACCGGCCGCGGTGATTTTGCCCTGGAGTTCCACGGCGACGGCCAACAGGTGTTCGGCGACCACTTGCGCAGCCGCTCGCGGCAGACGCAGTCGCTGAAACGGATCATCTCCAGCCGCGCCAGCATCGAACGCCTTTCCGACGGCGGCTATCGCAACTCCCTGCCTGTCGCCATCCGCGGCGGCGTCTTCCACCACGATGGCGTCCTGCTCTGCTGCGGCCCGTGTCCTCCTGGCGCCCGCATAGAGCTGAGCCCGACCACCAAGCATGAAGCTGAAAAAATGATCCGCGACGAGCTCGAATTCAAGGACGCGCCGGACGGCTCGCCGGCGAATATCGGACTCAGCCTGCCGGAACGGCATGGAAGCTTCGCCCTCCTTTGCGAGCCCGGCGAATTCGTGCCGCAAACCTTCACCCAGATCGAATGGAAGTCCGCGCCTCTCGTCATCCTCGGCGAAGCCCAGGAGGCCCGCCCATGAGCCAGCCCGACATCGCCATCTCCGTCAGCAACCTGAAGCGCAGCTTCGGCAAGGTCCAGGCTGTCAAGGACATCTCCTTCGAAATCCGCCGCGGCAGCGTCACCGGCTTCATCGGCGCCAACGGCGCCGGCAAGACCACCACCATGCGCATGCTCGCCACCCTCGAACAGCCTGACGCCGGCGAGATCCGGATCTGCGGCCTCGACGCCATCGCCGACCCCAACGCCGTCCGATCCCGCATCGGCTGGGTGCCCGACGACTTCGGCCGCTACGAATTCCTCACCATCTGGGAATACCTCGACTTCTTCGCCCGCGCCTTCGACTTCAAAGGCCAGGAACGCCGCAACCGGGTCGCCGAAGTCCTCGAATTCACCGGATTGGTCGAGCTGCAGGAACGCTCCATCGACAAGCTGTCGAAAGGCCAGGGGCAGCGCCTATGCCTCGCCCGCGCCCTCCTCCACGATCCGGAAATCCTCATCCTCGACGAACCCGCCGCCGGCCTCGACCCGAAAGCTCGCATCGAGCTGAAAAACCTCATCCGCATCCTCGGCCAGGAAGGCAAGACCCTCCTCATCTCCTCGCACATCCTCACCGAGCTCGCCGAGATGTGCTCCGACATGCTCTTCATCGACGCCGGCAAAGTGATCCACCACGGCTCCGCCGACTCGCTGAAACGCAATGCCCACGCCAAGCTGATCTACAACGTCGAAACCTCGACCCCGCCGGAAAACCTCGCCAGCTGGATCACCCTCAACCCCGGCATCGAACTGATCGAAACCCACAGCCGCGGCGTCCGCCTCGCCATCGAAGAAGGCGATGTCAACCTGATCAGCGACACCCTCCGCCGCATGCTCAACGAAGGCCACCAAGTGGTCGAATTCCGCCGCGAGGAACGCCGCCTCGAAGATGCCTTCGTCGACCTCATCGGCAAACTCGAAGGAAGCCGCGAAGAGCAGGATTGAGCACGGCATTTCAGGGAGTCAGGGAGAAGGGAGTGGAGGAGTCAAAACACTCCCTCACTCCCCAGTTCACTAAGTCCTTGAACTGTGATCTTGAACTTCGAGTGAGAGAGCTGGTTCTTTGTAGGCAACCGAATCAAGGATGAACCCCGCATGAAAAAAATCTTTGCCGCCGCGGTCACCTTGGCCCTGGCGATCACCAGCTCTTGCGCCTCGTCCAATCGCATGATGCGGGTCGCCGATGTCGGCGGCGTCGCCCCCTTGGATAAGGAGCGCGCCAACGCCTTTCCGCTCTACTACCGCAATTTCGACAAGCATTCGGTGCTGTGGCCAGTCGTCGACTGGGACAAACAGGGCTTCGCCATCCGGCCGCTCTTCAACCAGGAAGGGGATGAATACTCAGTCCTCTTCCCACTCAGCGCCTGGAATCCGGTCAACGGCGACGGCTGGCTGCTGAACACCTATTGGGACAAGAACAAAAGCGGCTTCTTCCCCCTCTATCACCACTCTGGCCAGAAGCTTTGGATCTTCCCTTTCTACAAAAAAAATCAGGATTGGTGGCTCTTCCCCCTGCTCGGCAAACTGGATGACAATCGTCTCGCCACCCTCGCCTGGTGGAATACCAACGACGCTTACGCCGACTACGGTCTCTTCCCGCTCTACTGGCACTTCGGCAGCGAGAAACACCCCTGCACCACCCTGTTCCCGCTCTACTGGCACCGCAAAGATGATTACACTGTCGTCCCCCTGATCTCCCACTACTTCGACAAAAGCTCCAGCGACGAATACCAGCTCCTGTGGATCCTGTCGCAGTGGGAATGGGATGACAAAGGCATGCAGCGTTCCCACCTCCTGCCCCTGTGGTATTATGAGCGCGAAGAAAGCGAGGGTCACACCTTCCTCTCGCCCCTGGCCTTCAGCTACCGCAATGGCGACGACAAGCAGCTGGTGACGCCGCTGTGGCAGCAATTCGAGAACGGCCCGAAGGCAGCTTCGACAAGCATCTTCCCCCTGTGGTTCAAATGGCGCGACGATGACGCCTCCGGCCACAGTCTCCTGCCTCTCTATTGGCATGAATCGAATGACATCGGCAGCACCACCCTCACCCCTTTGCTCGGCTGGAGCTCGGGCGACAAAGAAATGTTCAATCTCCTCGGCCCCCTCTACCTCCAGTCGAAAAGCGCCAACACGAAGTACCGCAGCGTCTTGTGGCCGCTTTACATCGACAAGGAGAAAGGCCAGCGCTCGGAACTCACTCTCGGCGGTCCCCTCTTCCATCGCGAAAGCCGTCCAGACTGGAGTGAGACCGACATCCTCTGGCCACTCGGCAACTACGAAAGCCAGGAAAATGGCGACTACTCCTGGCGAGCCTTCCCTCTTGCCGGCGGCGATCAAAATGGCTCCTGGGCCCTGGCCGGTTTGTATGGCTCCACCTCTGCGACCGACGCAAAAGGCCAGCAACACAGCGCCTACCGCCTGTCGCCCTTTTTTGCCTACAATGACGAAGAGTCCCAGTCTTCCGGGTGGTATGACTTCGGCCTCATCCACAGCCATCAGCACGAAGTCAAGGAATCGGATTCTATCTGCACTCAAACTTTCCCGGATACTCATCGAGGGCCATATAGCTTGAGCCAAGACGTCCATCAACAGACGAAGGAAAATGACCGTGTCTTACTGGGGCTCCTGTGGAATTTCGAAAACACCCAAGCTCTCGAAGGCTCGTCCTCGCTTTTCTTCAGCTTCCCGTGGTGGCAGTCTTCTTGTGATTACCAGTTTCACATCCCCGAGCAACTCAGCCCCGCCGCCAAGCTCTTCCTGGCGCTCGACAACAGCCATCTGACGCTGAAAGAATCTGAACAGCACCTTCTGCTCTTCTTCGGCGCCGAGCAGAAACAGACGACGCGACTCTTGATCAAGAAGGATGCTGGTCTTGACTGGCAAGAGCGACAAATCTTGCGGCAATATGTGCAAGAACTCGGAATGCAGAAGGATGGCGCCTTCTTCGTAATCTCAAAGAACCGCATGGCAAAGATGTGGTGGCTGGATAATCAAAGTCAAGATTCACGAATGAAGGCAAGAAGCGAAATCTTCGCCAAACTCGGCCTTCCCGCCAATCCCAGCCTGGCCCAGCTCATCGCTGCCCTGCCGGTGGAGGAAATCGGCACCGACCAGGCAGGCAGCTCCTTCCCCCTGCTTTGGGGCTATGAACGCGACAACGATCAGCACCGCTTCGACCTGCTGGGCTTCAAACTCGGCCCGCTGGATCTCCGCGGCCTCCTCTTCTCCCATCAAGGCGATGAAAAAGTCCAGGAGTCTTCAATCCTGCGCTACCTCTATCGCCGTCGCACCGAAGGAGCCGAAACCCAGCGCGACATCTTCCCTTTGATCGTCTGGAACACCGGCGCCAAAGAGGAATCCCGCTTCGCCTTCCTCGGCAATTTCATCAACATCAAACACGATGCCGAAGGCAAGTCTAGCGGCAAGCTTCTCTTCGTCTTCTCCTGGGGCGATGAAACCCCTTAATCCTCCGGCGCTCATTCGTAAAATCCCCAGCGATCACGTCAATTCAAGATCTCGAACCTTCCCTGGAGCCATCATGCACAACGCCGCCCTCCGCCTCGCCCTCATCCTCGCCGCCGCCGTTCCGGCACTCGCGACCGAAGCCCCCGCCGCCGTCGCGGTCCAGGCCGCCGCGCCGGAGCTGATCGACGCCCAGGCCGCCTTCGCCGCCGCCAGAAAGGCCGATCTCAAGAGCCATCCCGACGCCGCGGTGGTCTATGTCGACGAGGTCACCCGCGTCCAATACCGCAAGGACGGCACCGACCTCAATCAGAGCGAGCAGTTCATCAAGATCTTGACTGAGGAGGGCCGCCGCGACTGCTCCACCTTCGGCTTCAGCAACAACGTCTTCTATGCCGACTTCGCGGTGTTGCGGCTGGAGATCTGGAAGGCGGACGGCGAGGTGATCCGCCTCGATCCGGCGCAATGCGTCAAGGAGCAGGTCGACAACTCGAGCCGGGCCGAGAACATCTACGACCCGAACGACAAGCGGATCACCGCCGCGCTGCCCGGCCTGGAGATCGGCGACTGCGTCCGCATCCTGACCCGCACCGACGGCAAGAAGCCGCGGGTGCTGGGCAAGTTCTCCGACATGTGCGGCTTCGAGAACGACGCGCCGATCCTGCGGCAGCGCTACGAGGTGAGCGGCCCGGCCGAGATGCCGCTCAAGTCCGTCAAGGTGCTGAACGAGATCCCCGGCAGCATCGTCCGTCGCGAGGAGAAGCGCGACGGCGCCACCTGGCAGATCTGGGAAGGCAGGGACATTCCGCAGCTGATGCCCGAGCCGGGCATGCCCGAGCCCTTCTCCTGCATCCAACGCCTGGCGATCTCGACCGCCGCCGACTGGAAGGAGATCTCGCGCTGGTACTGGGAGCTGTGCGCGCCGAACATGGCCACGACTCCGGCGATCAGCGCCAAGGCGAAGGAACTGATCCAAGGCGCGACCTCCGACGAGGAGAAGATCCGCCGGATCTTCCGCTTCGTCTCGCAGGAGATCCGCTACATGGGCGTGATGGACGAGGCCAAGGCCCCCGGCTACGAGCCGCACAAGGTCAGCCTCACCTTCGACAACCGCTACGGCGTCTGCCGCGACAAGGCGGCGCTCCTGGTCACCATGCTGCGCGAGGCCGGCTTCCAGGCTTTCCCGGTGATCATCATGTCCGGCCCGAAGCTGCCCAAGGACGTCCCGATGCCGATGTTCAACCACGCCATCACCGCAGTCGAGATCGGCGGCCAGTACCAGCTGATGGACTCGACCGACGAATCGACCCGCGACCTGCTGCCAAACTACCTACAGGACGCATCCTTCCTCGTCGCCCGGCCGGAAGGCGAGACGATCCTCGTCAGCCCGACCGTCGCCGCGACGGAATCGATCGCCCAGGCCCGCACCGAGGGCGCCATCGCCGCCGACGGCTCGCTTGAAGCCAGCACCACCTGGGACTTCAGCGGCCTGAACGACAAGATGCTGCGCGGCTCCTTCGCCGAGGCGCGGCCGGACCAGATCCGCGCCGGCGTCGAACGCCGCCTCAAGTCGCTGCTGCCGGGCGCCAGCCTGACCAGCCTCGAGCTCAGCCCCAAGGACATGCAGGACATCAGCCAGCCGGTGCGCCTGAAGGTCTCCTACAAGCTCCCCGGCGCCCTCGTCGCCGCCGGCCAGCAGAACTTCGTCCAGCTCCCCTGGGTGGGCGGCGCCTTCGCCATCGCCGCGCAGCTCAGCGAAGGCAACTTCGGCCTTGAGAAGCGCCGCTTCCCGGTGCACACCGCCTATCCCTGCGGCCTGCGCGAGAGCTTCGCCATCCGCCTGCCCGCCGGCAGCACGAGCGCCCTGTCGCTGCCCGCCGCCGCCAAGGTCGACCTCGCCGACCTCGGCTTCCAGCGCCAGGTCGAGCTGAAGGACGGCGTCCTCTCCGGCTCCTCCGAGCTGATGATGAAGACCACCGAGATCCCCGTCGCCCGCTACGCCGCGGTGCGCCAGGCCCTCGCCGACATCGCCGACAGCTCGCGCCGCCAACCCATCCTCGCCGCCAGCGCGGCTGAAACCGGCTCGGAAATTCTCGAGCAGAATGAAAAGACCATTCTCTCCGAAGACGGCCGCTCCTGGGTCAAGACGGTCAAGATGCGCCGCAAGATCCTCAACTACGCCGGCAAGAAGGCCAACGGCGATCTCAGCATCGACTTCAACTCCGGCTGGGAGGAGGTCAAGGTGAAACGCGCCGCGGTGATCGCCGCCGACGGCAGCGTGACCGAGGCCGGGGCGAAAGAGATCAACCTGATGGACCAGGACTGGAACTCCAGCGCCCCGCGCTACCCCGCCGGCAAGTCCCTCGTCGTCTCCCTGCCCAAGCTCGAGATCGGCTCGATCATCGAGACCGAAATCGAATTCACCAGCAAGAACCGCCTCGGCTTCAGCGACGCCTTCGCCCTGATCGGCTTCGATCCCTGCCACAAGGCGGAATTCAGCCTCGCCGCGCCCGCCGATGTCAAGCTCAAGCAGCGCAACAGCATCGACCAGCTCGCGGTGTCCGCAAAAGACGGCAACCAGGTCCTCGTCGCCACCGGCTCCTGGTCCGCCTTGAAAGCCGAGAAGGGCATCGCCCCGGCGTCGACCTTCGCCGAAACCCTCGAGGTCTCGACGCTGACCCACGCTTCGCTGGCCAAGCAGGTGAGCGACGCCATCGCCGCCCTCGGCCAAGGTGATGACAGCGTCAAAGCGAAAGCGGCGGAAATCCTCAAGCCGAAGCTGGCAATGAACATCACCGCGCCGACAGACCGCGAGAAAATCATCGCCCTGCGCAACTTCGTCGCGCTGCAGATCCGCGGCGCCGGCCCCGGCCTTGCCGAGCTGCCCCTTTCGGCACTGAGCCGCCCCGAAGTCACCCTCAAGGACGGCTACGGCAACCAGGCCGACCGGATGATCCTGCTCGCCGCCCTCCTCGCCGCCCAGGGCATCGAGGCGAAGTTCCTCCTCGCCGCCTCCGATCCCGCCGCCCAGCTCGAAGCCGACAAGCCGCTGCGCGCAAACACCTACGACCTGCTCGTCCTGCAGCTCAAGGACGGCACGATCCTCAGCGACCTGAACCAGTATTCCGAGCTCGGCACCACCAGCCTCGAAGGCTGTTTGGCCCTCGGTCTCGACGGCCAGCCGCAGTCGATCGCGGTGCTGAAGAACCGTGACGAGAGCCGCTGCTCGATCAAGGTCGCCGCCGATGGTTCGGCCGAGGTCACCCTCAGCCAGAGCTTCCCCGGCGCCAGCTTCGCCGGCTTCCGCCGCGCCTTCGAGGACATGAGCCCCGAGGAGCGCCGCCGCTTCCACCAGGAGCAGCTCGCCGCCCTCGCGCCCGACGCCGTCGCCGGCGGCGAGATGGAACTCGACCTGAACTACCCCGGCAAGCTGAGCTACATCGCCAAACTGCCGCGCTTCGCGGTCGTCTCCGGCGACTACCTCTATTTCGACCTGCCGCAGGCCGAGAAGTCACTCTTCTCCGCTGCCGGCGGCGATGGACGCGTCACTCCCTTCCTGCAGGGCGGCATCGTCCGCAAGAAGCTGACCTGGGATCTCCATCTCCCTTCTGGCTACCAACTGGCCAGCGATCTGCCGCGCTTAAATTGGGAAGGTCCTGGCGCTCTCGGCAAAGTCAGCGTCGGTCACGGCCCCGGCACGGGCGATATAGATTTGAGCAATCCACGGTTTCCTGAGCGAATCACCCAGACCATCCAGCTCAACCCCGCCATCGTCCCGGCGGCCAGCCAGCCCGCCTTGAGCGAGCTCGACAAGCGTCTCGGCAACCCCGGCCTGTGGCGGGTGCTGCTGAAGAAGAGTAAGTAAGGCCCCCCAGGACCTTCGTCATAGGCGGAGCGAGGCGGCGAGCCGACGCTAAGGTAGAGGCCTCAAAAAAGGAGCTTTCTCCATGGACATCCTCGATCTCGTCGGCAACACCCCGATGGCGCGTCTGCGCCGCCTCGTCAGCAATCCCAAGGTGGAAGTCTACGCCAAGCTGGAAGGCAACAATCCCGGCGGCAGCGTCAAGGACCGTGCCGCCAAGGCGATGATCGAAGGCGCCGAGCGCCGCGGCCTGATCAAGCCCGGCATCCGCATCGTCGAGCCGACCTCGGGCAACACCGGCATCGCCCTGGCGATGATCGCCTGCCTGAAAGGGATCGAGCTGGAACTGGTGATGCCCGCCAGCGCCACGCCGGAACGGGTCGCCACCATGCGAGCCTACGGCGCCACCGTCACCCTCACCCCTCGCGAACTCGGCATGGAAGGAACCATCGACCACGCCCGCGCCCTCGTCGCCCAGGGCGGCTGCATCATGCTCGACCAGTTCTCCAACCCCGACAACCCCGAAGCCCACTACCGCAGCACCGGCCCGGAAATCTGGCGCGACACCCAGAGCCGGATCACCCACTTCGTCTCGGCGATGGGCACCACCGGCACCATCATGGGCACCTCGCGCTTCCTCAAAGAGAAAAACCCCGCCGTCCAGATCGTCGGCTGCCAGCCCACCGAATGCTCGAACATCCCGGGCATCCGCCGCTGGCCGAAGGAATATCTCCCCAAGGTCTACGACTCGAGCCGGGTCGACCGGGTGATGGACATCTCGCAGGCTGAAGCCGAGCACTTCGCCCGCCGCCTCTGCCGCGAAGAAGGCATCTTCGCCGGGATCAGCAGCGGCGGCGCCGCCTCCGCCGCCATCCGCCTCGCCGAAGAACTCCAGGAAGGCGTCGTCGTCTTCATCGTCTGCGACCGCGGCGACAAATATCTCTCGACGCCGGTGTTTGGCTGAGCCGGTTTGTCGAGTATAGTGGCCCCGCCTTTTCACAACCCAAGGAGCTCCCTCGATCATGCATAACTTCCTTCTCCTCGCCGATGCCAAAGAAGTCGGCCTCATCGGCCTCTTCATCGTCCTCATCATCGGCGGCCTGGTCCTTCTGATCTTCGGCTTCAGCTTCATCAGCCTCTACCTGCAAGCCTGGTCCTCGGGCGCCTACGTCGGCCCCTTCAACCTGGTGATGATGCGCCTGCGCAACGTCAACCCCAAGCTCATCGTCCTGGCCTACATCCAAGCGCGCAAGTCGCAGATGGACATCAGCCTCGATGAACTGGAACGCCATTACCTCCAGGGCGGCGACGTCCTCAACGTCATCAACGCCCTGATCGCCGCCAACAACGCCAGCATCCGCCTCGACTACGCCAAGGCCTGCGCCATCGACCTCGCCGGACGCGACGTCTTCGAAGCGGTGAAAATGAGCGTTCTGCCCAAGGTCATCGACTGCCCCAACCCCGCCTCGGGACGCCAGACCATCGACGCCGTCGCCAAGGACGGCATCCAGCTCAAGGTCAAGGCCCGCGTCACCGTCCGCACCAGCATCGACAAGCTGATCGGCGGCGCCGGCGAAGAGACCATCATCGCCCGCGTCGGCGAAGGTATCGTCACCACCATCGGTTCTTCCGACAGCCACAAGCTGGTTCTTGAAAACCCCGACCGGATCTCGAAGACGGTTCTCGCCAAGGGCCTGCACTCCGGCACCGCCTACGAAATCCTGTCGATCGACATCGCCGACATCGACGTCGGCGAGAACATCGGTGCCCGTCTCCAGTGCGACCAGGCCGAAGCCGACAAGCGGGTTGCCGAAGCCCAGGCCGAGATGCGCCGCGCCGCCGCGGTCGCGCTTGAGCAGGAGATGCTGGCCAAGGTCCAGGAGATGCAGGCCAAGGTCACCGAAGCCCAGGCGCAAGTTCCCCTCGCCATGTCCTCCGCCCTGCGCGACGGCAACATCGGCATCCTCGACTACTACCGCCTCGAAAACCTGAAGGCCGACACCCGGATGCGCCAGACCATTTCCGGCGAAGAAGACAAGTCGGCGAAATAAGCCCGGAGATCAGCTGCCATGGCTGTGAAACCTCTACTTGGCGCTGGCCTTGACGCGAACCTGATCATGGGGATCATCGTCATGGTCGGCGGCCTGATCCTGCAGATTCTGCAGAAAAAAGCCGGGGTCCCGGATCTCGAGCCTGATGAGGCGCCGCCAGAGCCGAAACCCCTCCCCCGGCGCCGCAAGCCCGAACCGGCCCCGCCCAAACCCAAGGTGGTCGAGAAGCCGCGAATCATCGCTCAACGCCCCTCCCCTCCACCGCCGCAACGGGCCCGCGCCCTCAGCGCCGCCCGCCGCCAGGCCGCCACTCCCTTGCTGGTCAGCCCGGCGATGATGCGCGACAACCTGCAAGTCCGCCGCTCCCTGGCGATGAAGGTCATCCTTGATCGTCCGCGTTGCGAAAGCTTCTGATCTGTCTCATCGAGGCAGGAAAAAGCCCGGGCTCGCGCTCCGGGCTTGATCTTTTTATGGATTCACCCCGGATCCGAAGTGAAGATCGATTCCGGTTGATTCCTCAGCGGGTTTTTCAATTTTTAATCTTTGATTTTGTTGGTGTTATCTGGAATTTTGAATCTTGAATCTTGAATCCTGGATTCGGAAGCTGAGCCCAAGCTCAACTTCGGAATCCAGGTTCAATGCTGCTTGCTGAAGAAGTCGGCGGGCAGGAAGGCTTCGAAGAGGGATTTCTCCGCCGCCTTCATATAGGCTTCTTCGCCGGAGATGCGTTTCTCCTTGTAGAGTTGCATCAGGTCGGAGTCCATGCTCTTCATCCCCTGCTTGCGGCCGGCCTCGATGATGCCGCGGATGGCGGAGAGCTGGCCGTCGCGGATCAGACCGGGCAAGGCGGCATGGTGGAGGAGGATCTCGTGCGAAGCGCAACGCTTGCCGTCGATAGTCTTGCAGAGGAGCTGCGAGATGATGGTGCGGAGGGTGCCGCCGAGCATGGCGCGGACCTGCGGTTGGTCCTTCGCCGGGAAGGCGCCGATGATCCGGTCGATGGTCTTGGGGGCGTTGTTGGTGTGCAGGGTGCCGAAGACCAACAGGCCCATCGCGGCGCAGGAGAGGGCGAGGCCGATGGTCTCGGGGTCTCGCATCTCGCCGACCAGGATGATGTCGGGGTCGGCCCGCATCGCCCCTTTCAAGGCGGCGTTGAAGGATTTGGTGTGGTCGTGGACTTCGCGCTGGACGATGACGCTTTTTTTGTTGGGGTGGACGAATTCCAGCGGGTCTTCGATGGTGACGATGTGCTTGTGGAAATTTTCGTTGATGTAGTTGATCATCGCCGCCAGGGTGGTGGACTTGCCGGAACCGGTGGGGCCGGTGACCAGGACGAGACCAGACTGCTGCGACGCGACTTCCTTGAAGACGTCGGGAAGCTTCAGCTGTTCGAGAGTCATGATCTTGGTCGGAATCGTCCGCATCACCGCTCCCATGCCTTCGACGGTACGCATGTAGTTGACGCGGAAGCGCGACAGACCTTTGATTTCGTAGGCGAAGTCGAGGTCGAGATTGGAAAGGTAGTGTTTCCACTTTTCTTCGGGACAGATCTCTTTCAAGATCGGCTCCATCGCCTCGGGGGTGATGACTTCGTATCCGGGGATGTCGGTGAGGTTGCCGCTTTTGCGGACCTTGGGCTTGTGATTGCTCTGGAGATGAAGGTCACTGCCGCCGTTTTCGGCCATGTAGCGGAGGAAGGCGTCTATCTGGGCCATGGGGGGATCCTTTGGAACCGGGTTGAAAGGTTTGAAAGGTTGAAAGGTTGGAGCGAAACCAGAGTCACTGAGTCCGGTTCCCAGGT
This sequence comes from Verrucomicrobiota bacterium, assembly GCA_039798785.1. Lineage (GTDB taxonomy): Bacteria > Verrucomicrobiota > Lentisphaeria > Lentisphaerales > Lentisphaeraceae > CAMCSH01. The sequence continues at coordinate 4,065 of JBDKFG010000036.1, read as the reverse complement.
TGCTTGGTTGTTTGGCTGTTCGCCTTTCAACCTTTCAACCTGGTTCAATTCAGGGCATGCCTTCGGCATTTTTGATCTGCTGGCGTTTGGTCTCGTTGAAGACGTATTTGAGGGCGGTTTCGGCGGAGATGAGACCTTGCAGGTAACGGCGCATGAAGCTGTCTTCGCGGAGCATCATGCCCTGTTTGGTGCCGGTTTCGATGACCGAGTTGAGCTGCGAAGTCTTGTTGGTGCGGATCAGGTTGATGACGGCGATGTTGCTGATCAGAATCTCCGGCACCATGAGAAGTTTGGAGTTGTCCTTGCTCGGCACCAGACTCTGGCAGATGACGCCGCGGAGGCTTTCGGCGAGCATGGCGCGGATTTGCGACTGCTGGTCGGCGGGGAAGACGTCGAGGAGGCGGTCGAGGGTGGCGGCGGCGCTATTGGTGTTGAGAGTGCCGATGACGAGGTGGCCGGTCTCGGCGGCGGAGATGCCCATCTCGATCGTCTCCATGTCGCGCATCTCGCCGAGGACGATGATGTCGGGGTCTTCGCGGAGGGCGGCTTTCAGGGCGTTGGGGAAGCTCAAGGTGCCGCTGCCGAGCTCCCGCTGGCTGATGTTGCAGTTCTTCGAGGGAATGAGAATCTCCACCGGGTCTTCGACAGTGATGACGTGGTCGTGACGGCTCTTGTTGATCAACTCGACCAGGGAGGCGAGGGTGGTCGTCTTTCCGGAGCTGGCAGGACCGGTGATCAGGATCAATCCTTGATGATAGGTGGTGAGCTTCTCGAGAATTTCGGGCTGCTCGAAACCGAGCTCGGAGAGAGTTCGGATCCGGTCGGAGATGATGCGGTAACTGCCTTCGATGCCGTCCTGGTGCACCATCAGGTTGGTGCGGTAGCGCTCCGATTTGGAGAAGCTGCAGCAGTGATCGAGGTCGCGTTTTTCGAGGAATTCGTTTTTCTGCTTGTCGTTAAGCAGACTGAGGTTGAGCTTCTTGGACGCCTCCGGACTGAGGATCGGCTGATTGCCGATGAAATAAAGTTGGCCGAAATGGCGCACGAAGGGCTGCGCCAGGGCTGAGAAGTGGACGTCGCTGGAGCCGTTGGCTCGGGCGTGACGCAGAAATTGCGTGATCATCTGCCGGCACTCCGCTTCCGAAGCGTGTTCGGCGCGGGAGAGGTCGGGGAAGCCGTCGATGTTGAAGGGATAGCCGCCGCTGGGTGGGGCAGGACGCGATCCCGGCGCCGGGGCGGGAGTGACCGGATGACCGCCAGCGGTGCTCCGTGATAGGACTTCCTGGGCCGCGGCACTGTTGGAGAACTGCACCGGACTGTCGCCGTGCTCATGGGCGGCATAGCTGGCGCTCTCCATCAACTGCTGCAACACGGCAACATCGGTGATGAAGTGGTTATCGAGGAGAGCCTGGGCGAAAGGCAGGAGCTCGGTTCCGGGCTCGCAGATCGCCACCAACGCTTCGATGTTCTCCCGAGCGACCAGATTGTGCTCGACGGCGAGGTAGCACAGCCAATTGACTTCTCTGTTCAAAGCAGCCTCCTGTAGGTTTGCATCCAGGCCCGGTCCGCGGACTTGCGAAGTCAAGATAACGGGAGGCCGCAGGCTGACAAGGTGGAGACGAAAGCCGATTCGTGGAGCTGCTCTGGACTACAGCCCGCTAACAAGGTCTAGCGGCACGCTACATAGGGAGAGAAATAGAAGGAATGAGGGGCTATCCGAGACAGCAGTCAAGTCACCACACTCCTCGCTCCTTGCGATCCTTGATCGCCCGCAGCAAATCATCGACACTTTTGAAATGACCGTAGATTGTCTCGACATGACCATCGCCGTAGAGAACGTTTCACCTCGACCTCCATGATAGCGAAGTCGAGATCAAAACACAAGCCTCACCCGATGCTGCCTTCGAGCTTCATTTCCAGCAACTTCACCGCTTCAACCGAGAATTCCAAGGGCAGCTCCTTGAAGACTTCTTTGCAGAAGCCGTTGACGATCAGGGATACCGATTGCTCCATGTCGAGGCCGCGAGAACGCAGGTAGAAGAGCTGTTCGGCGTTGATCCGCGAGGTCGAGGCTTCGTGCTCGATGGTGGCCGAGGGATTGGAGACTTCCATATAGGGGTGGGTGGCGGCGCGGCAGCTGTCGCCAACCAGCATCGAGTCGCACTGCGAGTAGTTGCGGGCCCCTTCGGCGGAGGCGGCGATCTTGACCAGGCCGCGATAGGTGTTGCTCGAGTGGTCGCAGGAGATGCCTTTCGAGACGATGGTCGAGCGGGTACGTTTGCCGAGGTGGATCATCTTCGTGCCGGTGTCGGCCTGCATCTTGTTGTTGGTCAAGGCGACCGAGTAGAAGGCGCCGACCGAGTCGTCGCCCTTGAGGACGACGCTGGGATATTTCCAGGTGATCGCCGAGCCCGCCTCGACCTGGGTCCAGGAGATGTGAGAGCGCTCGCCGGCGCAAAGGCCGCGCTTGGTGACGAAGTTGTAGATGCCGCCCTTGCCGTCCTTGTCGCCGGCATACCAGTTCTGCACGGTGGAATACTTCACCGTGGCGTCCTTCTTGGCGACGATTTCGACCACCGCCGCGTGAAGCTGGTTCTCGTCGCGCATCGGCGCGGTGCAACCTTCGAGGTAGTTGACGTAGGAGCCTTCTTCGGCAACGATCAGGGTGCGTTCGAACTGGCCGGTTTCGGCGGCGTTGATGCGGAAGTAGGTCGACAGGTCGAGAGGGCAGCGGACGCCCTTGGGGATGTAGCAGAAGGAGCCGTCGGTGAAGACAGCCGAGTTGAGGGCGGCGTAATAGTTGTCGGCGACCGGAACGACGCTGGCGAGATGCTCGCGGACGAGATCAGGGTGATCCTTGATCGCCTCGGTGATCGAGCAGAAAATGATACCCGCCTTCTTCAGTTCTTCCTGGTGGGAGGTGCCTAGCGACACCGAGTCGAAGACGACATCGACGGCGACTCCGGTGAGGCGCTTCTGTTCCGACAAGGGGATACCGAGCTTCTCGAAGGTCTTGAGCAGCTCGGGATCGAGCTCGCCGAGGCTTTCGGCCTGGGCCTTGGGTTTGGGTGCGGAGTAGTAGCGGATGTCCTGGAAGTCGATCTTCGGGTAGCTGACCTCGGCCCAGGTGGGCTCGGTCATGGTCAGCCATTTACGGAAGGCCTTGAGGCGGAATTCGAGCATCCACTGGGGTTCGTTCTTCTTGGTCGAGATGAGGCGGATGATGTCTTCGCTGAGACCTTTCGGCGCAGCGTCGGCGTCGATCTCGGTGACGAAGCCGAACTGTTCCTGGGACAAGGCGTGGGCGTAGATCTCCATCACAGCACCTCGACTTCTTCGATGGTGGCTGAGCGGGTCGCGGCGCGGCGCAAAGCCTCGGAAGTGAAGGCTGCCGGGTTGGCTTGGAAGAGCTCGGCGACGCTGAGCTGGGAGAAGAATTGACGGAGCTGATGATTCAATGCAGTCATTGGGGTCAGGATGTTGCAGGTTCCGAGCATGGCGCAGTCAGCCTTGTCATCGGAAAGACAGGAGGCGACGGCGATCGGCTCGACGGTGGTTTCGATGAGATCAAGGACGCTGATCTTGTCTAGTCCGCGGCAGAGTCGGTAGCCACCGTGCGGACCTTTCTCGGATTGCAGGATGCCGCTGGAGGCGAGCCGCTGCAGGACGCGCGACACCAGGTCGAAAGGAGCCTGATAGAAGTCGCAGATCTCCTTGGCACTGACCAGGCAGGCGCCGTCATTCTGCTGCATATGCCGCAGTGCGATCAGGGCGTATTCCACTTTCCGATTCATTTTAAACATCACAGGATTCCGGGGTCGATTCAGTCGTATTTGAGCGCCGCAAGAATACCGCGGATGTGCGGAAGACGCAAGGGCTGGACCAGCGGTCGAGGAAAGACATCGTGATTCATCGCATTGAGCCAAGAGCTCTCTCGTCTCCATAATTCCATCGCTCTGTATGGATTCATCCTAATCCGACTCCGCCGGAACCGAAGCTGAACCACGGAGGACACGGAGGACACGTAATCAACCGCAGAAGACGCAGATGAACGCAGATGAGGAA
>JBDKFG010000035.1:0-45891 GCA_039798785.1 Verrucomicrobiota bacterium | reverse complement strand
TCTTGAATCTTGAATCTTGAATCTTGAATCTTGAATCTTGAATCTTGAATCTTGAATCTTGAATCTTGAATCTTGAATCTTGAATCTTGAATCTTGAATGTCCCTCCTGCTCTCATCTTGAATTTTGAATTTTGAATTTTGAATCTCCAAAGGAGCCCCCCATGCTCACCCTCTCCCTCGTCTCCGCCCTGCTTCTTGCGGCTCCCGCAAGCCCCGCTGCGCCCGCCGCAAAGCCCGCCGCCATCCCGCCCCTGCCCGCCGGCAAGAAACCCAACATCATCTTCATCCTCGCCGACGACCAGGCCTGGAACGGCACCGCGGTGCCCATGGATCCCCAGATCCCCGGCTCGAAAAGCGCGGTGATCCAGACCCCCAACCTCGAGAAGCTCGCCGCCGCCGGTTTGCGCTTCTCGCAAGCCTACGCCCCCGCTCCGGTCTGCTCGCCCACCCGCGTCAGCATCCAGACCGGCAAGACCCCCGCCTCGCAACACTGGACCAAGGCCGCCCCCGGCGTCGGCGACGGACCCTCCTTCAAGCTGATCGAAGCCGACTGCAGCAAGGATCTCGAGGCCAAGGAAGTCACCATCGGCGAACTGCTCAAGACCGCCGGCTACGCCACCGCCCACTACGGCAAATGGCACATCTCCGGCGGCGGCCCCGCCAAACACGGCTACGACGAGTCCGATGGCGACACCGGCAATCGCGACGCCGACAATCTCACCCCGCCCGACCCCCTCGCCCTCTTCTCCACTTCGAAACGCGCCGCCGAATTCATCAAGAAATCCCGCGCCGCCGGCAAGCCCTTCTACGTCCAGATCTCCAGCTACGCCCTGCACGCCTCGCACAACGCCCTGCCCGAAACCATCGCCAAATACCAGAAGCTGATGCCCGACGCCAAGGGCCAGGAAGTCAGCCGAGCCGCGATCATGGAGAACCTCGACACCGCCATCGGCCAGCTCCTCAAATCCGTCGATGAACAGGGCCTCGCCTCCAGCACCTACGTCATCTACATGGCCGACAACGGCATGAGCGGCAAGAAAGGCGTCCTCTCCGGCGGCAAGGGCGACCTGCGCGAGGCGGGCATCCGCGTCCCCTTCATCATCCGCGGCCCCGGCATCCCGCAAAACGCCGTGTCGCGCACCCTGATCGCCGGCGAAGACCTGCTGCCCACCTTCTGCTCCTTGGCCGGACTCCCCGCCGACAAGCTGCCCAAAGGCCTCGCCGGCGGCGACCTGCGCCCGGTGCTGGCCAAGCCCGAGGCCGAAGTGAAGCGGGCCCAGCCCGGCATGAGCTTCCACTTCCCCCACTACCAGGGCGGCACCCCCAGCTCCGCCCTCGTCATCGGCGACTGGAAGCTGCTCCTCGACTACGAGGACGACCACGTCGAGCTCTACAACCTCAAGAACGATCCCGGCGAACAGAACGACCTCGCCAAGTCCGAGGCCTCCCGCGCCGCCGCGATGAAGGCCGACCTCCTCGCCCGCCTCAAGGCCGACGACGCCTGGATGCCCAGGCCCAACCCCGCCTACGACCCCGCCGCCCCGAAAGAAGCCACCAAGGGCAGCGGCAAGAGCAAAGGCGAGAAGAAGGAAGGCAAAAAAGGCGGCAAGGGCAAGGACAAGCCGGCGGAGTGAGAGGTTTCGTCTCGGGATCGCTGTGCTTTCTCGCAGCCCCGAAGGGGCGACATAATCTCAGCCCGGGGTGGAGCCGAGGGACGAGGCGCACCCCCGGGTTATAAGAAAAAAAATAAGTTCGAGCCCCAAGGGGGCGGCTTGAGATCCGGTGTTTATTCAATGTTAGATTGATTTCACCAGTGCGTAGTTTTCACGTCGCCCTTTCAGGGCTCGGATCCAAAAATCAGAGTCCTGGGGCTGCGCCTCGTCCCTCGGCTCCGCCCCAGGCTAAGATCAGACAGCCCCGCTGGGGCAAGAATCTTGAATCTTGCATCTCCCCACTCCCTTTGTCACGCGTCGATTTTGCCTTCTCCCGAGGCCGGGCTAAACTTCCGTCCCTAAACTCTCCAGCCCGCAGAAGCCCAACGATGCCGAAACCACCGCCCCCCCTCCCCGCCGCCCCGGAAAAACCGCTGCCCCTCGGGCCGCCGCGGCTTCTTGTCGCCCTCGGCAATCCCGGCGCCGAATATGCCGCCACCCGCCACAACGTCGGCTTCATGCTGGCGGATCAGCTTTTGAAGGCGCGGGGCGGCTGTTTCCGCAAGAAGTACGACGGCGAGTTTGCCGAGATCGAGCTGGGCGGACGGCCGCTTTTCCTGCTCAAGCCGATGACCTACATGAACGCCAGCGGCGACGCGGTGCGCAAGTGCGTCCGGGATTTGGACATAAAAGCGGAAGAGATTCTCGCAGTTTATGATGAAGCCGGCTTGCCGCCCGGGAAAATCAGGTTACGATACGGCGGCAGCAGCGCCGGACACAATGGAATCAAATCCTTGCTCGAAAGACTGGGAGGAGCTGACTTTGTGCGCCTACGCATCGGCATCGGTCATCCGGGGAAACCCGAAGACCTGGCCGATCATGTTCTCACCCCATTTGGTGAGAGCGAGAGACCCCTCATCGAGGAAAGTCTGTCGCGCGCTGCCGAAGCCGTGCTGATGCTCTGCAGTCAAGGCTGCAGTGCTGCGATGAACCAGTTCAACGGCACGACGCCGAAGAAACCAGGTTCACGTCAACCGAATCAGGAGTCAAGATGAAGAAATACGACGCTATCTTCATCCTCAACGATCGCAAGTTTGAGGATGGTGGCACTGCCTACGCTGAGAAGATCACCGAACTGATCAAGTCCCTCAGCGGCACCGAAATCACTCACAAGTCCATGGGCCGCAAGCAATTCGCTCGCCCCATCGGCAAGCGCACATCCGGCCTTTACTGGCGCTTCTTCTTCACCATGCCGACCGCAAACGTGAAAGAGTTCATGGATAAGTTCCGCCTCGAGGAATCGGTTCTCCGCCATGTCGTTCATGTCAACGACATCCCCGAGACTCCCAAAGTCCTCGATCTCACCAACGTCTGATCGTCTCCTCCGCCTCTGCACTGAATAAGGCACAAGGAATCTTCGCATGGCCTCCTTCAACAAAGTCATCGTCATGGGCAATCTCACCCGCGACCCCGAGATGCGCCAACTGCCCGGCGGGCAGAACCTGGCCAAGCTCGGCCTCGCGATCAATCGCGTCTACGTCGTCAACGGCGAGAAGCGCGAAGAAGTCTGCTTCATCGATGTCAATGTCTGGGGCCGCCAGGCTGATACCGCCGCCAACTACTTGCGCCGCGGCGCCCCGGTCCTGATCGAGGGTTTCCTCCGTCTCGAATCCTGGGTCGACAAAAACGGCGCCAAGCAAAGCCGCCACAGCATCACCTGCGACCAGCTCCGCCTCGTCGGCGGTCCGCAGCAGCGCGGTGGTCATGGCGGCGGACATGAAGACTTCGGCGCTCCGCCGGAAGCCTATGTCGATGGCGACGATGTCGGAGCTCCCGCCCCCGCCCCGCGCAGCTACAACCAGGCGCCTCGCGCTCCTGGCGGCTACGCGCCCCGCGACCAGGGCTACGCCTCGGCTCCCGCCCCGCGCGACGACTACGCCGACTTCGGTGCCCCGCGCGCCGCAGCCCCGCGTCCGCAAGCCTCGAACGAAGCCCCCGTCATGCCCGACTTCGGCAACGGCGCGGAAGACGACATCCCGTTCTGAACCCATCCTAAAGCTCAAAAAAGGTCCAACACCATGGCCGGCAAGAAATCCACCAACGTCCGCAAGAAGCGCAAAAAGGTCGTCCGCCTCAAGGTCTGCCGCTTCACCGAGCAGAAAGTCAACTACATCGACTACACCGACGCTGAAATGCTCCGCAAGTTCACCACCGAGGGAGGCCGCATCCTCCCCCGCCGCATCACCGGCGTGTCGAAAAAATATCAGGCCATGCTGGCCGAAGCCGTCAAGCGCGCCCGCAACATCGCGCTCGTCAAGTGAGGTAAATCATGGCCATCGAAGTCGTTCTCCTCGATAACATCGACACCCTCGGCAACTGCGGCGACAAAGTCCGCGTTTCCGAAGGCTACGCCCGCAACTTCCTCTTCCCCCGCAAGCTCGCCGTCTGCGCCACCAAGGCCGTCGAAAAGCAGATCGCCAAGCGCCAGGAGAAAGTCGCCGCCGAATACGCCGCCAAGGTCGCCGCCGCTCAAGAAGTCGGCCGCCGCATTGGCGAAACCACCATCACCATCCCGATGCAGGCTGGCGACGACGAGAAGCTCTTCGGCGCGGTCACCGCGACCGACTGCCACCGTCTTCTCACCGCCGAGGGCATCTCGGTGGATCGCCGCGCCATCCACTTCCTCGACCCGATCCGCAAGCTCGGCGTCCACGAAGTCAACGTCAAGGTCCACAAAGAAGTCACCGCCAAGCTCAAGGTTTGGGTCGTCAAGGCCTGATCCTGAGGAAGGGGTCGCCGTCAAAGGCGGCCTCGTCTGACGATGGAAGAACGCAAGTTCCAGACTCAACGCACAGGGCCGCTCCTCACCGGGGAGCGGCCTTTGCCGCATAACCACGACGCTGAACGGGCCGTGCTCGGCAGCATCCTCCTCGAGCCGCAGCGCTGCCTGCAGCTCGCCATGCCCGTCCTCCGCGGCGAATCCTGCTTCCACTCACCCGCCCACCAGGCGATCTGGAACGCCCTCGTCGAACTGGAACGCAAGGCCGTCGCCATCGACCTCGTCACCCTGCCCGACGCCCTCCGCGCTTCCGGCCAGCTCGAACGCGTCGGCGGCGAATCCTACCTGGCCCAGGTGATCAACTCGGTCCCATCCAGCGCCAACTTCGAAAACTGGCTCCAGATCGTCGGCGCCGATGCCCTCCTGCGCGACCTCATACGCCTCTCCTCCGACACCGTGTCGCGCTGCCTCGACAGCGCCGAAGCCGAGCCCGGCGCCCTCATTGACGACCTGCAGCGGCGGCTCAACGAAATCTCTCTCCGCGGCTCCTCCGATGCCGCCGTCCTCGTCGGCGACCTGATGAACGACACCCTGACGCGGATCAGCATGATCAACGAGAAGGGCGCCGGTTCGCAAGGGATCCCCACCGGCTACGACGATCTCGACAATCTTCTCAACGGCCTCAAGCCCGGCGAAATGCTGGTCCTGGCGGCCCGCCCCTCGATCGGCAAGACCACGCTGGCCATGAACATCGCCGCCAACGTCGCCCTCGGCGTCGGCAGCGCCAATTCCCCCGGCAGCCCGCGCGCCGTCGGCGTCTTCTCCCTGGAAATGGACAAGGGCTCGCTCGCCATGCGTCTGGCCTTTTCTGAAGCCCGGGTGTCGCAGCGCGATTGCAGCCGCGAACTGTCGCGCTCCCAGATGAGCCGTCTCGTCGCCGCCGCCGAGCGTCTCAAGGTCTGCCCGATGGCGATCGACGACACCGGCCAGCTCAGCATCCTCGAGCTCCGCGCCAAGGCCCGCCGCCTCAAGGAGAAGTACAACATCCAGTTCATCGTCATCGACTACCTGCAGTTGATGCGAGGCTCGGGTCTGAACAAGAACGCCAACCGCGAACAGGAAGTGGCTCAGATCTCCGGCGGCATCAAGGCTCTCGCCAAGGAGCTGATGGTGCCCATCCTCGTCCTCGCCCAGCTCAACCGTCAATCTGAAGCCGCCCAGGGCGGCGCCACCAAGCCCAAGCTCTCGCATCTGCGCGAATCGGGCTCGATCGAACAGGACGCCGACGTCGTGCTGCTCCTCCACCGCGACCGCGAAGAGCAATACGCCCCCAACCCCACCGGCGAAGCGAAACGATTGAAAACCGAGATCATCGTCGCCAAGCACCGGAATGGCGAAACCGGCAGCATCGAGGTCACCTTCGTCCCCGATTACACCCGTTTCGAAAACAAGTCCTCCTCGTACGACGACGACAACCCGCTCTGAAATCCCCCGCACGCCAGAAGGCCAGCCCGAAAGAGCTGGCCTTCTGCGCTTCCCGGAGAAGTTGCGAGGAATTTCTGGAAATCTTGACAACACGGCCTAAGATCCTTCGATCTTGTGCGCCCTAGAGATGCCGCTCGTTGATGAGCGCGACACAACTCAGGAGACCCCCATGACAGTTGACCCCGAAATCCTCCCGGATTCGCCGCTCGACCAGGCCGCCGAAACGGAAATCCTCATTGCCGAATCCGTCGAAATCCCCGACGGCGATCAGCCCGAAATCGCCATCTGCTACTTCGGCGTCGATGAAGCCGGCAATCTCGTCGATGTGCCGGAGAAAGGCGAGGAACAGCCCTGGGAAGAAATCTACCTCCGCGGCGAAGGCGAAATCATGCCCTACTGGCGCAGCCTCGGCGAACTTCCGGTCGAGCTCGACGAAGAAGGCAATCCCATCCTCCGCCCCATCGACCCGGAGCTCGATGAAAACGGCAAGCCCGTCATCTGGTGCAGCATCCTCGAGCCGATCGTCGACGAAAATGGCCAGCCGATCGACCCCACCTGGGACGAGATCTACTTCCGCGGCGAAGGCGAAATCATGCCCTACTGGCGCAGCCTCGAGGGAGAAGACTCTGAGCTTACGTCCGAGCCCGGGACCGAGCCCGTCATCCTGGATGGCTTCACTCGCCTTTTACCCTATCTCGACGAAAACGGCGAGCCTATTGGAGAGATTCCCTTTGATATCAATCCTTACTGGTGCGGCGGCCCGTGGAATTTAGAGTTCCAAAATTGGTGGCAAAAAGAATACGCGCTACGCATGGAGAAGGGCGAAATCGAGCCTCGCGTCGTCATCACCCTGCTGCCGCTGGAAGGCGAAGGAAAAGATCCCTACGTTGACGAAAACGGCAACCCGATCCAGACCCTCGGCGGCGAAGATCCGGTCCCGGAAGAAAAACCGGAAACCCCCGTCGTCGACGACGAAGGCTTCCCGATCTACACCGTCACCGGCATGGAAGCCGATCCGGTCCTGCGCAACCTGCAACACTGGCTTGCCGATGAGTCTGCCGAAGAGAAAGCCGAGGTCAAGATCAGCCGCAAGAAGGACATCCGCTTCAGCCTGAAGAGCAGCGGCGAGGAAGTCCAGGAGCTGAGCTGGGACGACCTGATCCAGCAGCGCGTCGAGTTCCACGCTGAATCGGCCAAGAGCAGCTTCACCCTGAAGTCCGGGGACGACCGCTACGTTCACGGCAAGACCGGGCGCGACAAGATCTACGGCGGCAAAGGCGACGACTGGCTCGACGGCAACGGCGGCAAGGACAGCTTCAGCGCCGGCAAAGGAGACGACCACATCCTCGTCGACGACTCCTCGGTCCGCAGCGTCAACGGCGGCAAAGGAGACGACACCCTGGTCCTGCGCAGTGAGGAAGGCGCCATGGATCTCAGCGGGATGAAGCTTCTCAAAGGCATCGAGACCATCGATCTCCTCAGCGGCAGCGGCAACGGCGCCACCCTGACCCTCACCGCCAAGCAGCTCTTCAAGAACAAGGTCGAAGGTCTGAAAATCCTCGGCGACGGCTTCGACACCCTGGTGATCGAAGGTGACCATGTCCAGCTGCAGACCCTGGTCGCCGATCCGGAGGGCTTCTCCTCCTGGCAAGTGAGCTGGAAGGGGCACGACACCATCATCCGCGTCGACAGCGAGATCCAGGTCGTCTAAGACTGCGATATCAAGAAAAATCCCGCCTCCCCGAGATGGGGAGGCGGGATTTTTACGCCCAGTATCACTCTAAGGAACGAAGGCCTCAAAAGGCACAGGGAGCACAAATAGAGAGCGTGCGCGCTTTGTCGATCAATCTCTCTGCGTTCTTTTGCGTCTTCTACGGTTTCTGCGGTTGATCTGAGCTTGATTTGGGAGCATACAGGTCGATTTTTTGCGTCTCACTCAACCGAGGACGAGCTTTTGCATCTTGCCGTCCGGCCCCGGATCAGAAGTAGGGCATGCCGCCGCGACCTTGACGGACCTGCTGGACGCGGGGCTTTTCACGAGGCGGCTCTTCGATATGGAGAGCATACCAGCGCTCGGCGAATCCGGCGTTCGAGCATTGGGCTGCGTTCTTGTTGCGGATGAGGTCGAGGTTTGCCTGCAGGACCGGATCGGCATATTTCTTCAAGCCCGCTTCGAGGACCTCTCTCGCCTTGTCCTCAAGACCAGCCTTGAGAAGCATCCATGCATAGGTGCCGTAGACGATGCTGGAAGGGGATCCTTTGGGAGCCATCAGGCTCTTGGTCGACTTGAGGTAGACCTTGGTGCCCTCCCACTCGGCCAGCACCTTGTCATCAGCCTTCTGCGGCAAGGGCTGAGTCATCCAGATCCGGGCCAGGACCATGCTGGCGGCGGTCGGATCGGCAAGGCTCACCTCGGAACGGAACCTGTCGGCTTCATCGAACATCTTGACGCTGTGGAGAAGTTGCAGGCGGATGGCGGCGAGCTGCTTGGGGACGAGGAAATTCCACTTCCCCAAGGCATCAGCCTCCTTAAGGATCTCGAGTGCCTCGAGATTAGTCTGTTTCTGCTGCGCCTCGAGAGATTTGCGGAAGGCGCTTTCATTGATCCCTGGACGCGACTTGGCGCCGTTGATCTTCTTCTGCATCGATTCGGTGGCGGCCTGCATGTGCTGCTGCATCTTGCCGACCACCACGAGCACCTGATTGCTGATCCGGCGAGACAGCCAGATGAAGGCGACGCTGAAGCTGATGAAGAAGACGACGCCAATGCCCCAGGTGGCTTCGCTGCCGCTGATGAGCCGGTAAAGCAGGCCGAGACCGAGGCCGATGGCGAGAGAGATGTAGATCGAGTACACTAGGGATTCTCCAGATTGAAGGATGAAAAGCGCGCCAAGTTAGCGCCGAAAGGCTTCCTGTCGAACGCCTTCTTCGCCGCACCGGGATCGATCGTCGATTTTGTGCAGGCAAAGGCGGGAGGGAGCCGCTTCCGCCGCTCCCTCCCGAATGATCTGTGCTGTGGATCAGGGCTTGACCGCGACTTTCGGTTCGGAGGCAAGGCGGACCAGGTCGGCCGCGACCGCTTCGCCCTCGCGCAAGTAGACGTCGTTGCGGATCTTGTGGCGAGTTTTACGGTAGAGGGTCTCTTCGTCTTCGTCCTCCTCACCCTTCTCCAGGCCGGCGATCAGGTTGTACATCGGGCGAGCCTCCTCGCGGCGGCGTTCCTCGTCGTGGAATTCCTTGATCCGTGTCTCCTTCTGGAGGGAGACCGTGCCAGCCTTCTTGCGCTCCTCGATGCGGGCGATGTCGGCGAGCAGGGTCTTGAACTCGGGCGAAGCCTGACGACGGCCAAGGCTCAGCTTGCTGACTTCGTCAAGCGTCTGAGCGAAACGGGCATCCTGGGCGACCTGCAGAGCTTGTATCTGGTCGTAGGGCAGGTGATGGCGGAGGTGGACCTCACCCTCCTCCTCGTCGATCAGAGTGGGCAGGGCGATGTCCGGCTCGACCCCTTTCTCCTGCGTCGAACCGCCGTTGACGCGGTAGAACTTGGCGATCGTCAGCTTGATTTCGCCAGGCGACTTCTTCAGCTTCGACAGCTGGCGGACGCGAGACAGGTCGATGACGCGCTGGACCGTCCCCTTGCCGTGAGTGCGGGGGCTGACGCCGACGATGATGCCGCGCTTATGGTCCTGGATCGCCGCGGCGACGATTTCCGAAGCCGAAGCGGAGTGTTCGTTCACCATCACTACCAGAGGCCCGCCCCAGAGGACGCCGGCATCTTCGTCATCCAGCACCTCGGTGGAGCCGCTGGTGTCGCGGATCTGGACCACCGGGCCCTGGTCGATGAAGAAACCGGCCAGCTTGACCGCCTCGCCAAGGGAGCCGCCGCCGTTTTCGCGCAGGTCGAGGAGGAGAGCTTCGACCCCCTGTTCCTTCAGCTTCAGGATTTCACGCTTGACGTCGTCGCTGCAGCCCTTGGTGCCCTTGCCGTCGGCGGTGGCGACGCCGTCATAGAAGGCAGGCAAGCGGACCACCCCGACCTTGACCTGACGGCCTTGGTTTTCGACCAGGCGAAGCTCGCCTTTGGCTTCGGATTCGGTGAGTTTGATCTTGTCGCGGACGATCTTCAAGGTCTTGCGTTCGCCGTTGGGGCCGCCGCGGGCGATGACGAGGGTGACTGTGCTGCCCTTCTGTCCGCGGACAAGGGAGACCACTTTCGACAGGCGCATGTCGACGACGTTGACCGGGGTTTCGTCCCCCTGGCCGACTTCGATGAGGCGGTCGCCGATCTGGAGCTGGCCGCCGAGCTCGGCGGGGCTGCCGGGCATGATGTCGGTGATCTTGGTGTAGCCGTCATCCCACTGCAAGGTGGCGCCGATGCCGGAGAGGGAGAGCTTCATCGAGATCTCGAACTCCTCCATCGCTTTCGGGCCGAAGTAGCTGGAGTGCGGGTCGAAGCAGCGGGTCATGACGTTGATCATCAGCTCGGCGAGCTCTTCGCCGCTGAAGTCCTTCTGGCTCTTGAGGAAGTTGTCGTAGCGCCTGAGGATCTGCTCCTGGGGCGGGCGCTTGGTGGCGGCGTCGAAGGGCTTGCCCTTGGCCTTGAGGCGGGCCTGGCGCTTCGCCTCCGCTTCGTCGGCCATCTCGGCGAGGATCCATTCATTCTCAAGGATGCGGCGCCAGAGCTGGTCCTGGGCGGCGGAGTCCTTCGGCCACTCCGCCTTGTCGCGATTGATCTCCAGCGATTCCTCGTCGGCGGTGTTGAGGGGCTTCGCCAGCGTGGCACGAACGAATTCGACCCTTTCCTTGAGACGCTGCAGGTAGCGCTCGAAGACCTTCACGGCGAAGGTCAGGTCGCCCTCCTTGAACTGCTCGTCGAGAATCTGGCGGTAGGGAGTGAACTCGGCGATGTCGGCGGCGAGGAAGATGCGACGCTGCGGGTCGAGGGTGACGAGATATTCCTCGAAGATCTTCGCCGACATCGTGTCGTCGAAGCTCGTCTTGCTGTAGTGGTTGCCCTCCATGATCCGGGAAAGAGTCAGGGCGACGAGCTGCTGCTGGCCGGGGATCCGCAGGCCTTCTGCGGCAGGTGCCGGCGCCGGCGCAGCCTCCTGAGACTGCAGGGAAAGGCAGAGAAGCGAGATCATGGTAGCAGTGGAAGAGAGAAAGCGCATCGCGGGAACTCCTGTTGAGGTGAATGAAATCGAAACCAGTTTACATCTGAAGACGCGTGGCACGCAAGCTTTTCGCCGCAGTTCCCTAAGGATTGAGCGCCTTGGCGACCAGGGCGGCAGCCTCGGGGGCGAGCTTCAACTGCAGGGCCTGCTGATGAGCCGCCTCGGACATCTTGCCCCAGGTCTTGCGCAGGATGTCGAGAATCTTCTCCTCGTCATGGTTGCGGGCGAATTCGGCGAAGCCGTTCTCCAGGAAGACCAGGCAGGCGCAGTCTTCGAGAGTCTGGGTGTCGGAATTGCTCTTCAGTTTCTCCTTGCGAAGGAGGGACTTGACATAGTCGCACTCGATCGGCGCGTAGCCGTTGGCAGACATCAGCCTCGCGGCCTCATCGGCATGCATCCGCCCCAGGGTCGTGCGCCACTGCAGATACCCGGGGCGGTCCATGGGAAAGTCGGAGCGAGGCAGCTTCCAGCGCGCGACGTGCTGGGCCCGCACCGCGATGCGCAGCAGCTCCCCGGCGTCTGGCGCCAGTTTCTGCAGCCACTGGCTCATCCGACGCCCGTAGACCAGCTCGAGCGGCTTGCCGCCGTCGAGCCGGGGATCCGTGGCGTTCACCGCGTCAATCGCCTCCAATACACTTGTCAGTCGCTCCATCGCCTTTCCTCGGGGTTGCTCGCTCAAAGCTTACAGCTCCGACTCAATCCCACAATCGGCACCAGGCGTCCGGACGGCCCGCACGACTCGTCCTCTCCTGAATTTCCTGACCCTCGCCAGGCTCACCCGGCCCGATCTTTTCTGTGCTTTCGCGCCAATTCCACCCGCCGCCTCTGCTTTTCCCGAGTAAGTTGCGGGCACCGGCAACCCTTCGTCCGCAAAGTCCCACCCCGCCTTTTTCCTGTCGGCGGGAAGCCTTGCCGCAAAGACGAAGCAGCGTATTGTTTGGGCCGCAAAAACCAAGGCAGGCAAAATGACGACTTCGACTGAGATTTTCATGGCGGATGACGATCACCCCAGAGAAGAATGCGGCGTCGCCGCGGTGTACTCCCTCAAACGAGGCCTTCCCGACAACTCCCGCGACGTCAGCCACCTGCTGCCGCTGATGCTCCAGGACATGCAAAACCGCGGCGAGCTCTCCGCCGGCATCACCACCTACGACCGCTCGCGCAACCAGCTGCTGCGCACCTACAAGGCCCTCGGCACGGTGAACAAGGCCTTCACTCCCGAATACCACAACTCGCACGACATCGCCGCCGCCCTCCGCGGCAGCGCCGGCATCGGCCACGTCCGCTACGCCACCTGCGGCAAGGACGACGTCAACTACGCCCAGCCCTTCGAGCGCATCCACGGCCGCATCTCGAAGTGGTTCTCCTTCTGCTTCAACGGCAACATCGCCAACCAGGCCGAGCTGCGCCGCGTCCTCACCGAGGAGAAAGGCTACCACCTCAACCTCGAGTCGGATACCGAGGTCTTCATGCACTTCCTCGCCGGCGAGATCGCCGAGTCCGAGCCCGACGCCCCCAACTACCGCCAGATCTTCGCCAACCTCAGCAAGATCCTCGACGGCGCCTGGTGCCTCGCCCTCATCGACGCCTGCGGCAACCTCGTCATCGCCCGCGATCCCCAAGGCTTCAAGCCGATGGCCTACGCCATCGCCGACGACCTGCTCTATGTCGCCTCGGAATCGGTCGCCATCTGGAACCGCGGCGTCTCCAACATCAAGACCCTCGACCCCGGTCACATCCTGGTCTGCGGCGACAAGGGCATCAAGATCGAACGCTTCGCCGAATCGCCCGTCATCTCCCACTGCTTCTTCGAGTGGATCTACTTCTCCAACGTCGCCTCCGAGATCGACAATCGCAATGTCTACGAAGCCCGCGTCCGCGCCGGCCAGCTCCTCGCCAAACACGAAGATCTGGTGATCGACGAAGACACCATCGTCGTCTCGGTGCCCGACACCGCCAAGGCCTGCGGCGACGCCATGGGCTTCGCCCTCAAGGCCCCGGTCGTCGAAGGCCTCTTCCGCAACCGCTACGTCGGCCGCTCCTTCATCAAGTCCGGCGACAGCCGCGGCAAGATCGTCCAACAGAAGTTCACCCCCCTCCCCGCCGTCCTCAAGGGCAAAAAAGTCCTCCTGGTCGAAGACTCGATCGTCCGCGGCACTACCCTGAAACACATCATCCGCGACATCCGCCAGCGCGGCGAAGCCAAGGAAATCCACCTCCGCATCGCCTGCCCGCCGATCCTCTCGCCCTGCTTCTACGGCATCGACATGTCGACCCTCGGCGAACTCTTCGCCCGCCACTACATCGAGGTCGACCGCCTTGAACCCGACCTGCCCGAAGAAGTCCTGCAGCGGATGGCCCATTCCCTCGGCGCCGACTCGCTCCGCTACCTGCCGGCCCGCGACCTGCCCGAAGTCATCGGCCTCCCCGCCAAAGACCTCTGCATGGCCTGCGTCGACTCGAAATACCCCACCGAACACGGCCGCAAATTGATCGAAACCGCCCGCGCCATGGCCAAGGATGGCAAGAGCGGACGGACCTACTGATAAATTCAAAAATCAAAATTCAAGATTCAAGATGGACAGGGCTCAATTCAAGATTCAAGATTGAAAAATCAAGAATTTATGAATGTCAAATCTCGGTCGATTTTGAATCTTGAATCTTCATTGTCCGCTCTAGCTCAGTCTTGAATTTTGAATCTTGAATCTTGAATCTGAGCCGCAGGCGACACACCCCATGAAAATCGCCCTCTCCCACTTCGCCAGCCGACAACTCCGGCCTGACTTTCCCGGCACCCGGATCGGGAAAGAGGATTTGACGCGTCTGATCGAGCTCTGCGCCGCGCCGGACCAGGTGATCCCGGGTTATGCGCCCTTCGCACAAATCCTCGCCATCCGCAATCTTCTGCCCGACGGCAGCTTCCGCTTCCCCGAACTCCGCTGCCTGACCCTCCGCCGCGACGAAGCCTTCCGGCGCGGCGCCGTCTTGCACACCGCCTACGAAGCGCGGACGCCGCAAGAATTGCCGGTCCTGGTGGAATGGATCGAAGGCCTCGAAGCTCCGCCGGCACCCTGGATCCACGTCATCGTTTACTCCGCCGAACAGATGCGCCTTGAAGGCGAAGATCCCGGCGAGACCGACGCCCTCATCGTCTCGATCGCCACCGGCCTTTTCCCCGAACCCGAACCGATGCGCCCCATCACCGCCCTGCGCAACGCCCTCGGCGTCGCCGAAGGCGGCTCCGGCTCGCCTATCGATCGCGCCGCATACGCCCATTCCGTACAGTTCTGGACCGATCATGTCATGCTGAGGGTGAAATGAGTGATCAATCTACCTTGGCCGATATCAAGAAGGTCGAAAATGTTCTGGGCTTTGAGCTTCCCCGTGCCTATCGTGAACTTATCATTCGCTACGGACCTCAAAAACCGATCGTCGGCACTGACTGTGCTTTAGCTGACTTGATCAGCAATAATCAGTATTTGCCCAATCTTTTACAAGAAAACCAGGTAGAGCACCAACTCCCGAAAAAGCTCTTATGCTTTCTGATCCATCAGGGTTACATCGCCGCATGGCTTGATGCCGAGAATGGCGACGATCCGGAATGCTGGTTTTTCTCAGAGGGAACTACTCCTAGTCCAATTCAAGAAGAAAGAGTCTCGGTTTTTTTTGAGAAATTAATCAAAGATTGGGGTATGAATGCACCACCTCGTTGAAGCTTTGACCCCTTGCGGGCCAAAAATGCTAGACCAGGGTCGAGCCACATCGGCGATGACTCTGGGCGGTAATTTTTTCTATTCCGCCGAGCTGCAAGAGGGCGAGAGAATGAACGCTGAGGCTGCCGTGAAAAAGCTGGAAACACTCCCTGGGAGCGCGCCAGCCCCCTGGCGCTGTTTTCATGCTCTGCCTCTCGAGCTCTTAACACCCTTTCGCCTTTGGCGAAAAGAAGGGCGCCAGAGGGCTGGCGCGCTCCCAGGGGACGATGCATCCCCATGATCAGCCTCTACGGCGATGACGATGCCGAAATCGTCAACGAGCTCCAACCGCCGGTGCTGCCCAGCCTCGATGGCATCTTCGCGCCCAACGGCGTCCTCGCCGCCGCCGCGACTGCCGCCGGCCGGACCTACGAGTTGCGGCCGCAGCAACTCGAGCTGTCGCGGGCCGTCGGCCAGGCCTTTCTGACCCGTCGCCATCTCGTCGCCGAAGCCCCCACCGGGGTCGGCAAGAGCTTCGCCTACCTGATCCCCGCCATCCTCCACGCGATGCGCACCGGCGGCACGGTTTTGGTCAGCACCCACACCATCGCCCTGCAACAGCAGTTGATCGAGCGCGATCTGCCTGCCCTCAAGGCCGCCCTCGGCCTCAACTTCCGAGCCGAACTCGCCAAGGGGCGCGGCAACTACCTGTGTATGCGCCGCCTCAAAGGCGCCGCCTCGCGCAACCTCGACTACCTGCCCGATGCCGAGCTGATGCCGGAGATCGACCGCATCGCCCTCTGGGCCGAAAATGCCCGGCAGGGCGACCGCCAGGAACTCGACTTCCGGATCCGTCCGGAAAGCTGGATGGCGGTCAACGCCGAAGAAGGCAACTGCCTCAACCAGCACTGCCCCTTCTACAAACCCTGCCACTTCCAAAACGGCCGCCGCCGCCTCCAAGGCGCCCACGTCATCGTCGCCAATCACGCCCTCTTCCTCGCCGACCTGGCGATCAAGGCGGAAACCGGCGACCTCAAATCCGGCATCCTGCCCGAATACAACGCGGTCATCCTCGACGAGGCCCATACCCTTGAGGAAGTCGCCTCCAACCACCTCGGCCTGCGTCTCAGCGCCGGCGGCCTGGTCCAGGCCGTGCAGCGCGTCTTCCATCCCCGCACCGGTCGCGGCCTCCTCGCCGGCCAGGATTTCCCCAAGGAGCAGCAGCGCTGCGCCGACCTCTTGATGCGTTGCCGCAGCTTCTTCGACGACCTCGCTGAATGGCTGCGGGGACGCGACACCAACATCCTCCGCCACACCAATCCCGAAGCGATTCCGGATCAACTCAGTCCCGATCTCAACGCCCTCGCCGCGACGCTCGAGCGCGAGCTCGAAAAAGAGGATCTGCCGGTCGACCGCCGTTCCGAACTGAGCTCAGCCGCCAAGCGCCTGCGCCGCCTCTCCGGCAATTTCCAGACCTTCCTCGGCCAGACTGAAGAAGGCTTCGTCTACTGGTTCGAAAAGGACTCGCAGGAACGCGTCACCCTACAAGCCTCGCCGCTGGATGCCGCCGTGCCCCTGCGCCACCTGCTCTTCAACGCCGGGATCGCCTGCGTCCTCACCAGCGCCACCCTGGCGGTGCGCCACAAACTCGACTGGTTCCGCCAGCGCTGCGGCATCGACGAGGCCGACGAACTTCTCCTCGACTCTCCCTTCGACTTCGCCCGCCAGATGAGCCTGCACGTACCCAAAGGCCTGCCCTCGCCCAAGGCGCCGGAATTCCTCGACCACGCCCTGCCCAAGATCCGCCATTACCTGACCCTCAGCCACGGCAAGGCCTTCGTCCTCTTCACCTCCTACACCATGCTGCGCGCCGCCGCCGAAAACCTCGGTCCCTTCCTGCGGGAGAAGGGCATCCGCATGCTGGTGCAAGGCGACGGCCTCTCCAACCGCAGCCTCCTCGAAGCCTTCCGCGACGACATCGACTCAGTCCTCCTCGGCACCGATTCCTTCTGGACCGGCGTCGACGTCCCGGGAGCCTCGCTTTCCAACGTCATCATCACCCGCCTGCCCTTCTCGGTGCCCGATCATCCCTTGTCGAAGGCCCGCCACGAAGCCTGCGAAGCCCGCGGCGGCGACCCCTTCCGCGAGCTCTCCTTGCCCGAGGCCGTGGTCAAGTTCCGCCAAGGCGTCGGCCGGCTCGTCCGCAGCGCCAGCGACCACGGCATGGTCGTCGTCCTCGACTCCCGCCTCACCGGCTCTTCCTTCGGCAAGACCTTCCTCGACTCCCTGCCGAAGTGCCCGATCGTCCGGGAGTGAGCCGGCTGGATACGGGCATGAAAAAGCGTGAAGACGGTGGGTCTTCACGCAGGATCGGAGTAGGGAGAAGTCAATTGGTTTTGACTGCGGTGCCTTTCAGGTAGCCCCAGAAAGCCATGATCATACCGAGGAGAATGCCGAAATAAGCGCCGTAGATCTGGTACTGCACGCTTTGCTGATCAGCAGGCGGGCGGAAATAGAGGTCGGTATTGAGAAAGAGAGCGAAGTAAACTCCGGCGCTGTAGAAGGCGATGCCCAAGATGAAAAGAAGGATTTGCATTGTCTTTCACTCCCTGTGTGAGGTTGTCAGATCATAATGGAGCTGCGGCACTTGTCCAACCGCGAAGGCGGACTTTTTGAAGTCATCGGCGTTTTTTGTGCTTCTCCTCGAAACCGAGCAGCTGCGCCATGTCCACCTTGTCGTGATCCTCCAGGAATTTAGGCACGAAAGAGTCCTTCTGCAGAAGCTGTTCCATGGTCAGAACCTTGGCCGGCGGGCGATATTCGTGCTGAGCGAGATTTTGATTGATCACCCGCCACTGCTCGATGACGGCGAGCCTGTCGAAGCGGGCCTTGTTTTTCAAAAGTCGCTCAAGCTCGGCCTTCTGGGCATCCCCCAGGGCGCCGTAGTCTTTCTCCAGTGCCTTCTGCGCAATCTTGAGTTTATCCGGAAGTTCGTCGTCGCTGATGAAGGGATTCATGATGGAATTCAGAATGGGTTAGGATTTTAGGGGTTCGGGAAAGGAGGGCGCACAGGATTGCGGCGGGAAGCCGAATTGGCTCAGGAGATCGCGGACGTGGTCGATGTCGCGGGCTTCCATGAGTTGATTGCGGAGGACGGCGGCATCGGGGAAGCCTGCTGCGTAGATCTTGTAGAAACGCCGCAGGACCTGGAAATTCTTCTCGTCGCCCCAGTTTTCGGCAAAGCGGCGGGTGTGGAACCAGAGGAGATCGAGGCGTTCCCGGGCGTCGGTGGGGGGCAGATCGGGACGGAAGAGCCAGGGATCGTGGAAGATGCCGCGGCCGATCATGACGCCTTGCAGGCCGTGTTCGGCGCATTTGGCATCGGCTTCGGCGAGGGAGCGGACGTCGCCGTTGCCGAGCACCGGCAGGCCGGGGGCGAGCTGGTCGCGCAGGCGGGCGGCGAGGCCGATCTGGTTCCAGCAGGCGAGGCCGTCGCTCTGCTGTTTCTGGGTGCGGCCGTGGAGGATCAGGGCGGCGGGGCGGACCGAGAGGATTTCCGGGATCCATTTCTCGGTGTCGTGCTGGCTGATGCCGGTGCGGGTCTTGACCGAGATCGGCAAGTCGATCGCCTCTTTGCAGGCGAGGACGATCTCCTTGGCCAGGGAGGGGCTGCGGATGAGGGCGGAGCAGCCGCCTTGCTTGACGATCTTGGGCACCGGGCAGCCCATGTTGATGTCGATGCCGTCGAAGCCCCGGAAGGCCTCGACTTCGCGCAGCGCCTGGGCGAACTTCTCCGGCCGCGAACCCCAGATCTGGGCGACGATGCGGATCTTCTTCTCCTTCAGCAAAAGCTTTTCAGCCTCCGAGATGAAGAGGCGATGCGCCACTTTTTCTCGTCCGACCGGATGACAAAGGCCGTCGGTGGAGACGAATTCGGTGAACATCGCGCCGAGTTTTCCGGGCGCGGCGGTGCTGGCGACGACTTCGCGGAAGGCGGTGTCGGTCACTTCCTCCATCGGCGCGAGGCAGTGCAAGTGAGCAGTCAGTTGATTCCAGAAAGGGGGCATGGGGGGGAATTAAGAATTAAGAGTTAAGAGTTAAGAATTAGGCATTCTCAAGGATTCACAGTTTTTCCATGCTTTTCCAAGCCCCTTCGAGAGCGGGGATCGGTGTTGGCGAGGGCTTTTTCAATCGAATTTCTTGGCCAGTTTTGGGAATTTGGTCTCCAGCTCTTCTTCTTGCCATTGAGTCCCTGATGTGTCCGATTTCTTGGGGAGATCATGAGACGGAAAAGATTCTGAAGCCTTACCGGTCTTTTCTTCCCAAGCCTGTGAGGCCACATATTGATAGCCCTCAATTTGGCAATCATCGTCATGATCCTTGACGACCTTTACCAAAGACTCCGGATCTGCAAGAGCTGCTTCATAGGCCTTTTCCCCCCTGGAAATTAACCACCCTCTAAAGTCCATGAATCCATCATCTGAGCAACCACCTCCAATGATGTAGGCCGCGCCCCATAAATCCCAAGTATTCGCCCGAGCATGGCACTCAGATAAATGCCGATCAAAAGAGACAATCTCGTCGGGTTCAATCTCAGAGAGGATCTCTCGAAGCGCTTCAAGTTGCTCGTTCGGGTCGCCGTCCGCGGCTTTACGGGACTTGTCGATGATTTTCCAGAAACCGGCTTTATCCATGGTGTGGCCTCGTGATGAGTCGTTTCATAGGCGCGGACACGGGCTTCATGTCCTTGCGAGGGCACGCTAAACTCCGACACCGAGATTTCCAGTCCACTACAGGCTCCCTTCGGCTCCCTTCTTGGCGAGGTCATCCGTGACGAACGCTTCAATTCAGGCAGGAAGCTTGAGGCTTGAAGAGCTCTCGACTCGGACGGTCGACCCACAATTTCACAGTTTTTCCAGTCGTTTCCAAGCGCCTTCGAGGGCGGGGACCTTGGCGATTTCGAAGAACTCCTCCTTGCCTGAAGAGGGGGCAAGGCCTTTGGCGATGCGCTGCTGGCGGCGGGAGTAGGAGAGGAGCTGTTGCAAGGCGTCGGGCCAGACCGTGCTGATGCGGCGGGAACCGTCGGCATGGAGGATGCTCTCCTCTTCCAGGATGATGCCGATTTCGATCGATTTATCGAGAGGGATGGCGATGTTCTCGGCGGCCTCGGAGTAGAGGCGGTCGCGGTGCACCGGTTCGCGGGCGACCTTGAGGAGCAGGTCGAACTGCTTGATGACGGCGGCGGCGGCGCTGCCGACCAGCAGAGGATGGATGCGCTCGTTCATCCCCGAGACCTTACGGGCCATGGAGAGGACGATGCGCTCGAGCCAGGGCGGCAGCTTGCGCAGTTCGTCGAACATGATCTGGCGGTTGATCGCCATGACTTCGCTGGGCTCGACTGCGACGGCGGTGGCGTTGCGCTGGTCGTGGGTCAAGGTCGCCAATTCCCCGAGGACGGCGCCGCGTCCGCAAAAGTCTAGGGTGGTGGGACGTCCGTCGACCTCGCGGCTGACCTCGATCCGGCCGGAGACGACGATGTAAGTCTCGTCGCCGTATTCGCCGTCACGGATGAGGACTTCCCCGCGGCGGAGCTTGCGCAGGGTACTGAGGTTGCGACCGGAGAGGTAGGAGTCGAGGCAGGCGATGAATTCCGCCACCGACTTGAAGCGATCGGCCTTGATCGGCGCCATGGCGCGGAGGACGATGCTGGCGAGGGCGTTGGGTATGTTGTGTCCGCTGGGCGTATCCTGGGGGTGCATGAAATCCCCCTTCTCCGCCTTGCCGAGGATTTCATCGAGAGTCTTCTGCGGGTAGGGCGGCTGCAGGGCGAGGAGGTGGTAGAGGGTGGCGCCGAGGAGGAAGACGTCAGTCTGGCGGTCGATTTTGGAGATATCCCCCATGGCCTGTTCGGGCGAGATGTAGGCGAGAGAGCCCTTGATCGTGCCTTCCATGGTCATCTGTGCATCGCCGTCGCCGGCATGGAAGTCATGCACCCGCCCCATCGGCGCGGCGGCGGCATCGGCCTTCTTGGCCAGACCCCAGTCGAGAACCAGGACCTCCCCGAAGGGCCCGATCATGATGTTGGCGGGCTTGATGTCGCGATGGATGATGCCGCGTGAGTGAGCGTAGGCGATGGCGTCGCAGACCTTGCGGAAAATCGTCAGAAGTGCTCCTTGCGGGTACTTCGCCATCACCTCGGGATCCTTGACCTTGAGCTTGGCGATGATGTCACCGAGGGAGACGCCGTCGATCAGCTTCATGGTGTAGAAAGGCTGACCGCTGCTGGCGATCTCTCCGAGGTCGTGGACCGGGATGATGTTGGGATGCTGGAGCTGGGCGGTGATCCGCGCTTCGTCGAAGAAGGTCCTCAGAATGGCGGGATCCTCCTTGAATCGGTCGCCAAGGATCTTCATCGCCAGGATGCGTTCCAGAACGGTGTCTTCGACGATCATCACCTGGCCCATGCCGCCCCTTCCGGCGATCGACTTGATGCGATAGCGCCCCTGGGCGTCGGCGAGATCGGCATGGGCGGCGGCCTGGATGGCGTTGGGCAATTGGGCCCGCGGCACGGAAACCGTGCGTTCGCCTGGGTTCTCTGCCTGCTCGTTCATGATGCGGGTCTCCGGGGAGGTTGGGTGCTTCAGCTCTCGCTGACGACGAAGGGTTGGACTTTGCCGAGAAGATGGGGAGGAATGCCGGCGCGGATGCGGACGCCTTCCTCTTCGTAGCTTTCCTTCTCCACCTTGCAAGAGCGGTGGAGATAAGCGACCAGGTCGAAGCGGTCGACTGGGACGATGAGTTCGAAGATCTTCAGTTCATCGGCGAGCAGGTCGGCTAGCTCCTGGGCCAGGAGATCCATGTTGAAGCCGCTGTGGACGCTGACGGCGATGGCCTCGGGTGCGAGCTGGCGGAGTCGCATCAGGGGGAGTTCGTCGCCCGCGAGGAGGTCGACTTTGTTGAAGACGGTGAGAGTACGCTTGTGCTCAGCGCCGAGCTCGGAGAGGACGTTCAGTGTGGTCTTCATGTGTTCGTCGGCCTGGGGATCGGAGGCGTCGACGACGTGGACGAGGAAGTCGGCGAGGGCGGCTTCTTCGAGGGTCGACTTGAAGGCTTCGACGAGGTCATGGGGGAGGCGGCGGATGAAGCCGACGGTGTCGGTGAGGAGCAACTCCTGGTTGTTGGGAAGACTGACGCGGCGCGTGGTCGGGTCGAGGGTGGCGAAGAGCTTGTCGTCGGCGAGGACGCTGGCCTGGGTGAGGCGGTTGAGCAGGGTGGACTTGCCGGCGTTGGTGTAGCCGACGATGGCGGCGTTGGGGACCGGGCGTTTGCGGCGGGCCTTGCGCTGGGTGTCGCGCTGGCCGCGGACGACCGCGAGCTCCTCCTTGAGCTTGAGGATGCGGGCCTTGATCATCCGGCGGTCGAGTTCGAGCTGCGATTCGCCTTCGCCTTTCTGGTTGACGCCGCCGCCTTTCTGGCGGGAGAGGTGGCTCCACAGGCGGGTGAGGCGCGGGAGGGAGTGCTCGGCCTTGGCAAGGGCGACCTGGAGGCGGGCTTCGGCGCTGGTGGCGCGTGCGGCGAAGATATCGAGGATGACTTCGCGTCGGTCGATGGTGGCGAGCCCGGTCTCGCGCTCGATGTTGCGCTGCTGCGCCGGGCTTAGCTCGTCGTCGAAGATGAGAACGCCGGCCCCGAGGGTCCTGGCGATCTGCTTGAGCTCCTCCAGCTTGCCGCTGCCGATCAGATAGGCGGGCTGCGGCTGGGCCAGGCGGACGATCTGGCTGCCGACCACTTCCAACTCGAGGGTGGAACAGAGCTCGGCCAGCTCTTCCAGCAGGCTCTTAGATTCTTCGGGGCTCTGCCCATGACGCTGGATCTCCACCAGATAGGCTTTGCTGGCGGCGACGAGTCGGTCTTCGGTGAATTCAGTCAATGGAGTTTCTCCTGCTTCGTTGACGGCAAACTTACAACGACAAGCCGGACTTGACCCCGGCGGAGGCCGCTCCACGCCGCGATTTCGGGCCGATCGATATCCTTAGCGACCAAAAACTCTAACCTTGAAAGCGATCTCAAAAGTCGAGGATGGTCCACTGGCGTTCCAGGGCGGTGGCGCGGAGCTTGGCGCCGGGGTTGACGGCGAAGGGGTGGCCGACGCGTTCGAGGATGGCGATGTCGTTGGAGGAGTCGCCATAATAGGCGCACTCAGCCAGGCTGAGGCCGCGACGGGCGAGATGCGCCTCCATGAAGCCGATCTTTCCAAGCCCGAGGCAGTAGACGCCGCCGAGAGCGCCGGTGAAGCGTCCGTCCTGCACTTCCAGCTCGGTCGCCATCAGGGTCTTGAAGCCCAGCTCGGCCGCCACCGGCTCGGCGATGAAGCGGTTGGTCGAGGTGATCAGCACCGTCTCCTCGCCGCAGGCTCGCTGACGCTCCAGCATCCGCCGGCCGGTCTCGTAAATTTTGCCTCTCACCATCGACTCGAAATGCCGGCGGCAGAGCTGACGCAGATCCGCCTCGCTGCGGCCGCGGAACTCCTCAAGCTGGAAGCGCAGATAGTCCGCCACCACCAGCTTCCCGGCCAGATAGTCCTGGAAAAAGGATTCGGCCAGGTCTCGGGCCGATGCCGGAGCCAGGCCCCCAGCGATCAGGAACTCCTTCCAGGAAACGTCGCAGTCGTTGTCGATCAAGGTGTGATCCATGTCCCAGAAGTGGCAGGCGATGGCCATGTTTCCGATTTCTCCGCAGAAAGATTTTTGATTCGCGATCAGGTCGCCCCTTGGCAACTCGTCATAGCTTGCCTTATTAACCCGGATTGCAAACCCCAAAGGACCACCACATGACTCGATTCTTACTCCGTGCCGCTTTCGCCCTCGGCGCCGTCTTCGCTCTCCCCGCCTTCGCCCAGGGCGGCAAGGACAGCGGCATCGTCGTCGGACTGAAAAAAGAAAACCCCTCGCTCTTCCTGCAGTTCGACGCCGCCGTCCCCGCCGACATCGCCGCCGGCATCCGCAGCGACCTGAAATATTCCGACTGGTTCAAGCTGGTCGAGACCGGCACCTCTGCCGCCTACACCGTCAAGATCAAGGGCTCCGGCCCCTTCGAAGTCTACATCGACGGCGGCGTCAAAAGCGCCTTCCGCCTCGACGTCGGCGGCCTCCAGGGAGGCTGGCGCCATCACGGCCTGGTCGACGAGATCATCACCCGCGTCTTCAAGGAAAACCGCCTGATCCCGAGCCACTACAAACCAGCCCTCTGCCGCAGCCGCATCGCCTTCGTCGCCAACAAGGGCGGAGTCAAGGAGATCTATTCCTGCGACCTCAGCGGCGGCGAACTGCAGAAGCTCACCGCCTACGGCACCATCGCCACCGAGCCGAACTGGGCCCCCGACGGCAAACACTTCGTCTTCACGGCTTACGGACGCAACACCACCAACGTCCTCCTCCGCGACCTCGCCGGCTCGCCCCGTCTCCTCGCCTCCTTTCCCGGCCTCAACTCCTCGCCCGCCGTCTCCCCCGACGGGGCCAAT
Organism: Verrucomicrobiota bacterium; assembly: GCA_039798785.1. Classification (GTDB taxonomy): domain Bacteria; phylum Verrucomicrobiota; class Lentisphaeria; order Lentisphaerales; family Lentisphaeraceae; genus CAMCSH01. The sequence continues at coordinate 21,589 of JBDKFG010000035.1, read as the reverse complement.
ATCGCCATGGTCCTCTCCAAGGCCTCACAGGTCGATCTCTACGCAATGAGCGTCAGCACCCGCCAGTTCAAACCTCTCACCAACGACTCCAACATCGACTCTTCCCCCACCTGGTCCCCCGACGGTAAGTCGATCTGCTACGTCTCCTCGACTGTCACCGCCAGCGGCAGCAAGGTCGGCCGCCCGCAGCTCCGCATCCTCAACCTCTCCAGCAACAAAATCAGCACCATCGCCAACGACGGCGTCGAACGCGTCGGCCCGGACTGGTCGCGCGACTCCGGCCTGATCGTCTACGCCAAGAAGGCCGGCGGCTACCGCCTCTGCGTCTTCGACCCAAAGACCAATGTCGAGAAGATGCTCAGCAAGGTCGAAACCTCCTTTGAAGCCCCTTCCTGGGCCCCCGATGGCCGCCACGTCGTCGCGGCCAGCGGCGGCAAGCTCTACATCATCGACACCCACTACGAAAAAATCACCCAGATCCCGCTCAGCCTCGGCGGCTGCAACCTCCCCGCCTGGTCGCCCCTGGTCAAGAACTGATCGCCCGAAATCACCCAGCACGATGCGCTGGGCTATCAAAAGCGGTCTTTCATACCGGAATGCCTTTGGGCCAAGGGCCCTCGCGCTGAAGGCGCGCTTTTGACAGCCCAGACCGGAGGTCTGGGTGATTGATTTTTCACGCCAAGCCGGAATCCCCCCATGCTGAATCTCCTCCTCGCCCTGGCCCAAGCCCAGCCAAGTCCTTCTCCCGCTCCCACCCCCGCACCTGTGGTCGCAAAAGCCGCCGTTCCGACCCCGGAAGAAGTCAAAGCCGCGACCGCCGCGGGGGAAGGCGTCAAGGTGATGCAGACCTTCATCCGCGGCATGGCCGAAAACGATCCGAACCTGATCGTCGAACACAGCAGCGGCAAGATCCGCGAAATCTTTCAGCTGATCGCCGATGCCGGCGTCAAAATGCCGGCAAATGCCGAGGAGAAGAACATGGCGGAGGAGCCGGGCGAAGGCGACGAAGCCGGGTGCATCCTGGTGTCAATCGCCGGCGACGACAACAAAGGAGTGGTGAAGCGCGGCGCCGACGGCCAATGGCGGCTCGAGGATGTGCGTCGACTCCGCAACGGCGTCAAACATTCCGAGGTTGATCGCGAACTCATCCGGGTCGAAAAATCGCTTCTCAAGGGTCTGAAGGAGCTGGGCGAGAAGCTGGCGGCCGAAGCCGCGGCGGAAGGTGATGGCCATTTCCCGGAAAAACCCGCCGCAAGCGCCGTCGAATTCCGCGTCTTCGGCGACGAAGGCTCCCTGCCTTTCCACTACGCCGGAGCCTTGGCAGTCATGGGCCAGGACAAGAAAGTCCTCGCCTGCCTGGCCAGCCCTTTCTGCGGCAAACGCGGTGTTTTGTGGAGCGACTTGAGCAGCGCCATGATCCCCGAAGAGGACTACAGGAAGCTGGCCTTCGCCCCCGGCAAGATCAAGGCCGCCGCCCCGGATGACGCGCTGCGCAATCAAGTGGACGGCCTGGTCGCCCGGCTCGGCGCAACCAGCGCCAAGGAACGCCGCGATGCCCGCAAAGCCCTCGTGGCCCTCGGACTGGCCGCAATCAAGCCGCTGAAACCCCACCTCCATCACAGCGATCCGGAAGTCGCGGAATCGGTCAAGGAAATCCTCGAAACGCTCCGCCCGGCTCCGCCGCCGCCGAAGAAGGAAGAGACCGAGGAAGTCCAGCTTTGAACTGAAGGAATCGGAGGCGGAGCAAGCCGTCGAAACCAGTTCCCAATCGGCCTCGGGATGGCTCTCTCCGGCCAGCTTATAAATTCCTGCAGCCTTGCAAATTCGTCGTGCTTGCGTCTATTTGCGGTCTTCAAAAACCAGGACTCCCATCATGCCCCGTTCCGCCAAGATCTGCGTCTCCAGCCTCGGCTGCTCCAAGAACCTCGTCGACACCGAGGTGATGCTCGGCTCGCTTGCCAAGTCCGGCCTCGAGATCACCGGCGACGAGAGCGACGCCGACATCTACGTCATCAACACCTGCTCCTTCATCGGCCCGGCCCGGGACGAGTCCAACGACACCATCGCCAAAGCCCTCAAATGGAAGAAGAAGCGCCGCAACCGTAAAGTCGTGGTGGCAGGCTGCCTGGCGCAACGCGAGCCGGAAGAGACCCAGAAAGCCCACACCGGCATCGACTTGATGCTCGGCCTCGACGAGATCGCCAGCATCGGCACCATGGTCCAGAACATGCTCCGCAAGCTCGATTCGGTGCATACCTTCGTCAAAGAGGACCTCCCCGTCTACCTCTACGACGAAAGCACCCCCCGACTCCTCGTCACTCCCTCGCACTACGCCTACGTCAAGATCTCCGAAGGCTGCAACCACAAGTGCTCCTTCTGCGCCATCCCGACCTTCCGGGGCAAGCTCCGTTCCCGCGCCGTCCAGTCGTTGGTGAAGGAATGCCAGGCACTCCTAAACCGCGGCGTCCGCGAGCTGATCCTGGTGTCGCAGAACGCCACCGACTACGGCTCGGACTTCGGCGACGGGACCAGCCTCAGCCAGCTCCTCCGAGCCCTTGACGAGCTCCAGGCCCCGGGCGGCGAATACTGGATACGCGTCCTCTATCTCTACCCCACCAGCGTCACCGACGAGCTCATCCAGACTTTCGCCGAAGCCAAGCATGTCCTGAAATACATTGACATGCCGCTGCAGCACGCCTCCGCCAGGATGCTGACCGCGATGCGACGCGGCATCACCCCGGACCGCACCGCCAAGCTCCTCGCCAAGTTCCGCGACCGCATCCCCGGCGTCACCATGCGCACCACCCTCCTCGTCGGCCACCCAGGCGAGCAGGAGGATGATTTCGCCGCCCTGCAGGACTTCATCCGCCACGAACGCTTCGACCGGGTCGGCGTCTTCACCTACTCGCACGAGAAGAGCACCCACGCCTTCACCATGGAAAACGATGTCCCCGCCGAAGTCGCCAAGCAGCGCGAGAGCAGACTGATGCTGGCGCAACAGGAGATCTCGAGAGAAAAGAACCAGGCACTGGTCGGACAGACCCTGCGCGTCATCGTTGATGAAGTCCGTGAAGACGACTCCGGTCTCCGCAGCTGCGTCGGCCGCAGCGGCGGCGACGCACCCGACGTCGACAACTCGATCCACTTCCCCTGGACCGAAGCGCTCGGCGACAAGATCTTCGCCAGCGTCAAGATCCTCAGCGCCGACGCTCACGACCTGCAAGGCGTCATCGTCGATTGATCGAACCCGGCCTCCGCGGCCCGGTCCCCGGCGGACCGGGCCGCTCTTTTTGTCCACTCGCCACAAAAAAACGACAAGACGAGGCTCATCGCGTTTGCCTTTTGGCGGCACCGCTGTATTGAGCGCGGTGCAACATCGCCAAGGTCAGAGAACAAGAGGTCCAAAGTGGAAAAGAAGTTCAGAGTCTGGTTCGGTCCCTCCGAAAAGCCCAAGTACGAATATTTCGCGACCATCGCCCAGGCGATCAAGTTCGTCAAGAAGAACTCCAGCTTCGACGAATCCAACTCCGGCTTCGAAGAGAAGCTCGACGGCGAATGGGATGAATGGCTCGACGTCGACGGCCAGAACATCCATGAACACCTGTACATGACCGACGGCAAGTCCGAATATCTCAAGGAAGGCAAGAAGTCGGCCAAATCCGCCGACGCCGACGAAGTCGAGGACGAAGTCATCGAGGAAGAAGAGGACGAGGAAGAGGAGGAGGAAATCGAAGAGGAAGAAGAGGTCGAAGAAGACTTCGTCGACGAGGAAGCCGCGGAAGAGCGCCTCCTCACCGTCCTCGGCGGCGCCGGCAAGGACGACGACGAGGAAGTCGCGGAAGACGAAGAGGTCTTCGGCGACGATCTCGAGGACGATCTCGAAGACGAAGAGAAGAAGCCCTCCGCCGCCCTCGACGACGATCTCGACATCGATCTCGAAGAGGAGATCGAGGACGAAGACGAGGACGCACCGCCCGCCAAGAAGCCGGCCGCCAAGGCCGCCCCCGCCAAGGCTCCCGCCCGCAAAAAGTGATTCCCAAGGCCGCCTCACCAGGCGGCCTTGAGTTTTCCGGATAGGAACGGAAAGTCCTGGGGGAGATTCGCCGGAACCGGGATTATATTAACCGCCCCAAATCCATTCATTCAGCGAGGATTCCATGAGCAGCCCCCGTTTCTTCACCGCCATCGGCCTGCGCCGCAGCCGCAAGGGCCAGACTCTCGACGTCAACTATGTCAGGGTCGAGGAGCTCTCCGAGGCCGCCCTACCGGCCTCCGGCTTCGCATTCGAAGTGCTGAGCGAGATACAGGCCTGCGCCGCACTCGGCGTCGACGACGCACACGCCGCTCCCGGCATCTACAGCCGCCGCGACTGGATCCGCGCCAGCATCTCGATCACCTCGCCGGATGTCACCTGCACCGAAGACGCCTACCTCCGTCTGCAATTGATCTCACGCCGCCTGCTCAAGCCCCATGCCATCCCGCTCGCCGGCATCTTCCCGAAACTGCCCAACCTCGCCTGGACCCAGTACGGCCCGGTCCTCCCGGACGAAGTCGAAAATCTCCGTCTCGAACTCCTCCTCCGCGGCGAAAGCCTGAACATCTCCCACGTCGACAAATTCCCCTACCTGGTCAACTACTTCCTGCCTTCCGGCGTCCGCATCGCGTCGGGCGCCCAGGTGCGCCTTGGCGCCTACCTCGGCGAAGGCACCACCGTGATGCAAGCCGGCTTCGTCAACTTCAACGCCGGCACCGAGGGCAATGCCATGGTCGAAGGACGGGTCAGCGCCGGCGTCTTCGTCGCCAAAGACTCCGACATCGGCGGCGGCGCCTCGATCATGGGCACCCTGTCTGGCGGCGGCAAGCAGGTCATCTCGATCGGCTCGAAGTGTCTTCTCGGCGCCAATTCCGGCATAGGCATCTCGCTCGGCTTCGGCTGCACCGTCGCTGCCGGAACCTATGTCACCGCAGGCGCCAAGATCGCCCTGCTCGACGCCTCCGGCGAGCCGGTCGACCTCCAGGGACGCCGCGTCGCCGCCGGAGCCAACCTCGTCAAGGGGCTTGAGCTTTCCGGTCGCGACAAGCTGCTCTTCTTCACCGACAGCGTCAGCGGCCAGCTAATCGCCAAGCCCAATCCCAAAACCGTCGAACTCAACCCCCTTCTTCACAAGAACGGCTGAGCCATGAGCGCCCGAGAAGCCCTCGTCCAAGACCTCTATGTGGTCGACGACTTCGTCAGCTTCGAGGCTTGGCTGCAGGCCAGCTCGCTGGACTACGCCGGCTTTCTCGGCGAAGGCGACCAGCGCCGCTACCTCGAGACCGACGGCCGCTTCACCTCGCGGATCAACTCGGTGATCAGGCGCTGTTATCCCGCCGCATTCGCCGAGGAGAACATCCAGATCATCAGCGAGGTCTGGCCCAACCACACCCGCTACATCCTGATCAGCTTCGCCGCCGCCTCCCAGGTCTTCTACGAGCAGCTCCACTACAGCCTCCAGGGCGAATTCGAGAAGTGGCGCATCGCCCTCGTCTTCCACGAGCAGCTCGGCGGCGAGGTGATCGGCGGCCTCGCTCTGTGGAAGGACCAGGCCCTCATCTCCCGGCCCCTCCTCGGCGAATGCTTCCTCAAAGGCCTCGACCTGCGCGTCGGCAACGCCCCGGCCGACCTGCCTCCCCAGCCCGCCTCCAACACCCGCTGCGAACTCCCTTGAGCCCAATGCAAGGGCAGTCGCTCCGCTATCACACTTTGATGTCACACTGCTCTTGAGAGCTGGGCCCGGCAGGATATCTTAGATGGCGATTTTTCGCCGCGCCTGCGGCGGAAGGATACTCGAACCCACGCAACAAAAAACCCAGGAAAGACGATGTCCAAGAAAGTCTATTACTTCGGCCAGCTCGGCACCGAAGGCAGCGGCAAGATGAAGAACGAACTCGGCGGCAAAGGTGCCAACCTCGCCGAAATGACCGCCATCGGCATCCCCGTCCCCCCCGGCTTCACCATCTGCGCCGACATCTGCCAGGTTTATTATGATGAAGGCAAGAAGATCCCCGCCTGGCTCTCCAGCCAGATCGACGAAGCCGTCGCCAAGATCGAAAAGGAACTCGGCGTCAAATTCGGCGACGAAGCCAACCCCCTCCTCGTCTCGGTCCGCTCCGGCGCCCGCGTCTCCATGCCCGGCATGATGAACACCATCCTCAACCTCGGCCTCACCGACAAGGCCGTCGAAGGCCTCGCCCGCAAGACCAACAACCCCCGCATGGCCTATGACTCCTACCGCCGCTTCATCGAGATGTTCGGCGACGTCGTCAAAGGCGTCCACGGCGAGAAGTTCGAACACCAGCTCACCGCCCTGAAAGAGCGTTGCAACGCCACCCTCGACACCGACCTCACCGCCGATCAGCTGAAAGAACTCTGCGCCAGCTACAAGGCCGTCTACAAGGCCGCACTCGGCGAAGACTTCCCCCAGAACCCCCGCGAACAGCTCTACGGCGCCATCGCCGCCGTCTTCAACTCCTGGAACACCGAGCGCGCCATCCTCTACCGCAAGATGGAGTCCATCCCCGACTCCTGGGGCACCGCCGTCAACGTCCAGGCCATGGTCTTCGGCAACAAGGGCAACACCTCCGCCACCGGCGTCGCCTTCACCCGCGACCCCTCCACCGGTGAAAACCTCTACTACGGCGAATACCTCGTCAACGCCCAGGGCGAAGACGTCGTCGCCGGCGTCCGCACCCCCATCGGCATCCGCAAGGAAGCCGCCGCCGAGAAAGGCTTCGCCGGCCAGTCGCTCGAAGAAGTCATGCCCGCCGCCTATAAAGAGCTGACCGCCGTCTTCAACAAGCTCGAGCGCCACTACAAGGACATGCAAGACATCGAGTTCACCATCGACGAAGGCAAGCTCTTCATCCTCCAGACCCGCAACGGCAAGCGCACCGGCTTCGCCGAAGTCGCCATCGCCGTCGACATGGTCGAGGAAGGCCTGATCGACAAGCGCACCGCCGTGTCGCGCATCAAGCCCGACTCGCTGGTCCAGCTCCTCTCGCCCATCTTTAACCTCGCCGACAAGAAGGCCGCCAAGTCCAGCCTCGTCGGCAAAGGCCTGAACGCCGGCCCCGGCGCCGCCACCGGCGCCCTCGTCCTCTCCTCGCACAAGGCCCTCGAGTACAAGGCCAACAAGCTGCGCTGCGTCCTCGTCCGCGCCGACACCTCGCCCGAAGACTTCCCCGGCATGATGGCCGCTGAAGGCGTCCTCACCGCCCGCGGCGGCGCCACCTCGCACGCCGCCGTCGTCGCCCGCCAGTTCGGCAAGCCCTGCGTCTGCGGCCTCGGCTCGCTCCGCATCAACGAAGACGAAGGCGTCCTCTACTGCGGCGACAAGCAGATCAAGGAAGGCGACCCGATCTCCATCGACGGCTCCACCGGCGAAGTCTTCTTCTCCAGCATCAAGACCTCCCCCTCGGAAGTCAACCAAGTCATCGTCGACCGCTCGCTCAAGGCCGAAGATTCGAAAGTCTACTCGAACTTCAAGAAGGTCATGGGCTGGGCCGACGAGATCAAGCGTCTCGAAGTCCGCACCAACGCCGACTCGCCCCGCGACGTCCAGATCGCCATCGACTTCGGCGCCGTCGGTATCGGCCTGACCCGCATCGAGCACATGATCAACGGCACCGAGCGCCTGCTGCCCCTCCGCAAGCTCGTCCTCAGCTCCGTCGAAGACGTCAAGAAGAAGGCCCTCGAGGAAATCAAGAACTTCCTCGCCAAGGACTTCAAAGGCATCTTCCAGGCCCTCAAAGGCCTGCCCGCCACCATCCGCCTGCTCGACCCGCCCCTGCATGAATTCATGCCCCACACCGACGAAGAGATCCAGGTCCTGGTCAAGGCCCTCGGCGTCAGCACCGAAGAGATCAAGCACGCCCTCGAGAACATGCACGAGCACAACCCCATGCTCGGCTTCCGCGGCTGCCGTCTCGGCGTCGTCAACTCCGACATCACCTCGATGCAGGTCCGCGCCATCCTCGAGTCGGCCCTCGCCGTCCAGGCTGAAGGCACCGCTGTCAAGCCCGAGATCATGGTCCCCATCGTCATGAACGAGCGCGAACTCGAACACCAGAAAGTCCTGATCGACAAGACCGCCCAAGAGGTCTTCGCTGCCAAGGGCGCCAAGATCGAGTACACCGTCGGCACCATGATCGAACTCCCCCGTGCCGCCCTCCGCGCCAAGCAGATCGCCGAACACGCCGAGTTCTTCTCCTTCGGCACCAACGACCTGACCCAGACCACCTTCGGTATCTCGCGCGACGACGCCGGCAAGTTCCTGCCTCCCTACGTCGAGGGTGTCAAGAACCCCTACGCCAACGCCACCAAGGCCTTCGAAGTCTACCCCAACGACCCCTTCCAGGTCCTCGACCAGGAAGGCGTCGGCGAGCTGATGAAGATCGCGGTCGAGCGCGGCCGCTCCACCAAGGCCAAGCTCAAGATCGGCATCTGCGGCGAACACGGCGGCGAGCCCAGCTCGGTCGAGTTCTGCCACCGCATCGGCCTCAACTACGTCTCCTGCTCCCCCTACCGCGTCCCGGTCGCGCGCCTCGCCGCCGCCCAGGCCGCCCTCAAGGACTGAGCCGGTCGCAGTTGATTGATTGAAAGCACCCCCGTCTCGTAAGAGGCGGGGGTGCTTTCTGTGAGAGAAATTCGTGAAGGAAGTATCGATATGACACAAGAGCTCCCCGGCTGCTGGTTCATCCCAGGCAGCGACGATCCCTTCGGCTTCAGTTCTGAGGGATATGTCGACATTGAAGATCTGATCCAAGCCGCCCTGGGCCTTTGGCCGGAGGGATTGGCCGTGGAATTCAGCGGCGCGCCGATGGATTTGGGACCTGAAGAGAACGGCTTGTTATGGCGGCATTGCATCGATGATCAACGATCCACGACCTTGACGCTGCCGGCGCTTTCGCCTCATGATGTAGACTGGGTGATGACAGCGTCAAGCGATTTCCTGGTTCCCCTCAATGCCCAAGGTGTCCAGACCATCCACACTCTTTTCAGACAACGTTGCAGCATCGAAATCGCCAGTCATTTTCATCTGCGCCGTCATGGCGCGCTTCTCATGACCGGCTACGACTATCCTTCGTACCTGCTGTTCGCGCCGGAAATTCCGGAAACTGAGATCGCCAGCCTGGCGATGGCGCTCAAGAAGAGCTATGCCAAGCGCTTGGACATGAGCCTGACCGATCCCCGACTCTAGTCAGTCAAGCTCCGGGGCATCCGCGAATCACTCGCCGGCGGTGGCAGCACCCGCCTGCAAGTGGCTCAACTGGCTGCGCCAGAAATCCAGAGCCTCTTCGCCGCTGCCGTTGAAGTCCTCCTGGAGCTGCAGAACCCCTTGCTGCCGCGCCGCGGTGTTCGCCACTCGGACGAGGCGTGACGGCGGCAGGAAGAAGCGGTGACGAGCCTGGTCTAGCCGGCTGTTGTCGTCGCCGCCAGGCAAAGTAAGGTAGGCGGCAGCCACCTGCCGACAGGATTCGCTGTTGCCGGCTTGTGCCGCCAGGAAGGGAAACAGTGCGTTCGCCGCAATCGCCAGGCGGCGATCCCTGCCGATCAGCACGCAGGGACGCGGCAGAACATGCCTGGGACTGCTGCAGAACTCCCAATCTTCATCAGGACAATTCAGAACCGCTTCAAGAGCCCGGTTCAAAGGGCGACCGGGCTCCTTCCCGCGCAAGGCCGCGGCGATCGCCGTGGGCTGCCAGTTCCAGCGCCGCAAAAGAGCGACCGCCGCCGCCACCCGCCGCTCCGGACTGTTCAAGGGACGCAGACCGTGCCGGATCCAGGAGTCCGCCGGCGCCCCTTCGGGACGCAGGGGCCACCAGAGCCGCCAGAGAGTTTCGATCCGCGACTTCAGCCGCGGCGTCAGCTCGATCCGGGTGGGGTCGGGGAGAAGTCCCGACATGCCCCAGAGATAGGCCTCGCGCGCCTCGTCGCTGGGCAGCTCGCGCAGGCGCTCCAGCGAGGCGGCCGCGGCGAGCTGGCGGAAGGGCATCCGGTTGGCCTTGAAGCCGAGGCAGTCGAAGAGGCTCTCCAGCAGGGCCTGATCCCAGCCGCGAGCCTGGGCCGAACGGCGCAGATGCCGCGCCTTGACCTCGAGCCGGAGCAGCGAGGCGCTGTCCAGCAGGGCCCCGAGCTGCTCGTCGTCGATGTCGCTGAAAAGTTCGGAGAGGCGCTCCGGCGGCAGCATCCGCGCCCGCGGATATTCATGGGCCAGATAACGCTGGCGCAACTGGTCCGCCGGCACCTCCGCCAAAGGGGAAAGTTCAAGCAGCGGCGGCAGCCCGGCCTCGCCTTTCGACGAAGCCCTCCAGACCACATGCAGGACCACGCCGTCATAGGCGGGATCGAGATGATGCCCGTGACGACGCCAGTCAGATTCGTCGACATGGATCTCCACCGCCCCCCGGACCAGACGAGCCCCAATCTCGAGCTCAGCCTCGAGAAAATCCGGCCCCGCCTCCCGATTCCAGGAACCCGGCCGTAAAACCCGCAGCCGCCTGCCGTCGGCAAGATGAAAGTCACGTCCGAAATGCCCCTCGTTCCACAAGACTTGCACCAAGTGCTCGTCCAGCCCCCCGCCCTCCGCCAGCTCCGGCGCCGCGGATAAAAGCGCGTCATTTCCAAGGCTCTGCAGTTCAAAGAGGAAACTGAGGACTTTCGCCTGCATGAGATCCACCTATATTCCTGATGATCCAAATATAGGAGCTATCGCGATGAGCTGCAAATTATCAGCACTCTTTTTTATCGCTTTTTTTTGCTTGGCGGAAAATCTGAAGGCCCAGGAAAACGGAGCATCGCCGCGAAGCAACCGCGTCTCGCCAAGTGTCCTGGCGGTCAACGCCGTGGTCAACTCGGTCGTCAATCTCAGCTCCGTCGAAACCAAGGGGCCCGGCAAGGCGATCGGCAGCGGGCTGATCCTGTCGGAGTGCGGCCTGGTCCTGACCAGCGCCCACGTGGTGGGGAAGCGCAAAGTGATCTCAGTGACTTTGCGCGACGGCAGCGCCTACCCGGCGACCCTCTTGCATGCCTCGCCCGTCTCCGACCTCGCCTTGCTTCAAATCACCCGCCCCCCCGCAGGACTTCTGCCGGCGCGGTTCGCCCAGCCCGGAGATCTTCTCCTCGGCGAATCCGTGATCGCCGTCGGCAACCCCTTCGGCCTCAGCCACTCCATCTCTTCAGGAGTCCTCAGCTCAGCCAATCGCTACTTCGAAGTCGATGGACGGGTCAGTCTCGAGGAGCTGCTGCAGTGCGATCTGGCAGTGAACCCGGGGAATTCCGGCGGCCCCCTGGTGAACATGGACGGGGAAGTCATCGGCATCAACATCGCTCGCCAGAAAGAGGGCGAACGCATCGCCTTTGCCGTTCCAGTTTCCAGGATCGAGTCCGAGCTGGCGGTCTGGCTCGCCCCTGCCTTCACCAGCGGTGCCGACCTCGGCTTCACCGTTCGTTCCGAACGGCTCAGGGACGGCAGTGCCGGAGTCCTGATCGACAAGGTGAACCCGGAAAATCCCGAGGCCAGCGCCGAGTTGCGCCGCAATCAGCAGATCGTCGCCCTCGACGGGCATCCCTGCCGCAACGCCATCGCCGCCTTCCTCTACCTCCGCAGCCGCAGCGTCGGCGACACCCTGGAGCTGACCCTCAGCGACGAACGGGTGATCCCGGTCACCGTGCTGCCTCTCTCCGGCCGCGAAGGCGCCCGTCTCCGCCTCGGTGCCGAACTCGAGGCGAATTCACCACGCCTGGCCAAGCTCCTCTCCTTCACCGAGACCGAAGGCTTCATCCTCGGCGACATCGCTCCCTCCTCCCCCCTCAATGGCAAAGCCCGCCGCGGCGACCTGCTGATCGAGATCGACGGACGCCGCCTCAAGGATGGCGACGAGCTCCGTTATGCCCTCGAGGCCGCGCCACGCGGCGCCACCGGCCACTTCCTCCTCCTCCGCCCCAACGGTTCCGGAGCGCCTGAGCGCATCCAGTTCGACCTGGTCATGCCCTGAACCGGCACCACGCTCAATCTCCAATCGCAGGAGCCTCCTGATGAACCGACGCCAGATCCTCATCGCCGGCCTCTCCGCCTTCGTTTCCTGCAAGAAATCGGATTCCTCCTCCCTCCGGCTGCAGCTCAACTGGCTTCCCGAAGCGGAACACGGCGGCTACTACCAAGCCCTGGCGGAGAAGCTTTTCGAGAAATCCTCGCTTCGCATCGAGATCCACCCCGGGGCCTCCGGCATGCCGGTGGAAACCGAGGTCGCTTCAGGGCGCTCCGCCTTCGGTGTCATCGCCGCCGACAAACTTCTCCAGGTGCAGGAGAACGGCCTCCGCCTGCGCCCCCTCCTCGCTCCGATCAAACACTCGCCCCGCTGCCTTCTGGTGCGCCAGGACTCACCGGTACGCAGCTTCGACTCCGTGAAAGAGGCGAAAACCCTCTCGCTAAACACCTCTCTGCCTTTCTGGAAATGGCTCTGCCACCGCCATCCGGAACTGCAAAAATCCAGCACCGTCGCCTATAACCAGCAGCTCTTCCTCGGTGGCCAGGCCGACCTGATCCAAGGATACGCCAACAGCGAGCCGATCCTTTTCGAGGCAAAAAAGGTCAAATGCCGCAGCCTGCTGGTCTCCGACACTGGTTTCGACCCCTACGCCGCCATGCTGGTCTGCTCCGAAAACCTCGCCAAGACCCAGCCTGAACTGGTCCAGGCGGTCACAGATGCAGCCCGCCTAGGTTGGCTCTCCTACCTACAATCGCCCGCCCCCGCCCACGCTCTCATCGCCCAGCAAAATCCCGCCGTCGCCGAACACCTCGAGGCCAGCGCCGCAGCTCTCAAACCCTTCTGCGACAAAGGCGAAACCTTCGGCGCAATCGATCCAGAAAGAATGAAAAAACTGGCCTCGCAGCTGCGACAGGCTGGTGTCTTGAAAAAAGACAGCTAAAGATGGATGTCCTCGCCACCATCCATTCCCGCCTCGAGACTTATGAATGCGAGCGCGGCGTCCGCATCCTTTTTGCCGTCGAGTCCGGCAGTCGCGCCTGGGGCTTCGCCTCGCCCGACAGCGACTACGATGTGCGCTTCGTCTATGCCCACCCGCGCGACTGGTATCTCTCGGTCTTCGATCGCGACGAAGTGATCGAGTCGCCCAGCGATCCGATCTACGACCTCGGCGGCTGGGATCTGCGCAAGGCGCTGCGCCTGCTCGGCGGCAGCAACGCCCCGCTCGCCGAATGGCTGCGCTCGCCCATCGTCTACCGCGAAGCTCCCGGCTGTCGCGACGAGATGCGGCAACTCGCGGAGCAGATGGCGCCCAAGACTCTGGCCATGCACCACCTCAGCCTGCTGCGCAACTTCGACCGCGACTACCTCGGCGAGCCGGAAGTCCGGCTCAAGAAGCTCTTCTACGCCCTGCGTTCAGTCCTTGCCGCCCGCTGGGTGATCGAACGCGACGAGATCCCTCCGGTCGAATTCGCCGCGCTGCGCCAGCTCGTCGCGGACGCCGTCTGGCAATCGCAGATCGACCGCCTGCTGCCCCTCAAGTGCGCCCACGGCGAGAGCTTCGCCCTGCCCGCGACGGAACTCCCCGTCGCCTGGCTGCGTGATGAGGCGGCGCGACTCCTCGAACAAGTGCCGCAGCTCGCCGGCCGCAAGCCCGACGCCACTGCTCTCGACGCCTGCCTGCGCCGCTGGACTTGCTTCTGAAATCAAGAGGGCATAAAATGAATCCTCCACCCTTCCTAGCCCAAGGATCGTCCTATGCCCCTCTTCATCGTCAAAAACTCGCGACGCGATCTCGGCCACGTCCTCGACTGCCCGTGTTCGAAATGCGGCAAGGAAACGCCTTTCCATCTTCATCAATTGCGGGCGATCAGCTATCTCTTCTCTCTCATTCCCTTGCCGACGCAGGAAAGCTGGTCCTTCGAGTGCCGTCTTTGCGCCAATCAGCTGCCCTTGACAAGCCACGAAATCGAAACCGCCCGCCGCCATCTTCTCGATAGGATCGGAACTCCTTCGCCTGCCGCTCTCGAACTCCCCAGCGTTGCCGCCCAACGCAGCGCCAAGAAGGAACTGCTGTGCCAGTCCTGCGGTGAAAAATCCCCCGGCACCTTCGCCTGCTGCTGGAAATGCTCGAGCCCTCTCGAGGGCGCCCATGTCTTCAGCGGGGATGAAGCCGATCCGACGCTGATCCGCGACAACGGCCCCACCGGGCTTAGGCTTTGAAATTCAGTCAACATCTCATTCTAGGGGTTAACATGAAAAAAAAATTTGGCACTGATTTTGTGGAGATCCATGTTAACAGGGATCTGATGTTTACGATTGGCCAAGAAATGGACTCCAAAAGATATTATTTATCTATTCCTGAGGATGGATCAAATAATGATGAAATATATTTTGAAATACCAGAAAGACTTATATGTGAGTCAAATAAAAGTGAACTAATTACCAAATACGAAGAATTCAAAAACAACCAAAATAACGACAGTTTATTATTTAATAAATCAATTAAATGCGCCGCATTCAATTTAGATTTAATCAATAAAATATTAATATCAAATAAAAATATAATAGTTCAAGAAAGGGCTATTGAAGATAATTTCGAAAGCCATAATTATTGCATAGCACATAAATGCATAAGCTATATTTTTCAGGAAAAAATTGTTAAAAGACTCTCACCAGAATCATTGGATGCATTACTAACTTTTATCTCTTGGGACACTGGCTGCGATATACTCACACATTCATACCTAGTTCCAGGAAGCGATCTATCATACGATGGATATTTATCACATGACGACTTTCGCTACATATTAAAATCATGCATAAATAGACGCAATGAAAAATGCGATGAATATCTCATTGAAATGTTCTACAAATTTTATTTTATAAAGAATGAAGACCTTGATATTATAATTAATATCTTTAAAAATAAAAACATATACACAAAAATAACAATAATACATCTACTGATAAAATTCGAAATATCCATAGTCGCTGATCTTATTGATGAGATTTGGCAAGAATACAAAGACCGTGAAAGCATGATTATTATATTGTACGCAATAAATGAATTACATATGAAAAATAACAAAAATATAGATAAATACATATGTGAATTCCGTGATCTACATGGTGACCCACCCGAAAACATACAACAATTAAACTACACAGATAAAACATGACCCTCTCCGACCTCTTCTCCCGTCCCGAACTCCTCCTGCTCGATGCCGATGCAGGCTCGCACGCCTACGGCTTGCAGCTGCCGGAGTCTGATCGCGACCGCCGCGGCGTCTTCCTCCAGCCTCGCGAGCTCTTTTATGGCTTCGCGCCGCTGGAGCAGATCGCCGACGACAAGAACGATGAGGTCTACTGGGAGATCGGCAAGTTCCTTAAGCTGTTGGCGGTCAATAATCCCTCAGCCTTGGAGCTGCTCGCCACCGACGACGAATCGCTACACCTTAAGCACCCGCTTTTGGCCGCCCTGCCGGTGGAATCGCTGCTGTCGCGACTCTGCGAGGACAGCTTCCTCGGCTACGCGGAGGCCCAGGTGAAACGAGCTCGCGGCCTCAACAAAAAGGTCAACCTGCCGGAGGATTTCCGTCGCCGCACCTTGCTCGATTTCGCCTTCGTCGCCGAGGACGGCAAGTCGCTGCCCCTGCGTTCCTGGCTGGCCGCTCGCGACTGGCGTCAGGAAGATTGCGCACTGGTCGCCCTCGACCACATGCCTGGGCTCTTCGCCCTCTACCACGGCCCCGGCCTGCCGGGACTGGTGAGCAGCGAAGACGCCACCGACATTCTGCTCGCCAGCCTGCCCAAGGAAGCTCAAGCCGCCGCCTTGATCTGCGTCAACCGCAACGCCTTCTCGACCCACTGCAAGGAGCACCGCGAATGGCAACAGTGGCGCGAGGAGCGCAACGAGGCCCGCTATCGCGCCACCGCCGAGCAGGGACGCGGCTACGACGCCAAGAACATGATGCACACCTTCCGCCTGTTGGCCATGGCCCGCGAGATCGCCCGCGAGGGCGTGGTGCGGGTGCGCCGTCCCGATCGCGACGAGCTCCTTGCCATCCGCTCCGGACGCTTCAGCTACGAAGAGCTGCTGCTCCGTGCCGAAGGTGAAATCGCCGAGATCCGCGCCGCCTTCGCCCGCTCCCGACTGCCCGAACGCCCTGATGCGAACCGGCTTGAGGAAAAGCTGGTCGAGATCCGGCGCGAGTTCTATCGCTGAAGATTTACAAACCCGCCAAGCCCTTCAGCAAGAAGCCGCAGCCGGCTGGACCTTGGCGCATCAAGGATTCGCCGACCAGGATGGCTCGGCAGCCGCAGGCCTCGAGGCGGCGGGCGTCGGCGGGGGTCTTGATGCCGCTTTCGCCGACCAGCGGCGCTCCGGGCGGAGCGAAGGGGGCCAGACGGCAAGTGAGGCCGAGATCGACCTGGAAGCTGCGCAGATCGCGGTTGTTGACGCCGACGATCTCCGCCCCGGCCGCGGCGGCGGCGCGCATCTCTTCTTCGTCGTGCACCTCGACCAGCGCCTCGAGACCGAGACGGCGTCCATAGGCGATGAAACGGCGCATCTCCTCGACGCTGAGGATCGCGGCGATCAGCAGAAAGGCGTCAGCCCCCCAGATCCGGGCTTCGTCGATCTGGACTTCATCGATGACGAAATCCTTGCGCAGAACCGGGATTTTGACGGCGGCGCGGACCGCCTGCAGGTCGGCGGAGCAACCCTGGAAGTAATCGCGATCGGTGAGGCAGGAGATCGCTGCGGCTCCGGCATTTTCGTAGCAGGCGGCCATTTCGCCGGGCCGGTAATCGGCTTCGATGATGCCGACGCTAGGCGAGGCTTTTTTGCATTCGGAGATGACCGCGAGTCCGGGGGCGGCGAGGAGTGCCGCGCGGAGTGAGCGGGTCGGGCGCTTGCAGGCGCTGGCGGCGGCGGCCAAGGCCTGGCGCTCCGGCTCCAAAGCGGCGACTTCGAGTTTCTTGGTGGCGACGATGCGCGCCAGGACATCGGGTAAGCTCATGGAATTTCCTTGCGATTTTTCGGCGAGGAAGCTAAACCCGGATTCCGATCTTGCGCAGGTTCCTCTCAATCTCACAATCTCACGACTTCAGCCGAGTGGCCTCGATCTCCGCCCGCAGTGCGTGATAGAGCCAGTAGCGGCGTTCTTGGCTGAGGCAGCCGCCGAGCGGCAAGTGCGTACCGCCTTCAATGACGATGGCGGCACTGACTCGCCCATTGAGGTTTTCTCCTTCGCCGAGCTTAACCGACTTCAAGTCGTCGAGAGCGACCACTTTGCGACGACCGATGCGGCCGACACCGATGAAATAGCGGAGCTCCTTGCGAGTGATCAGGATCTCTTCACGACCGATACTCGCCATCAAGGCGATTCCCCAGAAGAGCACCGAGCCGGCGATGAAGGGGATGCCAAAAAGACTCATCATCAGGTTGAACTTGCCTTGGACTATCTGGGTGCCGTAAATGCCGCCAAGGCTGAAGCCCGACCAGACGCACATGAAGGGAACAAGGAAGAACGCCGCCGGCGAACGCGTGCTCGTCCGCAAGACCACGCCTTCGACATCACGAGTTCTCGAGCAGCCCGAGGGCGGCTTGGCCAAGACCTTGTCGTCAATCGCATCATCGGCTTTCTTCGCGCCGAAGTTCCAGGTTTCCTGGCAATCGGGGCAGTAGGCGATCAGCTCGGCCATGTTGACCTGAGTTGGATCGGCGGGACGCTGGCAGAGGGGGCAGAGGAGTTTCATGGGGATGGAGTTGGAGTTGGGTAGATTTTTATTTGCCAAGGCATTTATCGCAGTATGCCGAAGATTTTTTTGTTTGGCCTTCGACCACTGGCATCGTCTTTTTACAGAGGGAGCAAAGCAGATCCATCGGAATGGTGATTTTCTCATGGCTCCATTTCATGGATTGAAAAACTGGTTGCGCCAGAAGATGTGTATCGATGCGCTTCAAGAGTTCTTGGTTCTCTGAATGAATAAATGCCAAGTTCCAAACATCGATACTGAGATCAATCGTCCCATTGGGAGATTGGAAAGTGATCTCTATCTGGTCATTCATCCAGAGATCCTGGATGTCGTTGCAGTGGAAATCTATCTGCTTAAGGATGGGTAGCAGTTGGGCCAGGAACGATTTGCTAGAACCGTGAAAAGAAAACTCGAGAAGCAGCGGCTTTTCCTTGCCGTACCCGGGTCGCAAGCTGTATTGGATGCGGCTACTGTCGATTTGTGATATATCCCAGGCCATTTCTTCAATAATCTGGTTCCAAACCATGGCCTTGTGAGGACCAGAAGCGAGCCCATTTGGCCGCGGCGATCATCACAGCCAGCTTCTCTTCGTCGCTTTCGGGTTCTAGCTCGGCATCATCCGAAGGCAGGTCAATCTTCTTGCCGGCAGCCCAAGCGAGAGCCTTGTTTTCGATGGCCTGACCAAGCGATGCCAAATCCTCGGCCAGGCAGTGCTGGTAACAACGTTCCAAAAGCTCTTCCCCGAGAATGTCTTCGCAATCGCGGAGAAACTGAGCACGGAAACTGAAGAGCTCGGCGTAGCCAAGTGCTGCGTTCGAGAACTGCGGCAAGCCTTCACAGGCTGGCACCAGATCCAAGACGTAGTACCCCTTCATCTTCTCCCGATGTTCATCCCAGGCAGGGCGTGGCTCCGGCATCAATTCATACTTATCCTTGAGCCAAGCGTCGGCCGCGGCTGAAAATCCGACTCGCGGAGCTTGCAAGGTTTCGTAAGGAAGGATCATCAAGTCCCGGAAGCGCTGTTTCAGGGCGGATCGGTCTTCTTTCGGCGTCGTCCCAAGGAGATTCTGCCAGAAAGTCGGCTTCGGCGGCGGCGCCGTCAAGGCTTCGAAGAGGCTCTTGAATTCCGCTTCCTTCCCGGCTTGGGGTTTTCCCATCGGATTCCAATCCAGCCCCATCTGCAAGCCCCCCGTTGAGCGAGAAAATTTAGGCGATACACCTCAGCCGAGGTCCTTTTTCGCGGCGTCCGCAAGTCGCGCCGAGCAGGAGTCGACTTCGGCCTGGGACTTGGCTTCGACAAGGATGCGAAGTTTGCTTTCGGTGCCCGACCAGCGGATGACGATGCGGCCGCTGTCGCCAAGCTCGGCTTCGCAAGTGCGCCATTGGCTCTGCAGAGCGGGCATCTCGTCGAGAGGGCGCTTGGTGGCGAATTTCAAATTGGTCAAGAGCTGCGGATAGACCGACATGCACTCGGCCAGCTCGGAAAGTGGCTTGCCGCTCTCTTTCATCAGACGCAGGACGCGAAGGGCGGCGATGCTGCCGTCGCCAGTGGTCGAGACGTCGCTCAGGATGATGTGGCCGGATTGTTCGCCGCCGATGCTGAGATCCTGCTCGCGCATGGCTTCGATGACATAGCGGTCGCCGACGCCGGTGACGACGGTGCGGATGCCGGCTTTTTTCATCGCGTCGTGGAAGCCGAGGTTGGTCATCGAGGTGACCGCGACGGCGTTGTTTTTCAGGACGCCGCGGCGCTTCATGTCCAGGGCAAGCATGGCGATGATGCGGTCGCCGTCGACGATGTTCCCCTTCTCGTCAGCGATGATGACGCGGTCGGCATCGCCGTCGAAGGCGACGCCGACCTGGGCGCCGCGTTTGACCACTTCGGCCGCCATGTGTTCGGGGTGGAGGGCGCCGCAGTTGTCGTTGATGTTGAGACCATCGGGGGCGGTGCTGAGCTTGGTGAGCTCGCAGCCGAGTTCCTTGAAGATCATTGGCGACAGCCAGTAGGCGGCGCCGTGGGCGCAGTCCATCACCACTTTCAGGCCGTCGAGCGAGGCGTTGTCGATGGCGTTCTTGGCGAACTCGATGTAGCGGCCGCCGGCGTCGTCGATGCGGAAGGCCTTGCCCATTTTTGCGGGATCCGCAGGGACCAGTTCTTCGCCGGAGAGAAGCAGGGCTTCGATCTTTTCCTCGACCTCGTCGGGCAGCTTGAAACCCTGGCCGTCGAAGATCTTGATGCCGTTGTCTTCGGCGGGGTTGTGCGAGGCGGTGATCATCAGGCCGGCGGAAGTCTGCATCGACTTGGCGAAGTGGGCGAGGGCGGGGGTGGGGACAGGGCCGACGAGGTAGACGTCCATGCCCATGCTGACAAGGCCGGAGGCGAGGGCGGTCTCGAGCATGTAGCCGGAGAGGCGGGTGTCCTTGCCGATGATGGCGCGCTGGCGGCGGCCGCCCTGGCCGAGGACGAGGGCGATCGCCTTGCCGAGGCGCATCGCCATTTCAGGGGTGACGGGATAGACGTTTGCCTTGCCGCGGATGCCATCAGTGCCGAAGAGTTTTGCCATGGGAATTCAGGGGTTGGTTAGGATGTAGAGCTGCACTGAATTTAGTCTGCGGCGCCACGGATTCATTCCGGAAGACGCGAAATTCCAGGGCGAATCTTGGCTTGAGGCGAGCCGCATCTTCCTGCATGTGTGGATTCACTTTGACTGGGAGCTCTTCCTCAGTGAAGTCGAGCGGAAATGGGTAGAGAGCTACCTGCGCGGACGCTTCCGCGCCTCGGGCTTCGACATCATCAGCGACTACACCTACAACACGCATCTGCACATCGGCATCATCGCCAGCGGCCGGATGCTCAGCACGAAAGAGCTGGAAAAGGAGTGGGACTTCGAGCTCTTCGGTCCCCTGAAGAACGAAGCTCGCAAGGAATGGCTGTGCCGCGCCGGCGCCGACTTGCCGAAGCTGATGAAAAGCATCTTCGTGGCGATGGTCAGGAAGTTCAACAAGAAGATCCGCCCCGGACGCAAAGGCACCATGCTGGCCCGTTCCTACGAAGCACGCAAGATCGAGGACGAGTATCTCGTCGAATGCGGCGGCGACCCGCTGCGAGCTCTGGGCAACATCGTCAGCTACATCGAAAACCAAGGCAGCGACGGCGGCACTGCGATCACGCCGCTTGACGACAAGAACTCCCGCATCGGCGACTTCTCGCGTCACGGCAAACACCAGTTCCGCAGCGAGGAAGAAGCGGAAAGCGCCCTGCGCAACTTCATCGGGGAAGAGGAAATCCAGAAGGCCAAGGCCAGGATCGCCGCAGACAAGAACAGCCCGAACTTCATCCAACTGTACTTCGCCACCGTCGCCGAGCACTGCGTCATCCGTTCGACCAAAAACGCCCTGGCCAACTACGCCAAACGAAAGAATCTCAAGCCCGACGATCCCGAGCTTTTGCGCATCACGCAACGCCTGATGGACCTCGTTACCCAAGCACGTGAAAAGCGCGACAGCAGCGCCCTGCGAGCCGAGATGAAGACCTTCACCGACAAAGACCGCGATCTCCGGCGCATCTACTACTGTCTCGCGGAATTCATCGACTTCATCGTCCGCGAGGGACGGCCTCGACCGCCACCCGAAGCCTAAGACCTTCGCCATCCAACTCTGAAAAATCCCCGGTTTCGACCGGAGGTTTTCTCGTGTAAGGATTTAGCGTTTTTTTGAGGGTTTTCTGGAGATTAAGGCGGAAATGGCCGGAATATGAGGCGAAAACTGGGAAGTGAATGCGTGACATGCTCAACTTCGG
>JBDKFG010000034.1:0-46135 GCA_039798785.1 Verrucomicrobiota bacterium | reverse complement strand
CCGCAAGTCGTGAGACGGTTGATTTTGAGTCAACTGCGGCTGCCATTTCGCCACTTCGCCATCGAATGCGATCTCGAACTTAGGCCGGCTCGACACGCCGTCAAGCAGGGAAGCGGCGGATGCGGTGAAAAAAGCTTCAGGGGGCTGTCGCGTGCATTATAAATATAATTTCTGGCGATTTATGACATTGACGCAGAGATTTCAAAACAGCTTGCAGTGATCAACTCAATGCGCTATAATGGGAAGGAACTGGCTTCAAAAGCCTGAACTCTATCGTCGTCTGAACATTGAAAAAAACCACGGAGTCCCTCATGCTCGACCGCAATCAAGACCGTCCCTCCTTCGAGAACCTTGAAGAACGCATCCTCATGTCGGTGGCTCCTGTCGACGATCAAGTCGCCGTGATCGCCGCTGTCGAGTCGCAGCCTGCAGAAGCTGCAGTGTCGACTTCCGAATTGGTCTTTATCGATTCTGCCGTGGCTGACGCCGCCTCTCTCCTTGCCAACATCCCCGCCAATGCCGAAGTCTTCACCCTTGAAGCCGGCACCGACGGCGTCGCCCAGATCTCCGCTATCCTCGCCTCCCGCTCCAACGTCAGCGCCATCCACATCATTTCCCACGGCTCCGAAGGTTCTTTGAATCTCGGCTCCTCGACACTCGAGAGCTCAAATGTGGCCGCCACCTCCGCTTGGAAGGCCGCCCTCACCGCGAACGCCGATATTCTGGTTTACGGCTGCGATGTCGCCGCCGGCACTCAGGGTGCGGCTTTTGTCGCCGCTCTCGCCGCCAGCACCGGCGCCGATGTCGCTGCGTCCGATGACAGCACCTCCGCTGCCGATGACACACTTGAAGTCAGCACTGGCGCCATCCAGACCGCCACCATCCGCCTCGCCGGCTTCAGCGGTGAATTGGCTGTCGCCGACACCACCATCGTCGTTCAGGACAACGAAGACGACTTCAACGGATACAATTTCACTCCCGCCGACTTCGGCATGGCCTCCGGCAACACCCTGACCATCATCACCAACACCACCAACGCCAGCACCGGCCGACTTCTCCTCTTCGGCAACGTCCTCTCCGGCCCCGTCACTCTCGACTACGCCGATGTCCTTGGCGCCCTCACCTTTGATGTCGTCGGCGCTGTCAACGCCAACGCCGTCGCCGACTACTCATTCACCTACAGCGTCAACGGCGGCGCCACCAAGAATGCCGCCGTCGACATTCACACCGCCCCCACTGTCACCGCCGACACCACCTACACCGCCGACAACGCCGGTTACGTCGCGCTCACCTTGAACGACTTCGGCACTTATGCCGACGCCATCGACCTCAACGCCCTCAATCGCATCCGCATCACCGGCGTCGCTTCCGGCAACATCACCCTCGCTTACGGCGCCTCCAACATCGCGGTCGCCAGCGGCGAATTCACCTTGACCCAGATCTCCGGTGGCAAACTCAAGTACAACGCGGCTTCAGGCGCCACCACCACCGTGGTCAACTTCCAGGTCGCCGACTCCGAAGGCCGCTGGAGCACCCAGCAGACCTTGACCATCAACGTCATCGATCTCGTCGGCGCCGTCCGCGAATCCGGCAACTTCGACAACGGCACCGTTGACGCCGGCACCAACACCGACACCGGCGCCGTCGGCGCTGGCTGGTCGACCAGCACCACCGGCACTTACGGCACTGGCTCGATCGTCGGCAACAACTGGAACTACGCCCTCAACAACGGCAACTCCACCGTCAACGCTCTCGCCGAAGGCCAATCAATCACCGACAGCTTCGTCATCGTCAACGGCAGCAACAGCGCCACCGTCACCGTCGTCATCACCGGTACCAACGACTCGCCCACCGCCAGCAACGTCACCGGCCCGACCTACACCGACACTGCCGGCGATGACACCTTCGCCAGCACCAGCGGCACCTTCACAGCTTCCGACGTCGACACCGGCGCCACTTCGACCTTCACCGGCACCTCCACCGGCACCTACGGTACTCTGACCGTCAACACCAACGGCACCTACACCTTCGTTCCCAACGACGCCGCTATCGAAGCGCTGACCGCCAACACCACCGAAGTCTTCAACGTCCTGGTCACCGATGACAAAGGCGCCTCCACCGCCTTCACCTACACCATCAATCTCGTCGGCGCCAACGACACGCCGGTCACCAGCGGCAGCTACAGCGGCAGCGTCGTCGAAGCCGGCATCCTCTTCCCCACCGCCGGTACCGTTAGCGCCGGCACCCCCACCGCCACCGGCGACGCCAACTACAGCGACCGCGACACCGCCCAGCCCCAGGACGCATGGACCTCGGTCACCGCAGGTGCCGCCACCATCGGCGCTTATGGCACCTACGGCGTCACCGCCGCCGGCGTCTGGACCTACACCCTTGACAACGCCAACGCCACCGTCCAGGCGCTCGATATCGGCGCCACCCTGACCGACACTTTCACCATCAGCCCCACCAACGGCGGCATCAGCGCCCAGACCGTCACCATCACCATCACCGGTCAGAACGATGCCCCCACCGGCACCAATGTCTCCACCACCATCGCGGACACCGCCGCTAACGACACCTTCACCAATCCGACTGGCACCTTTGTCGGCAGTGACGTCGATGACACCAGCAGCGAGCTGAGCTACACCACCAACACCACTGTCGGCACCTACGGCACCCTCACCCTCAGCAGCAACGGCACCTACACCTACTCTGTCAACGATGCCGCGGTCGAAGCCCTCACCGCCAACGCCTCCGATGTCTTCACCATCACCGTCACCGACGACAATGGCGCCACCGGCAGCTTCACCTACACCGTGAACTTCACCGGCGCCGATGACACCCCGGTCACCAGCGGCAGCTTCAGCGGCACCGTCGTCGAAGCCGGCATCCTCAACCCCACCGCCGGCACCGTCAGCGCCGGCACCTCCACTGTCTCCGGCGACGCCAACTACAGCGACCGCGACACCGCCCAGGCCCAAGACGTCTGGACCGCCGCCGGCCCCGCAGCAGCCACCACCAACGGCTACGGCACCTTCGCCGTCACCACCTCCGGCGTCTGGACCTTCACCCTCGACAATGCCAACGCCGCAGTCCAGGCTCTCGACCTCGGTGCCACCTTGGTAGACACCTTCACCATCAGCCCCACCAACGGCGGCATCGGTGGCCAGACCGTCACCATCACCATCAACGGCCAGAACGACGCCCCCACCGGCACCAACTCCACCGGCACCATCACCGACACCGCGGCTGACGACACCTTCGCTAACCTGACCGGCACCTTCACCGCCAACGATGTCGATGACACCGCCGGTGAGCTGACCTACGCCACCAACACCACCGTCGGCACCTACGGTACCTTCTCCGTCCTCAGCGGCGGCGGCTACACCTACACCCCCAATGACGCGGCGATCGAAGCCCTCACCGCCAACGCCTCGGACACCTTCACCATCACCGTGACCGATGACAACGGCGCCACCGGCACCTTCACCTACACCGTCAACATCACCGGCGCCAACGACACCCCCGTCTTCACCGGCAGCTACAGCGGCACGGTGATCGAATCTGGTTATGTCTCCGCCGGCACCTCCACTGTCTCCGGCGACGCCAACTACAGCGACCGCGACACCGCTCAGGCCCAGGATGTCTGGACTGCCGCCGGCCCCTCCGCCGTTACCATCGGCGGTTACGGCAGCTACGCCGTCACCACTTCCGGCGTCTGGACCTACACCCTCAGCAACGGCAACGCCGCAGTTGATGGCTTGGATGACACCGAGACTCTCACCGACACCTTCACCATCACCCCCACCAACGGCAGCGCGCAGACTGTCACCGTCACCATCAACGGCCAGAACGACGCGCCCGTCGGCACCAGCGCCACCGGCACCGTCAATGACACCGCCGCCACCGGCGGCACGCTCACCGATCTGACCGGCAACTTTGTCGCCACCGACGTCGATGTCGAGCCCCTGACCTTCACTGGCACCTCGACCCAGACCTACGGCACCCTCACCGTCAACACCGACGGCAGCTACACCTACAACCCCAACGAGGCCGCTGTCGATGCCCTCGGCGCCGGCCAGTCCGCCACCGAAACCTTCACCATCAGCGTCAGCGACGGCACCGTCACCAGCACCTTCACCTACACCGTCACCATCAACGGCACCAACGACACCCCCGTGGTCAGCACCGATGGCAGCACCGGCGCCGTGACTGAAGCCGGCTACGGCGTCGCTGGCACCGCCACCTCCACCGGCAATGCCTCTTACACCGATGCCGACGGTCAGAACGATGTCTGGACCGCCACCAGCGCCAGCACCACCTACGGTTCCTACACCGTCGATAGCGCCGGTGCCTGGACCTATACCCTCGACAACACCCTCAACGCCACTCAGGCTCTTGATGTCGGCGACGCGCCCACCGACACCTTCACCCTCGTCGGCACCGATGGCGCCACCCGCATCGTCACCATCACCGTCACCGGTACCAACGACGGCCCCACTGGCAGCAATGTCACCGGCCCGACCTACACCGATACCAGCGCTGACGACACCTTCACCACCTCCAACGGCACCTTCACCGCCAGCGACGTTGACGATACCGCCGGCCAATTGACCTACACCGGTACCTCCACCGGCACTTACGGCACCCTCACCGTCAATGCCGACGGTACCTACAGCTACGTCCCCGTCGATGCCGCCATTGAAGAACTCAAGTCCGGCACCTACACCGACGTCTTCACCATCACCGTGACCGACGACAACGGCGCCACCGGCACCTACACCTACACCGTCAACATCGTCGCCGCCGATGACACTCCGGATTACTCCGGCGTCAGCACCGGTGCCGTCACTGAGGCGGGCGCAGCTAATGCCGGTACTCCCACCTCCTCTGGCGACCTGAACTTCACCGACCGCGATCTCGCCGACCCCGATGACACTTGGACTTCGGTCACCGCCGGGGCTGCCACTGTCGGCGGCTACGGCACCTACGGCCTGACTGCCGCCGGTGTCTGGACCTACACCCTCGACAACACCAACAGCGCTGTCAACTCGTTGGATGACACCGAAACCCTGACCGACACCTTCGTGGTCACCGCCTCGACCGGTGCAGAAACCACGGTCACCATCACCATCAACGGCCAGAACGACGCCCCCACCGCTAGCAATGATGTCTACGTCGTTGAAGTCGGCGACACCTTGACCGTCAGCACTGTCAGCGCCGGCATCCTCGGCAATGATACTGATGTCGATATCGAAACCATCACCGCTTCGATCACCGCCGGCATCAGCAATGGCACCTTGACCATGAGCAGCAATGGCACCTTCACTTACAACACGACCGGCGGCACTCCTGCTGTCGGCGACAGCACCTACACCTTCACCTATGTTGCCAATGACGGCACGGTCAACTCCTCTCCTGCCACGGTCAGCATCAACGTCGTCGCCGCCCTTGTGGTGACTCATGTCGGCGATGACATCGTTGCCGGCCCTGACTCCCTCGCCAACGCCAGCCTCAACCAGCAGGATGCCTTCGTCGTCAACGTCGCCGGTGCCCAGGCCGGTTCCACCATCGGCTTCAAGATCAATGGCGTCGCCCTGGCTCCCTCGGCCATCACCAGCCTCGGCAGCGGCAACTACCAGTTGGATCTCACGAGCATTGCCGACACTCCCGCCGACCTCACCAGCGCCGACATCCCTGGCGGCGTCTGGGCCAACAACGGCGACGAAGAGCTGAGCATCGTGGCCGTGGAAACTAACGTTGCTGGTGGCTGGACTCGTGAAAGCAAGACTGTCAACTCGCTGACCGCCGACTTCGACAACAGCGCCGCCGCTCCCGGTGTCACCCTCCCCGCCATGTCGGCGATGAATGCCTGGAACTACACCATCAGCGGTACGGCCGAAGCCTTCGCCACGGTGGAAATCACCAGCATCACCAGCACCGGCGGCGCCGGCCCGATCGCTCCCGGCGGCATCCTGCCGACCTACCCGATCGTTGTGCAAGCCAATGCCGCTGGCGTTTGGACCACCAACGTCAACCTGGCCAACCTGCCTGATGGTACCTTGACCGTCGTCACCAAGCAGACTGACTACGCTGGTAACGTGAGCTCCAACTCCAGCACCATGATCACCAAGAACACCAACGACATCTCGACTGTCGGTGTCGGTGATGTCACGCCCGCCAACAAGTCGGCTTACCGCATCAGCGGTTACGCCAAGCCTGGTGCTCAGGTGCAGGTCACCATCGCCACCAAGAACAGCGTCATCGTCACTGCTGATGCCCAGACCGGTGCCTGGTCGACCACGATCAACTTCGGCACCTACGCGGCGACCAACGGTACCGCTCTGGTCGTCACCATGAAGCAGACCCCCTCCGGCGGTACTGCGATCATCACCAGCAACAGTGCCAGCCCGGCAATTGCCTATCGCACCACCAACGCGACCGTCCCGACCCGTTCGGTCGGCAGCACTGCGGTGTCCACTTATACGATCAGCGGCACTGCGGCTGGCTCTACCGTGGTCGGTTCGCCGGTGACCATCGTTCTCCAGATCAACAATGGCCGGACTCTGGTTCTGTCGACCACCACCACCACCGCTGGAGGGGCTTATTCCTTGACCGTCGACCTGAGCTCCTTGGCGTCGGCCGGCAACACCGTCACGGCTTGGGTCTACTACCGCGACAACAGCGGCAGCGCCCTGACCAGCGGTCGCCAGGGTCAAGCCGCCTCAATCACGACGACTCTCACCACGGCTGAAGAGAGCTCGATGATCGAGGAGTTCCGCAGCATGCAGGATTCTGATGGTCTGATCGACTGGGCGAAGGCGACTCACAAGCCGGTGGCTGGCGATGATCTCGCTTGGGCCGACTTCATGCAGCGCCCCAGCCTCAGCGACGCCCTCAGCATCGAGGTCGACGCCTTCCGGTCTTGAACACCTAGTTCCAAGTTTAAGGTTTAAACTTGAAACCATAAGAGCGGGAGCCCGCCGGAGTGATCCGGCGGGCTTTCTGTATAGTTTAGTGCGGGTGGCGCGATGTCGCGGAACTCTACATCATCGTGTCGCGGGCGAGTCTTTTCTCGCGATGGAAATTTTTCTTGATCTTGAATAGCCTGACTAGCTCTTTTCCGGCATGTCTGATGCGAGCGGAAAGCTCCTGCACCATCAACCCCAGAGGCCATCGCCATGCTGTTTACCAAACCTGTCGTCATTGCCGAAGCCGGTTCCGCCGCCCTCAGCCAAGCGTTTTTCGGTAGCTTTTCCACGGCGCCGACGAGCACTACCGTATTCACGGCGAACTTCACCGGAGCGGTTCTCAAGGTCGGTGGCGTCATCAAAACCTCATGCACCTGGGCAGACCTGGCCATCGCCGGGCGCGTCGTCATCACTCACTTGGGCTCAGAAAGCGCACCGGTCCTGGGATTCAGTACGGCCACCGAATCAGCCACGGCCACCGTCACCTTCACGAATGTCAACGATCTCGCGACCGGCAGCCTCGTGATCACCGGCACCGCCGCCGTCGGCATGACCTTGACCGCCGATGCCAGCGGCATCACCGATGCGGACGGGCTTCCCGCCTCCTTCGCCAGCACCGCCTATCGGTGGAAAGACGCCAACAACGTCCAGGTGGGCACCGGCCCGAGCCTGCTCCTCACCAGCGCTATGCAAGGCAAGATCCTACGTTGCCAACTGGTCTTCGTCGATGCCAAAGGCGGTGGCGAGTCGGTCCTTTCCGCGCCGACCCTCAACATCGCGCCGCAAGGTCAGACACCACCTAACACCGGCACCATCGCCAACGCTGCCCCGACGGGTTCGGTTCTCATCGTCGGCGAGGCGGTAGCCGGCAAAACCTTGACCGCCGATGCCTCGTCTGTGCGCGATGCCGACGGCATGGGGGCTTTAACTTACCGGTGGAAGGACAGTGCCAACAACCAGCTCGCCACCGGGCAATCCTTCGTCCTCACTTCCTCCCATGTCGGCAAGATCCTCTACTGCCAGGTGACGTACCTCGACTTCAAGAACAACGTCGAGAGCGTCTTCTCGTCTCCTGTCACCATCGCCAGCACCTCGGCGCCCCCGAGCACTTCCAATCTCGTGCTCTCCGGCAGCACCGAAGTCGGCGCCACCATCACCGCCGGCTTCACCCCGCCTTCCGGCGCCACCGCCGTCACTTATAAATTCTTCTCCGGCGGCGTGGAAGTCCAGTCCGGAGCCGCCAACAGCCTCGTCTTGACCGGCGCTATGGC
This sequence comes from Verrucomicrobiota bacterium, assembly GCA_039798785.1. Lineage (GTDB taxonomy): Bacteria > Verrucomicrobiota > Lentisphaeria > Lentisphaerales > Lentisphaeraceae > CAMCSH01. Next base: position 37,893 of record JBDKFG010000034.1, on the reverse strand, counting down.
ATCGAAAACACTCAGCGCCAGTGTCAGCTACACGCTCAACAATCTCAGCTCCACCGTCAACTCCTCTTTCTCGCTGTGGATCAACTCCGCACCCACTGGCACCCTCCTCATCTCCGACACCACGCCCGACCAGGGCCAGGTCCTGAACGCACTGGACACGCTTGGCGACGCTGACGGGAAAGGAACTGTCACCTACACTTGGAAAGACGCTGCAGGCAACACTCTCGGAAGCGGCGCCACCTACACTCCCGGCCTCTCCGCCGTCGGCAAGCAGATCAAGGTCGTTGCCTCCTGGACCGATGCCCACGGCAAGGCCGAATCGGTCAGCTCCGTCCTCACCAGCGCCGTCACCAACACCAACGACGCTCCCACCGGCAGCGTCACCATTACCGGCGCCGCAAGCCAAGGCCAGACCCTCATGGCCTCCAACAATATTGCCGACGGCGACGGCCTCGGCGCCATCACCTACACTTGGAAGGACGCTGCCGGCAACACCTTGGGCGTCGGCAGCAGCCTGACCCTCACTCAAGCCCACGTCGGGAAGCAGATCAAGGTGACCGCTTCTTACGTCGACCTCGGGGGCACCAGCGAAGCCGTCACCTCGAACCTCAGCAGCTCGGTGGCCAATGTCGAAGAGGAGGCCACCGGCAGCGTCAACATCTCGGGAACCGTGCAGGAGGGCGCTGCCGTCAATGCCGTCCTCAGCGCCGATGATGTCGACGGCGGCATCAGCATCGTCGGCTACCAGTGGCAGATCTCGACCGACAATGTGAACTTCTCCAATCTCGCCGGAGCCACTGGCGTCAGCTACGGCATCGCTTCCGATCAGAGCCAGGTCGGCAAATACCTGCGCGTCACCGCGATATCCACCGACGCCTTCGGCGGCACCACCGGCTTCACTTCGGCCTCGCAGCAGATCGCCAACGTCAATGACGCCGCCACCGCGACCCTTGCGATCAGCGGCACGGTCGAGGAGGGCGGCTCGGTCTCCGCCTCGGTCGCCTCCCTCGCTGATGAAGACGGAGCCGCCTCAGTCTCCAGCTACGCCTGGGAAGTTTCGGCCAACGGTTCGAGCGGCTGGAGCGCCGCGCCCGGCACCGCCAACGCCTCAGGCTACTCGATCCCTTCCGATCAAAGCCTCGTCGGCCAGTACCTCCGCTTCTCGATCACCACCAACGACGGCACCGTCCTCAGCTCGGCCGGCTCGCTCGTCGCCAACGTCGAGGACGAAGCCGACGGCACGCTCGCCATTTCTGGCACGGTGGAGGAAGGAGGCACGGTGAGCGCCGACGTCTCCGGCCTCAGCGATGTCGACGGCGGCATCGCCTCCACCAGCTACCAGTGGCAGTTCGCCAGCGATGCGGATTACGAAAACGGCACCTGGTCCGATATCTCGGGAGCCACCTCCAACTCCTACCAGATCGCCACCGACCAGTCCCAGGTTTACGGCTATCTGCGTCTCAAGGCCCGCAGCACCGACAACTTCGGAGGCACCACCGATTTCACCGCCACCTCCACCTACATAGCCAACGTCAACGACGCACCCTCCTTGAGCATCTCCGGCACCGCCACCCAGGGTCAGACCCTGACCGCCAACCTCAGCGACGTGGATGGCGTGCCTCCCAGTAATTTCGTCTCCTACACCTGGAAGGACGGCGATGACAACACCCTCGGCACTGATTCCACTCTCGTCCTCACCCAGGCTCATGTCGGCAAAACCATCAGCGTCAGCGCCTCCTATGTCGATGCGGCCGGCACTTCCGAAAGCCTCAGCTCCACCGCCACAAATGCCGTCGCCAACGTCAACGACGCCCCCACCGGAAGCGTCACCATCTCCGGCATTCTCCGGCAGGGTTACACCTTGACCGCCGATTCCTCCTCCATCGACGATGCCGATGGCCTGGGGACTTTGCATTACCAGTGGAAGGCCGGCGGCGTCAACGTCGGCTCCGACTCCTCCACCTACGCCCTCGGCGCCGACGACGTCGGCAAGGCGGTGACGGTCACGGTCTCCTACACCGACGGCTTCAGCGCCAACGAAAGCGTCATCTCCGCCGCCACCGCCGCGGTTGCCGCACCGGTGAGCTTCAGCGAAAAGCATCTGGACTCGGGTGGTGCGGACGCGATGGTGAACACCGTCACGGGCAGCCACCAGAGCGCCGCTGCGATCGCGATTCTGAGTGGCGGCGGCTATGTCGTCGCCTGGCAGGGCAATCAGAGTGGCAACTACGACATCTATGCCCAGATCTACGATGCCGATGGAGTGGCCGTGGGGACGGAGATCGCAGTCAATGCCACCACGACCTTGACGCAGGAGGCGCCGGTGGTCGCGGCACTCGACGGCGGCGGCTTCGCCATCGCCTGGGCGGGTGAGGAAAGCGGCGATTCCAACATCTATCTGCGACTTTTTGATGCTGCCGGGGTGGCGCAGGGCGTGGAGACCCAGATCAACAGCGCCAGTACCGCCACCCAGCGCAGTCCCGAGGTGACTTTGCTCGCTTCAGGCGGCTTCCTGCTGGCTTGGGCAGGTGATCAGAACGGCAGCTACGACATCTACGCGCGGCGTTTCGATGCCTCGGGCGTCGCCCAAGGGGCAGAGATCACCGTCGCCAGCAATCCGGCAATCGATGACAGAGATCCCTCCCTTGCGGTCCTGAGCAATGGCGACTTCATAGTTGCGTGGATGAAAGATTACGAGACCTACTTCCAAAGACTTGATGCAAACGGCGTCCCTCAAGGCGGCGCGACTTTATGCGACAATGATTTCTCTGGGAACACCGTCAGCGTCGCAGCTCTAAGCGGCGGCGGCTTCATCATCACCTGGAGTGCCTACTATGATTACGACGATGTATATGGTCGGATTTATGATGCCGCAGGGAATGCCTTGGGCGAGAGATTCCTGGTCAGCTTCCCTTATGGATATCATTACAATCCGGATGTTGTAGGCTTGGCTGATGGAGGCTTCCGTATTGTCTGGACTGGCGATGATGACATTTATGCCCGGAGTTTCAGCGCCAACGGCACGGCAAGGGACGACGGCGAACGGCTCAACACGGTGACCGAGTCGGACCAACGTCATCCGGACGCGGCGGTACTCGCCGATGGCGGCCTCGTCACGGTCTGGAGCGGCAGACAGAACGGCAACTTCGACATCTACCAGCACTATGATTCTCTCGTGATCACTCCGCTCAGCAGCTTCGTCAAGACCATAAACGAAACAGTCGCCATGGACGAGCTGAAAGCGAGTACCGGGCAGATTTTCCCCGACGAGGAAGGGTGGAGTTTCACCCCCGAAACAAACGTCGGCCTTTTCGGCACCCTGTCGATTAATGCCGACGGCACCTACTTGTACACTCCTGATGCCACCAAGATCAATCTCCTGCCTGCCGGCGCCTACACCGAATCCTTCACGTTTAACGCCGGCAATGGGTCAGAATCGAGAACTTTGACTTTGAACGTTGCCATCCAAGGCGCGGATGACGGCGAATTCATCGTCAACACCGCCATGACCAGTGACCAGTACAATCCGGCGATCGCCCAGCTCGGCGACGGCGGCTTTGTCGTCACCTGGTACGGCCTTGCGACAGGCCAATATCACATCTATGCCCGGCGCTATGATGCAGAGCTCCAGCCCGTCGGTGAGGAATTCCAGGTCAACAGCGAGAACTACGGAACGGGCGTTGCCGTCAGCGACCTGGCAGATGGCGGCCTCCTCTTCACTTGGGAGCGCTACAATACGGACAACGGCACCTACGACATTTATGCGCGCCGTTTTGATCGTGAGCTCAATCCCCAGGGAAGCGACTTCATGGTCAATACCACTGGGATTTCGGGCGAGTTTCAATTCGAACCTTCGGTCAGCGACCTGGCTGATGGCGGCTACCTGCTGTCCTGGCATGCCGGCAATAGCGGCACCGATGACATCTTCGCCCGCCGCTACGACAGCGATTTCAATGCCATCGGCAATGACTTCGTGGTCAATTCCAACTTGTCAAATTCCCAGAAACACGGCAAGGGCATCGGTCTCGCTGATGGCGGTTTCCTGGTGACTTGGAGCTTGAACGAAGGGGATATTTTTGCGCGCCGCTTCGATGCCTCAGGCAATCCCGTCGGCAATGACTTCGCGGTCAACACCACGACGGCCGGAACCCAGGACAATGCCATGGCGATCGCTCTCGGCGATGGCGGCTTCCTCATCACCTGGGAAAGCGAAGGCAGCATTTGCGCCCGGCGTTTTGATTCGGCATTCAATCCCGTCGGCAACGAGTTCGTGGTCAGCACTACTTCAGGCTCGATGATCCATGCCCAAGCCGCCAGTCTTGCAGGCGGAGGCTTTGTCATCACCTGGGAAGGCCCCGGCGGCAACAAGGACATCTTGGCTCGTATCTATGATGGCGATTTCAATCCCCTCGGCAACGACTTCGTCGTCAACACCACAACTCTCAATGATCAAGCCACGCCACGCATCAGCGGCCTGGATGACGGCAGCTTCGTCGTCTCCTGGCACGGCAATAATCCCGTGACCGGCAGCACCGACATCTTCGCCGCTCACTTCGCCGCCGACGGCACCCGCATCAGCCATTCCCAGCAGAGCGGCACCGTGGCCGCGGACATCCTGACCGGCAGCGGCAATGCCAATGACGCCTTCATCAACATCGGCGCGGGCGACAGCGCTCTCGGCCTCGCCGGCGACGATGTCTTCGCCCTTTCAGCCAGCGACTTCACCGCGATCAATGGCGGTGCCGGCACCGACACCTTGATGCTCAGCGGCACCGTCAACCTCGCGGATTTCAGCTTCAAACTTACTTCGATCGAGCGCTTCGAAGGCGGCGCCGGCACCGATGTCTTTACCGGCACTGATGCCGATGAAAGCTTCGTCTACAGCGCCGGCGGCGACAGCATCGATGCCGGCAACGGCACCGACACCCTCCTCCTCCGCGGCATCATCGACGCCAGCGAGTTCGCCGGCTTCAGCGGTTTTGAGCGCTACGAACTTATCGGCGACACCACGCTGCTCGGTGCCTTGCCCGACAGCCTGGTCATCGAAGGCTCCGCCCTGCAGCTTCTCAACATCGCCGGCTACCTCTATGTCAGCAACGCGGCGGGATATGACCGCTGGACCTTCGGAGGCGACGACATCCTGGTCGATGAAGACATCCGCATCGTCAACCACCAGCACAGCGGCGGCGTCAGCATCAGCGGCACAGCCCAGGCCGGCGTCATCCTCAGCGCCTCATCCACTCTTGGCGACGCCGACGGCCTCGGCACCCTGCACTACCAGTGGCAGGCCGACGGCAGCAATGTCGGCACCGATGCCTCGACCTATGCCCCGGTCGCCGGCGACGTCGGCAAGGCCATCACCGTCTCCGTCTATTACACCGATGTGCAGGGTCATTTCGAAATCGCCCGTTCTGCGGCGACGGACGCGGTGGCGCCGGCTGCGGTCTTTACCGAGACCCGCCCCCTTACCAGCGGAGGCGAAGTCTGGGTCAGTACTTCTCCCTATACTCAGGAAAGCCCGGCCGTCACCGGCCTTGAGGATGGCGGCTGGGTCGTCACCTGGATGAGCTTCGAAGAAGACGGCGGAGGCTATGGCATCTACCAGAAGCGCTTCGATGCCGACGGCAACGAAATCAACTCCTCCCGGGTCAATGGCGCCGCCAGCGTCGCCAACGACCAGAGGAATCCCTCGGTCACAGCTCTCCATGACGGCGGCTGGGTAGTCACTTGGATGGCCGATCAGGACGGCGACGGCTTTGGCATCTACCAGCAGCGTTATTCCGCCTCGGGAGCCCAGGTCGGCTCGGAAAATCTCGTCAACAACAGCGTCACCGGAGCCATCTCCAGCCAGGAACTCCCGGCCGTCACGGCTTTGGAAGACGGCGGCTGGGCCGTGGCATGGATCAGCTTCAATCAAGACGGATATGGGGGCGGCATCTACCAGCAGCGCTACTCCGCGGCGGGCGTCAAAGTGGGCGGCGAAAACCAGGTCAACGACGCGGCGACCGGCGCCGACCACGATCAGCGAGATGCCTGCCTCACGGGGCTAGCCGACGGCGGCTGGGTTGTGACCTGGAAGTCCAGCCAGGACAACTATGCCTGGGGCGTCTACCAGCAGCGTTACGACGCAGCAGGTGCCAAGGTTGGCAGCGAGACCTTGGTCAATGACGAGCTGACCAGCACCAACTATCATCAGGAGTTCCCCTCCGTCACCGCTCTCGCCAGCGGCGGCTGGCTGACCACCTGGATGGCTACCGACCAGGACGGCTACGACTGGGGCGTTTTCCAACAGCTCTTCGATGCCTCCGGCGCCAAGATCGGCGGCGAGGTGCAAGTGAACACCGCGTTCCAATACGATCAACGCTTCCCCAAGGTCACCGCCCTCGCCGACGGCGGCTGGGTCATCACCTGGAAATCCAACGCAGATACTGATGGTGCGGCTTACAACATCTATCAGCAAGTCTTCGCTAGCGACGGCACGCCGGTGGGTGGCGAAACTCTTGTCAATACCTTTACGGTTGGTGAGCAGGAGCAGTCAGCCATCTCCGGCTTGGCGGACGGCGGCTGGGTCGTCACCTGGCAGTCGAATGGCCAGGACGGCAGCGCCAGCGGCATCTACCAGCAGCGCTATCTCCCCAGAGGCGTGACCGACACGGCCGCTTCGGATGACTTCGATCCGGTCACCGGCAACATCGCCGCCGACGAAGGAGGCTGGACTTACGCCGGCAGCGCCACGGGCCGCTACGGCTCGATCACCGTCAATGCCGACGGCAGCTACTCCTACACCCCAGACGATCACAAGATCAATCTCCTTCCCGCCGGCAGTTTCACCGACAGCTTCGCCGTCACTGCCAGCAAGGACGGTGCGGTCGATCGTGAAATTACCGTCCAGATCGCCATCACCGGAGCCGACGACCGCGAAAGCCAGGTCAATACTTGGATTCTAGAAAATCAGGTCTCCTCCAACATCGCCACTTTGAAAGACGGCGGCTGGATCGTCACCTGGCAATCTGACAACCAGGACGGCGACTCGATCGGCATCTTCTTCCAACGCTACGACAGCACTGGAGCCGCACTCGGCGCCGAACTCCAAGCCAACACCACCTTCGCCGGCACCCAGGATCGTGCCCATGTCGCCGCTCTCGAAGACGGTGGCTGGGTGATCACCTGGTCCTCTGCCGACGCCGAGTCCACGGGCATCTATCAACAGCGTTACGCCGCCGACGGCAGCCTTGTCGGCAGCGAAAGCCCCGTCAACAGCTACACCGACAGCACTCAAGAAAATCCCAAAGTCACCGGTCTGGCCGATGGCGGCTGGCTAGTCACTTGGTCGTCTTACGGACAAGATGGTGACGGCTACGGCGTCTATCAGAAACGCTTCGCCGCCGACGGCAGCGCAGGCGCTGATATCCTCGTCAACTCCACCGCCTCGGACTGGCAGTTCAGCAGCGCCGTCACCGCCCTCGAGGATGGCGGCTGGGTCGTCACCTGGGAATCTTTCCAAGCCGCAGACAGCAGCGGCGGCATATTCCAGAAGCGCTTTGCCGCGGACGGCACTGCAGGTGCCGAAGTCCAGGTCAACACCGAGACTGGCAATGCTCAGACCGGAGCCAATCTCAGCTCTCTCGCCGACGGCGGCTGGCTGGTGACCTGGTCTTCCTACGGCCATGACGAAGCTGGCGGCTTCGGCATCTTCCAGCAGCGCTACACCGCTGCTGGCAACGCCACTGGCGGCGAGGTCCAGGTGAACTCCCACACGCTTTACGACCAGATGCGCAGCTCTACGGCCGGCCTCAGCGGCGGCGGCTGGGTCGTGGTTTGGGAGAGCAACGGACAGGACGCAAACGGCTCAGGAGTCTTCCTGCAGATCTACGCTGCCGACGGCAGCCTGGTTGGCGGTGAACTACAGGTCAATGCCACTTCCCGCGATGCGCAATCCAACCCGAGAGTCGACGCCTTGCCAGACGGCGGCTTCCTCGTCACCTGGGATTCCAACGAACAGGACTCCGCTGGCTCCTGGGGCATCTACCAGGCCCGCTTCGCCGCCGACGGCAGCCGCCTCAGCCACTCCGAGCAGAGCGGCGTCGCCGCGCCGGAAACCCTCAGCGGCAGCGCCAACGCCAACGACCTGATCACCGGCATCGATGTCGAGGATGTCGTCCTCGGCCTCGCCGGCGACGACATCTTCGAGACCAACAACGGAGATTTCACCAGCATTGACGGCGGCGCCGGCGACGATGTCTTGCGGATCAGCCAAAGCACCGATCTGGAAGCGGTCGCGGCTAAGCTCACGGCGGTCGAACACCTGCGCGTCAGCGAGGTCCTTGCCGACGGCACTCAGATCAACGGCACGGCTGCGCAAACCCTGGAGATCCGCGCCGACTACACCTTCGACGGCATTCTCGGCATCTACGACATCTGGGAGAGTGCCGACGGTGATCAGCTCTGGGTCGATTCCGACATCCAGATCGAGAATCACGCCGCCAGTGCCACCCTCGCCTTTAGTGCCGCCCCGCAAGTCGGAGCGGAGCTCAGCGCCATCGTTACGGGACTTGCCGATGCCGACGGCCTACCGGCGCTGGAGGACATGATCTTCAGCTGGTTTGTCGACGGCAATTACGCATGGGGCTTGAGCACCTTCACGCCCGACCCTGCCGATGCCGGGAAGCCGGTCTACTTCACCGTCGCCTACACCGACGCGCAGGGCCATGCCGAAAGCTTCAGCTCGGCAAGCGCCACCATCATCGGCGTCACCGGCGCCAGCTTCCGCCAGGTCAGTTCCGATACCGACGACTTGGTTCCCGCGGATAGCATCACCAACCAGTCGACGGCCGATCTGATCTTCGAATACACGGGGAGTGATCTGGCGGCAGGCACCAGCTTCCAGTACAGCGTTGACGGCACGACCTGGCAGACCGTGGTCCCCGGCGATGTCGACACTGAGGGCGATCTCGTCTATCTCAAGACCCAGGATACCAGCTCCAGCTCGACCTTCTCTCTCCGGGCCATCAATGAACTGGGCCAGGCTAGCACCCTCCTTGGCAGCCAAACCATCACTTACGACGCCACGGCTCCGAACGCCCCGACCCTCAGCTGGATCGGCGGAGTCTCCAATGACTCCGGCGCCAGCGACAGCGATCTGATCACCAATGTCGACCGCCCCTATGTCCGGGTCAGCTTGACAGGAACCAACGCACTCGTGGGAGATCTCATCACGGTCTACACCCATAGCCCGATTACAGATGCCACACATACAGTCACCAGTGATGATCTGGAAACCGGATATGTCGACATTCAGGCGGCGACGCTGGAGTATGAAAGCGATGGGGCGCATTATTACGACGCCGACATCACCGATGCCGCAGGCAATACCAGCACCTTGTCGAATGCCGTCAATATCACCTACGACACCACCGCCCCCGCCGTTGCCTTCACCAGCCTCGATGATGATGCCGGTTCCATCACTGGAAATCTGAATGTCGGCGACTCCACCGATGACACCGAGCTGGGCCTGAGCGGCACCTGCGAACTCGGAGCCATCGTCAAGGTCTTCGATGGTCTCAGCTATCTCGGCGATGCCAGCGTCCTCAATGGCAGCTGGAGCTTCACTGCCAGCCTCGTCAACGGGAGCAGCTATGCCTTCAATGTCACGGCCACCGATGAAGCCGGCAATGAAAGCTCGCCCACCGGCAGCGTCAACATCACTGCCGACACCAGTGCTCCGACCCTCACGGTTTCGGGAGTCGATTTGAGTGACGACGCAGGCCACTCCAACACCGACTTCGTCACTTCCGTCGAGATCCAGACGATCACCGCCGTCTTGAGCGGCAATCTGGCTGACGGAGACAAGCTTTTCGGCCGACTCAATGGATCTGATTGGATCGATATCTCCAGCAAGGTTTCGGGCACTGCGGTTTCCTGGGACAATGCCACGCTGGTCGGCAGCAATTCGATCGAATTCAAGCTTGCCGATGCCGTCGGCAATGAGGGCAGCATCACTGGTAGCCAGGCCTATGTGCTTGACACCACTCCTCCGACAACTGAGGTCTCGACGATTGCGCTGAGCAACGATTCGCACAACGACTTCCGTGTCAATCAGATGTCCCAGACCGTCAGCGGCACTCTCAGTGCCACTCTGGCGGCGGGAGAAAAAGTCGTGATCACGGTGGACGGCACTAATTATGACTACGCGACGGCCAATGAAGGCTCGAATTCCTGGTCCTGGACCGGCAGCTTGAGTGGCAGCGACATCACTGTCTGGGTGCAAGACCAGGCGGGCAATGATGGCGCTGCCTCGAACCAGAGCTACACCATCGACACCACCGCCCCTGACCTCCAAAGCATCAGCTTCCCCGGCAGTCCGGATCTCAATTCACCGACGACCTTCACCTTCACATTCTCCGAAAACGTGAGGGAATTCGACCTTTCCGACATCAATTGCGGCTCCAACGGAATCATGAGCGGGCTCTCCAGTAACGATAATGGCATCACATGGACCGCCTTGTTCACGCCCAATGATTTCGATCCCCACCCCGGACAGTCGATGTCCGTCACTGTCGGAAGCGTCGAAGACTATGCGGGCAATGTTTATGTCGGAAACTACTCTATTCCCTTCGACATCGCGGGGATCTCATGAGCTTGAGCAGGCGTCGCGGATTTTGATGATGAAAAGCCTCCAGCGCCTCCGCCTGCTCTTGATCCTTCTTGCCGCCGCGGCCCTGCCCGGGCTGGCGGCCGAGGCGGAGCCTGGAGCGCGGAAGAAGCCGCTCAAGGTCTTCATCCTCGCCGGACAGTCGAACATGGAGGGCCACGCGCGCCTCGAGACCTTCGACTACATCGGCGACGATCCGGCGACGGCGCCGCTGTTGAAGAGGATGCGCGGCGACGACGGCAAGCCGCGCGTCTGCGACCATGTCTGGATCTCGTACTTCACCGGACGCTTCGACGGCAGCTCCAATGGCGAAGGCCTCGGCAGGCTCACCGCCGGTTTCGGGGCGCGGAAGGAGGCGGCGAAATCCGACGGCAAGATCGGTCCGGAATTTACCTTCGGCCTCACCATGGAGGCCGCATTCGCAGAGCCCGTGCTCATCATCAAGACCGCCTGGGGAGGCAAGAGCCTGCACACCGATTTCCGCCCCCCCGGCGCCGGCCCTTATCAGCTGAACGAGACTCAGATCAAGCGCTTCCGGGGCAGCGCCGAGGAGCGGGAGACGTGGCTGGCGAAGAAGCAGCAGGACACGGGCCGCTTCTACCGTTTGATGGTCGAGCACGTCAAGCGCGTCCTCGCCGATCCGAAACGCGTCTGCCCGGCCTACGACCCGGCGGCGGGCTGCGAGATCGCCGGATTCGTCTGGCTTCAGGGCTTCAACGACATGGTCGACCAAGACACCTATCCCAAGCTTCCCCAAGGCAGCCCGGCGAATCGCTTCGCTCTCTACGGCGAGCTGCTCGGCCATTTCATCCGCGACGTGCGCAAGGATTTCGGCGCTCCGGACATGCCCTTCGTCATCGGCGTCCTCGGCATCGACGGCCTCAAGGCGAACCCGGATGTCCTCGCCTTCCGGGAGGCGATGGCGGCGCCGGCCCTGCTGCCGGAATTCAAGGGCAGGGTCGCCGCCGTGGCGACCGCCCCCTTCTGGCCGGAAGAGCTGGCCGCCATCGACGCCAAGCACGGGAAGCTGCGGCAGATGGCCCATTTCCTGGACAGCAGGCACAAGGACTACGCCAACGCCGACGGCCGCATGAGCGACGCGGAAAAGCGTGACTTCCTGAAGAAGTACGAGGCCGAGCTCATCACTCCGGCCGAAGCCGCACTGTGGAAACGCGGCGCCTCCAACGCCGGCTACCACTACCTCGGCTGCGCCAAAACCTTCGCCCTGATGGGCCGGCATTTCGCCGAGGCCAATCTCGAGATGCTGCGCACGCCGCGTCCGGCCTTCTGCGCCGCCGAACCGGAGGAGCCGCAACAGCTCGAGGCGCAGCTCTCGGAACGGCTGAAGTCCCTGCAGGCGGAGATCGCCGCCTCCCTGCCCAGGATCGACGAGGCCAGGAACGCGGCGCTCCGCAAGGCGCGCGAGGGAGTCAAGGCAGCCGAGACCGAGGCCGCCGCGGCGCAGCGGGGGCTGGAGAAGATCCAAACCGCGCAAGCCCTGGTGGATCACGCCAAGGGCAAATGGCTGGGCGGGGCGGCGAAGGGGATCGCCGCGGCGGAGGAGGCCTTGAAAAAGGCGGCGACGGAGGCCGAGCGGGAAGCGGCGAGGAAGGACCTGGCCAAATGGCAGGCCGACCAGCAGGCCGGGCTCAAGGCGCTCACGGAACGCCAGGCGGCCCTCGACCAGGCCCTGCGCGAACAGAGCGGCGCGAAGGAGAGGAGCCAGGCGGCGCAGGAGAGACTGGCCGCGGCGCGCGCCGCCGAACGTAGCGCCGCCCAGTCGCTGCTCGCGGATCTCGCCCCCTTCCTGTCCTCCGGCGATCTCGATGAAAAGCTCCTCCCGGCCGCAGTGCTCGCCGCGGCAAGCCCCCGCGGACTGGCCGACTTTGCCCGAACCGGCCCGGAGCAGGAGGCGCTGGTGAAGCAGCTCCTCGGCGATCCCGCCCTGATGAAACAGATGCTCGAGGCCGGCGGCGCCAAGTCCGGCAAGTATGGCCGGGCGATGGAGATCTACAGCGCCATCCGGAAGGCCAGCCCGAGGGCCGCCGAAGGCTTGTTCCAGCGCCTGGCCCTGGCCACCAGCCTCGAGCATGCCGTCCCGGTCCCGCAGAAGAACGCCCTGGCCGAGACCGACGCGCCCGGCACCATAGATCCGGTGAAGCGCTATCTCCATTACGAGAAGGCCTGGCTCGACGGCGAACTCGACCCCGCCTTCGAGAACTTCTCCGCCTGGGAATACCGGATGGTCGTCGGCTGCGACGCGCCCGACCGGATTCTCGCCTGGGGACGCGAAATGCTCCGGAACTACCGCCCCGACCACGTCGCCAACCCGGACTACGGCTGGCGCTACTCCGCCTGCGTCCGGACCGAGGTCAAATACGGCTCGCAGAACGTCAAGGATGACCTGCCGCAGCTCAACGAGTATCAGAACATCCCCAAGAACGGCGGCGTTTGCGGACGCCGCGCCTTCTTCGGCCGCTTCATCCTGCGCAGCTTCGGCATCCCCACCTGGGGAGTGACGCAGCACGCCCACGCCGCCTTGAGTCATTGGACCCCGAAAGGCTGGGTGGTCAATCTCGGCGCCGGCTTCCAGCACAGCTGGTGGGACAAGGACGAAGCGCCGCGGAGCGGTTCCGACTTCCTCCTCGAGACGCAGGCCAGGGCCCACGCCCGGGATTACGCCAAGGTGCTGCGGGCGAAGTGGATCAGCGCCGCCCTGGGCGAACAGGCCTACAACGCCCGCAAAGGCATCGCCGGCGGCTTGTGGAGCGGCATCGCCCAGGATCAGACCGCGGCGCTTGCCGCCGCAGCGGTCCCCCTCGGCCCCCTGGGACAGGAATCCGCCGAGGCCGACGAGGCCAAGGTCCAGGGGAGGATCGAGCCGGTCAAGAAGGCCCCGGCGGAAGAGAAGATCCTGGTCGACGCCAAAGGCCTGATCACCCTTCCCGCCCTGGCGGCGAGCAAGTCCTCGGGCCCTGCCATCGCGATGAAGAGCTTCGCGGGCGGCACGCAGCTCCACTGCAGCGGCGGCTTCAAGGCCAGCTACACCCTCGAAGTTCCGCGCGCCGGGGACTATGAGCTCAGCGCCCGGGTGGCGACCATCCAGGAGGGCCAGAAGTTCCTGCTGCGGATGAACGGCGCCAAGACGCCGGAGGAAATCGCAGTGCCCTGCACCCTCGGCCTGTGGCAGCAGACTCCGGCGCTGAAACTGTCCTTGGCCCAGGGGAAAAACATCGTCGAATTCGCCGTCCGGGACGGCAGCCGCGGCGTGAGCCTCAAGGAATTCACCCTGCGCCCCCTGCCGTGATGGCCAAGAACACCGAGCCCCGATCCAGGAGAAGCCTCATGCATTCAGACCGTTTCACCCGCCGGGCTTTTGTCCTCTCCTCCCTCGCCGGCCTCGCCTTCTCGAGCTTGCCCGCCGCGGCGGCGGAGCAGGCTGGCGGCGCGGCCGACATGAGCAGGCCGGTCCAGGTCTTCATCCTCCTCGGGCAGTCGAACATGGTCGGCCTCGGCAAGGTCACGGGAGGCGAAGGCTCCCTCGAATCCGCCGTCAAGGAAGGGAAGAAGTACCCCTATCTCGTCGACGCCTCCGGCAACTGGGTCGAGCGCAAGGATGTCCGTTACGTCCGCGTCATGTCCGGCCGCGGCGGCGGCATGCAGCGCCTCAACAACGAATGGATGAGCGTCAAGGCCTGCAAGACCATCGGGCCGGAATTCGGCATCGCGCAGCCCCTCGGCCAGGCCGTCGAGGCGCCGGTGCTGCTCCTGAAAAGCTGCATCGGCAACCGCAGCCTCGGCTGGGACCTGCTGCCGCCGGGCAGCGAGCGTTACGAGTTTGCCGTCAAGGACAAGACGGGCGCGGAAACCAAGCGGGTCTACGCCGGCTACAAGGACCGGCCCGAATCCTGGGAGATGGATCCGGCCAAGGGGCTCAAGACCGAGCCCGCCCCCTGGCTGGACAAGAAGGGCAAGCCGATCGACTGGTACGCCGGCAAGCAGTGGGACGACGACATCAGCTACGCCAAGACCGTGCTCTCCGAGCTGGACAAGCATTACCCCGGCGCGACGAAGTACGAAGTCGCCGGCTTCTTCTTCTGGCAGGGCGAAAAGGACGCCGGCAACCCCGGACACGCCGCCCGCTATGAAACCAATCTCGTGCGTTTCATCAAGACCTTGCGCAAGGAGTTCGACGCCCCCAAGGCCAGGTTCGTGCTGGCGACGATGGGCGAATCGGTGAAGGGCGGCGCGGGCGGCGGCGGCGAGATCCTCAAGGCGCAACTCGCGGTCGACGGCGCCAGCGGCAAGTATCCCGAATTCAAAGGCAATGTCGCCACCGTCTACACCCATCCCCTGGCGCAAGGCGGCAGCGGCAACGGCCACTACGGCCGCAAGGCCGAGGTGTACATGGATGTCGGCGAAGCCATGGGCCAGGCGATGGTCGAGCTCCTGAAGCAGAACTAATGGAGCTATTCCCTACAGCCCCCATGTTTCTTGGAAAATCGCCGGAAGGACTTGCCAGTTGCCGGAGATGCGTTAAACTCCTTGCCCCTCCTGCCCCGGACTCCGGCCGCAGGTGAAGGGATAGAACAACCTCCTGTCAACAGGAACTGAGACACAATGAAAACCTATCTTCCGAAGCGCGAGGAATTCGAGCGCCAGTGGGTGGTGTTTGATGCCGAAGAGCAAGTGCTCGGCCGCCTGGCTGTCAAGATCACCGACGCCCTCCGCGGCAAAGACGAACCCACCTACGTTCCCTTCTGGGACTGCGGCAAGAACGTCATCGTGATCAACGCCAAGAAAGTCAAACTCACCGGCAACAAAGAATCCGACAAGTACTATCTGAGCCACTCCCGCTTCGTCGGCTCGATGAAGACCACCACTGTCGAAGAAGTCCGTGAGAAAGACGCCACCCGCCTGATCCTCTGGGCCGTCAAGGGCATGATGCCCAAGGGCCGTCTCGGCCGCGCCTGCTTCAAGAAACTCCACGTGTACGAAGGCGCCGAGCATCCTCATGCTGCCCAGCGCCCCGTCAAGGCCAAGTGAGGTAAATCATGGCTGAACAAGCAGCTCTCTGGACCACCGGCCGCCGCAAGTGCGCCGTCGCCCGCGTCCGCGTCGCCAAAGGCACCGGCAACATCGTCATCAACGGCGAGAAGATCGAGACCTACTTCCCCGTCCCCACCCAGCAAATGGCTGTCCGCAGCCCTCTCGTCCTCGCCGGCAAGATGGGTTTGTTCGACATCACCATCACCTGCCACGGCGGCGGCAAGGTCGGCCAGGCAGGCGCCTGCCGTCTCGGCATCGCCCGCGCCATCGTCACCATGGAAGAGGAACTCCGCAAGCCCCTGCGCGTTGCCGCCATGCTCACCCGTGACGCCCGCGTCAAGGAACGTAAGAAGCCCGGTCAGCCCGGCGCCCGTCGTCGCTTCCAGTTCTCCAAGCGCTAATCCCGCTCCGGACACCGGAATCCCACGGAACCTCGAAGCTCAGGCTTCGAGGTTTTCTCTTGCCCGTCCTTGACAAGACGGCGCTCCTCTGGCTAGAATCGCCCAGGAGGGTTCTGACCATGCGATTCTTCTTCCTGCAGATTCCCCTGAGCCTGCTGCTTTTTTCTTCCTGCGACGGCCCGCAGCAGGCCCCTGAAGTCGTAATCAGCACCGAGGGAGAACCTGAAGCGGCATCCGGCGAAAAATCCTGGTGCCGCAAGCCGGAAAACCCCGCCGACCAGCGCTGGCTCGATGCCGCCAAGCCCTTGGTCGAGGCCTTGATCGCCAACGACATGGCGGCCTTTTATGGAGGCCTGTCACCGCATGCGAAGGCCAGAATCTGCTTGAGCCAGTTCGATCCGCCGGAGAACGATCAGGAAGAGGCAGAGCGGAGCAAGGTGGTGATCCAGAATGCCACCCAAATGCAATTCATCGAGATGTTTGCCAAAACCTGGAAACGCTTCGGCCGGCCGCTCCAGGCGGTTGATTTCGATATCGGCACCACCGATCCGAAGGTCCTCCGCTGGGAAGCCGACGGGCTCGACCGGATCGAATGTGTCTTCAACGTCGGCGCCATTCCCGAAAGCGTACCGAAGGATCTTCGCAAGGCCTCCGTCCTGGGCCACTTTCTCTACTCACTGCCTGAACGCGAGCTTCCGTCGCTGGCGGAGAAATACGGCATGACTCTCGAAGAGCTTAAGAAGCGGATCGCCGAGGACCCGCCCCGCTTCAAATTCAAGATGGTCTTTCTCGAAGATGCAGGCAAAATCAGCCTCGGTTATTTCGAGTTCAACCCGATGGGGTTGATGGACTGACTCGCCATTTCCGGATTCTTCTCGCCGGTCAGAAGCCGCGCGGTCAGCTTCGGCTTTGACGGCAGCGGCAAGGTGACGGCTTTCGCCGATGCCGGGTGAAAGCCCGAACCGGGGCTAGAATGGGGAGTCTTCCGCAAAAACCAGGAGAACCGGAAATGTCCTTTGCCAAAGCCCTTGCCGCCCTCAGCCTTGTCGCCTTCGCTTCGTCCTGCGGCTCCAGCGCCGCCGCCGGCTTCTCGCTGAGCAGCGCCGACATCGCCGAAGGGCGGCCGATGAGCCTGAAGCAGGAGTTCAACGGCTTCGATGGCCGCGGCGAAAACCTCTGCCCGGCGCTTTCCTGGTCGCAGCCGCCCGCCGGCACCAAGAGCTTCGCCGTCACCGTCTACGATCCCGACGCCCCCACCGGCAGCGGCTGGTGGCACTACCTGCTCGTCGACCTGCCGGCCGACACCCGTTCGCTGCCGCAGGGCTTCGGCACCCGCCCGGAATTGCGTCCGCCGCAGAGCCGCGAAGTCCGCAACGACTACGGCCTCCTGGCCTACGGCGGCCCCTGCCCGCCGAAGGGCGACAAGCCGCACCGCTACATCTTCACCGTGCACGCCCTCAAGGTCGACAAGCTGGCCCTGCCCGACGGCGCCAGCGCCGCCCTCGCCGGCTTCATGATCAACGCCAACTGCCTCGGCAAGGCCAGCATCACCAGCGTCTACGGCCGCTGAACTCCCGGAGGACCGCCCCATGAAATCCCACCTCGCCAGCTCCTTCCGTCTCGACACCCTGAACCTCCGCAACCGCGTCGTCATGGCGCCCTTGACCCGCGACCGCGCCGGCGAGGGCAATGTGCCGACGCCGCTGATGGCGACCTATTACGCCCAGCGCGCCTCCTTCGGCCTGATCATCACCGAGGCGACCCCGGTGTCGCCCAGTGGCCACGGCTATCCCGCCACGCCCGGCATCTACACCGCCGCGCAGATCGCCGGCTGGAAGGAGGTGACCCGCCGCGTCCACGCCGAGGCCGGCCTGATCTTCAACCAGCTCTGGCACGTGGGCCGGATTTCGCACGAATCCTATCAGCCCGGCGGCCAGGCTCCGGTCTCGGCCTCGGCGGTCGCGGCGCAAGGCGCGCAGATCTGGAAGCCCGACTGGTCGCCGGTGGAGGCGCCGGTGCTGCCCCGCGCCATGAGCCTGGACGAGATCGCCCGGACCGTCGCGGACTTCCGCCAGGCGACCCTCAACGCCAAGGAGGCCGGCTTCGACGGCGTCGAGATCCACGGCGCCAACGGCTACCTGATCAACCAGTTCCTCTGCGACGGCTCGAACCGCCGCCAGGACGAGTACGGCGGCAGCGTCGAGAACCGCTGCCGCTTCCTCTTCGAGATCCTCGACGCCTGCTGCGCCGTCTGGCCCGGCCGCGTCGCCCTGCGCCTGTCGCCCTCGGGCGAGTTCAACGACATGGCCGACTCCGACCGCCACGGCCTCTTCGCCCACATCGTCCAGCGTCTCAACTCCTACGCCCTCGCCTATCTGCACATCGTCGAGCCGCGGATGATGGCGGAGAACGCCCCGGAGCTCTACACCGACCCCCTGTCGACGCGCGAGTGGCGCCCCTTGTACCACGGCACCCTGATCTCCTCGGGAAGCCACAACGCCGAAAGCGCCGAGCGCCTCGTCGCCTCCGGCCAGGCCCAGCTCATCGCCTTCGGGCGCCTGGCGATCAGCAACCCCGACCTGCCCCGGCGCCTGATCGCCGGCGCCCCGCTCAACCCCTATGATCGCGACAGCTTCTACGGCGGCGGCGAGAAAGGCTACGTCGACTACCCCTTCCTGAGCTGAAGCGAAAAATCATCCCGATTTTTTTTCGCGGCGCGGCAATATGGGCGTCGGCGGGGGCGTTCTCCCGGTGACTGTGAAGAATCCATCGATGCCCCATTCGCCGCAATCGCAAGATGAAAAAAATCGGAGGTGAGAGATGCCACAGCTTCAGCAGATCCGCGAGGCCCTGACCCTGTCGAAGATCGACAACAGCGCCGACGGCAAGCAGTTCAAGGTCAAGGTCGACGGCCTGGTCGGCAACGACACCTCCTGGACACTCTTCTACTCCCTCGACGGGGGGAGCAACTGGATCCAGACCACTGGGGACACGCTGACCCTGGATCTGGGCACCTATGAGATCGGCGGCATCCAGGTCCGCCAGGTCAATCCCGCCGGCACGCAATGGCGCGTGGGGGCCAACACCGAAGTGATCAGCGAACTGCCTGCGCCCGTGGTCGAGCCGCCCCCTGTCGTCGTTGAGCCCCCGGTGATCGTCGAGCCGGTGGTCAAGACCAGCCTGCTGACTTTCGAGCAGCGCCTGCCGAGCGGCAAGAAGTGGGACGACCTGCTTTTGCAGAATCCGCAGGACTGGCGGACCGACAACGGCGGCGGCACGGTGGAGATCGGCAAGGAGAGCGTCTACGGCGGCAAGAACAACGGCAACCAGGTCCTCGAGCTCGCCAGCAAGAGGGGCGCCGCCAGCAACCTGTTCACCGTCGTCGACCTGGATGCCGGGGACAAGATCTCGCTGCAGTTCGATCTCTCGGCGCGGGCCAAGGAGGCCTCGGCGATCAAGGTCTTCTTCGACGGCCAGCTGCTCGAGGTGATCAACCCCGGCAAGAAGTTCGGCTGGGAGCATCACAGCTACGACCTGGTCGCCGATGGCGATGCCCAGAGGATCGAGCTGGTGGCGGTCAACAAGAACTCCTTCGGCGCGGTCATCGACAACCTCTTCCTGCAGACCACCGACTTCCCCTGATCCCCCCCCAAAAATTCCGACCTGTATGACTCCAAATCAAGCCAAGCGCAGAAGACGCAGAACAACGCAGAAAGGGTGATCGGCAAAGAGCGAAACGCCGCCTTTTGTGCTCTTTGTCCCTTTTGTTGCCATCTGCTCTCTTCGCCTCTTCGTTCCTTCGAGTGATACTGGTCGAAATATTCTGCAGTTGATTCCGCGGTTTGCGTCTTCCGCGTTGCCCTGAGTCATTTTGCCAGGATCAGGGCTTCGAGGGAGATGAGGATGCGGTTGGTGTCGAAGCTTTGCAGGTCGCGGCGGAAGCTGGCGATGAATTCGTCGAGACTGGGCTCGGCGTTGCGACCGTATTCCGCTTCGAGTTGCCGGAGGAGCGATTGCAGGCCCTCTGACTCGGGCGCCAGGAGCAGAGCGGCGGCGGCGTCGCGGATCTCCTGCGGCAGGCCGGGCAGAGGGCTGGCGAGGCGGGAGGCCTCGCGATTCTCGCGGCTCACTTGATGAGGGAGGTGGCGGGCCAGGAGGGCGAAGAGCTGCTGCGGATGATAGGGCTTGGCGAGGCTTTCGGCGAATAGGCCTTCCTCGACCGTGTCGAAGACCGCGGCGCTGGCGCTGAGGCGGGGGATGGAGGAGAGGGCCGGATCATCGCGCAGCTGGCGGGCGGCATCGGCGCCGTTGACAGGCGCCATCTTGAGATCGAGGAGAATGAGGTCGGGGCGGCGGCGGCGTGCGGCGGCAAGGGCGGCGTCGCCGTCGGAGACGGTCTCCAGGCTCAGGTCGGGCTGTTCGGCGAGGATGTCGCGGAGAAGCTGCAGGTTGACCGGGCTGTCGTCGGCGGCGAGGATGTGGGCGGGCGCGAAGCGGTAGCCCATCTTCGGTCCTTCTTCCGGCGCGGCGGCGGTTCCAGTCCTGAGTGAGGGGAAGCTGAGGGTGAAGATGCTGCCGCCCCCTGGGGCGTCGCGGAGGCTGAGCGCACCGCCGAGTAGTTCGGCGAGGTCGCGGCTGATGGCGAGGCCGAGGCCGGTGCCGCCGTGGACGGCGGCGGACTGGCCGCTTTTCTGCATGAAGGCGGCGAAGACCCGTTCCTTGTCGGCGTCGGGGATGCCTTCGCCGCTGTCGGCGACTTCAAGTTCGAGGCTGATCAGCCCGGAGGGGAGGAGCTGGCTGCGGGCGCTGATCCGGACGCCGCCCTGATGGGTGAACTTGATGGCGTTGCTGACGAGGTTGCCGAGGATTTGGCGGAGGCGGTGGCGGTCGATGAGGACGGCGGTGACGCCGAGCTCGGGGGCGGCGTCGATCTCGAGGTTGATGCGCTTGCGTTCGGCGAGGGGGAGGAAGAGCTGGTGGATCTCCTCGATGAGCGGGGGGATGCAAGTGGGAGAGGTCTTGATCTCGAGGCGGCCGGCCTCGATGCGGGAGAGATCGAGGATGTCGTTGATCAAGGTGAGGAGGGTTTCGCCGCTGGATTGGACACTGTCGAGGTAGCGTCTCGATTCGGCGTCCGGAGTGCGTCGGGCGAGGAGCTCGGTGAAGCCGAGGATGGCGTTCATCGGAGTGCGGATCTCGTGCGACATGTTGGCGAGGAAGATGCTTTTCGCCTGGTTGGCGTGTTCGGCTTCGGCGCGGGAGGCCTCGGCCAGGCTCTTCGCCACCACCAGGCTGTTCTGCAGCTCCTGCAGCTCTTGGTGGCGCTGGCTGATGGCGCGGCGCTGCCTTGCGACCTTGCGCCAGGCGGCGACGGCGAGGATGGCGGTGAAGCCCGAGATGAGGATGGTGATGAGGAGGAGGCGATTGAAGCGGCGCTGCTCCTGCAGGGCGTCGGTCTGGCGGCTCATGGTCAGCTTCTGCTGGGCGATGGTCGCCTCCTGGCTTTGCAGGACGGCCCGGCTCGAGCGGATCTCGCGGCTGACCTTCTCGACCTCCAGGCTCTTCGCCTCGACCTCGCGGTTCCTGGCTTCGAGGACGGCGTTGCGGGCTGTGAGGGCGCCGGCGCTCTGCTGGATCTCGGTGCTGAGGCGGAGCTTTTCGCCGGCGAGCTTGCCGAGCTCCTTCTCCTGCTCGAGGATGCTCGCCTTCTGGGCGGCGATGGTGTCTTGGGACTGCCGCAGCTCGATGCCGAGCCGCTCAAGCGCCAGCTTGAGCTCGTTCATCGACTGGTTCTTCAGCAGCAGTTCGCGGCGGGCGTTGTGGAGCAGGCTTTCGAGCCGGAGCGCCTCGTCGGAGCTCTTGGCGATCTCGCCTTCGAGGCGCTTGGCCTCGAGACTGAAGCGCTTCGCCTCGGCCTCGGCGGCGCCGAGATTGCGCTGCTGCAGCTCGAAGCGCTTGGCCTGGTCGAGAAGCTTGTTCTCCATTTCCATCAGAGAGGTCTTGGCGTCCTTGTAGATGCGGGCGACGTCGATCTCGGTGCCGCCGTGGAGGACCAGTTCCGGCGCCACTTCCAGACCCTGGTTCAGGACGTTGGGCTTGTTGATCTCAAAACGGATCTTCCGGTCGAACGTGGTCAGGTTGACCATCGCCAGTCGTTTGTTTTCATAATCCTCGCTGACGACAAGGACGGGGCGCCCCTCGACCCGGTAGAGGAGTTCGCGCAGCAGATCCTTGCCGCCTGAAGGAACGAAGACCAGGTCGGCATCGCCGACCTGGTCGAGACCGGCGGCGCTGCGGATCTCCAGAGGAAGTTGATGGATGCGGGTTGTCTTGGCGAATTTCTTGAGTTTCTCGGTGACTCCGTCATTCTCCTTGCCGAGGACGCAGATGTTGAGGGAGGCACGATCGGCTTTTTTCGGCCAGGTGATGTTTTCGGCGAAGCGCAGGAGGTAGTTGGAGACGATCAGCGCGTGTTCGGCCGCTCTTGGCGGCGGCGGCGGCTCCTCGGCGGCGAGCGGGAGTTCGAGGAGCAGCAGCAGCGGCAGCAGGCGCTTCATGGTTGAAAAGCCTCCAATTCGACCGCGAGCTCGCCGCAGCTTTGCTTGAGGGAGGTGAAGGCGAAGCCGTGGATGTCGCGCAGCACCCGGGAGAAAGCGGGGGCGCAGCGTCCGTGGCGGATTTCGGGGGGGAGATGGCCGAGCAGCTGCCCGAGGGCGCTGGCCTGGTTGAAGCTGCCGTCGGCGAGAAAGAGACGGATCTGCTGCAGCAGGGCGGCGCGCATCGCCGGGTCGGGAACGGCAGTGCCCCGGGCTTCGACGGGCCGCGGACTTCCCGGCGAAGCGAAACCGGGATCGAGGGCCGCACGGACGAGGATTTCGGCGGTGAAGACGCTGCCGGCCCCGGGAGAGCTGCTGACCGTGAGGCTTCCTCCCATCATTTCGCAGAGGGTGCGGCTGATCGGCAGACCGAGTCCGGTGCCGCCGCGGTGCCGGACGCGATGATCCTCGGCCTGCCAAAAGGGGGCGAAGATCCGTGCCTGCTCCTCCGCCGAAATGCCGATGCCGCTGTCCTCGACCTGGAGGCGCAGACGCAGGCCTCGGTCGGCGGCTTCGGTCGCCACTTTCAGGCGGATGGTGCCGGAGTCGGTGAACTTCACCGCGTTGGAGAGGAGGTTGAGGAGGATCTGGCGGAGACGGCGGGGGTCGCTGTGAATGGCATCCTGGCAGCGGGGGGCGCAGTCGACCTGCAGCTGCAGGCGGCGGCGTTCGACCAGGGGGAGGAGCTCCTGGACGACATCCTCCACCAGATGCAGCAGCGAGCAGTCCTCTTCGCTCAGCTTCATCCTGCCCTCCTCGGCGCTGGCGAGGTCGAGCAGCTCGTTGATCAGCCCGAGCAGGCTCTTGCCGCTGCGCTCGATGTTGTCGAGAGCGTTGCGGGTGGCCTCGTCGGGGCGGCGCAGCTGCAGCATCTCGACCCATCCGAGGACGGAGTTGAGCGGCGTCCGCAGCTCGTGGCTGATGTTGGCGAGGAAGCGGCTCTTGCTGCGGCTGGCGGCCTCGGCCCGCAGCTCGGCCTTGCGCAGACGGATGTGGGTGCGGACCCGGCTGCATAGCTCGACGCTGCGGAAAGGCTTGGTGATGAAGTCGACGGCGCCGAGCTGGAAGCCGGCCTGCAGGGACTTGTCGTCGTTCATCGCCGTGAGGAAGATCACCGGGATCTGTGCGGTGTCGGGATGGGCGGCGAGCTTCTCGATCAGCTGGAAGCCGTTCATCTCCGGCATGTCGATGTCGAGGAGGATGAGCTGCGGCCGCAGCCGGGCCAACGCCTGCAGGGCCTGGGCGCCGCTGGTGGCGAAGGCGACGCTGCAGCCGTCCTCCTGGAGGAAGCGGGCGGCGACCTGGATATTGTCCGGGACGTCGTCGACGATCATCACCAGAGGCCGGTTCATGTGGCGCTCCCGGCTTCAGGAGCGCCGTCGCACCGGGCTTTGCGGTCGAGATCCATGGAGTCCTCCTTGACGCTCCCTGGGCGCGATGACATCACAGGCGCTCCGCCGCGACCTGGCGGCAGATTTCCAGCAGGCGCTCCGGCGTGTAGGGCTTGGAGATGAACGCTTCCATCCCCACTGCCAGGCAGTCCTCGCGGGCGCTGCTGCTGTCGTCGGCGGTGATGGCGCAGATGAAGGGCTGGCGGCCGGGCTGGCGGCGGATCTCGGTGGCGACTTCTCGGCCGTCCATGAAGGGCATGTGCAGATCCATCAGGATCAGGTCGAAAGGCTCGTTCAGCGCAGTGGCGAGGGCGCCGCGGCCGTCGCTGCAGACCCTCGCCTTGATGCCCCAAAGGCGGAGGATGCGGCTGATCAGCATCTGGTTGATCAGGTTGTCCTCGGCGACGAGGACGCGCAGCTCTCGAAGCTTGTCGCCGCCCGCCTGAACGGCCGGCTGAGGCTGTGACTTCTTGACCTCGATCCAGGCGGAGAAGGTCGAGCCGACTCCTGGCTGGCTGCTGTACGTGACGTCGCCGCCCATCAGCTGGCAGAGGCCGCGGACCATGCCGAGCCCGAGCCCGGCGCCGCCGTGGCGGCGGGTGGTGCTGCCGTCGCCCTGGATGTAGGGCTTGAAGATCTCGTTGCCCCGGGCCAGCGGGATGCCGATGCCGGTGTCTTTCACTTCGAAGCGCAGCAGGATCTTGCCTGCCTGGCTCTCCCTCCAGTCGTACTTCAAGGTCACCTCGCCCTGGGCCGTGAACTTCAGCGCGTTGTCGAGCAGGTTGAGGAGGATCTGGCGGATGCGGCCGGGGTCGCCGACAGCCTGCGGCGGGGCATGGCTGTCGACCGTGACGCGCAGGCTCAGTCCCTTGCTTTCCGCCGCCGGCAGCAGGAAGCTGAAAAGCCCTTCGACGATCTTGGCGATGTCAAGGCTCTGGCTCTCGAGAGTGATCGCGCCCTGCTGGATGTCGGAAAGGTCGAGAAGATTGTTGAGCAGGCTGAGGAGCCCTTCGCCACTCTGCTGGATGACGCCGACCAGGGAGCGGACCTCGGGCCCGATCTCCAGCTTGGCGAGGATCGCGGCGGCGCCGAGGATGCCGTTCAGCGGAGTCCGCAATTCGTGCGACATCATAGCCATGATGTCGCCGCGCTTCTGGTTCATCTCCTGCGCGGCCCGACATGCCTGCAAGGCTTCGTCGCGGCTGCGCAGCAGCTGCTCGGTGCCGGCGGCAGTCGTGCCGAGTTGCACAGCCTGCCGGTGCAGCCCCAGGACCTTGTCGACACGGCTGATCAGCTCGCGGGTGTTGATCGGCTTGGTCAGGTAGTCGCTACCCCCCACTTCGAAGGCGCGGGTGATGTCCTCCGCCCCGGTCCGGGCCGAAAGGAAGATCACCGGGATGTCCCGGCAATGGCTTTCCGAATGCAGGACCTGGCAGGTCTCAAAGCCGTCCATTTCCGGCATGCTGACGTCAAGCAGGATCAGGTCGGGACTCTTCTCGCAGGCGACCAGCAGGGCCTCCGAACCGGTGGACGCCACGTAGATCTGGAACCTCCCAGTCTCGTTCAAAATCGCGGTGATGATGCGAAGATTCTCCGGCGAATCGTCGACGACCAGAATGCGGGGGGCTTCAGGATTCATGGCTTCCTCCTTGAGCGCTGATGATTCGTAATCGCTGCCAACTTAAGCCGATTCCCATTCTCTGCCTCCTTCTAGTAACGACAAGTTTGAATTTCATTCGCCGTGGCATCGAGGAAATCAAAGCTATTGTCTAGTCAAGCAATCAAGGAAGGAGCTTTACATGGAATCGACACCTTGGCAGGGGAGAAGGGACGACGATCCGGCCGGTTCGACCCGGCGCTGGCACGAGGCGGTGACGGCGCTTCGGGAGGACGCGGAGCCAGGGCTGGCCATTCTCGGCTTCGCCTGCGATGCCGGGGTGCGGCGCAATCTTGGCCGGCCGGGGGCAGCCGGAGCTCCCGACGAGATCCGCAAGGCGCTCGCCAAATTGCCTCTTCATGACGGGCTGCCGCGTCTTGAGGCCGGCGACATTTCCTGTCAAGGTGACGGGCTTGAGGAGGCTCAAGAGGCTTTTGCAAGGGCTGTCGGCAAGCTTCTTGCCGCTGGCCACTTCCCCCTCGGCCTCGGCGGCGGCCACGAGATCGCCTGGGCCAGCTTCCAGGGCCTGGCGAGGCATCTAGAAGGGGGCCCGACGCCGAAGATCGGCATCGTCAACTTCGACGCCCATTTCGATCTCCGCGCCGGCGAGCCCGGCAATTCCGGCACCCCCTTTCGCCAGATCGCTGAAGACTGCAGCCGCCGCGGCTGGCCCTTCGCCTATGCCTGCATGGGGGTCTCGCGCTACGCCAACACCGCGGCCCTCTACGCCCGGGCCCGTCAGTTCGGCGTCCTCTGGCGAGAAGATGAAAGACTGAGCCTGGCCGAACTGCCTGCCGCAAAGATGGAGCTGGAGGCTTTTCTCGCCGGCGTCGACTCCGTCTATCTCACCGTTTGTCTCGACGTCCTTCCTCTCAGCCTGGTCCCCGGGGTTTCCGCTCCTGCCCCGCGCGGCGTTGGCCTGGAAGTGCTCGAACCTCTACTCGACCTGGTGATGGGCAGCGGCAAGGTCCGTCTTGCCGACATCGCCGAACTCAATCCAGATTACGACATCGACGGCCACAGCGCCCGTGTCGCGGCGCGACTGGCGGCGCGGATCGCCGAGCGTGTCTGTCTCGGAAGGACAAGTTGAGGAAGCTCCTGAGACGATGAAATGAACACTGTAGCCGCGGGGCCTTCTAGGATCGCGTAATCCAGGGCAGGGACCGGGGGGCGGGGGTGCAGGGGAATGTGCCGTTAGGTTAGATTGCGCGCAAAGCAAAAGCCCCCTCCCTTGTCGGGAGAGGGCTGTGGGCAAGCGCAGGGATCAGCGAGGGCCACCGCCGAAGAAGCCGCGACCGAAGCCGCCACGGCCACCGCGCCGCGGGTCGTTGAGCTGCTCCTTGAGGATCTCCTTCTGCTCGGCGGGCAAGCCGCTGGCCTCAACGATCTTGTCGTTGCGGGCTTCGCGCTCGCTCCTGACCGTCTCGCGATCCTCGTCACTGAGCTGGCGCCAGCCGCCTTTCTCCTCGATGTCGATCGAGTAGGGATTGGCTTTCTCGGTGCTGCTGATCAGACTGGCGAGCTCCTCGACCTTGTCGTCGGAAAGAGAAGGGAGGGACTTTTCGCCGAGGACGGCGTTGAGGTTGTCGAGGGAGTGGTAAGCCCCCTGTTTGTCGCGGTAATCCTGGAGCAGGGCGTAGCGCGAACCGAGGAGGGCTTCGGTGTCCTTTTCGGCTGCGGCGAGTTCCTCGTCCAGCTTGTCCTTCATTTCTTTGCGCTTGGTTTCGTCCTTCTCCTGCCAGATCTTCATGCCTGAGCTCATCCGGAGCATCTGGGTCTCCATGATCTGGCTGACGAATTTCTCCTGCTCTTCGGCGCTGAGGTTGAGCTTCTTGAAGAGGCGGGCGTATTCGGCTTCGATGCGCTGCTTGCCCATTTCCTTCATCGAGTTGGCGACTTCGTTGTAACGCGATTCGGCCAGCTCGCTGGTCTTGGTCTTGGGCGCGGCGGCGGCGGTGGCGGGGGAGCGCTTGGCCTTTTCGAGTTCGGCCGCCAGCTCTTCACACTGCTTGCTGAGATCGTCGGCTTTTTTGCGGGCGGCGACAAGATCGGATTTGAGCCTGATGGTGGCGGGATCGGCATCCGGCGTGCCGGTCAGATTGGCCACCGGGGCCTGAGCGTTCTTGGAGCGTTCGACGAACCACAGGCTGCCGAAGGCGAGAGTGCCTGTGAGGAAGATGAAGGTCGCGGGCTTGTACATCATTGACTCCTTATGTTTTTTCGGGTATTAGAGTTCGTCGAGATCTGCCTCTGCTTCACGGTCGAAGGCGGTGCGCAGGATCTTCAGCTTGCGACCTTCCAAAACCAGTTTGCTGCCTTTAGACAGGGTGATCTTGTCCATCTCGATCTTCTCGATGGTGGCGAAACCTGTCAAGCGCAATCCGGTCACTTGGGGCGCCGGATCAAGGCCGTTGCCGCCGTTGTTGTTGCCGCCGTTGTTGTTGCCGTTGTTGTTGTTGCCGTTGTTGTTGTTGCCGTTGTTGTTGCCGTTGTTGTTGCCACCGCCGTTGTTGTTTTTCGTCGGCTTCTTGGCTTTTTCGGCTGAAACCAGTTTGATGAATTCATTCCAGCCGTTGTTGTCGACATCGACGCGGCGGATCATAAGCTTGACCTTGCCGCCGTTGAGGAGTATGGCGCGGGTGTTGTTCTCTTGGTCGGAGATGCCGCTGATGGTGCCATTGAAGCTGATTTCCTTGTCCTTCCAGCGGGCGATGTCGTCCTTGGCGCCGCCGCGCAGACGTGAGGCGAGCTTTTCGAGGTCGACGCCGCCGGGCGGGGTGTAGGTCGGGTCGGAGGGTTTGCCGTCGCCGAGAATCACTTTGTTGCCGACGATGTTGAATTCCATGTTGAGGTTATCGGAGAAGCTCTGCAGGATTTCGTAGGCGGTGACATCGCGGAGCTGCCAGGTGTCGCGCTCGGGCTTGAGCAGGGGGCTGACGAAGAAGACGCAGCCGTTCTCGGCTTTTTTCCGTTCGATGATGCCGAGGCGGGCGCCCTGGATGTCGAAGGAGAATCCTTGCCAGTAGAAGAACTGGTTGAGGCGGTTGACGGCGTCGAGGGCGTTGGCTTCGGAGTAGTTGAAGGAAGGGAATTTCGTCCGCATCAGAAGCTTGCGGATCTTGGTCCTTTCTTCCTCGGGGCTGAGGTTTGACTTTCCGGTGTCGACCACTGCTTTGGCGGCGGCGGCTGCTGCGGCGGCTTCTTTGCGGGCTTCGATTTCGGGGTCGTGGTAGGTGGCGGCGGGGAGTTGGCGGACGAGTTGAGGGACGCGGACTTCGAGCCCGGAGCTCTTCAGGTCCTGGAGCAGGTCGAAGGAATTCTTGTCGTCTTTGTCGAGGCTGACGGCGAGGGCGAGGTAGATGCTGCGGCGTGCGGCGGGGAACTGGGCTCCCTTGACGGCTTCTGCGGCGGCGGCGAATTTCGCCGCCAGGGCCTTGGCATCGCCGCCGCGGTCTTTCACCGCGCCGCCGAAGACCAGGGCTTCCTTGAGCGCTTTGATGTCGAGGTTTTCCGGGTCGGCGGCGCTGAGCCAGTCGCTGAGGTCGGAGAGGGCGGGGCTGTTGGGCTGGGTGGCAGCGAGGTGATAGGCGAGATTGAGCGCCGCGGGGACGAGGGATCGGTCCTGCTCGTCCTGGATTTGACGGGCGGCGTGCAGGGCGGGCGAGAGCAGCAGGAGGGCGAGAGCGGCGCTGAGGAAGGTCTTGCGCATGATGGGCTCCGGGGCTGTTCATTAGCGAATGGGTGCAGGGGCGCGTCCCGGTGGATACTCCGTAACGAGCCTGGATGTTACGCTAACGCCAGGCGGCGGGAATAATTGTCCCTTTGGTCTCAAGTTTGCCGGGACGGCCCTTCAATCGGACGGCAGGCGGCGCAGTTCCCATTCCTCGGGGATCTCGTCGCTGAAGCAGGAGTGGAGGAGGGCGAGGCATTCGCTGCGCAGGGCAGCGGCGTCGCGGCCGAAGACGGCGCGGCTTTCCTCACCCGTTTCGAGGCCGAGACTGAGGTAGCCGGGGCGAAGGTTTTCCGGGCATTGGGCGAGGCGTGCGGAGAGGGCCCGCGCGGCGGCGACCGCCTCTCGTTCGAGGGCGGGGAAGAGGAGGAGGGGCATCCAGGCGCCGCCCTGCTGTTCGGCGAGGCGGGAGAGGCGGACTTCGATCCGGACGGAACGGAAGATCAGGCCGGCGGCGCTGATCCGGATGACTTCAGGGTTCCACTCGCCGCGGCAGTCGTGCAGGCCGAGGGCCTGGGCCAGGCTGAGGTCGGCGAGGACGCTGCGGCCGGGCACCGGATGGGGCAAGGCGCGGGCTCTTTCGGCGGCGAGACGGGCGAGAGGCGGCAGCAGGTCGGCGGGAGCGTTGTCCTCGTTCAAGTTGAGAAGTTTCAACCATTGGCGCAAGAGTTGGCCGGCGGCGTCGGCGTCGGCGGGCCGGCTGTTGCGGGCTAGGGCTTCGGCCAAGGGGCCGGGAGATGGCGACAGTGGCTGGGAGAGGCGGCCGGCGACGTCGCCTAGGCCGTTGTCCTCGAGGATGCCGAGAAGCAGGGCGCGCTGGGCGGTCTCATCGCGGGCCGGCAGGAGTCCGGCGGCAGTGGCATGCTCGACGGCCACCAGGATGTCTTCTGCGGCGAAGTCATCGGGATGGCCGGCGGCCCGGAAGGCGGCGCGCAGCTCGAGGGCGAGCGCCTCGCCGAGGCCGGGGCGCTGCGCCGGACGGCGGCGTGGAGGGGCCCAGATCATGAGGACTTCCCGAGGTCGCGGATGGCGGTGACGAATTCGCCGGCGTCGCGGAAGTCGCGATAGACCGAGGCGAAGCGGACGAAGGCAACGGGGTCGAGCTCCCGCAGCTTCTCCATCGCCAGTTCGCCGACGGCGCGAGCCGGGACTTCGCGTTCGAAGCGACGCTCCAGTTCGCGCCGGATGCTCGACACGGCTTCATCGATCTGTTCGTCGCTGACCGGCCGCTTCCGGCAGGCGAGGCTGAGGCCGAGACGCAGCTTCGAGGCCGAGAAGTCCTGGCGGCTGCCGTTCGACTTGATCACCATCAGCTCGGCCCGGATCACTTCCTCCTGGGTGGTGAAACGGACGCCGCAGCCGAGGCATTCGCGGCGCCGGCGGACCTGGTCCTTGTCTTTCGAGAAGCGGGTTTCGAGGACTTTGTCGTCGATGCAGCCGCATTCAGGACAGCGCATGGTCGGCCTCCGACTGGAAGAGGTCGGGGATGCTGAGTCCGGCGCCGTCGGGGCCGTCGACGCGGAGCAGCGGCCAGCGGCTCGCGCACTGGTCGCAGACCAGGCAGGCGGCGTCCGGGCGGAGCGGCGGGCGGGTGGGGCAGCGCGGACAGGCGAGAAGCTCAAGGAGTTCGGCTGCGAGAGGCGGAGGAGTCTTCATGGCGTCCCTGGTTTCGTTGACGCCTGCAAGCTAACCCCTAGAGCGGCGTTCTCAATGGCGGCGCGACGGCATCCGGCTCACTCCGTGCCGAGGTAGGGGCCGCCGCTTGCCGGGGTGGGGAAGTAGTTGCGGAGGCGCAGTTCGACATGGCCATCTCCCATCAGCCAAGGCTGCTCGCCTTTTTTCGGATGGTAGGAGTTCTGCCACGACGAGTGGCTCGGGTAGTAGCCGCCGGAATAGCTGAAATAGGAACCCTTCTGGGTGCCCATCTTCGAGTCGGCGTAGTTGAGTCCGAAAAACTCGGTCGCGAAGATGGTGCCGCCGGGATTCTTGAGCAGGTTCAAGGTCATGCGGTTCTCGCGGATGTAGTAGTTCATCGCATAGGTTCGGAAGCCCTTGCCGCGGGAATCGAGCGAGCAGCGGTAGGTCACATCGACGGGATTCTCACCCAAGCCGCCGTCAAGAGCCTTATCCGCCTCGCTCAGCTTGCGGCCGTCATAGGCGGAAAGCAGGTCGTCGAAAGACACTGTAGCCCCCGCCGCGGCCGGCGTGTCATCGCTGTTGATCGCGTCCGGCGGACAGCCCTCATTGTCAAGAGCGTAGAGGTTGATCCAGGTGCTGATCTGCTTCAGGTTGTTGGCGCAGAGCGCCACCTTGGATTGTTTCCTGGCGCGGGCCAGGCTCGGCAGCAGAATCGCGGCGAGAATTCCGATGATGGCAACCACCACCAGCAGCTCGATGAGAGTGAAACGGCGCATTCCGGGTGTCTCCGTTTGTAAGTTCCGAGCTTGACGGGAGGCCTTGGTGCCCAAGCCCGCCTCAATGTGAGGCAAATCTGCACGAGTTTGGATTTATGGCAAGTAATGAGATTAATAAAATTAAATAAAATCATTATTGCCCGGAACAGGCTGCCTGGCGGCATGGGCGGGTCAGGCCAGCCAGAAGCTTGCGAAGAGTCGTATCATCAAGGAGGCCGCTCAGCGCCCGCCGCGCCAGCGGAGATGATCCTTGAGGATTTCCTGCTGTTCGGGGCTCAGGCCGCTCGATTGCGTGATCCGTGCCGTCCTGGCCTGGCGCTCCTCGACGATGATCTGGCGCTCCGACTCGCTGAGCTTGCGCCAGCCGCCTTTCGCCTCGATGTCGATGGAGTAGGGCGCCTTCAAGGTCTCGGTGATCAGGCTGGCAAGAGACTCCACCTTGTCATCCGTCAAGGTAGGAAGCTGCTGCTCCCCGAGCTCCTCGTTGAGATTGTCGAGGCGTGAATAGGCTTCGTGCTTGTCGCGGAAGTCCTGCAGCACGGCATAGCGCGAGCCGAGCAGGGTTTCGATGTCCTTGTCGGCGGTGGCGAGATCGGTTTCGAGCCGCTCGTATTCCCCGGTCATCCGGGCGTTCTGGCGCAGAAGGCGGCGCTCGAGGATGAGAGCGTCGAGGCGGTCCTTCTCCTCGCCGCTCAGATTCAGCTTGGAGTAGAGGCGGTTCAAGTCCTGGCCGAGGGATTCCTTCTCCTGCTCCAGTTCGGTCTTGCGCATCGATTCGATCAGGGACTGGAGGCGTTCGTGAGCCGGGCTGTCGCCGACGTAGAAGGACTCGTCGACGTCGCCATTGCTCAAGCCTGGGAATCCCGTCGCGGATTTGCGGTAAGAGGTGATCATCAAGGCATCGCGTTCTTTCCTCAGTTTTTCCGCCTCCGCCTTCGCCAAGGCGAGATCGGACTTGAGTTTGCGGGTGCCGGCCTCGCCTTCGGAGGGGACGAGCCCGTCCGGGCGGAATGCCGAGCTTTTCGTCAGCCACAAACCGCAGAAAATCACCGTTGTGCTAAAAAACAGGGCGCTGGCGGCTTTGTACATGGCGATCCTCTCCGGGTTGGGCGGCATTCTCTTCTAGAATATTCCAAATCAACGCAGAAGCGGAGCGATTGTTGCAATCCGGAAGGACCAGAAAGTGTCATGTCGGTCCAGGCTTGGCCCGATTACTGCGTTGGACACCTCGAAATTCCCTCGCCCGGCCCTGCGCCACTTGCGGAGCTGCCCGGGTCGGAACTATCATGGAACCAGGACGGGATCGTCCCGAAGGAGGCATCTCATGGCCGACGAAACCAGCCCGAGCTTTGACTACCGGGCCTTGCTGGCTCACCGCCGCAAGGAGCCGATGCGCTTCTCCGCCTGGATCGACTCCTTCATGGCCGATCCCGAAGGCCTGCTGCGCACTTCCGCCGGCCTGATCCTTGACGCGATCAAGTCCTTTGGCACCGAGATCATCGTCCGGGGCGGCGAGCCGATCCTGCGCTACAAGGTCTTCGAGGATCCCTTCGCCAAGGGCCTGAACGCAGTCTACGGCCAGGAGATCTGCATCAAGAGGATCATCGACGTCATCGAATCGGTCGACAAGGAATCAGGACCGAAGCGCGGCATCGTCCTGGTCGGCCCGCCGGCCTCGGGCAAGACCAACATCGTCGACCTTCTCGCGCTCGCTCTCGAGGAGTACACCAAGACTCGCGAAGTCCGCCTCTACAATTTCGTCTGGCGCCTCACCAACGCCTCAGGCCGCGAGCTCGAGCTCCGCTCCGCCCTGGCTCCCAACCCGATCCTCCTCTTCCCCCCCTCGCTCACCCTCGCCGACGGCAGCGTCGCCCGCCCCAGACAGGAACTCTTCGACGAAATCGCCCGCCGCCTGCGCCGCAATCTCTCCATTCCCAGCTATTACCAATACGCCACCGCCGACAAACGAACCCTCGACATCCTCGCCGCCCTGATGCAGAATCAGCGCAACCAGGGGAAGAGCCTCTTCGACATCCTGGAGGAATATGTCCGGGTCGAGGAGATCACCTTCTCCAACGCGCAGGGGCGCGGCATCGCCAACGTCGACGACATGCGCCAGCTCGAGACCTACGTCCGCCCCTTCACTCTTGCCCACGAAGACGTGTCGCTGCTCAACGAGCACCTGCAAGGCAAGTTCATGTTCAAGTACGAGGGCGCCATCCTCAACTCCAACCGCGGCCTCCTCCACATCCACGACGCCTTCGGCTCCGAGGCCGGCCGCACCCCCGACCACGACTACAAGCCGCTGCTGATGCTTCTCGGCTCCGGCAAGATCACCCTCGAAGCCACCCAGGCCTCGGTCGACACCACCGTCATGATGACCACCAACCTCGACGAAATGGAAGGCCTCGAACGCCAGCTCACCTCGTCGAAACTCCTCGACCGGATCGAGAAGGTGCCGGTCAACTACCTCCTCGACCAGGTCAGCGAGATGGACATCCTGCGCCGCGACATGGCCGCGGTGATGGAGAAGTACGACGTCGACCCCAACCTCTTCCGCTGCGCCTCGGCCTACTCGGTGATGACCCGCCTCTTCGCTCCCAACCGCAAGGAATTCCCCAAGCGCTGGAGCGACGAACGCAAGGAGCTCTACAACCGCATCACCCCGGAACAGAAGCTAGCGATCTACGCCTGCCAGTCCGACGACCCGGTCGCCACCATCCGCCGACTGCCCCCCTGGCACCCCTTCCGCAACGAATGCTTCCGCCTCGGCATCAACATCTTCAATCCGGAAATCCTGGGCCGCCACGTGGTCCGCCACCCCGACGCCATCCGCCTCGAGGACAGCGGCCTCTTCACCGCCAGCGAACTCGCCCTGATCGACGACGAGTTCATGCGCCAGATGCGCGAAGAGCACTATCCTGAGGAAGGCAAATACGGGATCAGCGTCCGCCAGTTGCAGAACATCATGCGCAACACCATCGCCAGCTCCGACGGCATCAAGGTCACCGTGCCGCTCTTCATCGCCCAGCTCGAAAAGCTCTTCCAGGAGGGCCCGGCGGTGCACCACTGGCTCCTCCTCAACGCCTCGAAGCGGAAGAACCGCCGCATCCCCAGCCGCAAGATCGGCGGCACCCATTTCGACGACGGCGAAGGCAACTTCGACGACTACGCCGCGCTGATCAAAGTGGTCAAGGCCTGCTATTACGAGCTCATCCGCCGTGAGATCACCGTCTGCGCCGTCGGTCGCGACCCTGAGCGCATCGAGGCCGACCTGCGCCGCTACCTGCAGCACGCTCTGCTCGACAAGGCTCTTGAGAACAAGGCCTTCTCGCACATCCTCGTGCCCCGCTACGCCTATGTCGATTCGCAGTCGGGCGACAAGATCGAGCGTCCCGACCCGGAATTCATGATGAGCATGGAGCGCATCATCGAGCCCGGCAACGCCCCCCTCAACATCCGCCGCGAGATCGCCAAGAAATTCCTCCTGCTGCAGGATCGCGGCGACATCCGCTGCTCCAACAACGGCCCGGCGATCGCCCGGAAGGACGACGGACTGGTCACCGCCTTCTCGGTCGAATACACCCGCCTTTTGTCGCACCACCGCGCCGTCGAAGGCCTGTCGCCGGAACAGATCCGCGACGCCTTCTTCCACCGCTCCTCCGACCCGGAGAAATACGCCCGCTGCGCCGACAAGGTGCGCGACTTCGTCGAGACCTTCATCAACAACATGGGCGCCCGCTTCGGCTACTCCGAGGAAATCGCCCTCGACACCGTCATCTTCGCCCTCCGCCGCAACATCGTCGACCTGAGCGAGGTGATCCGGTGATTTGAGCTTCCTGGGAGCGCCGGCTGCCAGCCGGTTTGCTTCCGTCCTTGTGACCGTATTAAGGCGCGGCTTTTTTCCTGGCATTTTTCATTTCATCTAGCGTCACTTGACCATCTTTATTCGTGTCCCTCCGGTACATCATCAGGCCGAAGGAAGCGTCGGTATCATTGGGATCGATTTTAGAGACTTCATCATCGCTGACTATTCCGTCCTTATTCAAATCAAATTTCTTGACAAATTTACGTATCGTAAGCTTTTCATTTATCTCTTCCTCGACAATCTCTTCTTTGATCTCTGAAATAGAATATTTTTCAATCACTCTCTTGTCATTAAAGTCTGGCCTACCTCGAAACTCATCAACTTCTTGTTTTGAAATTTTCCGATCATGGTTTTTGTCCATCGTGAACAAAAGTCTCTGGGTATAAAATTCATCCTTGTCCGCCTTGCTAAGTTCATCGGCCGACAATTGGCTGTCCTTGTTATTGTCGAACTTTATAATGAAATCCCGTAAATCATGGCCCATTTCTTTTGTATCCATTTCATCGTCACACCAAACCACTTCGCTGACTTCTTGCTTCGCCAAGCCTTCATGAAACTTTTTATTTTCAAGGTTAAACGCCATCATTTCGTCACGACTAATCAACCCATTCTTATCAGCATCCACACAATGCAAAGTATACCCATCATCGTCAGCAACTAGATCAATTTCATCCAGCTCATCATCAGACAGTTCTCCGTCCTTATTTGAGTCGAGCTTTTTAACAAAATAACAAAGTCTTTTATTTAAAAAGTTTAAATCAATCCAGATTTCACTT
Organism: Verrucomicrobiota bacterium; assembly: GCA_039798785.1. Lineage (GTDB taxonomy): Bacteria > Verrucomicrobiota > Lentisphaeria > Lentisphaerales > Lentisphaeraceae > CAMCSH01. Next base: position 1,360 of record JBDKFG010000034.1, on the reverse strand, counting down.
AATGGGTTTTCAACTGCCAATTTATCACTTTTGAAATAATTTATTTCTTCTTTTGATATTTTCCTGTCTTGGTTTCTATCAATCAAATACAGAGTTAATTCATTTGGGCAATGTCTAATGTTAATTTTCACGAGTTCTTCATCCGACAAAGATCCATCCTTGTTCGAGTCCTGTCGCTTGATGAAATCAAGCAATGTCTTATTCATTGCAGCCAGCTCTTGCTCGCTGACCGCCTGAATCGTTTCCGGTTGCGGCGACGGCTTGGATGGGCTCGCCCCGGCAAAAGAAGTCAGCATCGACCAGCTTGTCAGAGCGATAAGAAGTTTCATAAGAGTCCCTTTTGTTGAGGTGAGAGAAAAGCGAGATTCCGACGACTTGGAATTTCATCCCGCGAGACCCAACCTAAACCAATCGCAGAGGCAAAGCAAGTTTTCCCGCTATAAATCCGACAAAAAATCGGGTTCACGCAGCCTGCTGCTGAAGCTTCCGCGACCAGAGCAATGGAGTGGGCGTCCTCGCATCCCGCCGGGTCTTGAATAGGGCTCATCAAGCCCGGCCGGAGCGGATCCAGGCCTTGAGCTGAGCCAGGCTGATCCCAGAGACCTTTTGGATCTGGGCGTCGCTCAAATTCAGCTCGCGCAAGTGCTCCGCTGCGATGAATTTCTCGCGCCGCGCCAGGGCCTCGGCTTTCTGCTTGTCGGCTTCGGCCTTCTGCTTGTCGGCTTCGGCCTTCTGCTTGTCCGCCTCGGCCTTCTGCTTGTCGGCTTCGGCCTTCTGCTTGTCCGCCTCGGCCTTCTGGCGGGCGGCTTTTTCTTTCTTGACTTCCGCTTCCGCCGCTGCGACGGCTTCGGCGGCTTCGGCGGCTTGGCGGGCGGCTTCGGCAGCGGCCGCAGCGGCGGCCTCAACCGCGACCTCGATCGAGCCGCGACGGCGATTCTCGCGATCAAGCCAGGATTCGTAGTTGTCGAGCTCCTCCGCGGTCCAGAGGTGCTGGTCAGCGACTTCAAAGGCTTCAGATATCTCCGGCACCTTGAGCAGCGTTTTCGGAGCCTTCTTGAGACGGCCGGCGTGCTTGATGAAGTAGGTCCACTTGTCGATGACGTCGACCAGCTTGGCCTCGGTTTTGGTGAACTTCGGCAGCTCGATGAAGCTGAATTCGAGCTCTTCGATCTCCTGCTTCAAGGTCTTCTGATTGAGTATCAGGTGGCGGGTGAGGAAGTCGGGACCATCGAAGCAGTTGAAGTTGAGGATGCCGAGGAAAATCACCGGGCGGAGCTTGGAGTAGCGCTGCGTCTTCTTGAGCTGCTGCGAGTAGGCCTTGGCGGAGTAGTAGCAGGCGCGCTTGGCGAAGTCCTTGTTG